>NZ_OZ334582.1:3036317-3643580 GCF_976982775.1 Salinicola sp. NYA28a
AACGAGCCAGATCGGCCAGATAGGGCTGAACAGGCGCCGGACGCCGCGTCAGCAGCACCGGGCGCGCCAATGCAGTGAGGCCGGCGGGGTCCATGCGAACGAGCTCCAGCCGTGTGACTAGACCGCTCCGTGGCTGTAGCGTCACGATGTTGACGCCTGCCGGTATCGCCGATAGATAAGGGCCTTCGGCACGACACAGCACCAGATCCACCGGATGGCCGGCAGCGCAAAACGCTTCAGCCAGATGAAGTATCGAACGGCCTACGCCACCGGCAGCAAGCGAAGGCAATAGCAGGGCAATCCTGGGGAGTTGTTGTGTCACGCAAAAACCGGGCTCATGGTCGAATCGGCGCCAACGCTGCTTTTTGATTTATCGTAGTGTAGCATGCCAACAAACCGCTTTAGGCGCGCTTAATGAAGGGGATTTTCCGTTGACAAGCAATGCTTCATGTCTCAACGAGGAGACCTTGACCATCGCCGCCCGACCGATTCGAGTCGAGCGCGCCGATACCTCGCATCAGCCCCACTGCGTGATACTGCCGGCGTTGACCTCAGCACCCTCGCCGCGTCCTCCGGTGCGCATTTTCCTGGGCACCGAGAAAGCCCAGGTAAGAGCCCAGCGCATATTCTTCTATTCGGTCGAACGCGTACGCGATCCTGCACGGGAATACCGCATCTACCTGATGAAGGATATCGCCGGCTTCGATCAGTCGACATGGCGCACCGGCTTCACCAACTACCGCTTCGCGATTCCCGATTTCGCCGGCCGCGAAGGGCGCGCCATCTATAACGACGTCGACCAGATCTACTTCACCGATCCCGCCGTGCTGTTCGACCTGCCGATGGCCGAACATGGCTATCTTGCCATCTCGGCCAAGGACACGTCGGTCATGGTGATGGATTGCGCCCGCATGGCGCAGTGGTGGAACCTCGATCAGGCCAGGCAGGCCGCCAAGAAGACGCTGACCGACACGCCGGCCGAACAGCCCGGCCTGTGGGGCGAACTCGACGGCCACTGGAACGCCCGCGACGAGGAGTACGAACACAACCGGACCCATGTGCTGCACTATACCGCGCTGCACCAGCAGCCCTGGCAGCCGACGCCGAGGATCTACTCTTATCATCCCAACGCGCTGGGCGATTTATGGCACCGCCTGGAGCAGGAAGCGGATGCTCAGTATTACGGACCCTTTTCCCGCCAGGCGCCAAGCCCCTGGTTCGAGCAGGCGCTGCAAGCGCTCGAAACACCTGATAACGCCGATGAAGCATTGCGCAGCAGCCCCCGCGCCGCACAGCTGGCAAGCGAGTGCGACGCCGCCTCGCTGTTATGGTGCCGGCCCGCTCGGCAGACCGCGCCGCCCTCGCCGCTCAATCTGGAAGCGAGCCAGCTCTGGCATCCTGAGCGCGACGCTGCGGTGGATGCCGCCTTCGATGGTGTCGCCGTCACAGGGGTGCTCGAACATCTTCCCGCCGAAGACATCCATTGGTTCATGGGAGAATTGGCTCAGCGCGCCCGCCGTTTACTCTATGTCGGCATTCAGCTCCCCGATCCCCGGCGCGTCGACGATCAGCCGTTCTACCGTACCCACTGGTGGCGCGAACAGCTGCGCCGCATCAGCGGGGCCTATCCCGATCTCGTCTGGCATCTTGATATCCAGCGCACGGGAACCGGCATGAGAGAGTGCGTCCAGTCCGGACTGAGCGGCGCACGCCAGGGGCATGGTCGCGTTCCACGGGTATGGCTGTTGCTGGGCCGGCATCACGGTGACAATGCGCAGCTGTCACTACTTGCACAGCGACTGGGCTGGCCCAGCGAGGAAAAACGGCTGAACTTCAAACCGTCTGCGCCAAGACCCGCGCTGTTCAGCCGCCCATCTCTTGCCAACATCGATCTGACCCAGTCCGATCGTCTCGAGCCCCCCTGGCCGGATCTGATCCTGAGCACGGGCCGGCGCAGTGTCGGCGCAGCACGCTGGGTCAAGCAGCAGTCAGGAGGATGCACGCAGCTGATTTTCCTCGGCCGCCCGCGCGCGCCATTGGACTGGTTCGATCTGATCATCACCACGCCTCAGTATGGCCTGCCGGCACGGGACAATGTCATCCATAACCTCCTGCCTCTCAACGCGCCCGACCCTGCGGCGCTCGATCAGGCCGCCGCGGATTGGCAAGCGCGCTTCGACGATCTTCCCCGGCCCCGTATCGGCGTGCTGGTCGGCGGCGCAACGAAGACGCAGCACTTCGATGCCACCGTTGCCCGTGCGATGGCTCAGGCCGCCTGTCGCCTGGCCAAGGCTCGCGGAGGGTCACTGCTGATCACCACCAGCCCGCGCACGCCACCCGACGCGGCGGACGCCTTTTTCGCTGGCATCGATGTTCCCAGTTATCGCTACGCCTGGCACCACGAAGACGGTGCAGACAACCCCTACCGGGCCTATCTGGCCTTGTGCGACGCATTCGTCGTGTCAGGCGACAGCGTATCGATGCAGGCCGAAGCCATTCGGACCAAAAAACCGGTGCATGTCTTTCCGCTCGCATTGCCGCCGACATCATGGAGTCGTCTCGGGCATCGGTTTGAGGCGTTCATGCACGGGCGCACACAGGCGACCGGAACCCGCGGCACCCATCGCCAGCAGGACTGGAAAGGCCGACTGTACGACCGTGCATTCGGCTTAGGTCTGATAACCGCACCGCGCAATACCGAGCGCCTGCACAAGGTACTTGCCATGCGCAACCTGCTTGACGATATCAGTATAGTGGACGATGCGACGCCAGGCCGGCAGCGCCTCGAAATTGCCGACGAGGTGCAGGCCACGGTAGAAAGCATTCGCTTGCGCGCCGGCGAGCACTACTGGCGGGAGCGCCGATGAGCACGCCGCGCGTCACGGTCTTTATTCCGGTACATAACCGCCAGCGTTACATCACGACGGCCGTCGACAGCATCCTGGCGCAGACATTCGAGAACTTCGAACTGCTGATCGTCGATGACGGCTCGACCGATGCCACTCTCGAGGTCCTATCCCGCTACCGGGATCCACGCCTGCGCGTGGAGGGCAATGCGCGCAATCTGGGCATTCCGGCAACCCGCAACCGCGGCCTCGAGCTGGCGCGTGGAGAATATATCGCCCTGCTCGATAGCGATGACAAGTCATGGCCGAATCGGCTCGCCCGCCAGGTCGAGACCCTGGACCGCCATCCGGAGCTGGCGCAGGTCGGCAGCGCCTGCGATTTCATGGACGATCAGGGACAGCGTCTCAAGCGCGTGCGGCGCCAGCCCTTGGCGGCCGATGACGTCGCCGCCAGCCTGGCGTTCTACTGCGCACTGACCAACCGTACGATCATGGCGCGCACGGCTATTTTGCGCGAGCATGGCTACAGGGAGGATTTTCCGCGCTGTCAGGACTACGAGTTGCACCAGCGACTGTCGCGCACGCAGCGGATGGCCAACCTCGCTGACATCCTGGTCTGCGGACGCGAACACAGCGGACGCTTCACCAAGCAGACCGATGCGCTGGGCCGTGAGCGCAAGCGTGAAATCTGTCGCCGGGCGCTCATCGAGACGGGACTCGTCCCGAGCGAGGCAGATCTCGATCGTCACTATGCGCTGGCGCGACCCAAGAAACTCGGCGCGGCGCTGAACGAAGAATATCTCGGCTGGGCCGATCAGTGGCTGGCTCGGCTCGACGCCGCCAACCGGCGTAGCCGACGCCATGTGCCCGAGGCGCTGACACGGGTCATGACCGAACGCTGGATAGACCTGTGCTGGCATGCACGCCGCCAGCTCGGGTCCGCCGCCTATCTGCGCCTGATACGCTCACCGCTGGCCAGGCGCTTACCCGCGACGCTGTTGCGCCGCCTGGCATCCTGAGGCCGCACGTTCAAGTTCATGGCTGATTCGCCAGCAGACAGAAACTGATCATCAGTGATTATTGAAGGAACATGTCATGCGTTATCTGGATGTCGACGCACTGGAGCACATGGATGCCAAGGCGTTCCAGCAGCGTTCCCCTTATCCATGGGCCAACCCGGCGGGTCTGCTGACCGAGGAAGGCTACGCGGCATTGCGCGACAGCCTGCCCGCCGCCGAGCACTTCGAGGAAATATTCGGCAAGACGCGTCGTTACGGTCAGCAACCCCACGACCGGCTGGCGCTGGAATACTCGCCGGACATAGAACTGTCGCCGCACTGGCAAGCCTTCATGCAGGAACTGCACGGACCGCACTATCGGCAGTTCATGGCACGCATGTTAGGCACCCAGGCCTTCAGCTTGCGCTTTCACTGGCACTACACGCCGGCTAGCTGTTCGGTCTCGCCACACTGTGACGCCCGCGAAAAGCTGGGCTCGCACATCTTCTACTTCAATGGCGAAGACGACTGGCAGCCCGACTGGGGCGGGCAAACCGTGGTGCTCGATGACAATGGCCGCTTCGACAGCAAAAGTGCGCCAGCCTTCGAGGATTTCGACAGCGCTACCGAATCCCATGCGATGGGCAACTACAGCTTGCTGTTCACCCGACGTGGTAATTCCTGGCATGGTGTACGCGAGATCAGTTGTCCGCCAGGGCACTACCGCAAGGTCTTTATCGCGGTCATCAACGAACGCCGCCCACTCAAGCAGTTTACCAAGAGGCTCAAGGGGCTGTTCGGACGCGCGGCCTGATCGGTTCAAGGCGCCATGGTCACCACGTCCTCGATAGACGCAATAAGCCGTAACTCCTGCCGACTGCCGATAGACGATGCGTGGGCAACCTGGGCAGGAAGACTGCGACTATGGGAGAGGGCCTGCAGACGCGTCTCGATGATGCTGGTATCGAGCCGTTCTCGTCTGCGCTGCAGCAGCCGACGTCTCGAGAACGGCTTCTTGCTCGAATAGCGCACGAGCAGCGACACCAGCCGCTCGGCGCCAGCAAACTCGGCTTCGCCACCTACGAGACGGTACAGCAGCGTTCGGGCACCCTCTTCTAGCTGCGGTGACGGCAAGAGACGCTTGCCATTGAGTTCATGCAGGAACACGCCAAGATGCATAGCCGCCGAGATGGCGGGATCGTCCGCCATGCTCATCTGCCCGCAGTCGATTGCGCGCAGCGGTGCCAGCGGGTCGGGCGATACCATGACATTGCCGGGATGAAGATCGAGATGAGTGATGCCGGTATCGCGCAACGACGCCAACATGGCGATCAACTTCGACAGTAGCGCGTGGCGTCGGGTTGCCTCGTGCTCATGCGCCTGCCAGACGACGTTGAACGGCTGCCAACCGAGCAGATACTCCTGCAGCAATACCTGCTGTACGGGCAGGCCGTGGCGGAAGCGCTCGCCAAAGGCCAAGGTCCGGACACCATGCACCGTTCGCTCGTGCAATGCCAGGTTATGAGCGAGCTCCGCCGTGCCGTGGCTGAACCCGAGCAGTGCATTGCTGCACCCCAGCAGCGCTCCCAGCCGCTTGCGCGGCGATACCGCCATCTGCTTGACGAAGTGACGCGGTGTTGCCGGCAAGCTCGGCGGCGCAAGAGAATAAAGTCGGCGCGACCTCGCGACTTTCTCACGTAACAGGGTAACGCCGGACCCGGCGCCGGCATGAAAATGATGATCGATCGTCTGCGCTGGCCGATGTGCCTGCCCCTCGCCAAGCCACCACTGCCATCCCGAGTTGGAGAAGGCTACCGGCCCGTCGAAGCGGGCAGTCAGGAACTGCGGTCGGCACCGTTGCATACCTCCCCGCTGGATGCCTAATGCCATTGCCCTGCCCCTTCGCCATCTTTAATAAAATTTTAATATTTTCTTAATATATCGGAATAAGCGCAGACGGGCACAACGGAATATGAAAATTCCAGGCACAAGGGAAGTTCAGCATGCCGCTAAGGAAAGCGTCCAGCGAGCCCACCACCCAAGGTGGCACTCGCTGGCCAAGGCTAAATGAGATGGGAAATTACAGGGAATGACACGCTACCACCCTCATTCCGCTCTCCTGAGCAGGAAAAACCCGACCAGGAAACAGGCCAGGGTGGGCGTCAGTACCGCCCAGATCGGCGAGAAACCGAAGATCGTCGAGGCTGGGCCAAGCAGGTCCTGCAGGTATTTGAACGACAAGCCGACGAGGGTGCCGTAGAAGACCCGCGTGCCGGCGGCAGCGGTTCTGAGCGGTCCAAACACGAACGAAGCAGCGACCAGCATCAGCCCTGCCAGCACCAGCGGCTGCAGCAGCTTCTGCCAGAAATACAGCCAAGTATCGGTGGCGTCGGTGCCCTGAGCATTGAGATAGCGGCCATAGCGCCACAGATCGGCGATCGACTGACTGTCCTGGTCGGTGATGATCTGCTTGAGTAGTTTCGGATCGAGCGATGTCCGCCAGGGCTCGCTGGCATAGGTGTCGGTTACGGTACGGTCTGGCTCGAAATGGGTCTCCTGTACGTTCTGCAACTGCCATCCGCCTTTCATCGGCACGGCGCGCTCGGCATGCAGGGCACTCTCCAGGCGTTGGCCGTCAAAATGGTAGCGTAGGACGCCGATCACGGTATTATCGGAGCGCATCGAGGCGAATCGGTAGAAATCGTTGCCTTCACGCTGCCACCCGCCATCCTGTTCAGCCAAGCCGTTATCCCCTTGGCGCTGCTCCGCCCGCCATGACTTGGCATACTGCTCGGTACTCGGTGCAACGTATTCGCCGACCACCATGGTCAGCAGGATCACCACTCCGAGCGGCTTCATCACCGCCCAGATGATGCGTGCCAGCGACCATCCCGCCGCGCGCATCGTGGTCAGCTCGTTATTCGATGCCATCGCACCCAGCCCGATCAACCCGCCGAGCAGGACACCCACCGGTGCGTATTGATAAAAGCGCCACGGCAGCCGCATGAGGGTGTACAACAGCACCTCGAAAGCACCGTAATGGTTTTCCACGTCATCGAGCCCGGAAATGTAGTTGATCACCAGATCCAGCCCCATCAGAAGGACCTGAACGACCAACATCGCGGCAAGCACATTTCGCGCAGTGTAGCGGTCGATAAGGTTCATAGGACACGTCTCCTGCGTGGACGTCGGCCTCGGTTCAGCCATAAACCGAACGCGAGAAAAGCGATATGGATCGGCCATACCCCCAGCGTCGCCGACAACTGCTCCCTGGCGATGGCGCTCTGTGCCGCCAGCAGCAGGCTCATGTAGCAGATGTACAGAAAGATCGACGGCAGCAGCTTGGCAAAACGCCCGTGGCGTGGATTGGCGCGTGACAGCGGAAGCGCGATCAGGGTCAGGATCAGCACCATCAAGGGCAGGCTGGCGCGCCACTGAAGCGCCCCGCGGGCCTCCGGATCGTCACTGGCAAGCAGGGAAGGCGTGGATAATAGTTCGACGTCGTCGTATTGCGGCGTCGTAGCGGCGCCGGCGAGGCGAATGGCATAGGTCTCGAACTGCAGGCGGTCACTCGCCGCACTGCCCGGCACGACGCTGTAACGGTAACCGTCCTTGAGAACCAGGTAACGGCTGCCCGTCTCCGGGTCGGTCGCCTGGTAACCGCTACGGGCACGCGTGATGACCTGTCTCGGCGGGCCGTTGGCCTGCTCCTCCTGTTCGGCGATGAACAGGTCCTGCATGCGGCTGGCGTCGTCGCCGAGCGACTCGGTGTATGCCGTACGATCGCCAAGCTCCTGGAAACGTCCGGGCGTCAGTGTACTGAAATCGGCGTTCTGCTTTTGATCATCCAGCATGCTCTCGTTATGCACCAGGCCGGCCGGTGTCAACCATAGACTGCAGACACCTACCAGCAGGGCCACGACCGCGGCGGGCCATAATGCCACATGCAACAGCTTGCGCGGGCTGACGCCACAGGCCGCCAGCACGGTGATTTCGCTGTTGAGATAGAGCTGCCCGTATGCCAGCAGGATAGCCAGAAAGAATGCCAGCGGCAGCAGTAACTGCATGAAGTTCGGCAACTGATACAGCATCAAGGTGCCGAGCAGCCTGGCGGGAAAGTCCCCTTGCGCCACATCGGTAAAGTAGCTGATGAAGCGGTTGCCCATGATCACCAATAGCAGCACGCCGGCAACGGCGGCCATGGTGGTGAGTATCTCGCGAGTCAGATAACGAAAAATAATCAAAAGTGTCTCCCGAAATGGCTTCCTTGCTGGCCTGTCTTCCTATCGACGCCGGTTGCCGGTCCATGCAATACGGCACCGCTTTGCGTACACTGAGAAACGTTCGAGGCTGGCGACGTGCCAGCATTATCCAGAAACCGCTCGCCCTTGTCTCTTCGTGAGATGTCGGTGGTGTGGATGAAGCCTCTGTCGTGTGGAGATGTCATGGAATTTTCCGTACTGACCGTCAATCCAGCCAAGGTCGAAACAGCCTGTCTGGTCGTACCGCTGTTTGAGGATGGCGACCTGCTATCCGCCGCCGCCAAGCTGGATGACGCCAGCGAACGCTTGATCGCGCAACTGGTCGAGCGCGGCGATTTCACCCCGGAGCTCGCCAATGTTCAGCTCATTCCGTTCGCGCCGGGTCTCGCCGCCGAGCGTCTGCTGCTGGTGGGGCTCGGCAAGCGGGATACATTCAATGAAGGTGCCCTGCGCAAGTCGCTCGATGCCGCCTTCACCGCGCTGGCCAAACTGCCGGTCGACAGTGCCGCCGCGGCTTTCACGGACGCCATGGTCGAGGATCGCGACGCGGCCTGGAACGCGCAGATGACGCTGGAAGCCGCCACGCGAGCCGTCTATCGCTTCACTCAATGCAAGTCGACTCAGCCACCGGTGCCACAGCTGCGCAATGTCGAGCTGCTGGTCAGCGATGCCAGTCAGGCGGATAACGCCAAGGCCGGGGCTCGCATCGGCGCGGCACTGGGCGATGGCGTCAATCTGGCCCGTACTCTGGGCAACCTGCCCGGCAATATCTGTACCCCGACGTACCTCGCCAATCAGGCCGAGACGCTGGCAGGAGAATCCGCCGGCTCGCTGGCAGTCGAAATTCTCGACGAAGCCGCGTTGGAAGCACTTGGTGCCCATTCATTGCTGGCCGTGGGTCGCGGCAGTGCGGAACCCTCCAAGCTGATCGTGATGAAGTACCAGGGTGCCGACGACGCCGAGGAGTCGCCACACGTTCTGGTCGGCAAGGGCATCACCTTCGATACCGGCGGCATTTCGCTCAAGCCGGGTGCCGGCATGGACGAGATGAAGTTCGACATGTGCGGTGCCGCCAGCGTCTTCGGCACCATGAAAAGCGTGATCGCACTGAAGCCGAAGCTCAACGTGATCGCGATCGTCGCCAGCGCCGAGAACATGCCGGATGGTCGCGCCATCAAGCCGGGCGATATCGTCACCACGCTCAAGGGGCTGACCGTCGAGATTCTCAACACCGACGCCGAAGGTCGCCTGGTGCTGTGCGACGCGCTGACCTACGCCGAGCGCTTCGAACCGGCCAGCGTCGTCGATATCGCCACCCTCACCGGCGCCTGCGTCATCGCACTGGGCGATCATGCCAGCGGCCTGTTCTCCAATGACGACGACCTCGCGCTGGACCTGCTCGAAGCGGGTGAGTCCTCCTGGGATCGCGCCTGGCACATGCCGCTGTGGGACGACTACCAGCAGCAGCTGGACTCCAACTTCGCCGATCTCGCCAACATCGGCGGGCGTCCGGCCGGCAGCATTACCGCCGCCTGCTTCCTGTCACGCTTCGCCGACAAGTATCCGTGGGCGCATCTCGATATCGCCGGCACCGGCTGGGACAGCGGCAAGCAGAAAGGCGCCAGCGGCCGCCCGGTAGGATTGCTGACGCGCTATCTGCTGGACCGCGAGAGCGAGCTGGTGGTCACACCGGAGGCCTGATCATTGTGGAGTTTGGCCGTGGAGAGCGGCGGCGCCACGCGGGAAAATATCAGCTCGCCGCAGGCAGGCGCTGAAACTCGCAGGCGCCGGGACAGGCGCGGAATCGGGCGCCAGAGATAACCGCCGCCGCCCTCTTCGCAGCCAACGATTTGCATGCTAATTTAAATGTTCCGCTGCCCGTCCACCGGGCAGCCCCCAACCGAAGTCATCGACCGCCTGCCGCCCTGCTCGCGTCGTCAGGCATCATGGACTGTCAGGAGAAGTCGCAGTGTCCACCTCAGGTTTCGAAGCCCATCTTTCCTCCAACCCGCTCGATGCCGCTCTGCGCAACGAGATTCTTGCCAACCCGGGCTTCGGCCGCTACTTCACCGACCACATGGTACACGTACGCTGGACCAAGTCGGGCGGCTGGCAGCGCGGCGAGATCCGCCCCTACGGGCCGCTGCTGATCGACCCGGCCTCTCCGGTGCTGCACTACGGTCAGGAGATCTTCGAAGGCATCAAGGCGTATCGCCATGCCGACGGGTCGGTCTGGACCTTCCGTCCCGAGAAGAACGCGGCGCGCTTTCGCGCCTCCGCTCGTCGCCTGGCCCTGCCGGAGCTCGATGACGAGACCTTCCTCGGCTCGCTCAAGACACTGGTGGCGCAGGACGCCGCCTGGGTACCGACGCCGAAGAACGATACCGAAGAGTGCAGCCTGTACCTGCGCCCGTTCATGATCGGCAACGGCAAGTCGCTGGGCGTCAAGCCGGCGGCCGAGGTCGATTACTACTTGATCGCCTCGCCGGCCGCTTCCTACTTCAAGGGCGGCGGCAAGCCGGTCTCGATCTGGCTCTCCCAGCATTACAATCGCGCCGCACCGGGCGGCACCGGCGCCGCCAAGTGCGGTGGCAACTATGCGGCATCGTTGCTGGCCCAGGCCGAGGCCGAAAGCCACGGCTGCGATCAGGTCGCGTTCCTCGACGCGGCGGAGAACAAGTGGATCGAAGAGCTGGGCGGCATGAACCTGTTCTTCGTCTACCGCGATGGCCGCCTGGTGACGCCGGCGCTGACCGGCACCATCCTGGAAGGCGTCACTCGCGACTCGATCCTGGAACTGGCTTGCGACGCCGGCCTGACGCCGGAAGAGCGGCCGATCAGCATCGACGAATGGCGTGACGGCGTGGCCAGTGGCGAGATCGTCGAGGTGTTCGCCTGCGGCACCGCCGCCGTCATCACCCAGATCGGCCAGCTGGTGACCGAGAACGACCGTATCGTCACACCGGAGATCGAAGGCGAAGCGATCAGCGCCAAGCTGCGCAAGCGCCTGCTCGACATCCAGTACGGTCGCAGCGAAGACACTCGCGGCTGGCTGATGCGACTGGCCTGATGCGACTACCCTGATGCCCTCAGGGTCTGAAGTGCGGGGTCTCTGATACGACAGGGCCATGATACGACAGAGCCTAGATACGACAGGCTCTGGTGCGCTGGCCCTGGTTCCGTCCTACGCTGAAACCGTGCAAGACGCTGAGCTCGGGATCGCATCCCGAGCCCGGAACGACCGCCCACCGGCGGTCGCTTCGTCTTGCGATTCTCGCGACCCACTCACGAAAGGATGATGTGATGAAACCCGTGATGATCATTACCGGTGCCGGACGCGGCATTGGCGCCGCCACCGCCCTCATGGCCGCCCAGAAAGGCTACGCCGTCGCCGTGAACTACCGCAGCGACAAGGCGTCCGCGGACAAGGTCGTGGCCGAGATCGAAGCCGACGGCGGCCGCGCGATCGCGGTCCAGGCCGATGTCGTCGACGAAGCCGCCATCGTCGCCATGTTCGAGACCGTCGACCGCGAGCTGGGCCGGGTCGAAGTCCTGGTCAACAATGCCGGTGTGGTCGACCAGATCAGCCGCGTCGACGAAATGAGCTTCGAGCGCGTCGACCGGATGATGAAGATCAACGTCGTCGGCCCGTTCATCTGCGCCCGGGAAGCGATCAAGCGCATGTCGACCAAGCACGGCGGCAAGGGCGGCGTCATCGTCAATGTCGGTTCGGCCGCTTCGCATCTCGGTGGCGCGGGGGAATACATCGACTATGCCGCCTCCAAGGGCGCCATCGACGTAATGACCGAAGGGCTCTCGAAGGAAGTTGCCGGCGAAGGCATTCGCGTCAACACCGTCCGCCCCGGCGTCATCCGCACCACCATCCACGCCAGCGGCGGCAACCCGGACAAGCCAGAGGTGGCCGGCTCGGTGATCCCCATGGGCCGCATCGGCGAGCCGGAAGAGATCGCCAACGGCATTCTGTGGCTGGCCGAGGCAGGATTCACAACAGGAGCACTCGTCGACATCGACGGCGGCGTCTAGGAGAGGTCGGGCCTGCGCGAGCGATTGGCGTTGTTGCACGACGCGCGCGGGCCTCGCCTAACCCCGTGTTATGTCTCGTTCCTTGCGCGCCGTGCGCCTAGCCACTCATCTCGCTCGGCGCCGACTCGAGCCCGTAGACGAGCCGCCAAGGACAGAATTCGATATCCTGCGACTTTTTCTCGCAGCGTCGTAGCCCGTAGCCCATAGCTCGTAGCCCATAGCTCGTAGCCCGTAGCCCGTAGCCCGTAGCCGGGATTAGATTTTCCTACCGCGTCCAGGCGCGAAGCGCCGCTCTTACCGCTTACCGCTCCCCGAAGGGATTTATGACCAAGGTCGATTTCTACATTCTGCCCGATACCACGCTGGAAGCCCGGCTCGACTTCGCCTGCCGGCTGGCAGAGACGATCTACCGCAAGGGGTATCAGTTGCACATCCATACGCAGGATGAGGCCATGGCCCGCGAGCTGGACGAGCTGCTGTGGACCTTCCGCGAAGAGAGCTACGTCCCGCACCGGGTGGCGGGCGATGCGATGGAGCCGCCACCGCCGGTGACGATCGGCTGGGAAACCGTGCCGGAACCGGGTGTGCAGGCCATGTTGAATCTGCACGACGAGATTCCCGAGTGGTTCTCGCGGGTGGAGCGGGTCGCCGAGATCATCAACCAGCATCAGGACGTGCTGCGTACCAAGCGCGCCTGCTGGAAGACCTACAAGGATCGAGGTTATCGCGTCGAGGCGCACAAGCTCTAGGGAAACACTGCATAAATGTCTGCGCGAACTCGGCGTCCCCGGCAAATCGCTTCGTTGTGCGATGCCGGGGCGCCGGTCCGACCGGAATCCTCACCTATACCCCATAGGCTCCGGTTCCTGTGCTCCGTACGCCTTGCGCTTTACGCCGCTCGTCGATTTATTCAGCGTTTCCTGGCAAAAGTGGCTGCGCTCGCCAACTTTTCGCAACGGTGCCGTTAAATAGAGTCCGGCGGCCTCCCGCCATGACGCCGCCTGCCGCCAAAGGGTATAATCCCCGCCATTTTCGCTACGCCGTATCCCGCTTTCCCGCAAGTGCGAGCCGGGTGCGCCGCGTGTCGTCGCCACTCATTGCCGAGCCCGATAGCTGCCATGGACAAGACCTACCAACCCGATCAGATCGAAACCCGCTGGTATGAAAGCTGGGAAGCCGACAACCGCTTCGCGCCGAGCGGAGAAGGCGAACCCTTCTCGATCATGATTCCGCCGCCCAACGTGACCGGCAGCCTGCACATGGGTCACGCGTTCCAGGACACGATCATGGACACGCTGGTGCGCTGGAAGCGCATGCGCGGCAACAACACGCTGTGGCAGGTCGGCACCGATCATGCCGGCATCGCCACGCAGATGCTGGTGGAGCGCAAGCTGGCTGCGGAAACCGGCCAGACGCGCCACGATCTGGGTCGCGAGGCGTTCATCGACAAGATCTGGGAGTGGAAGGAAGAGTCCGGCGGGCACATTACCCGCCAGCTGCGCCGCATGGGGGCCAGCGTCGACTGGAGCCGCGAGCGCTTCACCATGGACGACGGCTTCTACAAGGCGGTGCAGGAAGTCTTCGTTCGCCTGCATGACGAAGGGCTGATCTATCGCGGCAAGCGCCTGGTCAACTGGGACCCGACGCTGCACACCGCGATCTCCGATCTCGAGGTGGAAAACCGCGAGC
Organism: Salinicola sp. NYA28a; assembly: GCF_976982775.1. The sequence goes on from NZ_OZ334582.1 coordinate 3,050,157, forward strand.
AGCAGGGCCAGTTCTGGCACTTCCGCTATCCGCTGGCCGATGGCGCCAGGACCGCCGACGGCAAGGATTACCTGGTCGTCGCCACCACCCGCCCGGAGACACTGCTGGGCGATACCGGCGTGGCGGTCAATCCGGAAGACCCGCGCTACACCTCGCTGATCGGCAAATTCATCGAGTTGCCGCTGGTCGGCCGGCGGATTCCGATCATCGCCGACGAACACGCCGACATGGAAAAGGGCTCGGGCTGCGTCAAGATCACCCCGGCTCACGACTTCAACGACTACGAGGTCGGCAAGCGCCACGATCATGCGCTGATCAACGTCTTCTCGAAAGACGCGACCATTCTCGAACGCGCCGAAGCGTTCGATCTGCAGGGGCGGCCGCTGCCGGATATCGACGACACTCTGCCTGCCGCCTACGCCGGCCTGGATCGCTATGTCGCGCGGGAGCGCATCGTCGCCGACATGGAAGCCGCCGGCCTGCTCGAGCAGATTGAGACGGTCACCAACACCCTGCCCTATGGCGATCGCTCCGGTGACGTCATCGAGCCGCTGTTGACCGACCAGTGGTTCGTCGCCGTCGAAAAGCTGGCCAAGCCGGCCATCGAGGCGGTCGAGAACGGTGATATCGAGTTCGTGCCCAAGAACTACGAGAACATGTATTTCGCCTGGATGCGCGACCTGCAGGACTGGTGTATCTCCCGCCAGCTGTGGTGGGGGCATCGCATTCCGGCCTGGTACGACACCGACGGCAACGTGTTCGTGGCCCGCACCGAGCAGGAAGCGCGCGAGAAATACGGCGTTGCCGCCGATGTGACGCTGACCCAGGACGACGACGTGCTCGATACCTGGTTCAGTTCCGGACTGTGGACCTTCGGCACCCTCGGCTGGCCGGAAAAGACACCGGAACTCGAGACCTTCCACCCCACCAGCGTGCTGGTCACCGGTTTCGACATCATCTTCTTCTGGGTCGCGCGCATGATCATGCTGACCGGCCACTTCACCGGCGAAGTGCCGTTCAAGACCGTCTACGTCCACGGTCTGGTCCGAGACGCGCAGGGCCAGAAGATGTCGAAGTCCAAGGGCAACGTGCTCGACCCGATCGACCTGATCGACGGCATCGACCTGGAAACGCTGGTGACCAAGCGTACCGGCAACATGATGCAGCCGCAGAAGGCGCGCGCGATCGAGAAAGCGACCCGCAGCGAGTTCCCGGAAGGGATCGAGGCCCACGGCACCGACGCGCTGCGCTACACCTTCCTGTCGCTGGCGACTACCGGGCGCGACATCAAGTTCGACATGGGCCGCCTCGACGGTTACCGCAACTTCTGCAACAAGCTGTGGAATGCCTCGCGCTACGTGCTGATGAACGCCGAGGGCGAAGATGTCGGACTCGGTGACGAGAGCGTCGAGCTGTCGCTGGCCGATCGCTGGATCATCTCGCGTCTGCAGCAGACCGAAGCCCAGGTCACCAGAGCGCTGGAAGAGTACCGCTTCGATCACGCTTCCCAGGCGCTCTACGACTTCGTCTGGAACGAGTACTGCGACTGGTACCTGGAGCTCTCTAAGCCGGTGCTGTGGGAGGATGACGTACAGGGAGGTACTAATGCCGCGGGAGACAGGATGTCGGGAGCGGCCGAGCTGGAAAAAAGAAAGCGCGGCACTCGGCGCACGCTGGTCCGCGTGCTGGAGGTGATCCTGCGCCTGGCGCATCCGATGATGCCGTTCATCAGCGAGGAGATCTGGCAGCGCGTCGCGCCGCTGGCCGGCACGCTTGCGCAAACGGCGGATGCCGGCAGCGCAAGCCTGATGAACCAGCCCTGGCCGGAAGCCGATGCATCGCGCATCGACGAGCAGTCGATTCGCGACATCGAATGGCTCAAGGGCGTGATCGTTGCGGTGCGCAACATCCGCGCCGAGATGAACATCGCGCCCGGCAAGCCGCTGGATGCGCTGCTGACCAAGGGCGAAGCCGGCGATCGCGACCGCCTCGAGGCCAACCGCCTGTTCCTCTCCAAGCTGGCCAAACTGCAAAGCGTCAGTTGGCTCGACGATCCGGCACAGGCACCGCTGTCGGCGACCCAGCTGGTCGGCGACATGGAAGTGCTGGTGCCGATGGCCGATCTGATCGACAAGGACGCCGAACTGCAGCGTCTGGCCAAGGAGATCGACAAGCAGGACAAGTTGATCATTGGCATCGAGAAGAAGCTCGGCAACGAAAGCTTCACCGCCAAGGCGCCGGAAGCGGTCGTCGAGAAGGAACGCGGCAAGCTCAAGGAATATCTGGCGGCGCGTCAGGTACTGGTCGAGCAGCGAACCAAGATCATGGATTTGTAAGTTAGCACGCCACGTTCGATGGCTGTCCATCCAGGACGGCGCTGCGCCCAGGGATGAACCTGGGCGCAAGCCGCCAGCCATCACTTGGCTTGCCCAGTCAGCGTGACTTGCCCGGCAGCGTGGCTACTGCGCTTGCCGCTGGCACACCCAGCTAGCCCCGCCAAGTCCCTGCCAAATCCCCACACGCATTCGATTTCCGATCGCGGCCGCTTTCGCTCAAGCCTCGCTGGTTTCCAGTGCGCGCTCGACCCCTTGAACCAGACGCTCCGCATTGTCCGATGCCGTCTTGTCCGCGAACCCCTCGGTCACCATCCGGTCGCGTCCCGCGTCCTTGGCGGCGTAGAGCCGGCGATCGGCCAATTCGATCAGATCTCGTAAATGTAGCCCCTCGTCCGACGTCGCGATGCCCATCGAGAGTGTCACCGGCAGCTCGATACCATCGAACCGACAAGGTTGGAGCGCCAGCCGTTTGCGGGTCCGCATAGCTGCCGCGATAGCATCGTGCTTGCTCGTATCGGGCAACAGCAGCAGGAACTCTTCACCCCCGACTCGGCCAACGCTATCTTCGTCTCGCAGCGACTGCCGCAGCAGACGAGCCAGATGACGGAGCACGGCGTCACCTGCGGTATGTCCATGGTTGTCGTTGATATCCTTGAAGTGATCGGCGTCCACCAGCACGACGACGAAATCACGTTGGGTTCTCCAGTAGAACGAGGCCCGCTCGAAGATCGCCCGTCGGTTGAGTACGCGGGTCAGGGAATCATGCATGGCATCGCGCCGGTAGCGATATTCGTGGCGGTCGGTGATCGTCAACATGCGCAGAATCACCACGCACAACATGACGAAGACTAGCCCCAGCCCCAAATCGGAAAGCAGCATATCGACCGCCGACAACGATCTGGCCGTGTCATGCAGTGGCGGTAGATGAAGTACGCCAAAAGATAGCGTGATCAGACAGCCGGTAGCCAAGATCTTGGTGCGTCTTCTGAGATCGGCAAGCATCAACTCGACTTCGGCGAACAACAGATAGTAGATCAAGCTGGATGAGTCAGCGGTGATGGCAATCCCGATGATGACGAAGACCAGGAAGGTAGATAGCTTGATCGTCAACGCCGTGGCCACGAAGAGCCGGCGATGCAACACCAGGGCCAACGCATAACTCGCCAAGCAGAGCAGATTGAGCTCACCCAGCAGCGGACGATCGACGAGATACAACACAGGCGCTACCGCCAGTTGCAGGCAGAACGCCAGCAGATAGATTTCAGCCATGATCTCGAAGCTGCGCCGACGCTCTGCCGGGAGAGAATCGGGCGCCTCGGTACATTTCCGCCAGAACTCGGTACCTTTCTGCCGGATAGAGAGAAACAAGCTGCGCATTGGCGACTCATTATTGTGCTTGGGTATGACCCGTTTTTTGCAGGAGCTCTTCGTAGGCCTGGCTTGGTCGAAACGCCAATCACCCAAGCTGCGGGCTGACACAGTACCGGGAAGAGAGTGGCCGAGTATCACTGCTTTTGACAAAAATTAACATTGTCTAAACTGCGCTTGACATTGTAGTCCAGGTCTTACAATTCGCTAACAATTTCCTATAGCCGTGAATCAGGACGAGTTCTGGTAGCCTAGACGCGCCGACACGGCACTGGACTTTGGCTAATACGGAAATTTCCTATGCGTTTTCTGCACAACGACGATCTGGGCAAGCTGTTGCTACGACTGTGTGTCGGTGCTCTGATCCTGCTTCACGGCATCAGCAAGCTGATGGACCCGACGAGTCTCAACGGTATCGCCCAGCAATTGTCGGGGATGGGCCTGCCGTCGTTCGTCGCCTATGGCGTGCTGATTGGCGAGATCGTCGCACCGCTGATGGCCATCGTCGGTTGGCAGGCACGGATTGGCGGCCTGTTGATGGCAGTCAACATGGTCGTGGCGCTGATCCTCGTCCATACCTCCCAGCTGTGGACACTCAATCACCAGGGCGGCTGGACGCTGGAACTGCAGGGCATGTTCCTGTTCGGAGCACTGGCGATCATGTTCCTGGGAAGCGGGCGCATGGCAGCCAGACCCGACTGACGAGTCGCGCCGGCAACCTCATTCGATCTTCAAGTCCGCCAGCCGCTGAGCCAGCAGCTCGGGGAAGCGCTTGAACCAGCGCTGGTTGAGCGGCGAAGGATGAGGCAACGGCGCGAGAACGAAGCGCTTGGTCTCCCCATCGTCCAGCGTCAGCTGGGTGACATGCGTCGCCGAGAAGCGGTCTTCTCGCGACCAGAAGGCCTCCAGCGCATCCCGGACCTCCCGGGACTGCCCGATACCGAACCAGAGAAACGCCTCTCGCCCCAGCGTGATCACCCGGTCACCGTCCCATTGTCGAGTCAGCAGGGCCGCCACCAACGGCTGGAAGCGGCGCTTTACGGCCATGGACCAGGCCTTGTTGCCCACCGGCTTGTAGGGAACGGTATTGATCCAGAACAGGTCGTCCCCCACCGTCAATGACGCCTCGAAGTCCGGGAGCGGTTGTCCGTGGCGGTGACGATAGAGTGCCTCCCGCACCTTTTGCCCGCCAGCACCGACGAACGGCAACCCCACTTCGACTTCCTTCTTGCCGGGATCCCGCCCGAACACGGCGAGCTTGGCGTTTTTGGGCCCGAGGCCGACGATCGGTGCCAATGGATCGCGATCGAACTGGCGATAGACATCGCCATCCAGCCGATCGAGTTCGGCGGCTTCCCGGCGCATGGCCTTGTCGATCTCGGCCGGCAGGGGTTGAGCTTGATGATTCATGCGCTGTCCTTAGCCATCAATAATCCTTAGCCATCAATAGTCCTTGGCCAAGAGTCCTTAACCAATAGCTCTTAGCCGATAGTTCTGATCATCGACAGATCTTGGCCATCAACAGATCTTGGCCATCAATAAATACTGGCCCTGAATAGACCGACCATCGAGCTGCCGGCCTTTAGTTCCATGGCGCGTTGAGTACCAGCACTCCGGCGTTCAGATAAGCCGCAAAACCAGCCCACACCAGATAAGGCAACAGCAAGCCGGCAGCGAGGCGTGAATAGCGCGAGAAGGTCACGATCGTCCAGACGATCAACCCCCACAGCAGAAGCAGATCGAGCAGGCCGACCAGCATCCAGTGGGCTGCGAAGAACAGCCACGACCAGAGGCCGTTGGCGATCAGTTGCAGCACGAAAGGCAACAGCGCCTTTCCGCGTGCGCCGCGCGGCGCAACCAGCGTCACCTTCCAGGCCGCCACGGCCATCATCAGATACAGCAGCGTCCAGGCGACAGGGAACAGCCAGTCAGGCGGCGTCAGTGGCGGTTTGGCAAGCGCGGCGTACCACTCGCCGGGCGGCGCCAGAATGCCGCTGCTGGCAGCGATTGCCACCAGCAGCAGCCAGCCGCAGAAAAGACGACTCGAGCGACTCACGGCAATTACCAGCTACCCGTGTTTTCCATCGAGGCCCACGGCTCCTGCGGCGCCAGGGCGTCGCCTTTCTGCAGCAGTTCGATGGAGATGCCGTCCGGCGAACGCACGAAGGCCATGTGGCCGTCTCGCGGCGGACGATTGATGGTGACGCCACCCGCCTGCAACTTCTCGCACAGCGCGTAGATATCGTCGACCCGATAGGCCAGATGGCCGAAGTTGCGCCCCCCTGTGTACTCTTCCGGGTCCCAGTTGTAGGTCAGTTCGACCATCGGCGACTGCTCGGCCTTGGCGCGCGGCGTATCGTTGGGCGTTGCCAGAAACACCAGCGTGAAGCGCCCTTTCTCGCTCTCCTTTCGCGAGACTTCCTGCAGTCCCAGCAGATCGCAGTAGAAGTGCAGCGAGGCGTCGAGATCGGCGACGCGAACCATCGTGTGCAAATATTCCATGACATCTTCCTGATTCGTCAAAACGTTGAACCATTCTATGGTAGACCACGACCGACGTTCGGTGAATCGTGGACCGGCCTACCGCCTATCTCGCCATCGGCGAACGCTCCGGAAGGCAGACAAAAAGGCCCGACATCATCGATATCGGGCCTTCGACGTCATGGCGACCGGACCATCAGGTGTTCAGAAACGCGTTGCCACGTACTGACCGATCGCCTGCTGAGCCTCTTTGAGCGACTGCTGCTTGCGATCCTCGCCCATATTCAAGCCTTCCGCGTAGATCGTGTGCACGTCCTCAATACCCATCAGGCGAAGCATGTGCTTGAGATGCGGAGTCTGGGAGTCCATCTCGGTGCCGGCGTACATGCCGCCGCGGGCCGCCAGGATCAGACCGGACTTGCCCTCGAGCAGCCCCACCGGCCCGTTGGCGGTGTACTGGAAGGTCTTGCCGGCACGCAGGATGCGATCGAACCAGGACTTGAGCTGGCTGGGGATTCCCAGGTTGTAGAGCGGCACGGCCAGCACCAGCACGTCGCTGGCTTCCACTTCCGCCAGCAGGTCGTCGGAGATCCGCGCCAGCGCCTGCTGATCGGCGCTGCGTTCGCCGGACTCGGTCATCCAGCTCGTCATTTCGGCACCGGTCAGGTGCGGCAATGCCTGCTCGACCACGTTGCGCTCGACGAGCTCGACATCACGACCTTCCAGGGCCGACTTGAAGGATGCTGCCAGCACGCTGGACTGGCCGCCTTCGCCGAACAGGGAACTGGTGATGAGAAGAATGCGCTGCGCCATGAATCTGCCTCCAATGGGGATTGCACTTCAACGGGATGCCGCTATCTGGCGGCTACATGGGAAGCATTATTCATTGTGGTTTTTGAAATGAAAACCGCGAAATATGGCATGAAACGTTCGAACGCATCGACTCGTCCCGATCCCAGGTCATGACGGCCCCGCCGCCCTTGCCCTTCAATGGCTGGCTTCGACGCCCTGCCCGCAACCGTGAAACTCCCGGTCGCCGTAGCGCAGCGTCACCTTGACCGGCCACGGTTTGCCACTCATGTCGTCGAAGCAGGCGCCGGCCCGCAGATCCAGTTCCATGGGGTATCGGCCGCTGTCGCTGACCAGCACCATGCGCGCCTCGCTGCCGTTCTGCACCGAGGCGACCCGATAGTCGAAGGTATCCTTGGCCTGGCCGTAGTCGGACACCAGCGTCAGCGAATGGCTGTTGCGATCGAGGGACAGATTCCAGCCGGGTTCGTTGCCGCTGGCGTAGAAAATGCTCTCGGGATGTTCCTGCCGCGTGGTCGTCTTGCGCTCACTGGCCAGGGTACAGACCAGCCGCCCGTTGTCGCTCTCGACGCGGGCATCGCGCCCCTGGCGCCAGAATGATAGGCCGCCGAGCTGGTAGCGCGAGCCGGTGCCGACCACGGCACTGGGCAGCTCGGTTTCCCCCAGCGCCGTCCACAATCGCAGCCGCCGATCGTCGGGCGTGGTCGTCACCAGATCCTGCGACGGCGTGCAGCGCCAGGCGGTAAAGGTTTCCCCTCCATCGGCAAAGAAGGCGCTTGGCATCAGCGGTGACTTGAGCGTATCCAGCCCTGACGGCGGCGCGGTGGAAGACACGTTTTGATGCCCGCCGCTGGCACAGCCCGCGAGCATGAGCATGCCGGCCGACAGCGTCAGCCAGCGAACCGATGAACGATGACGATAGAGGGCGCGGCGGTCTTTGCCAGCCTGAAGCGCTTTGGACATGAGCACGATTCCCGAGAGATGTCTGGACACGAAGAGAGTGTTTACCAAAGGGCTGCACTCGACAATGCGGCGTTGAAATTGACCTCAAAATACTCATTTACGCCCTGTAAACTCCGCTTTCTCGTCCAATTTCGCCTTGCCTTGTCTTCGTTCGCCTGTTTTGTAAACACCCTCGGATAGCCGTCACAAAAAATCGCCGGGAGCGATTTTTGACGTCGCGCAGCGACGGCCCGGAGGGTGACCGCCAAGGATGGCAGGTCACAAAAAAGCGCCGCGAGATCGTCTCGCGGCGCAACGCTCAGCCTAACATGTCAGTGCCATCGGCGGACCCAACTCACCGGCGGATCAACCTCTCCGGCGGACCGAACCCGGCGGCGGACCCGAACACAGTCCGTTCATCGTTGGAAAATCGCTTCACGCATAGCGCTTGCGCAACTCGCGAGCCGCCTCGACCATGTTGGCCAGTGCCGGCTCCACTTCGGCCCAGCCCCGCGTCTTGAGACCGCAGTCCGGGTTGACCCAGAGCCGCTCGGCCGGGATCTTTTCCGCGGCCTTGACCATCAGGTCGACCATCCACGCGCACTCGGGAATGTTCGGCGAGTGGATATCGTAGACGCCTGGCCCGATCTCGTTGGGCCCGATTTTGCTGGAATCACCGAAGTGCTGGAAGGCGTCCAGCAGCTCCATGTCGGAACGCGAGGTCTCGATGGTGATGACATCGGCATCCATGGCGGCGATGGCGCCGATGATGTCGTTGAACTCCGCATAGCACATGTGGGTATGGATCTGCGTCTCGTCGGCAACCACGGCAGCGCTCAGTTGGAAGCACTCCACCGCCCAGTCGAGATACGCTTGCCATTCGGCCTGCCGCAACGGCAGCCCTTCCCGCAGCGCCGGTTCGTCGATCTGAATGATCGCGATGCCGGCACGTTCCAGGTCGGCGACCTCGTCACGCAGCGCCAGGGCGATCTGGCGGCAGGTGGTGGCGCGGGGCTGATCGTCACGAACGAAGGACCACTGCAGGATCGTCACCGGCCCGGTGAGCATGCCTTTCATGGGCTTGTCGGTCAGCGACTGGGCGTACTCGCTCCAGCGCACCGTCATCGCTTCAGGCCGCATCACGTCACCGAAGATCACCGGCGGCTTGACGCAGCGGGAGCCGTAGCTCTGTACCCACCCGTTCTGGGTGAAGGCAAAACCGTCGAGCTGCTCGCCGAAATACTCGACCATGTCGTTACGCTCGGCCTCGCCATGCACCGGCACATCGAGTCCCAGCTGTTGCTGGCGTTCGACCACCAGCGCGATCTCTTCGCGCATGCGGGCTTCGTAATCCGCCGCGTCGAGCTCGCCCCGCTTGAAGTCGCGGCGGGCCGCACGGATTTCCTGCGTCTGCGGGAAGGAGCCGATCGTGGTCGTCGGGAACAGCGGCAGATTCAGTCGCTCACGCTGTGCCGCGCCCCGAACCGTATAGACGCTGCCGCGACGCGTGTCGGCATCGCCGACCTTCGAGAGGCGCTCGGCGACCTGCGGCTTGTGAATGCGCTGTGACTCGCGCCGCGCCGCCAGGGCTCGACTGGCATCCTCGACGCGCTGGCGATCCGCCGCCGTTTCCGCGCCGTCGAGCACATGGGCAAGCGTCACAACTTCATCCAGCTTCTGACGCGCGAACGCCAGCCAGCTCTTCAGCTCCGGATCGAGCTTGGTTTCGTTGTCCAGATCCACCGGCACGTGGAGCAGCGAACAGCTCGGGGCCAGCCACAGCCGATCGCCTAGGCGAGATTTGGCATCCTTGAGTTCACTGGCGAGACGTTCGAGGTCGGCGCGCCAGATGTTGCGGCCGTCGATGGCTCCGACGGAAAGCACCTTGTAGGGCGACAGGCGATCGAGCACGGCCCTGAGCTGCTGCGGTGCCCGCACCAGATCCACGTGCAGCCCCTCGACCGGCAGCGATGCCGCCAACCCCAGGTTGTCACCGAGGCCGCCGAAGTAACTTGCCACCAGCAGCTTGACCGGGGCCGATTGCAGCTGATTGTAGGCGGATTCGAACGCGCGCTGCCACTCGCCCGGCAGATCCTGGACCAGCGCCGGCTCGTCCAGCTGCACCCATTCGACGCCGGCGTCGGCGAGCCGGCTTAGGATTTGGCCATAGGTCGCGACCAGATCGTCGAGCAACGAAAGGCGTTCGAGCCCTTCGCTCTTGGACTTGGCCAGCCACAACCAGGTGACGGGGCCGGTCAGCGCCACCTTGACCGGATGCCCTTGCGCCTTGGCTTCGGCCACTTCCTCGAACAGCCGCTTACTGGCAATCCGGAACGTCTGTCCTTCGTACAACTCCGGCACCAGATAGTGATAATTGGTGTCGAAATACTTGGTCATCTCGCAGGCCGGCGCCGGCTCGCCGGAGGGAGCGCGGCCCCGTGCCATGCGGAAACTGGTGTCGAGATCGACCTCCCCTTCGACACTGCCGAAGCGTGGCGGCACCGCCCCCACCAGCACGGAAACGTTGAGCACCTGATCGTAGAAAGCGAAGTCACCGACGGTGACGACATCCAGGCCGGCGTCAATCTGGTCCTGCCAGTGCGCCTTGCGCAGTCGCGCGCCTTCCTTTTCGAGTCCGTCTCGGTCCAGCTCGCCCTTCCAGTAGGCTTCGACGGCTTTCTTCAATTCGCGATGCGCGCCGATGCGCGGATAGCCCAGAGTGTGCACCAGGGTGGTCATTTGTGGGGTCTCTCGGAGTTAACGGTTAGAATGGAGAAGATCATGGCTTGGCGGGCAGTCTCTCCGGCAACGCACCTTGAATCAAACGCGTTTATCTAATCCTCAACGTGAGCACAGTTCATCACATGCTCGAACTTCGCCATCTCCGCACGTTGATCGCTCTGCGTGACACCGGCTCGCTGGTCGAAGCGGCGGAGCGCGTTCACCTGACCCAGTCGGCGCTATCGCACCAGATCAAGGATCTCGAGTCGCGGCTCGGCATGCCGTTGTTTGCCCGCAAGACGCGTCCGGTGTCGTTCACCCGCGCCGGGGAACGGCTGCTGACCCTGGCCGAACAGGTGCTGCCCCAGCTGCGTCTGGCGGAACGCGATCTGGCACGGCTGGCCGGCCACGAACAGGGTCGCCTGCACATGGCGATCGAGTGCCACAGCTGCTTCCAGTGGCTGATGCCGACGATCGACCATTTCCGCGACCACTGGCCGGAGGTGGAAGTCGATATTCCCAGCGGCCAGAACTTCGATCTGCTGCCGGGGCTGACGCGCGAGGCGCTCGATCTGGTCATCACGGACAACCCGGAGCCGTTGCCGGGCGTACACTATGCGCCGCTGTTCCGCTACGAAGGCCTGCTTGCCGTTGCCAAGCAGCATGCGCTGGCGACCCGAAGCTGGGTCGAGCCTTCGGATCTCGCCACGGAAACGCTCATCGTCTATCCGGTGGATCACTCCCGTCTGGATGTCTTCACCCAGTTTCTCGATCCTGCCGGCGTACGCCCGCAGGAGATCCGCAGCGCCGAACTCACGGTGATGATGATGCAGCTGGTGGCGAGTGGCCGCGGAGTGTGCGCCCTGCCCAACTGGGCGCTGACGGAGTATCTGGAGCGGGATTACGTCAAGGCGCTGCCGCTGGGCAAGGACGGGGTGTGGAGCACGCTCTACGCGGCAGTGCGGGAGGACAATCTGGAACTGCCGTGGATGGAGGACTTCATCCGCACCGCAAGAGACACTTCGTTTGCGGTGCTCAGTGGCGTCAAGCCAGCCGGCACGCCGGACGACGCCTGACGATCGGGCGCTTACCGAAGCCGCGAATGGGGCAACCGCGAAGGGTCGTCAGACCGTCTCTTCGTCGAATGTCAGCGGCCGAATCGCCTCCCGGCCGTGTAGCGGCAGCAGCAGACTGAAGCGAGCGCCGCCCAGGCTTTCGCTGCGATCGACCACGACATTGCCGCCGTGCCAGGCCATGATCTTCTGGACGATGGAGAGCCCCAGGCCGTAGCCGCCCGAGCGCCGGGTGCGACTGTCGTCCAGCCGGGCGAATGGCTTGAAGATGGCGATGCGCTTCTCTTCCGGCACCCCGGGGCCATCGTCTTCGACATCGATGCGCACGGCTCGGGGTTCGCGATGCACTTTCACCACGACCTGACGCTCCGCATGCCGGCAGGCATTGGCGACCAGGTTCTGGACCGCACGCTGCAGATAGCGTGGCTCCGCCTCCACCTCGAGCTCTTCGCCATCGGCAACGCGCAGTTCGAGGTGCGGATGCAGCGGGCTCAACGTCTCCAGTACTCGCCAGGCGAGCGCGCGACACTCCAGGCTTTCCGTCTGCAGCGTCACGCCCTGGGCATTCTCGCTGTCGAGCTTGGCGTAGGTGAGGATTTCATCGATCAGCCGGTCGAGTTCGGCGATATCCTCATCGATCCCCGCCAGTTGGCGCTGCGCAACCTCATCCTTGCTGAGATCTTCCAGCATCTGTACCGCAAAGCGAATGCGTGCCACCGGCGTACGCAGCTCGTGGGAGACGGCCCGAATCATCTCCTGCTGGCTGCGCAGCAGCGTCTGGACCTGTGCCGCCATGCCGTTGAGCGCCATGCCCAGACGGCCGATGAAGTCGTTGCTGTCGACCCGCACTCTCGAGTTGAGATGACCTGCCGCAATGCGCGTCGCGGCCCGTTCGAGCCGCCCCACCCGGCCTTCGACGCCCCACACGATGAGATAGATGGCGCCGGCCAGTGTCGTCAGCACCATGATCAGCAAAGCCAGCGCCAGCGACAGCGGCATCGACTCGAAACTGGGCAGCGGGCCGATTCGCAACCAGCGATCCGGCCCGACCCGGGCGTGAATGTAGAGCGCACTCAGCCCCGTTTCGAGACGCACCACCACTTCGCCGGCGTCGAGACGCGTCGCCTGGATAGGATCGACATCCGTCGGCGGCGAAGTATAGAGACCAACCGGCATATGGAACTGCTGTTGGACGCGCGCCAGCCGGCGAGCCTGAATCTCCTCCTCTTCGCCGCTCAACCAGCTACGCAGCACTTCGGTGATACCACGAAGCTGCATCTCGTTGAGACTGTTGATCCGCGCCGCCAGCACCCAACTGGAGTTAGGCAGCTGGTACAGCGAGCGCCAGCCATCATCGATGGATTCGATCACCGGCCGGTTTTCATGCAGGCGCGCCCGCTCGAAGTAATTCAGCGACAGGTCATCGAGCTGGAACAATCCCAACGGCATGCCCAGTGTCGACGCCATCGACGCCAGCCAGTCATCGCGCTGCGCCAACGGCTGGCGGGAGACGAGATCGGAAAGCAGTGCCAGCGGGCCGCTGACGAGATTTTCCCGGTAGTGCTCCTGACGCACCTTGTCGACGACCAGGAAGCCGAACAGGACCAGCGCAAAGGTAATGACCAACGCCGCCAGCAGCGACACGTAGAATCGCAGGAAGGTGCTGTCGGTAAAGGAACGACGCATGTTGGATCTCGCGGGAAATGTCGGGCAAGTAGCAGGGGGAGACGGCGACCGCGATCGCCGCTCTCCCTCAACTGTCTCTCACGAACAGATACCCTTTGCTCCGTACGGTCTTGATGCGATGAGGGTGGTTGGGATCGTCGCCGATCTTGGGGCGAATGCGCGAAACGCGCACATCGATGGAACGATCCTGCCCGTCGTATTTGATTCCACGCAATTGGGAGAAGATCTCTTCACGCGTCAACACCCGGCCTGCGCTGTCGGCCAGTAGCCAGAGCAGGTCGAATTCCGCGCTGGTGAGGTCGATACGCTCCTCTTCCAGCCACGCCTCGCGAGTGGCGCTGTCGATGACCAGATTGTCGAACGTCAGGCGCGTCGCCCCGCTCGAGGATACCAGGGTATCGGCGCGACGCATCAGCGCGCGCATGCGCGCCAGCAGCACTCGTGGCTGAACCGGCTTGGGAACGTAATCGTCGGCACCCATTTCCAGGCCCAGAACCTGATCCATGTCGTCGGTCCGTGCCGTCAACATCAGAATGGGGCCGGCATAATGCGGTCGTGCCCGACGGCAGATCGACAATCCATCCTCACCCGGCAGCATCAAATCGAGGATTACCATGTCCGGCTGCTCCTCGATGATGCGTTCCACCCCGTTGGCACCATCGTGCTCGAGCTCGACCTGGAAGCCGTTGGCCTCCAGATATTCGCGTGTCAGATGCGCCAGACGTTCGTCGTCTTCGATAATCAATACGCGATCTTGATGTGCAGTGCTGTCCAAGCTGTCATCCATCCCTTTGAGTTGGCCTCGAAACCCTGCATACCACGGTCTTGATTTATTATTGGCAGCTAACGGCATCAAGCGGCTTCAAGAGCCAGGCAGATATAATTCACCGTTACTGCGCTAATGTCTTAGATAATCAGCTATGCCTGAAGAGAGCCTAGCGGATTAAACAGCATCATACCCGAATTGTTCCCTTTGTAACCCGGTATCGGCAATGGACTACGCGGTTAATGGATAAATTCAGACAAGAGACCGATAAGGTTGGCTTACAAAAACGACAGTGTCAGTAGCGCTTTGGCAAGCCATCTCGAGGCGCCAGGCGTTGCTGGCGCTCACCGACTCTATCCTGAACTCAGCGGCTCAAGTCCACGTCCCGCGTCTGCCCCTTGCCGAGTTCGATCTGCTTGATGATGATCGGACTGCGTGATTTGCCACCGGGAAGCAGCACGCTGCCGGCAACGTAGAACACGCCTGCAGGTATGCCTCTGACGACGAAATAGCCATTGTCGTCAGTCTTGGCGTAGTGCGTATATTCACGAGCACGGGAGTCGGCCGGTTCGATCTTGCGTCCCGAAAGCGCCACCTCGGCGGCTTCGGCCGCATAGCGCGTCGCTGGCGCCACCGAAACCGTCTCATCGGAACCCACGAGCGTCTGCCCATCCGACGTTCTATAGGTCAACCGCCCCTGGACGGCCGAGGTCCCGCGCTTTTCGAGCCGGGCATACTCCTCGGCAGGGAAGGGAATCTGGCGTTTCACCACGGCCTCATCGCTGCCGGAGCGATCGAAGATATCGGGCATCTGAAACGATCCCGTCGATAGACTTTCGCAACCTGCCAACGCCAGCATCATCAGCGCCAACACACCCACCCGAAGATTCCCTGCCACCATCGATTCTCTCCCTGACTGTCAATCACCGGCCGCAACGCAAGAGATGCTATCAGGTCAGCCCATTGTTTCCCGACGAACTGAAACCGGACGGCGATTATCCCGCGCCGCTTTCCTATGTCGATACTGGTGCAGAACGGTGATGCCTGTCGATATCGCCACGCTTCCGGTTCAGCCTCGCCTGCCGGCGAGGCCTCACGTTGACCCAGTATGGTTCAACTTATCCGTTTACCCGTCAGGCGGGCCGAGGATCATCCGGTCACCGCGTATCTGGATATCGAAGCGCCCCAGGAAGCTCATGCCCAGCAGCACGACGTCGTCATCGATACCGGCATGGATCGATCCCGGCACACGGCGGACCTGCAAGCCACCCAGCCTGACGCTGTCGAGCGTCGTCAGATGGCCATCGACGCGGCCATTGGCGGTAGTGAACGTGACCTCGCGCCCCGGCTCGAGCCCGAGGGATTCGGCAAGCGACCGAGAGAGGGAAACGTAGGTAGCGCCGGTATCGATCAAGAAGGTCACGTTCTGGCCGTCGATCTCGCCCGGCGCGACGAAGTGGCCGTAGGCGTTGCGCTCCAGCGTGACCGGGGCCTGCCCGACGGAAACGGCGCCGGCCAACTCGGCATTGGGCTGGCTGCGCCGCTGTTCCACGCCACGGAACCACCAACCCGCCAGCAACAGCAGCAGAATCCAGAACAGCACCATCATGCCGATGCCGGTTCGACGGACACCGCGAGAATCATTCTCCATGGCAACCATCGCACTGTTGCAGGCGAATCGCGCGGCGCCGCTTCGCCTCATGGCCTGGCGCCGTCATGAGGATCAGCGCAGGTCCGGGTTGAGGGTATAGGTTCCGGTGATGCTGGATTCCGCCAGCACGTGACCCGCCATCGCCTCGCGAACCTGCTCGCCGGTAAATTCTCCCGACAGACCCAGCGTGGGAATATCCAGCGCGAACACGCTGAAGGTATAGCGATGGACGATTTCATCGTTCCAGGGCGGGCAAGGCCCATCGTAGCCGCCGTAGACGCCGGCCATGTCCGGGTCGCCGGCCAGAAACCCGGTGTAGCCGTTGATTCCGCTGATGCC
This sequence comes from Salinicola sp. NYA28a, assembly GCF_976982775.1. The sequence goes on from NZ_OZ334582.1 coordinate 3,066,330, forward strand.
CTTGGCGGTCTGCCCAGGCGTCTTGCCCTTGGGGACCACGCCGTCGGCCATCTCGCCTTCCTCGATCAGGTTGACCTCGACGGGAATATCCACCAGTACCCAATGGTAGAAATCGACGCGCGGCAGGTCCGCGGGGAGTGTCTTGCCTTCCTGATTGACGTCGTCCGCCACGCCCGGCACATCGGGATCGGTCACTAGCAGCACGAAGCTCTGCGTGCCTTGCGGCGCGTCCAGCCAGCGCACTTCCGGGTTGCGGTTGTCGCTCAGGCGCATGTGCTGCTCGGGATCGGGCACGGCGAAAGCGAACTGCGCCGGAATCGGCTTGCCTTCCTCGATACCCTTGATGGTCAAACGCATGGGCCACTCCTCGTCGATAGTGAAACAGGTATTGATCCCCGTACGGGCGCGCCATCGCAAACGGCTCCGGCGCACGCCGACGATTCACCGATAACCTTAAGTGCCCTCGCGGCTTTTGTCATGATCGGGCGCGGTGACGACCCATAGCGCCCAGGCGCATTGACGGCTCAGGATATCCGAGGGAGCGGATAGAGCCGGTCGGCGGTCATCTCTTCCAGCGAGTTGATGCCCAGCATCCCCAGGTTACGGTGCACCTCGGTCGCGAGAAGCGAAATGGCATGATCGACCCCGGCTTCTCCCGCCACCGCCGCGGCATAGTTGAACGGGCGGCCGACGAACACGAACTTCGCCCCCAGCGCCAGCGCTTTCAGCACATCGGAGCCGCGCCGAAAGCCGCTGTCGACCATCACGTCGAGACTCACGGCCGCGGCGATATCGGGCAGCACACGCAGCGGCGAGACATCACCGTCCAGTTGCCGCCCGCCGTGGTTGGAAACGATGATGCCATCGACACCCAGGGACTCGGCCTTGCGCGCATCCTCCACGGCCATGATGCCTTTCAGCACCAGCTTGCCGCCCCACTGCTCACGAATGCGGCGGATGTCCTCCCAATCGAGATGCTCCCGGCCGGAAAAGTCCCGCTCGACGTTCTTGGCGACGAGGGCAACGCCGCGCTCCGCACCGACATGCTCGAAATGCGGCATGCCGTGACGACGGATCGTGCGCAGGAAGGTACACAGCGCCCATTCGGGATGCGTTGCGCCTTGCCACAGCAGGCGAAGGTCGGGGCGAATCGGCGTCTTGTACCCGGTGCGCACGTTGTTTTCACGGCTCGGCACCACGGCGGAGTCGACCGTCACCACCAGCGTCTGGATTCCGGCACGAGCCACACGCGCCACCAGGGCATGAATGGATGCCGGATCGGGTGGCATGTAAGCCTGGTACCAGACATCGGGATTGACCTCGGCAATCGTCTCCAGCGCGATCAGTCCGGAGGCGCTGATGACCATGGGAATACCGGCCCGCCGGGCAGCGCTGGCCAGGCGAATGTCGCCACGGTAGGCGGTCAACGCGCTGACGCCCATCGGTGCGATGCCGAACGGCAGGGCATGTTCGCGCCCCATCAGCGAGGTTCGGGTCGTCCGCCCGCTGACATTGACCAGCGAGCGATGCACGAACCCGATCTCGCGAAAGGCCCGAAAATTGTCATCGTAGGAGGCATTGGTTTCCGCCGCACCGGCCACGTAACCGAAGATGGGCTTGGGCAGCACCCGCCTCGCGAAACGCTCGAAATCCGCCAGGCAGAGGATGTGTCGCAACCGCCGGCGAAACCACCAGCGCTCGAACCAGGAAATGCCGAGGTTCGAATTCACCGCATTTCGAAAACGGGGCTGGGGCTCCATCGCGCTCATGGCTCCATCCTCCTCGATGTCCGATGCGCGGTCGTGACCCTGGCATCATGGATCGGCTGGTCAAGGGGAAGCATGGCATGTGAAAACCGCACTGCAGTCGGGTCCGAGGGCATCGGCGTTCTCCGGGAACGTCAAAGGATATCGAGGGTGCCGACTCGACCTGAAGAGGCGATGCAGTCGACGATCAAGCGCTAAATTGTCATACATCATATTTAAAGAAACAGTCGACTTTCGATGTACAAGCCTGGATTCGATGACTTCCGCTCCCGAGTTGCAGCGTGCCAGGTTTGTTTCTAGCCTGTAACCACACTTGAAAGGAGATAACTTATGTTAAGGATGACGTTTTTGACCCTGCTGCTCACCCTCGGCCTCTCCGCATGCGGAACCTCGACCGGCGAGCGCGCGGCCAGCGGCGCGGGCGTCGGTGCCGCCGTCGGTGCGGGCGCGGCGGCTGCGACCGGAGGTGACGTCACTCAGGGTGCCGTGATCGGCGGCGGTGTCGGTGCAGCCACGGGCGCGGCAACCGACGAAGACGATGTCGACCTCGACGACTGAGCCGTCGCTGCGACTTCCCTGCCTCGTTTCAGCCTAGCGGCAGAACGAAACGCCGCGCATGCCGAGATGAAAGTGATTGGCGTGCGCGGCATTGTAGTTCGGCCCCAGAGTGGTACCGAAATAGTGACAGGCACCCGCCTGAGCCGCTTCGAGAAACCGACCACGTTCGCCCCCGTCCCCCCAGTCCTCGAGTACGCTGATCCGACGCCCATCCTCGAGCCGGAAGGCCGCGACATCGAGTGCCGACGCCGTGGCATGCTCGCTGCGTCTGGCGTTCTCCCGATGGTAGATATTGCGGCATGCGAAAGAGCCGTAATGCTGCACGCGGGAAACACCCTCGCCGAAGATCTGCCGAGCCAACGGCTGCAGTTCGTGTCGTTCGTACATGGTCCAGGCCAGCGCCAGCGGGCAACTGGCCACGAAGCTCGAACTGAACGCGACCTGCGTGCTCGAGAGCCGAACCACGTTTTCGAGCGGGCAACCGGCCGCCGCGGTGTAATCGCCCAGCGGGGTATAATCGATATCCGGCGCCGTCTCCAGCGCTGCAAGACACGCCTCTCGATCTCCGGATAGCGCTTTCAGCTTCCAACGCGTGACCGGCGTCACGGGATCGCTCACGACCAGTGGCGCGAACGGGTTCCACTCCCGCGGGATCTGCCAGATTCCCTTGTCGAAGGCGATGCCGACAGCGATCACTATCAGACAAATCAGGGTGCTTGAAGATAGTCTTGAAGAAGGTTTTGAGGAAGGTTTCATGGACTCCGGCGAGCTGATAGCGGATTTCCGCGACGTCGGTAATCGGCGACGCATTGGATAGCGCGGTTCACACTTTTCTGCTAAATCGGTGCTATTCGATCGTAGTCATATATTCTAAGCTTAGTTAACTTGTCGAAATGCTGACGAACGCATTTCCAGTCGAGCAGAAAACAATCATTACCGTGCATGTCGTCAAGGAGGACACAATGCCGGGCTGTGCCAGACACGAGAACGTTTGCGGTCGCTGCGACGTACCGCTGGATTTCGAATTCACCATGGCATTTCAGCCACTGGTGAACATCGACGAGAGTCGAATCTATGGCTACGAAGCGCTGGTCAGGGGAAGCGGCGGGGAATCCGCCGGTTCGGTGCTGGCACGGGTCGACGACGCCAACCTCTACCGCTTCGATCAGGCTTGCCGGGTCAAGGCGATCGAAATGGCCCACGATCTGGGGGCCGAAGGGATGCTCTCGATCAACTTCCTGCCCAATGCCGTCTACGAACCGCAGGCATGCATTCAGGCCACGCTTGCCGCAGCCAGGCGGGTCGGCTGGCCGACGAGCCGGCTCTGTTTCGAAATCACCGAGTCCGAAAATGTCGGGGATCGGTGCCATCTGCAGAATATCGTGACCAGCTACCATGAAATGGGGATGAAGACGGCGCTGGATGATTTCGGCACCGGATATGCCAATCTCGATCTGCTGATCGACATCTCGCCGGATGTACTGAAAATCGATCGCCAACTGGTCAGCGATATTCAGACGGCTCCCCGCCAGCAAAGAATTCTGGAACACATCATTACCCTGGCACGTCAGCTGGACATCACGCTGATTGCCGAAGGTGTAGAAAAACTAGAAGAAGCTCGTTGGCTCTACCGCCACGGTATTGCCAGACAGCAGGGATACTGGTTTGCCAGACCGGCCGCAGGACAACTACCGACCTGCCCCGAATCGCGCTTCGCGCTGGTTCGTGGCGAACACTGACGACCGCGATACGACTGGCAACTCCATCCACCGTTCGAATCACGGTACCCTGGCTTATGGTTGCTTCGAAAAATCCGCTATCCCATCAGGCCGTCGAGGGCCCTTCCACGCCGGATGGGCTGGACACGTTGAATATCGCGGCACTGATCTACCGGCTCGATGCCGGCGTTCCCCTGCTGGTCGATGCCAACGAGACGGCGAAACGTCAGCTGCACCTGGGTGATGGCTTCCCCATGGCCGACCCGTGGCAATGGCTGGACGCTCGTCGCTATCCGGCGGCTGGCCGCGATCATCCGGCATTGCTGAATGTCTCGTCGGAAAACTCGAGTCAGTGGCAGTGCTTCCACATCCGCCAACGTGCGCAGCCGCTGCAAGCGCTGAAACTCAAGATTTCTCCGCTGGAAACACGAGCCGACGAAGGTGCCACGCGTCACGTGCTCATCGCCATCGGCGAGATTACCGCCATCGACGATACCCCGGGCCTACTGCCACAGGCGCAACCACATCTACGCCAGGTGCTCGGGAACTTGCCCATGGGCGTATGCATCATCGATGTGGAAGGTTATCTGCGGCTGGTCAATCACGCCTTCTGCGAGTTCTTCGGCTATGCGGAAAGCGAGCTGCTCAATGCTCACTTTCGGAAGCTCTTGCCCTCGCAGCATCATCAGGCTGCCGAGAAGCAGCACGCAGCCAGCTTCTTCGACGCACTGGAACAACGCCGCGCCGTGGAAGTCCGGCTGCATGACGGATCATCGCGCACCGTCATCATCGAGGATACGATCAGCCACGACGAAGCGGGCCGCCCCCAGCGGATCGCCTTTCTCGTGGATATCACCGAGCGATGCGATATCGAACGCCGGCTGCAGGAAAAGAACCGTCGCCTCGAATATCTGGCAACGCGAGACGATCTGACCGGATTGCACAACCGTCGCTTCGGCCTGGAACTGCTCGAACAGACACTGGAGCGAAGCCAGCGTTACGGCGAAAAGGTCGCCATTGCCATGCTCGATCTGGATCACTTCAAGGAGATCAACGATCGCTACGGCCATGCCGTCGGCGACGAAGTGCTAACGGAATTCAGCCACTTCATGACCGGCGCGCTGCGTTCGGGCGATACCCTGGTTCGCTGGGGCGGAGAGGAGTTCCTGGTGATCTTGCCCGGGGTCGATCGTTTTTCGGCACAGACCACGATAGACCGCGTCCTGAAGCAACTTCGCCAACGCACCTTGAGCACACCGCGCCTCCGCGTAAGCTTCTCCGCCGGCGTGGGCGAGTATCGCGACCAGATGTCCAAGAGGTTGCTGGAGGAAGTCGACCATGCGCTTTACCAGGCGAAATCGGCCGGCCGAGGCTGTGTCTCGATCGCTCCCGTTTCCAGCGCCTGCCAGGAGCGCTGCCACGCTCGAATGTTTCCCTCGTTTCAGGGCTGACGACCGCCCTCGGGGCGGTCGCCACTGGCTGCCTTTCGGGAACGAGCGCTCGGACTTGGGTCGCTCCGAAGCGGTCTTTCGGACAGAGATTCAGAAAATCGCCCGCACTGCGAGGAACAGGACCGTCGGTGCCAGCAGGATGCCGAGCCCGGTGTAGAACGTCGCGGTCATCGCACCGTAGGGCACCAGCCGCGCGTCGGTGGCCGCGAGACCCGCCGCGACGCCGCTGGTCGTTCCGATCAGGCCACCGAAGATCATCGCCGAGCGCGGGTTATCCAGCCCGATGAGCTTCGCGGTCATCGGTGTCGCGATCATGGTCAGGATCGATTTGACCAGGCCGGCGGCGATCGACAGCGCGATCACTTCCGAACTCGCGCCCAGCGTGGCCCCGGTCACCGGTCCGACGATATAGGTCACCGCGCCGGCCGCGATCGTGGTGATGTCGACCGGGTCGGTATAGCCGAAGCCGATCGCGACGACGGCCCCCGCCACGAACGACACCAGCACGCCGAGAAACAGGGCGATCACGCCACGCAGGCCTGCTTTCTTGACCTCCTGCAGACGCACGCCGTACGCGGTGGCGATGATCGCCAGATCCCGCAGCATGCCGCCCCCCATCAATCCCAGACCGGAAAACAGCGTGACATCCGAAAGCCCCTTGCTGCCGCCGGTGGATGCCCCACCGACATAGGCGAGGATCAAGCCGATGATGATCGCGATTGCCGAGCCATGCAGACGGCCCGCGGTCAGATGGCGACTGAGCCAGTAGGCCACGTACATGGTCAGGCCGATCACGGCGAAAGCGGCGATCAGGTGATACTTGTCGACCAGCGAGACAATGGAATCGTTCATGCGAGCCTCCCCTTTCAGTGGCCGCTATGGGCCGTTGGTGTCGAATCGAGTGGGCTCGCATCGTCGACCTTCTTGCCGGTCAGCACGGGAACCAGCGCCAGCCCCAGCACGACGGCCAGCACCCCGGCCAGGATCGCCACCATGCCGCCACTGAAGGCAGCTGCCACGTTCTGGCTTGCCGCCATGGCAACGACGATGGGAATGTACATCGCATTCCAGAAGTTGATGCCGCTCTCGGTCGTCTCCGGCAGCTTGCCGTGATCCTTGAGGTAGCCGGTCACGAAGATCAGTAACAGCATGGCGATGCCCACACCGCCCAGATTGGCATCGATTCCCAGCAACTGGCCGAGTACGTCGCCGATGATTAGCCCGACCAGCATGCAGCCGGCCAGGAGTGCTACACCGTAGATCACCATCGTTGTCACCTCTTGGGGCACTGTTATAGAGAATGGTTATGATTGGCCCGGTTGTCGGAGCTTGGCGTGTATCGGGACCGCCACGTCCGGCATGACGGCCGTGCCGCGTTACCCACGCGGCGAGGGTGCAAAACCTCTCGCGATATTCATGGATTTGCCGTTTCGGCACTCAGGTAGATATCGGCATAGCGTTCGCGCAACGCGTTCTTCTGGACCTTGCCCATGACGTTGCGTGGCAGGCTATCGATGAAGAACACCCGCTTCGGCTGCTTGTAGCGCGCCACCTTGTCCTTCAGTGCCGCCAGCACGTCAGATTCGTCCAGCGATTCCCCCGGTTTCAATACCACCGCCGCGGTCACCCCCTCGCCCAGATCAGGATGGGCAACACCGATGACGGCCGACTCCATCACCTGAGGCAGCTCGTCGATCCACTGTTCGATCTCCTTGGGGTAGACGTTGTAGCCGCCGGAGATCACCAGATCCTTGTCGCGGCCGACGATGTGCAGATAGCCGTCTTCGTCGATCAGCCCGAGGTCTCCAGTGATGAAGAAGCCATCGTCGCGAAACTCGGAGGCGGTCTTTTCCGGCATGCGCCAATAGCCCTGGAAGACGTTCGGTCCACGAACTTCCACCAGGCCGGTTTCCCCCGCCGGCAACGCCTTGCCGGCTTCGCGATCGGTAATGCGGACCTCGCTACCCGGCAGCGCGAAACCGACCGTGCCCGGACGACGCTCGCCGTCGTAGGGGTTCGAGGTGTTCATATTGGTCTCGGTCATGCCGTAGCGTTCGAGAATGGCGTGGCCGGTACGTTCGCTGAATTCCCGATGGGTTTCCGCCAGCAGCGGCGCGGAGCCGGACACGAACAAGCGCATGTTCGCGGTGGTCTCCCTGTTCAGCCGCGGGCTGGCCAGCAGGCGGGTGTAGAACGTCGGCACCCCCATCAAGGCCGTTGCCCGTGGCATCAGATCCAGCAGTTGCTCGGCATCGAGCCTGGGCAGGAAGGTCATCGAAGCGCCGACGGTCAGGATGATGTTGCACGCCACGAACAGTCCGTGAGTGTGGAAGATCGGCAAGGCATGAAGCAGATGATCGTCGGCGCTGAAGCGCCAGGACTGCGCCAGCGCCTGGCTGTTGGCAGCGAGATTGCCGTGGCTCAGCATGGCACCCTTGGAGCGCCCGGTGGTGCCGGAGGTATACAGGATCGAGGCCAGATCGTTGGCTTCCAGCTCGGCGATGTGCGGATCTTCCTCGGCCTTGGCGACCCGTTCCATCAACGACCCGTCGGCTTCCGCGCCCAGGCTTTCGACGACCGATACCCCACAGCGCTGTGCCAACCGCCGTGCGGTGTCGATGTCGTCCGGGCGGCAGACATAGAATCGCGGCTCGGCGTCTGTCAGGAAGTATTCGACTTCCGCCTCCGTGTAGGCAGTATTGAGCGGCAGGTAGACCGCCCCCGTCTGCAGGCAGGCCAGATAGAGCATGATCGCCTGCGGGCTCTTGTCGACCTGCACCACGACGCGGTCGCCCGGCACCACGCCGCTTTCGCGGAGGGCCCGCGCCATGCGCCGCGAAGTGGAAAGCACGTCGCGATAGCGATACTGCTCGCCGCTCGGTGTATCAATCATCACCTTGTCCGGGCGGCGCTCGAAATTGCCCGAGAATTGCAGATACAGATTCTGATTCATCCCACCTCTCCTGCTTTGTTAAACGGTCACGACCGATCAGGCATCGGTCCGGGAGCCATGACGGCAGCGCGAGCGCCCCTGCTTGGCATCGCGGCGGATCTCGCTGGTGCAGACCACCGTGCCCTCGCGGCTGAACGCTTCGTGGTTCTGCTCGATGCGGTCGAGCTCGTAGAGATAATTGACCATCAGGCCATGAGACTGGCGGCGACCGTTCTCGGAGGTATCGCCGGGCCAGTTGAGCCGGTGCAGGCTGGCGCCGTTGCCCAGATGAAAGCGGGCCACCGGATCCAGCGGCAGGCCGCTATCGCGCTTGACGTCGGTCAGGTAATGCGCCGCCAGCCCCCGCAGTTCGGCATTCAGCTTGTCGCGCAGTTTGGCGTCTTCCAGCCAGCGCCCCTCGTCGAGCCCCTCGGCGATCTCGTCGGCGAGCTGGCAGGTTCCACTTTCGCGTTCCGTCGCCAGCCACTTGGCAAAACCAGGGACCGGCGAGAGCGTCACGAAGTTCTCGAGATTCGGCAGATTGCGCTTGAGTTCCTGCACGACCTGCTTGATCAGGAAGTTGCCGAACGAGATACCCCGCAGGCCGGCCTGGCAGTTGCTGATGCTATAGAAGGCGGCAGTATCGGCCTCTTCCGGACGCACCTCGTCGCCACCCTCCAGAATCGTCTGGATGCTGTCGGGAATACCCCGACACAGCGCCACTTCGACGAAGATCAGCGGCTCGTCACCCGTGGCCGGGTGGAAGAAGGCATAGCAGTGGCGATCTTCGGGGTCGAGGCGCCGACGCAGGTCCGACCAGTCGCCGATGGCATGAACGGCTTCATAGTGGATGATCTTCTCGAGTACCGCGGCAGGCGTGTTCCAGTCGATGCTCTCCAGCACCAGGAAGCCGCGGTTGAACCAGGACGCGAAGAGATGATCGAAATCCGCATCCAGCGGCACCAGCTCGGGGTTCGCCTTGAGACAGCGCAACAGGTCCGCGCGCATCTTGACCAGTTCGTAGGTGCCGCCCGGGCACAAATTCAGCCGCCGCAGCAGGTGCTGACGACGAGGCTCGCAGGCCGCGAACAGCCGCTGCAGACTGGCGTTGTCCCCGTTGTCGCGATACGCCGCGTAAGCCTCGTGAATGGCGTCGGGCTCGGCGGCGTAGCGTTCCCCCAGCAACTGGAAGAAGGCAAGCCGGTCGCTCTCGCCGAGCGAGGCGTAGCGCTCCAGCGCCTCCTGGGCGATCAGAATCTGGGACGCCTCGCCGCCGGGCTGCATCAGCGTTTCGCACACCGATGTCAGTCGCGCCAGACTGCTCGGCGTCCCGCCATCTTCGCTACCGACAAGATGCTGGCCCCGTGTCCGGCGGCCGATGCTGGAGAGAAGATCCTGCAGAAAATTCATGTTGACGTTCATGCCGGCCCTCTCGGGTCTGTGGCTGGAGCTCGGGCTGTCACCAGCGGCGGCAGCGACGAGCGTTCGGCAGAGCGAAGCGGTCTGGCAGAAAAACGTCGGCATGAATTCCGAAACCGACTGTTAACATACATGTCATCGCTCTGTTATATATAACAGTTATGCCCCGGCCAGCCCGGTGTCAACATAGGAGAAAGTCTAATATGGCCCGCATCCCGCATGCCCAGCGGCTTCGCGACCTGCTAGAGGATGCCATCGTCGAAGGTCATTACGCGCCTGGAGACAAACTGGACCCGGCGGCACTGGCGCAGGAGTACGACTGCTCGCGCACGCCGATCCGCGAGGCGCTACAGCAGCTCGCCGCATCCGGCATGGTGCGCGTGCTGCCCAAGCGCGGAACATTCGTCGCCCAGTTGAGCGTGACCGAACTGGTCGAGCGCTTCGAGGTGATGGCAGAGCTGGAAGGGATGTGCGCGCGCCTGGCGGCGCGGCGCATGACACCAGAAGAACTGGCGGCGCTGCATCGCGCCCAGGCGGCTTGCCGCGAATGCATGGCTGCCGGCGATGCCGACGGTTACTACTACGAAAACGGGACCTTTCATCACCTGATCTACCAGGCCAGCCATAATGACTTCCTGGCACAGGAAGCTTCGCGCCTGCACGCCATTCTCAAGCCCTATCGCCGTCTGCAGCTGCATGCCCGCCGCCGTCTCGCCAGCAGTTTCGACGAGCACGAAGCGGTCATGGCGGCGCTGGAGCGCGGCGATGCCGACGCTGCCGAAGCGGCGATCAAGGCTCACGTCCAGATTCAGGGGGAACGGTTCAACGACCTGGTGGCCTCGATGCAGCGATTGCAGCGCCAACGCCGCGCAGAGCGACCGATGCCGGAAGGTTCGTCGTGAGATCGGCAACCTTCGAGAACGAGGCTAACCGGATGACCATGATCGTGGCGATCAGTGGAACAGCAAGGTAACGATCAGCGCCACGCCGCCGACGATCAGCGCCGTGACCACGGATACGCTGACCAGCAGGTTGAGCCACCGGTCGATCGGCGCCTCGGCTGGCGCCATCGAACGCCGCGTCGCGCCTTGGCGCGTTTGGTACTGGCGTAGTGGGCGGGACGGCTTTATGGCTGGGCGCATAGGCAAGTTCCGCAAGTCATATGATTATGTTAACGGCGGCACGCCTCTTGAATTGAGCTTCAAATTAGGTCTTTTCGCCGATCTTCGCCACTCTGCCCGCCATTCCTTTCGTCCCAGCCTCTGCTGAGCGATGCCACCAACGAAAACGGCCCCGATCCTGGCGGACCGGGGCCGTCGCGATATCACGCCCGACTATCGCGGATTGATGCGACGGTTCTTGATATCCGGCGCGCGGCGGTAGCGATCTTCTTCCGCCAGCTCTTCGGCTTCGAACGCATCGGCACCCACCGGCGTATCGCTATGGCGACGGTAGAGCGCGGTCAGCATCGCCTTGCGGTCGGCACGCAGCTCTTTCAGGGTCACGAATATCATTCCGTAGAGAATGAACGTGAAGGGCAGCGCCGCCAGCACCGATGCCGACTGCAACCCCTTCAGCCCGTTCTCCCCGCCTGCGGAGAGCAGCGTCAGACAGATGGCCGCGATCAGTACCCCCCAGATGATCCGCTTCATCAGCGGCGGATTGAGCGAGCCGTTATCGGTCATCTGCGAGACGATATAAGTCGCGGAGTCCGCCGAAGTCACCAGGAAGATGAAGATCAGGCAGAGCGCGACGACCGACAGCACGTTCGAGAACGGCATCAGATCGAACATGCGGAACAGCGCCGAGGTGATGTTGTCGGCCGTCGCCTGGGCGAGACCCGCATCGCTGTTCATTTCCATCTGGATGGCGGCGCCGCCGAAGACACCGATCCACAGGCAGGCCAACAGCGGCGGCACGACGAGCACGCCGAAGACATACTGCTTGATGGTGCGGCCGCGCGAGATACGCGCCACGAAGGTACCGACGAACGGCGACCAGGCGATGACCCAGGCCCAGTAGAAAATCGTCCAGTTGGACGCCCACTGGCTGTCATCGTAGGGGGACATCCGCAGACTCATGCCGATGAAATTCTGCAGATAATCGCCGATGCCCAGCGTGATGGTCTCGAGAATCGCGATGGTCGGCCCCGTGAACAGGATGTAGAACATCAGCGCGAAACAGATGATCAGATTGAGGTTGGAAAGGTTCTTGATGCCCTTGTCCAGCCCCGACGTCGCCGAGATCATGTAGCAGATGAACATCGCACCCATGATGATGAACTGCCACATCATGTTTTCGGGCACGTCGAACACGGAATGCAGACCGCCGTTGATCTGCAGCACGGCCAGCCCGATGGAGGTCGCCACACCCATTACCGTCGCGACGACGGCAAAGATATCGAGGATCGGCCCAAGACGGCGCAGCTTCGGACGTTTCGCGGTGACCGACGACAGCACGTTGGAAACCATGCCCGCCTGGTTCTTGCGAAACTGATAGTAGGCAATGATCAGGCCGACGACCGAAAAGGCCGCCCACTGGTGAATACCCCAGTTGAAAAAGGCATATTGGATTGCATAGCGCGCCGACTCGGCGGATTCCGGCGCCACGTCGCCATAGGGCGGCGTCATATAGTGCGTCATCGGTTCCGCCATGCCGTAGAACACCAGACCGACGCCGAAGCCCGCTGCGAGCAGCATGCTCACCCAGGAAAAGAAGCCATAGGTCGGCTTGCTGTCCTGCGGCCCCAAGCGAATCTTTCCGTACTTGCTGAACGCCAGGCCGACCAGAAAAATCACGAATCCGAACACGGATAGCAGATAAAACCATCCAAAGTAGTGCGTGGTCGCACCCAATGCAGCGTTGGCAATATTCCCAAATCCAGTCGGGAAAATGGCGCCAACGGCGACGATCGCCGCTATCACCATCGCCGAGACGATGAATACACCTTGTTTACCAAGCTTGGGCATGTCGTCCCCTTTTGATTGTGCTGATTTCCTTTGACATCACCAGTGTAGACGACGCCTTCTGCCTCTGCGGACGCTACTGCCAGCTGTCTCGAGTCACGCTTCCGAGGAACTCCAACATACCATGTCAGGGTGGCTCCGGCGTAAGTTCCCTTTGGACTACCTCCCCGGCCTACCTTTCAATCATTCGCCGGAGAGCCATTCGGTGACGGGTTATCGGCTCCAGCCCCGGCAGCGAGACGCCGCACGTCAGCGCCGTCAGCCGGTCCCGGCCCCTGCTGACATCGCCCCAAAGCGCTCTCCCGGAAAGAGCGCGTCCGCGTGCCAATCAAAATCGACACCACATATCGGTTGCATTCGCCCCCGGCGCCCTCATGATGAGGATCATGAGGGCGCTAACGAGCGCCCGCCCATTTCTCCGAGGAGAACGCTCATGTCACGACTTGCCGATATACCTCTCTCGGTGCTGGATCTGGCACCGATCACGCGCGACGGCACAGCGGCGGAGACTTTCCGCCACAGCGTCGACCTGGCCCAGCAGACCGAGCGGCTGGGTTACAACCGCTACTGGCTGGCCGAGCACCACAACATCGACGGGATCGCCAGTGCGGCGACCAGCGTCCTGATCGGTCATATCGCCGGGGCCACCTCGACCCTTCGCGTCGGCAGCGGCGGCATCATGTTGCCCAACCACCCGCCGTTGGCGATCGCCGAGCAGTTCGGCACGCTGGCCACGCTCTACCCGGATCGCATCGATCTCGGCCTGGGCCGTGCGCCGGGGTCGGATGGCGTGACCATGCAGGCGATGCGTCGCGATCCTCGTGCCGGCGTCAACGATTTCCCCGATCGTCTCGATGAACTGCGCCGCTACCTGGGCGACAGCGTGCCCGGTCAGCGCGTGCGTGCCATTCCCGGCGAAGGCACGCACGTGCCCATCTGGCTGCTCGGTTCCAGCGGCTACAGTGCCCAGCTTGCCGCCCGGCTCGGGCTGCCCTTCGCCTTTGCCGGCCAGTTCGCGCCGGGTTACATGATCGAGGCGCTGCATCTCTATCGCGAAGGCTTCCAGCCCGGCGTGCTCGACAAGCCCCATGCCATGATCGGCATTCCGCTGGTCGCGGCCGAGAGCGACGAGCGCGCCCGCTTCCTGGCTACCACGCAGCAGCAGAAATTCCTCAACCTGATTCGCGGCAAGAGCACGCGCACCCAGCCGCCGGTGGAAAGACTCGACTGGTCGCTGCAGGAAGAAGCGATGGTCGCGCAGAATCTCGGCGCCGCCGTGGTCGGTGGCCCGGAGCGCGTTCGCCAGCAGCTGGACGAATTGCTCGAACGCACCGGCGCCGACGAGATCATGGTCAATACCGACTGTTTTGATCACGCTGATCGGGTGAAGTCCTACGAGATTCTGGCGGATGTGTGGAAGAAGGCGTAACTCCTCCGATCGACAGAAGACGCCTCGGGTAGATTTCGACCTCAAAGCCTGTCGACTGCCACCCGATGACGCCTTTCCCGGACGGCGCTGGGCAATCGAGTGTCGAACCGGGTCTTGCGTCATGGATGACGCAAGAGGCGCGTTGGGCAGGATGCCCTTTCGCGCCGACCCGAGATCGACACTCGAGCGACCAGGGTTTCGCCGACCGGCGGCGTCAAAAAGAGGGGGAGCGGCGAGGGGGCGAGCGTTAAGCCCCCTCGTCAATCAACGGTGAGGATGGCTGATTCACGATCAGTGATGCCCTCTTCACTCAAGAATCAGCCAGGTCCGGTCCACCACCAAGTCCGGTCCACCAATAAAAAAACACCCGGCACATGGCCGGGTGTCTCATCATCGAGCTTGAAAGAAAAGACTTAGCCGAGACGCTTGGCCAGCAGCCCTTCCAGCTTCTTCTGGTCGGCGGCGAAGGTGCGAATGCCTTCGGCCAGCTTTTCGGTCGCCATGGCGTCCTCGTTGTGCTCCCAACGGAACTGCGCTTCACCGATCGGGTCGAGACGCTCGCTGCCGCTACCGGTATCGGTCACCTTGCGGGTCACTTCCCCTTCCGCCGAGGAGAGTTCCTCAAGCAGCGCCGGCGAGATGGTCAGGCGGTTGCAGCCTGCCAGTGCCAGGATCTGGTCGGTATTGCGGAAGCTGGCGCCCATGACCACGGTGTCGTACCCGTAGCGGCTGGCGTAGTCGCAAACGCCGCGAACGAACTTGACGCCCGGGTCTTCGTCCGGCGCGTAGGATTCGGTGCCGGTCGCCTTCTTGTACCAGTCGGTGACGCGGCCGACGAACGGCGAGATCAGATAGACGCCGGCTTCGAAGCAGGCACGGGCCTGAGCATCGGAGAACAGCAGCGTCAGGTTGCAGTTGATGCCTTCCTTCTCCAGCTTCTCGGCGGCGCGGATGCCTTCCCAGGTCGAGGCCAGCTTGATCAGTACGCGATCCTTGGAGACGCCGCGCTTCTCGTAGAGATCGATCAGGTGATGAGCCTTGTCGATGCTCGCCTGCTCGTCGAACGAGAGCTTGGCGGCCACTTCGGTGGATACCCGGCCGGGCACCAGCTTGGTGATCTCGGTGCCGATGGCGACCGACAGGCGATCGACCGCCTCTTCGATGCGGGCATCGGGGTCGGAAATTTCCGACTTGACCGCGCTCAGGGTCTCTTTGATCAGATCCTGATAACCCTCGAGATCGAACGCCTTGAGAATCAGAGACGGGTTGGTAGTCGCATCGTGGGGCTGATAACGGCGAATGGCATCCAGATCGCCCGTATCGGCAACCACCATGGAAAGTTGCTTGAGAGAGTCGAGTTGCTGTGTCATGAGTCGCTCCATCGTCGTGGCGTGTGATTGCATCCCGTCGCAATCCTGATCCTGAAAGCATAACACCGATGCCCGGCTCTCGCCGGGGACCTTGCCGAGTTTCGGGCCATTCCTCATCGGCGGCATCCGATCCACCGTCACCGGACCGGGAATCGCGATCTGCAAAGAGTCAGGTCATCGAGGCATCATGGATTCTTTCGGAAAAGAACGTCGTGCCATGACTCATCGATGAGGAGGCGATGCCTTGATTTCAAGGCCCGACAGCCGCCACCGACTGCCGGAAACCGAAGACTCAGGCGATACCGTGCTCGCGGCTCAGCGCGTCGCGGTAGCGCCGATAAATACCGTGATAGCTGGCCACGGTTTCCGGTTGGGGTCGGGTCAAGGTGGATTCGTCCAGCTTGACCCAGTCCCGGCAGAGCGTGTCCAGTGCCACCTCGGACTCGCGATCGTCGCACCAGCGCGCCTGAATCGCGCCGCCGAAGGCTGCCGCCTCGGTCACTTCCGGGCAGACCACTTCGACATCGAGCACGTCGGCCACGATCTGGCGCCAGATCGGGCTTTTCGCGCCGCCGCCGACCAGGCGTACCTGGGTGGCCTGGCTCGCCAGCGGGCCGAGCAGTTCGAGTCCATAACGCAGCCCGAACGTCGCGCTCTCGACGGCGGCACGGCAGAGGTTTTCCGGCGTGGTATTGAAGCTGGTCATGCCGCTCATGCTCGCCTGGGCCTGCGGCAGCGCCGGCACCCGCTCGCCGCTGAAGAACGGCAGCAGGGTGATGCCGCCCGCCCCCGGCTCGGCCTTGGCGACGGCACGATTGAAACCCTCGATATCGAGCCCGACCAGTTCCCGCAGCGTCGTCGTGGCCGAGGTCACGTTCATGGTGCAGATCAGCGGCAGCCAGCCATCGTGGCTGGCGCAGAAGTTCGCCACCATGGCGTTGTCCGGCACCACCGGATCCGGCGAATGGACGGCGATGGTGCCGGAGGTACCCAGGCTGATCGTGACGCGGCCCGGCTCGATATTGCCGGTGCCGATGGCGCCCATCATGTTGTCGCCACCGCCGCTGGAGACGAGCACGTCGTCGCCAAGGCCCAGCTCCCGCGCCAGCGCCGGGCGAACCGTGCCGACCGCCTGGCGGGAATCGATCAGCCTGGGCAGCACGCTGTCGGCATCCAGCTCCGGGGCGATAATCTCGAACACGTCGCGACGCCAGGTCCGCGTGCGCGTATCGAAGTAGCCGGTGCCGGAAGCATCGCCCGGCTCGGCGACACGCTCTCCGGTCAGCCAGAAATTGAGATAGTCGTGCGGCAGCAGCAGCGTGGCGATACGCCGGTACGCCTGCGGGTGCGTCTCGCGCAGCCAGGCGATCTTGGAAGCGGTATAGCCGGTCTGCAGCACCAGGCCCAGCTTGTCGATACAACCCTGCTCCCCGCCGAGCCGGTCGATCAGCCGTTCGTTCCACTCCGCGGTTTCGGTATCGTTCCAGAGCTTGGCCGGATGCACCGGCACGCCGTCGCCATCCAGCGCGACCATGCCGTGCTGTTGCCCCGAGATACCGATGGCACGGACCGCGACCGCCTCCACGCCGGCGTTGCTCAACGCCTCCCCGAGTGCGCCACGAAATGCCTCGGTCCACTCTTCGATACGCTGCTCCCGCCGGCCGTGATCGCCCTGCTCCAGCTTGTGGGGACGAGAGGCTTCGCCAACGATGCAGCCGTCGCTTCCATCGACCACCACGACCTTGGTGCTCTGCGTGCCACAATCCACACCGATATACATTGCATCCATCCCTCGATCAGTTCAGATTCCAGCCCGGCGCCATGGCCGGCGTGAACGCCGACCTTACCCCGTCAGTCGCTGAGGTCAATTGGCGACGAGATGTTCGACGCAGGCACGCGCGCCGTCCCGGTACAGCCGTTCTAGCGCATCGAGGTAGGCCGTGCGGAAACGTTCGTCATCGGCCAGATCGCCGAACAACTGGCGATTCTCGATGAACGCGGTCGGCTCGTCACGGTTGCGCTTGGCGATCGCCATCAACTCGTCCTTGAGCCGATCGACCACCACGATCGGCTCGCCCTGCTCGTCGACGCCTTCGGCATAACGGGCCCAGCTGGCCACGACCGCCGCGCTGCGATGAATTTCGCCATCCTGCGCCAGCTGTTCCCGAATCACCGGCAGCAGCCACTTGGGAATGCGATCCGAACTCTCGGCGCACAGTCTCGCCAGGGTGTCCTTGATCTCCGGGTTGGCGAAACGCGCGATCAGGGTGCGCTTGTAGTCGTCGAGGTCGACGCCCGGCACCGGCCGCAGGGTCGGCGTGCCCTCTCGATTCATGTAGTCGAGCAGGAACTCGACGAACAGCGGGTCCTTGCACACTTCGTGGGCGTAGCGATAGCCGGCCAGATAGCCGAAGTAGGTCAGCGCCTGGTGACTGGCATTGAGCAGACGCAGCTTCATCAGCTCGTAGGGCATGACATCGTCGACCAGTTGCACGCCGACCTGATCGTAGGCGGGCCGACCGCTGTTGAAGTGGTCCTCCAGCACCCACTGGGTGAAGGGTTCGCACACCACCGGCCAGCGGTCCTCGATACCGAAGCGTTGGTGGATCTCCTCGATGTCGGCATCGGTGGTCACCGGCGTGATGCGGTCGACCATCGAGTTGGGGAAACGGACGTTGGCATCGATCCAGTCGCCCAGTTCCGCATCCCGCGCCTTGGCATAGGCCACGAACATCTTGTGCGCCACCTCGCCGTTGCCCTGGATGTTGTCGCAGGACATCACCGTGAAAGGCTCGATGCCCCGCTCACGCCGGCGCGCCAGCGCCTCGGCGACGATGCCGAAGGTCGTCCTGGGCGCCTGTGGCGAGGCCAGGTCGTGCTTGATGTCCTCGTTGCCGAGATCGAACTCGCCGGTGACATGGTGGAAGTTGTAGCCCCCTTCCGTCACCGTCAGGGAGACGATGCGAATCTTCGGGTCCGCCAGCAGCTCCAGCGTGTCCTCGATGTCGTCCGGCGCGTATCGGTAATCGATGATCGAGCCGATGACTCGCGCCTGATACTCCCCTTCGGGATGCTTGATCACCAGCGTATAGAGGTGATCCTGGGCGGACAGCGCCGCCTGCATGCGCCGGTCGCCCGGCATGACGCCGACGCCGACGATGCCCCAGTCCAGCGCTTCGCCTCGGTTCATCAGGTCGTCGAGATACATCGCCTGGTGGGCGCGATGGAAGCCGCCGACGCCGAAGTGGACGATGCCCGGCGTGACCTGGCTACGATCGTAGGAAGGCTTGGCGACGGCGCCGTCGAGTTGGTCGAGAGCCGCCGAATTCAGCGATGCCATGGGGTTTCTCCTGAAAAAGTCACTGCTCCGGGAAAGATACTGAGCACAACGCAGGCTCGACTAGGCTTCGGCAGTCGCGGAAGACGCCGCCGCCGACTCGCGGCCGATGGCCAGCTCGCTTTCGCTGTCGAACAGGTGCAGTTTGTCGCTGTCGCAAGTCAGTGTCAGCGTGTCGCCGATCCGAACTGTCTGATGGCCCGGCAACTGCGCGGTGACGACATGTTCCCCCACGCTCAGTTGCACCATGGTCACCGCGCCCAGCGTCTCGACGACATCCACCGTACCTTCGACGCGATTGGCACCGGCCGCGTCGCCGATCCGCAGGTGTTCCGGACGAACGCCGACCCAGACATCGACGACACGCCGTGATGCCATGGCCTGGGTGTGGGCCGCGTCCAGCGTGAAGGCGAAGCCAGGTCCGCTGACCGCGCCGTCGGCATGCCGGGCACGCAGGAAGTTCATCGACGGATTGCCGATGAAACCGGCCACGAACCGGTTGGCCGGAAAGTCGTAGAGATTGATCGGCGTATCGATCTGCTGGATTTCACCGTCCTTCATCACCACGATACGCTCGCCCATGGTCATCGCCTCGACCTGATCGTGGGTGACGTAGAACGTGGTCACGTTGAGCCGCTTGTGCAGCTTGACGATCTCGGCGCGCATATCGACGCGCAGCTTCGCATCCAGGTTGGAGAGCGGCTCGTCCATCAGGAACACCTGCGGGTTGCGCACGATCGCCCGTCCCAGCGCGACGCGCTGACGCTGACCGCCGGACAGCTCGCGCGGCTTGCGGTCCAGCAGATGTTCGATACCCAGCGTCTGCGCCGCCTCGTCGATCTTCTGCTTGATCTCCTCGGCCGGACGCTTCTTCAGTCTCAGACTGAACCCCATGTTCTCCGCCACACTCATGTGCGGATAGAGCGCATAGCTCTGGAACACCATGGCGATATCGCGCTCTTTCGGCGGCACCTGGCTGACGTCCTTGCCGCCGATCAGGATCTCGCCACCGGTGTTGCGCTCGAGACCGGCAATCATCCGCATGGTGGTGGACTTGCCGCAGCCCGAAGGCCCGACCAGCACCACGAATTCACCGTCGCGCGTCACGAGGTTGAAATTGTCGACGGCGTTGTTGCTACTTGAACCCTTGTGTTGGGATTCATAGCGTTTGGCGACGTTCTTGAGTTCGACGATGGCCATGTCGTTAACCCTCTCGATGAAATTCGGTACCAGCACGATCGCCGGTCATTTGACGGCGCCGAAGGTCAGCCCTCTGACCATCTGGCGTTGCGTGAACCAGCCGAGCACGATGATCGGCGCGATCGCCAGCACCGAAGCGGCGGACATCTTGGCCCAGAACAGCCCCTCGGCGCTCTTGAACGAGGCGATGTAAACCGCCAGCGTTGCAGCGCTGTGGTCAGTCATGGTGATACTCCAGAACGACTCGTTCCACGCCAGAATCAGCGCCAGCAGACCGGTCGAAGCCAGTCCGGGCAGCGCCAGCGGCAATACCACCTTGAACAGGGTCTGCATGATGCTGGCGCCATCGATGTCGGCGGCTTCGACGATGTCCTTGGGGATGTCGCGGAAGTAGGAGTAGACCATCCACACGATGATCGGCAGGTTCATCGCGGTGAACAAAAGCGTCAGCCCCAGGGCGTTGTCCAGCAGTCCGACCGCGCTATAGACCAGATAGATCGGAATCAGGACGCCGACCGCCGGAATGAACTTGGTCGAGACCATCCACACCAGCAGGAAGTCGGTGCGCTTGTTGGGATAGAAAGCCATGGCGTAGGCGGCCGGTACCGCCAGCGCCAGCCCGATGACGGTCGAGGCGACGGCGGTCAATGCGGAGTTCCAGGCGTAGTGCCAGTAGCCGCTGCCCTGCGCCAGGGCCGTCTTGAAGCTCTCCAGTGTCGGCGAGAAGAAGAAGTTCGGTACCACCGTGAAGGCCTGCTGCTCGGTCTTGAACGCGGTCAGCAGCAGCCACAGGATCGGGAAGAAGATCAGCAGCGCCACGACCCACGCGAGCACGCCCATGGCAGTGTTGGCAAACCGTTGCGATTTCATCGTGCGGCTCCCGCGTTGAGGTTCCCGGCAATGAAGCGAATCAGCATGATGGCGAAGATGTTCGCCAGGATCACGGCGCCGATGGCGGCCGCCGACGCGATGCCGATGTCGTTCTGCTGGAACACGGTCTGGAAGATGTAGTACGGCAGATTGGTGGTCGCGGTCCCGGGGCCACCGCTGGTGGTGGTGTAGATCTCGGCAAACGAGGTCAGGAAGAAGATGCTCTCCAGCATCACCACGACATAGAGCACCTGCCCCAGATGCGGGACCACGATATGGCGGAACTCCTGCCAGGCATTGGCGCCATCGAGCCTGGCCGCCTCGATCTGGTCTTCCGGCAGCGACTGCAGGCCGGTCAGCAGGACCAGCAGCGCGAACGGCGTCCATTCCCAGGTGATCATGATGATCACCGACAGCATCGGATAGTGGGCGAGCCAGTCGACCGGCTCCAGCCCCAACTGCCGCGCCACCCAGGCGAACAACCCGTAGACCGGGTGGAACAGCATGTTCTTCCAGATCAGGCCGGTCACCACCGGCATCACGAAAAACGGCGCCACCGCCAGCGTGCGAGCCACGCCACGGCCGACGAAGGTGCGATTGAACAGCAGTGCCAGCGCCAGACCCAGGCACACCGTGATGACCAGGCTGGCCGCGACGATGATCAGGGTATTGGCCAGCGACTTCCAGAACGTGGGATCGCCCAGCAGAATCGCGAAGTTGTTCAACCCGGCGAAGCCGTTGTACATCGGCATGATCAGGTTGTACTGCTGGAACGAGTAATAGATGGTCATCGCCAGCGGGACGAGCATCCAGATCAGCAGGAAGATGACCGCCGGCGCCATCAACAGCCGTGTGGTACGGGCGAAAGAGCGCGCCCCGGTGACCTCGGCAGAAGGCGTGGCGGTCGAGACGGTTCGAGAAATGGCTTTCATGCGTGATTCCCGTGGCTTGGGATTGCGTGACGCAACCACTGGTCCGGCTAAACAGTCCGACTAAACGGTCCAGCTAAACGATCCGACTTACGCAGCGACACCGCCGATCGGCCGACCGGCGGTGTCCAAAGGCGAGTCGCTTACTGCGGCTTGCCGGTCTGCTGCATGATGCGGTCGGTGAAGGTCTGCCCCTGCTGGAGCGCCTCGTCGACACTGCTCTGACCGGACAGCATCGCCGCCATCAACTGACCGACACGGGTACCGATCGCCTGGAACTGCGGGATGGTGACGAACTGCACGCCGGTATAGGGCACTTCCTGCGCGCTGGAGTCGTTCGGGCTGGCGCTCTTGATCGCCGTCTCGACCAGCGGCGCGAACGGTGCAGCCTCGACGTACTCTTCGCTGGCGTAGGTGGATTGGCGCGTTCCCGGCGGCACCGCCAGCCAGCCCTTGTCAGCCGCGACGGTCTGGATGTAGTCCTTGGAGGTCGCCCAGTCGACGAAGGTCTTCGCCGCTTCCTGATTCTTGGAGGACTGCGGCACGGCCAGCGCCCAGGTGAACAGCCAGTTGGAGCCCTTCTCGGTCGTCTCGTACGGCGCCTGGGCAAATCCCACGTTCTCCGCCACCTGGGACGTCTCCGGATCGCTGAGATAGCTGGCCGCCACGGTAGAGTCGACCCACATGCCGCATTGACCGTTGGCAAACAGCGTCTCGGACTCGGTGAAGCCGTTGGAGGTCACGCCCGGCGGGCCATAGTTATTGAGCAGGTCGACGTACGCGTTGGCCGCATTCTTCCACTCATCGCTGGTCAGTTGCGGATTCCAGTCCATGTCGAACCAGCGTCCGCCGAAGCTGTTGACCATGGTGCCGAACAGCGCCATGTTCTGACCCCAGCCCGGCAGGCCGCGCAGACAGATGCCGTAGACGCCGTCCGAAGGAGAATGGATCTTGGAGGCGAACTCCTCGATCTGGGTCCAGGTCGGCTTGTCCGGCATCTCGATGCCGGCCTTCTCGAACAGATCCTTGCGGTAATAGGTCACCGAGGACTCCGCATAGAACGGCAGCGCGTAGAGCGTGCCATCCACCGACAGCCCTTCCTTGACCGGCGCGAGCAGATCATCTGCATCATAGCTGGCAGGCAGATTTTCCATCGGCGCCAGCCAGTCGTTCTGCGCCCAGATCGGGGTCTCGTAGTTGCTGACGGTGACGACGTCGTACTGGCCGGCACCGCTGGCGATATCGGTCGTGACCTTCTGGCGGAGTTCATTCTCCGGCAGCGTCACCCAGTTGACCTTGATGTCCGGGTGCGCCTCGTTGAACGCCGACATCATGCTCTGCATCGTCACCATGTCGGGATTGTTCACGGTGGCGACGGTGATCTCCGTGCTCTGCGCCATGGCGGCGGAGCAGGCACCCAGGCCCGCGATACCGATGCCTGAAACAAACAGGGCAAGTCTCATCTGGAATTCCTCTCGTAGCGCTCGTTATTGCTATGTTGTCGACGGCTATCGTTTTCGACTGCTGTCACGCCGAGTATCGGACGATCCCGCGGATACGATCGGACCTGATCTGTCCAGGCTGGCGTTAGTTGACGAAGATCGACCGTGCGTTTTTATTGATGCATGTTCAAACGCCATGACATCAGCATCAAATCATAGCGTTAACACTGATTGACGCAAGTCATTTCATTTATACTAAAACCTTGATAATCAACTACTTAAACCACATTAGACCAATGTTTAATGTCTCAACTAGACTTAAGTAGTACGGAAAATCAGCTCTACAGTACGATTTCCATGATAGAAAATGACACGAAATGATATTGGATGATCATGGCGTATCAGCGGCTGGGCTGCTGACGCCTCAGCGCATGAAAGCCAGAGTCATCGCCTGGATTTTATGAAATCACGGGGTGTTATCAGGGAGATGAGGTCAATGCCTCGAACCACGCTCGCGGATATTGCCCGCCAGGCCGGGGTCAGCAAGATCACCGTTTCACGCACGTTTTCCTCGCCGGAAAAAGTTCATGCCGAAACGCGCGATCAGATATTGCGTATCGCTCGCGAGCTCAATTATGTATCGCCGTCACAGACGACCCAGCGCGAGACCGCTGTCACGCGGACACTGGGCGTCGTCAATCCCAACATGAACAACCCCTTCTTCGGTCGAATGACCCGAGAGATCACGCTGGCGGCGAGAGCCCGTGGCTACACCGTGCTGGTCTTCGACTCCTATGAATCGGAGACGCTGGAAGCCGAGGCGATCGGCAAGCTGATCGAGTTCTCCGTCGATGCGGTCATCCTGTCGGTCATCTCGTCGGACATAGATTACCACCCGGCCTATCTGGATCGCCTCGAGGCGGCGGGAATCCCGGTCGTGCTGGTCGACCGCGAGCTCAAGGCGGCCCACTACGGCGGGGTCTACATCGACAACCTCGACTGCGGCTATCAGGCGGGCCGCTACTGTCTCGAGCAGGGTCTGGAAAAACTGCTTGCCGTATCGGGGCCGGCCGACTCGATGGTCTCGATCGGCCGCATGTCGGGTCTGCGGGAAGCGATCGGCAGCCGCCAGATATCGCTCGATGTGGTGTATAGCGATTTCAGCTTCGAGCCCGCCTATCAGGCGCTGCGGGACTATCTGCAGGAACATCCCTGGCCGGAAGGAATCATCGGCGCCAACAACCAGATCACCATGGCGGTACTGAAACTCTGCCATGAGCAAGAAGTCGTGCCGCAGCGGGACGTCCAGCTGTTCAGCATCGATGACATTGAGCACAGCGACGTGTTCGGGGTGCGGATTCCCTGCATTCATCACAACCTGCCGGAAATCGCGCAGCAGGCGCTGCAATTGGCGCTGGCGGCGATTCAGTCACCGGAACAGCGCGGCTTCCGCACCGTGGTGCGAGGCCAGCTTCGTACTCGTTGATTCCGGAGCAGAGGCAGCCGAATCCCGACAGTGCCGAGTGACAATGGTGTGGTCGGCAATCAGTCGGCTGGCGGCGGCTGGCTGGCCGTGTCGCCGATTCGCGCCGAAACCGGCGATGCCGGCAGCCAGACATCCGCCGCCAGCCCGCCCAGGGCGGCACGCTCCAGGCGCAGCGTGCCGCCGTAGAGCATCATCAGGTCTTCGACGATTGCCAGCCCCAGGCCCGAACCAGAACCGCGGGCATCCAGCCTGACACCCCTCGCCAGGGCTGACTCCCCCTGGGCGCGGGTCATGCCCGGGCCGTCGTCCTCGATCCGCAGGCGCACGCCCTGCGATACCCGGGAGACACTGAACGAAACCCGGCTGTCCGCCCAGCGCAAGGCGTTTTCCAGCAGGTTCCCGGTGAGCTCCTGAATGTCCTGCGGGTCGATGCGCGCCGCCGCGTTCGGATCGATATCGGCATCGAACCGTATGCCGCGTCGTTCCGCCAGCCTGGCCAGCCCCTGAACGACCGGCGCGATCGCGTCGCCGATCGAGACACGCCCCGAGAACGCCACGCCGCCGGCTGCCGACGCGCGGGCCAGATGGTGACGCACCGCATCGTCGATCCGGGCCAGTTCGGTATTGATGGGCTGCCGCTGGGCCTCGGGAAAACGTTCCGAGAGCGTCTTGAGCACGCTGACCGGGGTCTTCAGCGCATGTGCCAGGTTGCCGGCCGCCGCGCGCCCGCGCTCGATCAGGCGCCGATCACGCTCGAGCACGCCGTTCATGGCCAGCGCCAGCTCCTTCAGTTCCACCGGCAGTTGCGTGTCCAGGCGCTCGATATCCCCTTCCTCCACCGCCCGCAGATTGGCCGACATCCGCCGCAGCGGCGCGAGCCCCCAGCGCATCTGCAGTGCCAACCCGGCCAGCAGCAGCACGCCGAACGTGGCCAGCGACACGATCAGCAGGCGCTCGAAGCGCTCGACCTCATGGTTGAGTTCCGCGGTCGATCCGGCCAGGGCCACGTGGATCACGTCCTGGTGCCCCGGCAAGCGCAGGCCACGTTCGATCATGCGCAAGTCGTCATCGCGCGGGCCTTCGACCTCGTAGACGGCCAAACCACTTTGGTGCTCGGGAATCGGCAGGCGCTGGTCCCACAGCGAACGCGACGTCAGGGTGAGATCGCTGCCGTTGCTCACCTGCCAATACCAGCCGGAATAGACGCGATCGAAGCGAGCATCGCCCAGCGAACGGTTCAATTGCAGACGTTGGCCGATACTGTCGACCTGAATGCCGGCCAACAGCGCATTGAGCAGGGATTCGAGACGGGTATCGAAAGAGGCCGTCGCGGACTGCCGAAAGGTGTAGCTCAACCCGACGCCGGCCAGCGGAAGCAGCACGATGACCAGCAGCAGCGAGGCCACCAGCAGGCGCGCCCCCAACGGCGCCAGCCGCAACCGCTCCCCCCAGCGCGATATCCAGCGAGGCCGCCAGCGTTTCAGGACGCTGCCTTTCGAGTCTTGGCCTTTCGAGCTTTGGGCTTTCGAGTCCTGGCCTTTCGAGTTCTGGTCTTTCAAGCCTCGGCCTCGAGATCCACCAGGCGGTAGCCCTGACCCCGAAGCGTCTCGATCCGGGCGCGGCCGAACTTGCGCCGCAGGCGGCTGATCTGGACGTCGATGACATTGGAGTCGGGCTCGTGATCGCGGTTGTAGACATGCTCGACCAGCTCGGCGCGACTGACGATACGCGGCGAGGCATGCATCAGGTACGAAAGCAGGCGGGATTCCTGCGCGGTCAACGTGATCGGTCGCCCGGCCAGCGAGACGCTGCCCGAATGGGTATCCAGGGTCAGCTTCCCGATCCGAATCACCGGATGAGCGTGGCCGTGACTGCGGCGAACCAGCGCTCGCAACCGGAACAGTACCTCGGCGGTCTCGAACGGTTTGACGACGTAATCGTCGGCGCCGGCGGAGAATCCGGCCGCCTTGTCGGACCAGCGCTCACGTGCCGTCAGCACCAGCACCGGCAGATCGATCGCGTCCTCCCGCCACTGGGAGAGCCAGCGCGTCCCATCACCGTCGGGCAGCCCGAGATCGAGGATGACCGCATCGTAGCGCTCGGTGCGCACCAGGAAGTCAGCCTCCTGCCCGGTGGTCGTCGACTCGATCAGCAGGCCGGCCTCGGCCAGCGCAGCTGCCAACGCCTCGGCCAGTGCCGCATCATCCTCGACCAGCAGTACCTTCATTACCGACTCCCTGATTCAAGACTCATCTTTCACTGCAACGATCGTCCCTGGCGGAGTTCGTCCATGTCAAAAGGCGGCTCCGGCCGGATATCGCCAGTATCGGCGACAGGCTAAGGCGACTTCCTCATCGCCTCGATATTCACTCCTTCGACACTCAGCAACTCGCCATTGGTGGCGTCGAACTCGAATTCGACGACCTGCCCCCGGGGGCCGATCATCTCCACTTCATATTCGATCTGGCCCTTTTCCTGCTCGAGCTCGACCTCCAGAATTTCACCATCATAGCGGGCTTCCAGCCAGTCCATGATCTCGCCGATGCCGACCAGATGGCCCTCCTTGACCTCCTGGTGAAGGTCGCGCCAGTCATCGCCACCGGCACTGGCCGATGGGAGCGCCCCGCCGCTCGTGAGCAGCACCAGGGTCAACAGCAAGAGAGGGTTGCTAAGTTTCATGTCGGCAGTGTGCCGCAAAGGCGATGAATCCGACATGAATACGTCAGCCCGCGACACGCCACCGCCCGGGCGTATCACGGCTGTAGACGATGAACCCCGGATGAATGTCTCTTTCAGTTCGCGTCAAGGTCACCCCGAGTATAACGATGGTTATCGACAAGGCCGGTCCGTCGCGAAGAACGCGTCTACCGGTACCTAACTTCAGGAGATCGATCATGAAATACCGTCTGTGGATGTTGCCTGCCGTTGCACTGGAAAGCGGAATCAGCGTCAGCGCCTTGGCCGACGAGGCGACGCTATCCTACAGTCAATTGAAGACGCTGCTCGACAGCGCCGAAAGCTATGGCTTCACCCATTACGAAAAGCTGGATGTGGATCGTGACGACAACCGGCTCGAGGTCGAAGGGTGGCGCGATGACGGCTGGGAACTGGACGTCTCGATGGCGCTGGACGACGGTGCCTTGATGCGGGAAAGTCAGCGTCAATCGAACATCCCGGACTGGAGCCTGACGGCCGAAGAGTTGCAGAGCGCGTTGGCCCAGGCACAGAATCGCGGCATGCAGCATTTCGCGGAACTCGAAGTCGACAGTGATGGTCGCATCGAGATAGAAGGCTACAACGCGCAGCAGAACGAACTCGATCTCGACCTGCATCGGGACGAGTTGAACAGATGATCACAACGCTGCCGACCCAGAGGGTGTTGACAAAAGGGCTGCACTCGACAATCCAGCGTTAAAATCGGCCTCAAATACTCATTTACTCCATGTAAACTCCGTGTTTTCGGCCCATTTTGCCTTGTCTTGCCTTCGTTCGCCTGTTTTGTAAACACCCTCTCAGCAACCGAGGAGAAAGTGGATGACCGATAACCGCCACAATACCGGCAACGCCGCCTGGCGTGCCGCGCAGCAATGGCGCGAGCGCGTTCAGCAGACTCGTCCCAGTCAGGGTGCCGGAGGCCTGCGCCTGTTGTTCACCTGGCTGCTCTTCGGCGTCATGCTGATCGTCGGCACCCTGCTCGGCCTGTTTTTCCTGGTCGTCGGCTGGGCGATGCTGCCGTTTCTCCGCCATCGCATGAAAAAGCGCGCCGAACAGTTCCGCGCCTCTCGAGCGCAGTATGCCGGCGGCAGCGCCGATCCCGACGGCGGCAACCACTCGGCAGGGCGCTCCCAGCAAGTGCTCGATGGCGAATACGAGGTGCGCTCGAAAGACTCCTGAACAGGCTACCGGCATCGCTTCCCTGCATCGATTCCCCGCGTCGGGGCTTGATCGTGCACGCTTTGATCGCGCGCTTTTCGATCACGCTCTCTTGCTTGCGCTCGACGCGCTCCGCCTTGCGCTCGACGCGCTCCGCTTCCCCTCGAACGCCTTCAGCGCCGCGCCTCGAGCGTGGCGTCTCATCGACTCTCTTCCCGTCTTCGCGTGCGCCGATCGGGCGTACGCGGTAGAGTCATATTCGACGTTGGTCGAACTCTCCCCTCACGCCAGCGTACGCTCTACTCATACGGTATCGACAATAACAAGTTGAGACGGGATGCGGTGATTCATGAATGCGACCGAACGACTGCTGCGTGCAGCCAAATTCTCGGAAATCGAGCAATTGTCCGGATTGGCGGAAACCGCTGCGGTGGTCGGCGATATCTGCCGCTTCGTCCATGCCCTGCAGCGGGAACGTGGCGCCTCCACGAT
This sequence comes from Salinicola sp. NYA28a, assembly GCF_976982775.1. The sequence continues at coordinate 3,095,568 of NZ_OZ334582.1, forward strand.
CTATCTCGGTTCCGCTGGCCGGCGTTTCACGCACCAGCGCCAGCAGCGTATCGCCGATAGCCAGCTGGCGGAAGCGACGCTGCGACAGCGTCTGGACGAGTGGGCCTCCTTCGACGACGCCAACCGCACGTCCCGCTATCTCGCCAATGCGCGCCTGCTGACCCGTATCGCAGCAGTGTGGCACGGATTCGACTCGCTTCCACCGATTCGCGACGACATCGAGGCGCAGCGCCTCACGGCCGACGATGCGGTGCGTCTGTTCAACCGGTTGATCAGCAACCTGCTGTCAGTGATCTTCGAGGCGGCGGATACCGCCAGCGACACCGAGATCACCCGCGTGCTGGTGTGCCTGTTTCATTTCATCCAGGGCAAGGAGCTCGCCGGACAGGAACGGGCCTGTGGCGCCTTCGGCTTCACGCTCGGCGTGTTCGACGATGCGCACCGCCAGACGTTGCAGCAGTTGATCGATGCCCAACATCGCTGCTTCGAGACCTTCGGGGAATTCGCCAGCACCGAGCTGCTCTCGCACTGGCAGCAAGAGCTCGACCAGCCGATCCATCTGGCCATCGCTCAATTGCGCGATCTGGCCATCCAGGCCACCCCGCTGCCGAACGATATCGATGATCCCGGCGAACAGTGGTATGCCATCACGACCCAGCGGATCGATGCTATGAAAGACATCGAAGATCGCCTGGTCGACGAGTTGCAACGCAGCTGTCGCGACCGGATTCACCAGGCCGAGCGCGAGATAGAGAACAGCGCAGGCTTGCACGAAACGCTCAACGGCGAGCTCTGGGCGGCACCGGTGAACCTGCTGCTGGAAATGCCGGACGCAGAGCCGGCCTCGAGCCTGGGAGCCTTGACGGCCAGCACCATGGAGTCACGCTTCAGCCGCTCGCTGGTCGGCCTGGTCCAGACACAACACGCAAGATTGCAGCAGATCAGCGACGAACTCGAGAGCACACGCAAGACGCTGCGCGATCGCAAGCAGATCGACCGCGCCAAGGGGCTTTTGATGACCCATCAGCGCCTCTCCGAAGAAGAGGCCTATCGCCTGATGCGCAAGACCGCCATGGACCAGAGCAAGCCGTTGATCGAAGTGGCCCGAAACGTGATCGACCTCGTCGACATGCTGTCTCGAGAGCGTTCCTAAACCCTCACCGTCTTTCCACGCCACCCGCTGGTGCACGCCTCCCACTTGCTGCACCGTCGGGTCGCGATCCTGCCTGCCGTCAGGGCGCATTGGCGCCTGCCCGCCTCCGACTTCGAGCCTTATCTAATTGAATCGACGCCTTTTCGAGGATTCTGGTATGGCTTCTGCTTGGATAGAGAAGTCCGGGCCAACGGCGGCCCGACAGGAGCCTGCCCAACGGTTCCGAGCCTGACATTCGCTGAAGCACGGTCAAGGTCGACCGGCTGACGCAACGGACAACGGCGTCCATCGCTCTTCATGCTCCGCATGACGAGTGATGGGCGCCGTTTTTTCATGCCCTCGGCACCGGCCGGTGTCGTCGCCACCATCGGAGAGTGATCTTCATGGACATCCGTCACAAAGCCAACAAGATACGTCTGTTCAGCTTTTCCACCCCTCAGATGCGAGCCTTCCATTTCTCCTGGTTCGCCTTCCACGTCTGTTTCTTCGGCTGGTTCGGCATCGCCCCGCTCATGGCCGTCGTCCGCGACGATCTTGGCCTGACCAAGACCCAGATCGGCAACACGATCATCGCTTCGGTCGCGATCACCATTCTCGTACGCCTGGTCATCGGCCTGCTCTGTGATCGCATCGGCCCGCGCAAGGCCTACACCTGGCTGCTCTGCCTCGGGTCGCTGCCGGTGATGGCGATCGGCCTGGCGGACAGTTTCGAAACCTTCCTGCTGGCCCGCCTCGCCATCGGCGCGATCGGGGCCTCCTTCGTCATCACCCAGTATCACTCCACGATGATGTTCGCTCCCAACGTGGTCGGCACCGCCAACGCCACGACCGCCGGCTGGGGGAATCTCGGCGGCGGCACCACCCAGATCCTGATGCCGCTGGTGTTTTCCGGCGTGCTGATGCTGGGCGTCAGCGAAACGCTGGGCTGGCGACTGGCGATGGTCGTGCCCGGTATCGTGCTGTTCCTGACCGGTCTGGCCTATTATCGTTTTACCCAGGATGCACCCGACGGCAACTTCAGCGATCTGCGGGCGCGCGGCGAACTGCCGCCAGCTACGCGTGAACATGGCGCCATGCAAAGCTTCGTCGCCGCCGCCAAGGATATCCGCGTATGGGCGCTGTTCGTGGTCTACGCGGCCTGCTTCGGCGTCGAACTCACGATCAACAACATCGCTGCCATCTACTTCTTCGATACGTTCTCGCTCGACCTCGCAACGGCAGGGCTGATCGCCGGCCTGTTCGGGTTGATGAACCTGTTCGCGCGCACGCTGGGCGGCATCTTCTCCGACCTTTTCGCCCGCAACGGCGGGCTCAAGGGACGGGTCCGCTGGCTGTTCATCGCGCTGCTGTGCGAGGGCATCGCGCTGACCGGCTTCGCCCAGATGCAGACCCTGGCCGTGGCAATCGGCATCATGCTGGTCTTCAGCCTGTTCGTGCAGATGGCGGAGGGCGCCACCTTCGGTGTCGTACCGTTCATCAACAAGAAGGCGCTGGGTGCCGTCGCGGGGATCGTCGGTGCCGGCGGCAACGCAGGCGCCGTGGCAGCCGGCTTCCTGTTTCGTTCGGAGTCCCTTTCCTATCAACAGGGACTTTTCTATCTGGGGCTGACGGTCATCGCCGCCTCGCTGTTCGCGCTGGCGGTGCGCTTCTCTCCGACGACGGAGGCCGAGGAGCGCCAGGCCTATCATCAGGCCGACGGCGAGCGCAGCGTCGAGCGCGATGTCGAGCGGGAAGCCGCTGCCGGCTGAGCGGCGCCCCTTTTGTCATCACGACCAAGTTCTTCGGCCATCACGACCAGGTCCTGCTTCATCGCGCGTCCATGCGATCTTCGCCGCTGCCTCCGGGCAGCGGCTTTTTTCAGAGATCTTGGTGCATCAGCGTGACGCGCTCGCCACGATAGGTCAGAGCTTCGGAGGGCACCCAACCCAGCCGCGCGTAGAGCGCCATCTGGTCCGGCGTATAGAGATGAAGTCGTCGACAACCCGCTTCCCGGGCCTCCGCTTCCACCGTCGCCACCAATGCCGAGGCGATACCGCGGCCGCGCCAGGTCGGCAGGACGAAAACGGAGGCGAGCCAAGGCCCCATGGCGGGCCGAATGCTCATGTCGCTGACTGTCAGGCTCCCGGTAGCTATCGGCTTTCCGGCGCTCATGGCCACGAATATCGAAGGCACGCCTTTGGCACCGCAGTCGTTGCGGGTTTCGTTCCGCCACTCCTCGAACGTCGTGTGCGGGTGAAGTCCGCCCCAGGCGTCGAAGGTCCAACGCGACACCGTTTCAATGCCGAGCGTGTCATCGCGATTCAACCGTGCGATCTTCCAAGCCATTGTGGTCCCCCGCCTGTGATGACGAATCCCGAGCCGGTCGACGGCGAAAAGAAGCCCGATGGATCCACCGAAGGCCTGACGTCGGTTCAGGCCTTCTTGACGAACTCGGATTTCAGCTTCATGGCGCCGACACCATCGACCTTGCAATCGATATCGTGATCGCCATCGACCAGGCGGATATTCTTGACCTTGGTCCCTACCTTGACGACCTGCGACGACCCCTTGATCTTCAGGTCCTTGATCACGGTGACGCTGTCACCATCGGCCAGCGGCGTGCCATGGGCGTCGGTCACGACGCTTGCATGCCCTTCGTCGGCCGCCGCTTCGGCTTCGGACCACTCATGGCCGCATTCGGGGCAGACGACAAGCTGGCTGTCGGCGTAGGTGTATTCGGACCCGCACTGCGGGCAAGGCGGTAACTGGCTCACGCGTAGACTCCTGGCGTTCGGAAAGCCGCGAAGTCTACGCCGCCCGCCTCGAACTGCCCAGTCAAACCGGGCGTTCGAGGCTCAAGAGCTGGTCAGCGGTAGAAGGGATCATCTCGACGACGCTGCCGACCACGATCAGGCACGGCGACGGCATCGGGTTGGCGGCAAGCGTTCGCGGCATGTCCGCCAACGTGCCCACCAGCCTTTGCTGCTGCGGCAGCGAGGCGTTGGCGATCAGCATGATGGGCCAGTCGGACGGCAGCCCGGCGCCGATCAGCCCTTCGCAGATGGTCTCGACACGACTCAACCCCATGTAGAACACCAGCGTCTCGTCACGCCGGGCCAGCGCGTGCCAGTCGAGGGAGACATCGTCCCGGCACGCCTGCGCGGTAATGAAGCGAACCTGCTGGGCGTGAGCGCGGTCGGTCAGCGGCAGCCCCATGGCAGCAACGGCGCCGGACGCGGCGGTAATCCCGGGCACGATGTCGGGGGTGATGCCGGCCTCGGCCAGCGCTGCCAGCTCCTCGCCCATGCGCCCGAAGATTCCGGGATCGCCACCTTTCAGACGCACCACCCGCTTTCCTTCGGCGGCGAGCCGCACCAATAGCGTGCCGATCTCCGCCTGGGGCACGCTGTGGTTGCCACGCGCCTTGCCGACGTAGTAGCGCTCGCAGCCCCGGGGCAGCAAGGCTAGAATGTCGGGGCCGACGAGCCGGTCATAGACCACGGCGTGTGCGGCCTCGATTCGTCGCAGGGCTCGTACGGTCAGCAGATCCGCGGCGCCGGGCCCGGCGCCGACCAGCGAAACCCGGCCGGCATCGTCAGCCGAGTCGACGACGTTTCTCGTCGATCTCGTGGTCACGACTCGGTTTCGAGCCGCCTGATAGAGCCGAGCCATCCAGCCGGCCGTCTCCAGCCTCTTCCCGCGCGTATTGCCTTGAGTTGCATCATAGGCTGGCATCGGCCATCTCCTCTTGTGTCTCTTCTTCGAGCAGGGCTTTCAGCTCGGGTTGGCAGGAACCGCATTGGGTACCGCAGGCGAGGCGTGCACCCAGCGCCTCGACGCTGGTATCGCCGGCGCGGATGGCGGCAATGATCGAATTCTGGCCGACCTGATGACAGCTGCAGACGATCGGGCCGTCGCTGCGCGCGCCGCTGGCACAGCCGGCCAGGATGCGACGCCGCGTCTCTCGATCGAGCAACTGGTCGCCTTCGCTGGCGAAGCAGTCGTCCAGCCAGCGCAACGACGGCAGCCCCTCCGGTGGCCCGACCATCAACCACCAGCGCAGCCGGCCGTTATCGATACCGCTGGCGCGCAGGCGCCCGCGCGCTTCGTCGTGACTCCACTGCGAGACCGGCCCGGGCAGATGGGACTCGGCCCATGCCAGCCAGTCGCGTCCAGCGGCATCCGGTTGACCGCCAAGCTGCCAGCGCACGGAATGGTCGAGAGGAATCCGAGCCCAGTAGGCGTAGTCTTCGCGCCCACTCTCTATGGCGGGCGCGATAGCGGGCGCGATCTCGGCCGCGATGTCGGCGGCGACGATCAATGTCGCTTCCCAGGAGATCGGCAGCGGACGAAGGCTGACTGCAGCCTGCTTCGATTCAGGCTGCCCGGAGATCGGATCGACGACCGCCGCCACCAGGCCATTGACCTTGGCCTGGCCGCTGAAGGCGTCGTTCCAGTGCATCGGCGCGAACAGCTCCCCCGGCCGCTGGGACTTGGCGATTCTGGCCCGGCCGCGATAGAGACCATCGCCCCCCGTCAGCTCGACCAGTTGCTGGTCGGCGACGCCGAGGCGTTCGGCATCCAGCGGGTGAATGTCGACGAAGGGCTCGCCGCGATGGTTCATCAGGCGGGAGGCCCGCGCCGTCCGCGTCATGGTATGCCACTGATCCCGTACCCGACCGGTGTTCAGGCGCAGCGGCCTCTCCCCGGTCAGCTTCTGGCGTACCGCCTGCGGACGAACCGGCAACAGCCGAGCACGGCTATCGGGCGTCGCGAAGCGGCCGTTCTCGAATAGCCGTGGCGTGCCCGCGGGGGCCGCGGCGGTCACCGGCCATTGAACCGGTGCCAGGCCGTCGTAGCCGGCACGATCCAGCCCCGCCAGCCCCGAAATATCGAACGGCCGCCAGGTGGCGCCGTCGCTTTCGCTACCCTCGCCCTCGACCGCGTTCTCGAAACCGGAGAGCCGGGCATGTTCGTCGAAGATCTCGAAGGGATCGACATAGGGAAATGCCTCGGCAAAGCCGAGACGTGCGGCGACCTGGGTCATGATCCACCAGTCGTGACGCGCCTCGCCAGGCGGCGGCAGCAACCCGCGCTGACGGGAAATGCAACGCTCGGAGTTGGTGACGGTGCCATCCTTTTCCGACCAGCCAGTGGCGGGTAGCACGATGTCCGCGACCTCCAGGATCTCGGCATTCGCCATACAGTCGGAAACGATCACCAGCGGGCACGCCGCCAGGATGCGCTTGATGCGATTGGCCTCGGGCAGGCTGACCACCGGGTTCGTCGCCATGATCCAGACCGCCCGGATCTCCCCTCGCTCGATGGCGTCGAACAGCTCGGTGGCCTTGAAACCCGGCACATCGGGCAAGGTCGGCGTCAGCGTCTCGGTGCGCCAGAATCGGGTGACCCGATCGATGGCTCCCGGCGTGTGGTAGTCCATGTGCGCCGCGAGCTGGTTGGCCAGACCTCCGACCTCGCGCCCGCCCATGGCATTGGGCTGGCCGGTGATCGAAAACGGCCCCGCGCCCGGCAGCCCGATCTTGCCGCCCGCCAAGTGGCAGTTGATGATCGCCTGGCACTTGTCGGTGCCACTGCTCGACTGGTTGATGCCCTGGGAATAGAGTGTCACCACGTGCAGTTGCGTGGCGAACCAGTAGAAGAAGGTCTCCAGCCGCTCGGCGTCGACATCGCAGTCGCGAGCGACCGCCTCGATGCCGACATCGTCCTCGCAGGCAGCCTGCATCGTCTCTTCGAAGCCTCGGGTATGGCGTTCTAGATAGATCCGGTCGACCCGGCCAGCGGCGTGCATCCAGGCCAGCAGCCCGTTGAACAGCCGGGCATCGCTGCCGGGCGCAATACCGAGATAGAGGTCGGCGATTTCGCAGCTGTCTGTCACCCGGGGGTCGATCACCACGATGCGCATCAGCGGGTTGCGCTGCTTGGCGGCCTTCAGCCGCTGATAGATCACCGGATGATTCCAGGCCAGGTTGGAGCCGACCAGCACGACCAGTTCCGCGCACTCCAGATCCTCATAACAGCAAGGTACCGCGTCGGCGCCGAAAGACCGCTTGTAGGCAGCCACCGCCGAAGCCATGCAAAGCCGCGAATTGGTATCGACATGAGGCGTTCCCAGGAAGCCCTTGAACAGCTTGTTGGCAACGTAATAATCCTCGGTCAGCAGCTGTCCGGAGAGATAGGCTGCCACCGTCTCCCGGCCATGCTCGCGCTGCGTCGATGCCAGCCGTGACGCGACGCACTGCAGCGCCTCGTCCCAACCCACCGCTTCGCCATCGACGACGGGATGCGACAGGCGCCCCCGCTCGCCCAGCGTCTCGTGCAGCGCACTGCCCTTGACGCAGAGACGCCCCTGGTTGGCTGGGTGAGCCGGATCCCCGGCGACATCGGTCAGCGTACCGTCCTCGACTGTCGCAACAACGCCACAACCGACGCCGCAATACGGGCAGGTCGTGGTGCCCTTGTAAGACGGGCAGGTCGTGGTGCTCTCGGAAGAGGATCTGGTGGCGGTGCACTCGAAAGAGAAGCCAGTGTCGCCGAACGACTCGCGGGGCGTCGTTCGCCGAGGCTGTGGATCGGTCGTGCTGTACGGATTGGGCATGAACGCCTCCCTGAAACGCAAAGAGGCCTGACTTCACGCTGAACGTGAGGTCAGGCCTCTTTGCCTGCTGCCGCGTGATCCTGCCGGTATCCGCGGTGCGTCGTGATCATTGCCGTTGTTGCGTGCCGGAGCGCTGCTCGTTGCCGACGTTGGCAACTGGCACACCTGGGTAAAAGATCGAAGCAATAAGCAGGCCACCGGCCGCTTTTTCCTTTTTCGACAATCTTCTGCAGCCACGCCCACCCCGCGCCTCGAAATCGAGAGATCCGATCTCGGGCCGTTCATGCCAACCTTTGGTGCGAAAGCGCGCAACATTGCACCGGTGTTGCGCAAGCCAGCGCCCATCCACCCTCTTCCTGCCCGCTTTCGATAGCGCTCGTTGCTACCAAGCCACTGAATCGATTTGAAGATCGGCGAACTGGCATGGCCTTCGCTTGAGTTCCACCATCGGCGACCAATGGCGGTCGCGATCGCCAGGCCGGCGCTGCATCGAGGCAGCGTCGCGCCAGATAGCCATGGCACGCCCCGGCAGGCTGACGGTTGCCACTGCATTCGTCAGCTCTCGGGCGTCGCATCGATATTCAGGCACATCGATATTCAGGCAAAGGCGCCTGATGCCGCGGAGTTCAATACTCCGTGTCATCAGGCGCCTTTTGCGTTGCGCCGCCGTTTTTCCAGGCATCTCTTCCGAACTCGGAAAACGTCTGCGCTTGAAAACGTCGCTTGACGAGGGATCAACATGAGCAGCACCGCCCTTTCTCTATCCAAAGCACCAGCCAATGCTCCATCCAAAGCACCAGCCGATGCTCCATCCAAAGCACCAGCCGATGCCGGGGAACACCTGGTGATCATCGGCAATGGCATGGCCGGACACCGGCTGCTGCAGGCGCTACAGGACCGCCCGACCCGGCCGACTCGCATCACCATGATCGGCGAGGAGGCTTCCCCGGCCTACAACCGGATCCTGCTGTCGCCGTGGCTGGCCGGCGAGATCGAACGCGACTCCCTCGATACCCGGCTGAGCGACGAGATGTCCGCCAGCGTCGAGTGGCGGCTGGGCGAGCGCGTGATGACGATCGACCGTACCTATCGACTTGTCCATACCGACATCGGCGACCCGGTTCACTACGACCGTCTCGTCATTGCCACCGGTTCACGCCCCACGCTGCCGGCTATTCCCGGCATCGAGCTGGGTAACGTCGGCGGCTTTCGCAATCTCGACGATGTCGACTGGCTGATCGCCCGATCATCGGGCAGCCGGGCGGTGGTCGTCGGCGGCGGGCTGCTGGGGCTGGAAGCGGCGGAGGGCCTGCGCAAGCGCGGCCTGGCGGTCACGCTTTTGCAGCGCGGTGATCGACTGATGAACCGCCAGCTCGATGTCACCGCCGCCACCTGGCTGCGTGACACGCTCGAACGGCGCGGACTGACGATAGAGACCCATGCGAGCCTGGCCGGCTGTGACGCCGACGCCCAGGGCAACGTCCACGCCGTGCGACTGACCGACGGCCGCCGACTGGCCGCCGACTGCGTGGTGGTTGCCGCAGGCATCACGCCCAACGCCGAGCTCGGCCGCCTGGCTCGTCTCGATGTCGGCGCCGGCATCTGCGTCGATGCCACCTTGACTACTCGCGATCCGCGGATTCATGCCATCGGTGAATGCTGCGAATTCGACGGCACCACGGTGGGCCTGGTCGAGCCGATCTGGCAGCAGGTCGAGACCCTGGCGGATCTCCTCGGCGGCCAGACGCCGCAACCCTACAGCGACAGCGCCTGCGCCACGCGGCTGAAAGTCGCCGGCATCTCTCTCTACGCGTTCGGCCCCGTCGAGGCAGAACCCGACGACGACATCCTGACCTACGCCGACCCGGAAGGCAGCGACTATCGCCGCCTGCTGCTTCGTAACGACCGGCTGATCGGCGCCGTGCTCTATGGCGATACCGGTGATGGTCCGGCGCTGTTTCAACTGTCCCGAGCCGGTGCGGACCTCGGCCACCATCGCGATTTGCTGCTGTTCGGCGCGAGCGATGTCGCGCAACGCCTGACCGAAGACACTCAACACTCACTGGAGGAAGCGGCATGACCTTCGAAGCCGACACCCCGACCCCGCCCCGCAAGCCTCGCCTGATCGTGATCGGCAATGGCATGGTCGGCCACTACTGCCTGGAGCAGCTGGTCGAACGCCAGGCGCATCAGCGCTATGCCATCACCGTCTTCGGCGAGGAACGCCACCGCGCCTACGATCGCGTGCATCTATCCGACTATTTCACCGGCAGCGATGCCGATGCCCTGGCCCTGGGCGAAGCGGACTTCTGCGCCAGACATGGCATCGACCTTCGCCTGGGAGAAGCCGTCAGCGCCGTCGACCGTGATGCCCGTCTCGTCGTCACCGAACGTGGCAGCCACACTTTCGATCAGTTGATCCTGGCGACCGGCTCCTACCCCTTCGTGCCGCCGATTCCGGGTAACGACCGCCCCAACTGTTTCGTCTACCGTACTCTGGACGATCTCGATGCGATCCGCGCCGCGGCCGAAACGGCTTCCAGTGGCGTGGTCGTCGGTGGCGGCCTGCTGGGGCTGGAGGCCGCCAATGCCCTGCGCGGCCTGAATCTCGACACCGCCGTGGTGGAGTTCGCGCCGCGCCTGATGCCGATGCAGGTCGACACCGAAGGCGGCGATCTGCTGCGCGAAAAGATCGAGCAGTTGGGGGTTCAGGTACTGACGGGCCGGGCCACTCAGCGTATCGAGGACGGCCAGGACCACCAGCACCGCATGGTCTTCCAGGATGAAAAAGTGCTGGAAACCGACCTGATCGTGTTCTCCGCCGGCATCCGCCCCCAGGATCGGCTGGCCCGGGATTGCGGGCTGGAGATCGGCGAGCGCGGCGGCGTGGTGGTGGACGACAACTGCCGCACCAGCGATCCGAACATTCTGGCCATCGGCGAAGTGGCGCTATGGCAGGACAGCATCTTCGGCCTGGTGGGCCCCGGCTACCAGATGGCCAAGGCCGCCGTCGACACCCTGGTCGAGGGCGAACTCACCTTCCAGGGCGCCGACATGAGCACCAAGCTGAAGCTGCTCGGCGTCGATGTCGGCTCGATCGGCGATGCGCATGGCGACCGCACCCCCGGGGCTCGCATGTACCGCTATCTGGATCAGATCAAGCAGGAATACCGCAAGCTGGTGGTCTCCAGTGACGGCAAGAAGCTGGTCGGTGCCATGCTGGTCGGCGACAACAGCTACTACGATACCCTGTTGCAGTACTACAGCAACGGCCTGGAGCTCCCCAAGGACCCGGCCGCGCTGATCCTCCCCAGCACCGAAGGCGCGCCCACGCTGGGTGCCGATGCCCTGCCCGAGACGGCGACCATCTGCTCGTGTCACAACGTTTCCAAAGGGGCGGTCTGTCAGGCGGTCGAGGCCGGTTGCACGGATCTCGGCACGCTCAAGGCCGATACCAAGGCCAGCACCGGTTGCGGCGGCTGCACGGCACTGCTCAAGCAGGTGTTCGAACACGAGCTGGAAAGCCGTGGCGTCGAAGTCGACCGCAGCCTGTGCGAGCACTTCGTCTACACCCGCCAGGAGCTCTATGGCCTCATCCGGGTCGAAGGCATTCAAAGCTTCGAGGCGCTTCACGCGCGTCACGGCAAAGGCCGAATGGGCTGCGACATCTGCAAGCCGGCCGTCGCTTCGATCCTCGCCTCGTGCTGGAACGCGCCGATCACTAACCCATCGCTGGTGCCGCTGCAGGACACCAACGACACCTTCATGGCCAACATGCAGAAGAACGGTACCTATTCGGTGGTTCCCCGCATTCCCGGCGGCGAGATCACGCCGGACAAGCTGATCGCCATCGGCGCGGTAGCCAAGAAGTACGATCTCTACACCAAGATTACCGGCGGCCAGCGTATCGATCTGTTCGGCGCCCAGTTGCATGAATTGCCGGACATCTGGAGCGAGCTGATCGCCGCCGGCTTCGAGACCGGCCACGCCTACGGCAAATCCACCCGCACGGTGAAATCCTGCGTCGGCAACACCTGGTGCCGCTACGGCGTCCAGGACAGCGTCGCCATGGCACTGACCATCGAGAATCGCTACAAGGGGCTGCGTTCGCCGCACAAGCTGAAGTTCGCCGTCTCCGGTTGCACGCGGGAATGTGCCGAAGCCCAGAGCAAGGACGTCGGCGTGATCGCCACCGAGCACGGCTGGAATCTCTACGTCTGCGGCAATGGCGGCATGCGCCCGCGCCATGCGGAGCTGTTCGCCACCGATCTCGACGACACCGAGCTGCTGCGCATCATCGACCGGCTGCTGATGTTCTATATCCGCACCGCCGATCGACTTCAGCGCACCTCGGTATGGCGCGAGAACCTGGAAGGCGGACTCGACTATCTCAAGGCGGTGATTCTCGAGGATAGCCTGGGGCTGGGTGACGAGCTCGAAGCCCAGATGCAGCACGTGGTCGATCAGTACGAGTGCGAATGGGCCGGGGCGCTGAAGGATCCGGAAAAGCTCAAGCGCTTCCGCACTTTCGTCAACGACAAGCGCAGCGATCCCGACATCATCGCCGTCAGCGAGCGCGACCAGCCGAGACCTGCGCGCCCCGAAGAGATTGCCGCACTGGCGGTGGAGGTAACGTCATGAGCGAACTCATCCTGGAAAACGAGGCAGCACGGTCTGCCTCTTCTTCACGCCCCGTTCGCCTGTGCAGCCGGGCGGACCTGGTTGCCGGCTCCGGCATCGTCGCCTGGCATGAAGGGCATCAGATAGCGCTTTTCTATTTACCTTGTCGGCCCGGAGCCGCTGACGGGGCCGATGAGCCCGAGATTTACGCCCTGGACAACCGCGACCCGTTTTCCGGTGCCAACGTGATCGGCCGGGGCATCGTCGGCGATCTCAAGGGCGAGCTGGTGGTCGCCTCGCCTATCTACAAACAGCATTTTCGGCTGACGGATGGCCAGTGTCTCGAGGATGCCACGCGGCGCTTGCGTACCTGGTCCGTCGGGTGGGACGGCGATAACGTGGTGCTTCACATCCCCGTCGGGGCGGATTCGTGATGACGTAACTGGAAAACGATGCGCGAAATCAGGACAAAAAAAGCCCGCGCAAGAGGGGGGATGCGCGGGCGAGGCGGGGTGTTACTAGGAGACGCGACTCGAACGACTGCTAATCGAAGTATCTACATTCGATGGAAATTATATTAGCACCCTTATATTTCCCTGGCAATGCAATATCGTCATCGCGCTCATCGTTTCGCTTTATCGTCCTCTCGGTCACGATCCTCGTGCTCGCGCGTCTGGCGTTCGGCCAACTCCCGACGATGATCGCGCAGCTCCTGGCGCAGCGATTCGATCTCGACCTGAAGCTCGCTCACCTGCTCGATCATGTGGCGCATCATGCGCCGGTTCGCCTTGTGCTGGCGGGATTCCGACTCTTCCTGATCTTCGACGAAAAGCGAGCTCACGTAAGCCGCGAAACTACCGAACAGCCCGACCCCGCAGACCATCAGCAACACGGCGACGATGCGCCCCAGCGTCGTGATCGGATAGTAATCCCCGTAGCCGACCGTGGTAACGGTCACGATCGCCCACCACAACGCTTCTTCCGCCGTATTGATAGGGCTGTCCGGATTGGGCGTTTCCACCATCAATACCGTCATCGCTCCGAAGACCACCAGCAGCACGGTCGCCGTCGCCGCCGACGCCAATACGCCTTCGGCCCGGTTACGAAACAGCAGTTGCCAGATCAACTCCAGCGACCGCAGCGCCCGGAGCACACGAATGACCTGAACGACACGGGCCAGACGCGCAGCCTGAAACCAGCCGGCAGGAATGCTTGCCAGCAGATCCAGCCACCCCCAGCGCATATAGCGCCATTTATTGGGTGCGCGGTAGAACCGCTGGCAGAAATCGATGAAGAAGAAAAAGCAGACGATGTAGTCCAGATAATCGAATAACTGGAGGATATCGGCAGGCAGATCGAGAAAAAGCTCGGCCAGCATGGCTCCCAGCACGTAGAACGAGAGCGCCAGGATAAAAAACTGAAAAGGGGTGACATGTTCCTTCATGGCAAGTCCCGTTCACCTGTGCGCCCCGATCCCGTCAGCCCTCTGGCCGCGACAGGATGAACGGCATTATCCGCAAATGGGCCGATGTGACGCGAATCGCCCGCTCAACGTCCGCCGAGTATCACGCGCCCCCGACGCATCAGCTCACACGAGTCGCGTGCGATCAGGCCGAACAGGGGTTGGCCAGTTTCAGCTGGGTGAAATTGGTCACGAACGTATCCATCTTTTCCGCGTCGTAGTCCTGGAGACCACTGATCACCAGTTTCTTGGAGCCGATGCCCACGTCACGGCCACGGCAGCTCATGCGGAATTCAAGATGAGCCTCTCCGCGCTTGCCCTTGACGTCCAGATTGGCGCCGGCGAAATCCAGATCCAGATCACACGGGTCGTGATCCTCGAGCGTGAATCCCATGCTGTCGTAGATCACCAGCGGGCGCTGGGGATTGAACATGACACCCTTCTCTTCGAGCAGAGGCTTGAGATAATGCGGAAAGTTGCGGCCCGAGAAGGCCACGTAGCGACGGGTGAAAGTCTCGACGGTGCCCGGGTCATGAATCGTCCAGCCGCTGCGCTTGACGCTCAGATACTGTTTACCGCTCTGGTCGACGACGCTGACGGTGCCGGTCTCTTCCTCTTCGACGAAGCTCAACGAGACGCTGTCCCCCACCATTCCACAGAAGTGGAACGTCATGTGCTGAGACAGCCCGTAACGGGACAGCACCAGCGCGAACAACAGGTCGCCCGGCACGCAGAAACGCCGCGCACAGGGATCATGGATCGGGTTGTAATCTCCCGCGATCTGACGCGCAAACTGACTGGCCTGATCTGCGGTGATACAGATACGGTCCGCGTCGGTAGAATGGAACTCGTCGAGAAACATAAGTGGTCGACCCACGTATCGAATGACTTGGCGTTGGGATTCCAGGCGCCGCACTTTTACCACATGTTAGGGCAAATCGCAGCGCACCATTAACATTTTTTAGAGACAAACGATAGCGTAGTTTACCCAAATGAATGTTCCAACCACAGCCTCTGAAGACATCGAGACTCGACCGTGCCCCTGCGGAAACGGCCTGCCCTACCGCCGCTGCTGCGGGATCTACCATCGCGGGGAAGCGCCCGCGCCAACGGCGGAAGCGCTCATGCGCTCACGCTACACCGCCTTTGCGCTGGGCGGGCTCGGTGACTATCTCGTCAGGACCTGGGAGGCCGATGCCATCGACCCGGCCCTGACGGCGGAGCAACTGGACCGCCAGGAACAACAATGGCTGCGGCTCGAGATTCTCGATGCCCACGAGAACGGCGCCAAGGCAACGGTCGAGTTCAAGGCACACTGCCGCCCGTTCGGTGCAGGGCCAGCGGTAACGCCGCAAGTGCTTCACGAGCGTTCGCGCTTTCGCCGA
Source organism: Salinicola sp. NYA28a (assembly GCF_976982775.1). The sequence goes on from NZ_OZ334582.1 coordinate 3,110,786, forward strand.
CGCCAGGGCTTGTGGCGTTACGTCGACGGCATCATCGATCCGCCCCCCGCCGCCACCGCCTCGCGTAACGCGCCCTGCCTCTGCGGAAGCGGCAAGAAGGCCAAGCGCTGCTGCCTGCGCTGAACCGATCGCAGGCACGCCGAATCGAGTCACCCTGTGGAATATGCCCCTTCGTCCCGCTACGCTTTTATCGAATCGACGCGCCGGATACTCATCGACACACTAAGCTCGATCTCTGTTGCAGCGTCGAAACGCTTCGATTTCCGGACATGAAAAGCAGGTGCATGAATATTTCTGATAGCGCCACGAATCTTCTCTCCCGCTTCCAGACCGAACTCGGCCAATGGCTCCATATTCCGGGCTGGATCGTGCTACCCGCGCTGATACTGCTGATCGCGGTCATCGTCGACATCGCCCTGCACTTCGTTCTCAACCGGATGGAGCGTCGCCTGCGCAATTCGCCGCGCCGCTGGGACGACCCCATCCTTCACGGTCTGCGTCTTCCGCTACGCTGGTGGGTCTGGGTTACCGCGCTGATGGTCGGCCTCGGCGTGATCGGCAACCATTTCGAGATCGAGCGACTGAACATCGTGCTGTCCCGGGTCGGAGCATTGATCACGCTGCTCCTGGTCGCCTGGGGCGGCATCCGGCTTTTCCGACGGCTGGAACAGCGCCTGGTCTTTCCGCCGGGTAACTGCCATGCCAAGCCGGTCGATCCCACATCGGCATCGGCCTTGAGCAAGATCGTCGGCGCTATCCTGATCGTCACGCTGATATTGATCGGACTACAGATCTTGGGCGTGTCGATGTCGAGCATTCTGGCCATGGGCGGCTTCGGTGGCTTGGTGATCGGCTTCGCCGCGCGGGATGTCATCGCCAACTTCTTCGGCGGCATGGTGGTCCATCTGGACAAGCCGTTCGTGGTCGGCGACTGGATCCGCTCCCCCGAGCGCCAGATCGAGGGCATCGTCGAGGATATCGGCTGGCGCCTCACCACCGTCCGAACCTTCGCCGGGCCACCGCTCTACGTGCCCAACGCCTGGTTCAGCCAGATCTCCGTGGAGACCCCGACCCGAATGGTCAGCCGTCGCCTGTGGGAAACCATCAGCCTCCGCTACCAGGACATCGGCGCCATCGAGAATGTCGCCCGGGATATTCGCAACCTGCTGCTGGAGCACGAGGAAATCAATCAGGACGAGCTGATCACGGTCAACTTCTCCACCTACGGCCAGTACTCGCTGGATATCATTGTCTACGCCTTCACCCACGAGACGGATTGGCAGCGTTTCCACGAGATCAAGCAGGACATCCTGTTGAAGATCCGCGACATCATCGACTCCCACGGCGCGGAACTGGCCATTCCGGCATCCCGGGTCTATTTCCCCGACGGCATTCGCCATCAGGAGCCCGAGCGCGACCATGCCGATAACGAGGAACGAGACACCACGTCACACCGCGACCGCGACACCACCTCGTCGCGGACCGAGCGCCCTTCGAATCCGGGCCCCCGTCAAACGGAAGACCCGCAGGACGACGACGGCGACGCCTGAATCGGCCGCCCCCGCTCAACGCCCGTGGCGGATGCTCAGCTGGCACCAGCTATCGCTCAGCCAGCGTCCGGCCGACGCGATCTCGGCTTCGGTGGCGCCAGCGTAGCCCAGCACCAGACCTGGCCGGCCGGGCGGCTGCAGGAAATAGCGCGACAGCGGCGACAGCAGAATCCCGGCCTCCTGCCCCCGCGAGACCAGCTCGGTCTCCAGCTCGAAGCTATCCAGCTCGGCAACCAGGTGCATCCCCGCCTGCCCCGCCGAGAGCACCAGCCCGCGCGCGGCCGCCGGGGCCAGCGCTCGTCGCAGCTGCGCCTGACGCTGGCGATAGAGCCCACGCATTTTCGCGACGTGACGTACGAAATGCCCCTCGGCAATGAACGCTGCCACTGCGGCCTGCGCCACGTACTGCCCTTCCCGGTGAAGCCGGGCATTGGCTCGCTTGAAGGCATCGACCAGCGCTTCCGGCAGCACCAGATAGCCGAGCCGCAACCCCGGATACAGCACCTTGCTGAAAGTGCCGACGTAGATGACCGGGGCATCGTCGACGAGCCCCTGCAGCGACGCGATCGGCGCGCTGGCATAGCGAAACTCGCTGTCGTAATCGTCCTCGATGATCCAGGCACCATGACGCCGAGCCGCATCCAGCAACGCCATCCTGCGCGGCAAGGTCATCGTCACGCCACTGGGATATTGGTGCGAGGGCGTGACGTAGATCAGCCGCGGCGGTGGCGTCTCCCGCGGCACGCGCTCCACGTTCGCCCCATCCTCGTCGACGGCCAGCGGCACGGTATCCAGACCGGCCGCCACGAAGCAGGACTGCGCCCCGCCGTAGCCCGGCTCTTCCACCCACACCGCGTCACCGGCATCGGCCAGCAACCGGGCGATCAGCTCGAAGCCCTGCTGAGCGCCCTGGGTGATCAGGATCTGCCCGGGCCGGCAACGCACCGAACGCGATAACTGCAGATAGTCGCACAGCGCTTCTCGCAACGCCGGGACACCGCCCTGATGCTGGTAGTCGTGCCATTCGAGCGGCGCCCGCTGGCGCTGGCGGCGCAACAACCGCTGCCAGCGTTCGCGGGGAAAGCGGTCCAGCGCGGGCACGCCCGGCGCGAAGGCTGTATAGCGATCGCTCAGCACACCGCTGAAATCGAGAATGCGCCGGCCCCGAGCGGAAAGCGACGGCGCCGCGCTGCCGGATGCCGATGCCGCCGCCGTCAAGGCTTCCGATCGCCACGCGGCGACGAAGACACCCGCGCCTCGGCGAGTCTCCACGAACCCTTCGGCGACGAGCCGATCGATGGCGCCCAGCACGGTATTGCGGCCCAGCCCGAGCTCGCGTGCCAGCTGGCGCGAGGAAGGTAGCGCCGTGCCGGCACCGAGCTTGCCCTCCTGGATCCAGTCTCTTAGCGACTGATAGAGTCGCTGGGTCAAGGTCGCCGCGGATGGCAACGCGAGTTGCATGGTCAGCGCTTCGACGATCCACAGCCGGTGGTCCTGAGATGGCGGCACTGGTTCCCTCACTATTGCATCAACTGGCCCTTATCGAGGAACCAGCATGAGGCCAAACTGGCCTCACGTCACGCGTGTCACCCCGTTCGCTCGCCAGGGAGTCCGCCATGCCTACCATTCGTGCCGCCATCCCCGAGGATATCGACAGTCTCGTTGCACTGATCGATGGCTATCGCCAGTTTTATCGGCAACCCAGCGACCCGGAAGGCGCTCGGCAGTTCCTGGCGCGACGCTTCGAACGGGACGATGCGCATCTGCTGATCGCGCTGGATGAGAACGGCGCGGCGATCGGCTTTGTGCAGCTGTTTCCCGTGCCCTCGACTACCTCGCTCGGAACACGCTGGATCCTCAACGATCTCTTCGTCGTACCCGAAGCTCGTCGCAACGGCATCGGCAGCGCGCTATTGCAAGCCGCCCGGGCACTGGCAGTCGAGCACGGCGTGCCACAGCTGATGTTGCGCACCCAGACCGACAACGTGACCGCCCAGTCCCGCTACCAGGCGCTCGGCTGGCAGCGCGACGAGGCGTTTTATACCTACCTATTGAGCGTGTGATGCCATGACCCCGTTCATCAACGAATATGGCCAGCCCGTCGGCCCGGTTATCGACGGCTGGCAGCCGCCGCCGGCACCTCGGGCCGAGACCCTGGAGGGCCGTTTCTGCCGCCTCGAACCGCTGGATGCCTTAGCTCACGCTCCCGCTCTCTGGCGAGCCTGGCAGTCGTCAGATCCCGAAGTCGTCGACGATCGTGACGGCAAGGCACGCTGGACCTATCTCGGCGGTCGCGGATTCGACGACGAAGCCGGCTGTCGACGCTGGCTCGAGACGATGACCGCAAGCGACGATCCGCACTGTTACGCCATCATCGATCCGGCCGACGGCCAAGCCGTCGGCATGGCGACCTATCTGCGCATCGTGCCGGTCGACGGCAGCATCGAGATCGGCCACCTGAATTTCTCGCCGCGCATGGCGCGCACGCCGATCTCCAGCGAGGCGCTGATGCTGTTGATTAGCCACGCCTTCGAACTCGGTTATCGCCGCGTGGAGTGGAAATGCGATGCGCTGAACGCGCCATCCCGTCGCGCCGCAGAGCGCCTGGGCTTTCGCTTCGAGGGCATATTTCGCCAGCATCGCGTGGTCAACGGCCGCAACCGTGACACCGCCTGGTTCTCGATCATCGACGCTGAATGGCCAGCGATCCGCGAGTGCCATCGTCGCTGGCTGACACCGAACAACTTCGATGCCGACGGCCGCCAGCACCAATCGCTTTCGACGATGACCGCCGAACTGACAAAGTCGGGGTATTGAGCATGTACCAGCCAAAACAGTTCCGCCTCGATGATCCGGACGCCTTGAAACAGGCCATCGATCAGGCACCGTTTGCCACGCTGATCACACATGGCGGTGAAACCGGCCTCGCCGCCGACCATCTGCCGCTGCTGTTCGAATCTGCCGACGGCGGGTCATCGCCGGGTACGCTACGCGGGCATATCGCGCGCGCCAACCCGTTGGCTCCGGGCCGCTTGGATTGCCAGACCCTGGATTGTCAGGCCCTGGCGATCTTCCACGGCCCGCAGGCGTATATCACGCCGAGCTGGTATCCCGCCAAGCGCGAACACGGCAAGGTCGTGCCGACCTGGAACTATCAGGTGGTGCATGCCCACGGCCGGCTGCGCCTGATCGACGACGCGGACTGGCTGAAAAAGCTCGTCACGGAACTGACCAACCGTTTCGAGCGAGACCGGGAAACACCTTGGGCGGTCAATGACGCACCAGCGGATTTCATCGACAAGATGTGCCGTGCCATCATCGGCGTCGAACTGACCATCGAGCGGCTGGAAGGCAAGCGCAAGGCGAGCCAGCACAAGCCGATGGAAGAGCGCGAGTCGATTCTGCGAGGACTGCGCGACGAGTACGGTTACGCTGAGGACGTGGCTCGCTGCCTGGGCGGCACCTCCTGACCAAAGCGGCGTCTTCTGACCAGAGCGGCACCTGCCGACCGGAGCGGCATCGTCTGCCGGGAGTGCCGTCGGTCGGGGCTGGCACTCGGGCATTCGTTCCGGCCACTTTTCCATTCGCTGGCGCTTGCCGGCCAGCTCTGTTTGACTGGATCTTCCTCCGTCATTTCAAGATAGATTCCAAGGATTTGGCCTCATGGTTCAACAGATCACTTACCCCGAGGCGAGAGAACGCCTCTCCTGGTCCGCCGCGGTCGAGGCTTTGAGACAAGGCCATCACGCTGCCCGGCCGGAAATCGGCGATACCTTCCTGGGCCCGGCCGACAAGACGCTGCTCAACCGTTCGAGTTTCATCCCCGGCCTTGGCTACGGCGCCAAGGCAGTCACCGTCTTCGACGGTAACACAGCCCGCGGGCTGGATACCGTACAGGGCGCGATGCTCTACTTCTCGCCCGACGACGGCCAGTTGAAAGCGATCATCGAGAGCCGGCTCGTCACCGAAATCAAGACCGCCAGCGATTCGTTGCTGGGCGCGCTCCTGCTGGCACGGCCGGACAGTCGTCATCTGCTGGTCTGCGGTGCTGGAACGGTCGCGGCGAGCCTGATCGATGCCTACACCACCCTCTTCCCCGATCTGGCGCGTATCAGCATCTGGAACCGCACCCACGACAAAGCCGTGGCGCTGGCCGAGACCTGTGCCAAGCGCGGCCTGAACGTCACCGCCGTGACCGATCTGGAAGCGACCGCCCGCTCGGCGGACATCATCTCCAGCGCCACCATGGCACGCGCGCCGCTGATTCTGGGAGAGTGGATACAGCCCGGCACCCATGTCGACCTCATCGGCGCCTACAAGGCGGACATGCGCGAGGCGGATGACGAATTGCTGCAAACCAGCCGGCTGTTCGTCGATAGCCGGGAGACCACAATTCATCACATCGGCGAGCTGAAGATCCCCATTGCCGAAGGTGCCATTGCCGAAAGCGACGTGATCGCGGATTTCTACGATCTTCTGGCTGGCGGCTCTCGCGATGGCGGTTCTCTTGATGACGGCTCTCTCGGAAAACAACCGGGCCGAACCAGCGACAGCGATATCACGGTGTTCAAGAATGGCGGCGGCGCCCATCTCGATCTGATGATCGCACGCTATATCGCCGAGACCGTTCAGTAACGCAAGACGACACTCGGCGCCGTTCGCGCTGCGGCAGTCGGTCACTGGACGCTCGCGCTCAGCGGCGTAAAATGCGCGACGTTCATCGGGGCATCGGCAGCCCCTTACCTCACCCGGTCCGCCCTTTGCGAGAGCGACAACCAGGAGTCCTGCATGTCAATCAGCGATCAACCGATCGTCGTCGCGGCGTTGTACCAGTTCGTCACGCTCGATGATTTCGAAGCCCTGCGCGAGCCGCTGCTCGACGAAATGAAGCGTCTCGACGTCAAGGGCACTCTGCTGCTCGCTTTCGAGGGCATCAACGGCACCGTTTCCGGCACGCGCGCAAGCATCGATGCCCTGCTCGGGTGGCTCAAGCGCGATACCCGCTTCGCCGCACTCGAGCACAAGGAGTCCTACTGCGAGGAACATCCGTTCTATCGCACCAAGGTCAAGCTCAAGCGCGAGATCGTCACCATGGGCGTGCCGGATATCGATCCCAACCGGCGCGTCGGCACCTACGTCGAGCCGGAGCAGTGGAACGCGTTGATCGACGACCCGGAAGTGCTGGTGATCGACACCCGCAACGACTACGAAGTGGCGATCGGCAGTTTCGAGGGCGCCATCGATCCCAGGACCAAGTCGTTCCGCGAGTTCCCCGATTACGTCAAGCAGCACTACGATCCCGCCCGGCACAAGAAGGTGGCGATGTTCTGTACCGGCGGGATTCGCTGCGAGAAGGCCTCGAGCTTCATGCTCAACGAAGGGTTCGAGGAGGTCTTCCACCTCAAGGGCGGCATCCTGAGCTATCTGGAAAAGGTTCCCGAGGCCGAAACCCGCTGGCGCGGTGACTGCTTCGTGTTCGACAACCGGGTCACCGTTCGTCATGACTTGAGCGAGGGCGCCTACGAGCAGTGCCACGCCTGCCGCATGCCGATCTCGGTCGAAGACCAGGCGTCGGAGCAGTATTCGCCGGGCATCAGTTGCCCCCACTGCTGGGATTCGCTACCGGAGAAGACCCGCGCCAGCGCCCGCGAGCGCCAGAAACAGATCGAACTGGCCCGAGCCCGCAACGAGCCGCATCCGATCGGCCGCAACCCGCGCGAGACCACCACGGAGCATTGATCGGCTCCGCCAACGAAAACGGCCTCTCGGATCGATCGAGAGGCCGTCGTCGTTTATCGACTGGCGTTTACCGATGGGCGTTTATCGATGGGCTTTCGTCGCAGCATTCTATCGACACCTGCCTTTCTATCGACGCCCGGCCTTCTATCGACGCCTGCTGCGTCGCGGGCTCATTGCACGCTACGCAGCAATTCCTCTCTTTCCGCTTCCGGCAGCAGCCCGGAGGCCGTCAGCTTGGTGAAGAACCGCTTCATGCGGCGATCGATCTTCTGGCGCGCGAACCACGGCCAGATATTGGCCAGCGGCATGAAATCGGGGTTGGAAACGCCATCGATCAGCCACAACCGCTGAGTGCCGTCTGCCAGACGCTGACAGACGATATTGCGGTCGTTGATGTCGGACGGCACGATCCAGTTGTCGCGCAGGTAAAGATAAAGCCGCTGCAGCTCGTCGGAGAAGGCCTGGGTCTCGAGCCAGGCCGTCTCGTCTCGCTGACGGTATTGCCGAATGGTGGAAGAGACCTGGCCATCGGCATCGCTGATCAAGTCGAAGACCAGACCCTCGCCCTGGTCCGTCGCCACCGTCCCGTAGTACGCCGGCACATGGCGCCAATCGACCATGCCGCGGCGCAACAGGTTCTCGAAGTAGACCTTCTCGCGCTCGTTCTGCTGGCTACCGCGCTCGGGAAAGCGCGGCACCTTGATACAGCATCCGGGGCGTTCCGGATGCCGGAAGATGGCCCGATCGTTGCCGTGGGCAATTTCGTTGGCAGAAACAAGTCGATACATTGCGGGCCACTCCGAGCCGCCATTGAGACGTCATGCCTCTATAATGATAACTTAATCAAACGCTGTTCTCATTGATCGTTCGCCTCGCGTTCGGCGGCCGGTTCCATCCAGCGTCGCCACAGCGCCAGGATATGCTCGCGGTGATCGGCGAATGCCTCGGCAGATACCAGACTGCCCCGCTTGGCCAGCGCCGCGCGGTGGCTCGCATCGCGATAGGCGAGATACGCCGCCTGCAGTTTCCGCGCATCCTGTTCGGGGAGCTTGCCGCTCTCGGCCAGCGCATCCATCAGCCGCATGTTGTCGGTGACCTCGAGCAGTGCCGGCGTCCGGGCCGACAGCGCCAGCACCGCATACTGGTTCATGAACTCGATATCCACCAGGCCGCCGGCATCCTGCTTGAGATGGAACTGGCCGGCCTCGCGCGCCTCGCCGCCGCTGCCGAGATGCTCGCGCATCTTCAGGCGCATCTTGACGACTTCGCGACGAAGTTCATCGTCATCGCGCTCCCGCGCCAGCACTTCCCGGCGAACGGCCTCGAATCGTTCCTTCAATACGTCGTCGCCCGCCACGGCACGCGCGCGCACCAGCGCCTGGTGCTCCCAGATCCAGGCCTCGTTGCGCTGGTACTCGGCAAAGGCGTCCAGCGACGACACCAGCAACCCGGCGTTCCCCGAGGGGCGCAGGCGCATGTCGACTTCGTAGAGCGTGCCGCTGGGTGTGGTCGCGGTGAGCAGATGAATGACGCGCTGCCCCAACCGGGTGAAGAACACCAGGTTATCGATCGACTTGGCGCCGTCGGTCACGCCCCGAGGCGCGGCATCATAGAGGAATACCAGATCGAGATCGGAGCCGTACCCCAGCTCGATGCCGCCCAGCTTGCCGTAGCCGACGATCAGAAAGGCCGCCTGACCGGCCGAGTCTCTGGCGCTGGGGTGCCCGTATCGGGCCGTCAGCGAGCGCCACGCCATCTGCAGCACGCTATCCAGCACCACCTCGGCGATCGCGGTCAGATAGTCGCTGACCTTCATCAACACGCGCCCGCCGGCAATGTCGGAAGCGGCAACGCGCAACACCTGGGTCTGCTTGAAGACCCGCATCGCTTCCAGCCAGCCCTCCTCGTCGTCTTCGGGAATCCGCGCCAGCGTCTGGCGCAGCTCGTCCGCGAGGCGCTGCTTGTCGGCGGGCGAATAGAGCGTCGCGGGGGTCAGCAGTTCGTCGAGCAGAATGGGGTGGCGCGCCAGCTGTTCGGCGATCCAGGGGCTGGCCGCGCACAGCCGGATCAGCGACGGCAGAACCTGCGGGTTCTCGCGCAGCAGCGAAAGATAGGCGGTGCGTCGCAACACCGCCTCGATCAGCGGCAGCACCCGCTCCAGGGCGGTAGTGGGCGCCTCGTTCTCGGCGGCGGCCTCCAGCAGCATCGGCATGACGGCCTCGAGGCGCTCGTAGCCGATACGCTGCATCGATTGCACGCCGCGGGAGTCGCGAAAGGTCTTGAGGCGTCGCAGCGCCTCGGGCAGCTCGTAACCCGCCGCCGCCATCAACCGCTCGGCTTCGGTATCATCCATCTCCCCCTGCCACAGCTGCCGCCAGGCGGTGTCATCCTGGGGCGAGTCGTCGTCGGATGCCGGCGACTCGTCGTCCGGATCGGCGACCACGGCATCGAAATGGCGTCGAACCCGCTCGCGGCAGGCCGAAAGCGCGTCTTTCAAGGCAGCCCAGTCCGGCAGTCGCATCGCCATCGCCAACCTCGCCTGGTTCTCGGTGTCGTCGGGCAACTGCTGCGTCTGGCGATCCTGCTGTGCCTGCAGCGCGTGCTCCAGATCCCGCAGGAAGACGTAATCTTCGCGCAGCTCGTCGACCACCGGCTGCGGCAGCAGTTCGAGCGTGACCAGGCGCGCCATGGCCTCCCGCAGCGAGGTGACCTGAAGCTCGGTATCCCGGCCGCCGCGGATCAGCTGGAACGCCTGGACCACGAATTCGACCTCGCGGATCCCGCCGCGCCCCAGCTTGATGTTGTCGTCCCGCCCTAGCCGCTTGACCTCGCGGTGAATCATCGCCTTCATCTCGCGCAGCGATTCGATCGCGCCGAAATCCAGATACTTGCGATAGATGAAGGGCCTGAGTTCATCGAGCAGTTCATGCCCGGCATCGAGATCGCCCGCGACCGGGCGCGCCTTGAGCATGGCGTAACGCTCCCACTCGCGCCCCTGATCCTGATAGTAGCTGGTGAAGGTGTTGAAGCTGCCGACCAGCGGCCCGCCGTCGCCCAACGGTCGCAGGCGCATGTCGACCCGGAAGGCGAAGCCGTCGGCGGTGATCTCATCCAGCGCGGCGATCAGCTTTTGCCCCAGTTTGGTGAAGTACTGCTGATGGTCATACTCGCGCTCCCCGCCCCGGGTCGTGCCTTTCTCCGGAAACGCGAAAATCAGATCGATATCCGAGGAGAGGTTGAGTTCGCCGGCGCCGAGCTTGCCCATTCCCAGCACGATCAGACGCTGCGGCGAGCCGTCACGGCGCGGTGCAGGGCTGCCCCACCGGGGCGCGAGATGCGTCTCGAGCCAACCCAGCGCGCCTTCGAGGCAGACCTCGGCGAGTTCCGAAACCTTGGCGGCGGTCTGCCACATCTCGGCACTGTTGAGGTCCCGCCACACGATGCCGAGCATCCGGGCCTGACGAAAACGGCGCAGCGCCCTGTGGAGCGATGCTTCGTCGTCCGCTTCTGCCAGCGCCTGGTGCAGCGCGTCTTCGATCTGCGCCCGATTCGGCGCCGCCTCCAGCTCGCCACTGTCGATCAGGCCGGGAAGCAGCGCCGGTCGCGTCACCAGCGCGTCCAGCGCGAAGTCGGACAGCAGGACCAGCCGGGCAAGCTCGCGCCGACGCACATCGCTCAGGGAGAGCCAGGCGTCGGTGACGGCCGGATCGGCACCGGCGGCATCCAGCCCCGCATCCAGGCGCTGCCTGGCCTCTTGCCAGGCGTTCTCCAGCGCAACGGGAATGTCGGTCTGGGCAAACCAGGACTCGGGTAACGACATGAGGGACTCCAGGCGGGCTATGGCGGATGATGGTGGCTGAAACCAGGCCGGCAAGATATTGGCTGAAACCAGGCCAGGAAAACGCGGGCAGCCAGATCCGACCAGCATAGCGAAGCCCCGTGTCAGGCCCAAGCGATGCAGATCGTGCCCGAGCCTAGGCTTTGTCTGAAAACTGTCTGCGCTCGGCCATACGGCGTTAAAAATCGGCTCAAAGTACTCATTTACACCGCGTAAACTCCGTCTTTTTGCCGATTTTTGCCTTGCCTGACCTTCGCTCGACGACTTTTCAGACAAAACCTAAGTCGCAGATTATCGATGATGTCACACCAAGGTTGTATTACATCGTACGAATAAAACGGCTACAAAGGCACAAGCCAATTCGTCGGGTCCAGCGGGCGTTAGCTCGAACGAGAGAACGCCGCCCGTGGATCCACTCTCGAACTGCACCATCAAGCAAGGGATACGCCATGAAGCTCAAGAAGACACTCCTCGGCATCGCCTGCCTCGCATCGTTGGCGGCCGGCGCCGCCCAGGCCGATTTCCCGAACCGGGATATCCGCGTCATCGTGCCGGCGGCCGCCGGCGGCGGTACCGACGCCATCGTCCGCAAGGTTTCCAATATCGCCGAAGAGTCGCTGCCCGTCTCGATGTATGTCGAGAACGTGGAAGGCGGCATGACGGCAACCGGCCTGCTCCAGTTGATGAAGGCGCGTCCGGATGGGCAGACCGTCGCCGCGATCACCTACGACAGCATCATCACGATCCCGTGGAAGAACATGCTGCCCGGCTTCGACATGGACAAGATGCGCATGATCGCCCGCATCACCAGCGAAGCCGACGCGATTACCGTACCGGAAAGCTCCCCCTACGAGACGCTCGACGATCTGATCGCGGCTGCCAAGGAGGAGCCCAACAGTATTCGCATCGGCATTCAGAACATGGGCGCCAGGACCCACCTGACGCTGCTGCAGCTCCAGGATCTCACCGGCGCCGAGTTCAAGATCGTCTCCTACGACAACAGCGCGGCGTCGCAGAAGGAAGCGCTGCTCAATGGCGAGGTCGACGCCGTGGTGACCAGCCTCGGCGACCTGGCGCCGCTGATCGAGTCAGGGCAGGCACGCGGACTGGTGGAGTTCTCGGACAAGCAGAACCAAGGCTTTCCGGACGTGCCGCCGATCAGCCAGACCGATGCCGGCATCGATCTGCAGATGGGCAGCTTCATCATCCTGGCGGCACCGGCGCGCACCCCGGATGATGCCGTCGACACCTTGGAAAACGCCTATCACGAGGCTTTCGAAAGCGACGAGTTCCAGCAGTGGTTGCCCAAGATCGGCGTCACGCCCAGTTGGCTGGGAAGCGATGACGTCACCGACTGGGTCGAACAGACCCAGGAGTCGCTGTTCAGCACGATGGATCAGCTCGCCGAGCAGGGCGTGCTGGAAAAATAACGTCTTCATCGCGGGGAAATGCGCCTTTCGCTGCCCCGCGATGCACCATCAACCAGGTGTCTTGCATGTCTCCCAAACGTCTCATTGCCGACGGGCGCTTCGTCGTACCCGCCGTGCTGACGATCGTCACCGTCGTCTACCTGATCGAGGCCATACGCATCGGCCCGCCAATGAAAGGGGGCAACATGACGCCCGCCTTCTTTCCCATCGCCATCGCCGTCCTCATGCTGATCGCGCTGACCTGCGCCATGGTCCATGCGCTGCGCGGCAAGCCCAAGACGCCCACCGAAGAGGCGGCCGGCGATGATGATGGCGAAGACGTTGCCCAGCGCAGACGACAGTACGCCGGACTCTCGCTCGGCGCGATCGGCGTCATCGTGCTGACGGCGGGATACCTGCTGGCGTTCGACCTGATCGGCTATTTCGTCGCCACATTCGTCTACGTGCTGCTGCTGAGCGGTGTATTCGGTGGCGGATTCAGGGAGAAATGGCTAAGCAAGCTGATCGCCGCCATTGTCATTACCATCGCCGGCTACCTGCTGTTCGAAGTCGTCTTCCAGGTCCGCCTGCCCACGCTCTGGAGCCAATGACCATGGATTCGATTTCCGGTCTGCTGGGCGGTTTCGCCGCCCTCGCCAACCCCGAAACCCTGCTCTACATGATCGGCGGCTTCCTGATCGGCACCTTCTTCGGCGCGGTGCCGGGCCTGACCTCGGTGCTGGCCATCGCCCTACTGCTGCCGCTCACCTACAGCCTCGACGTGACCACGGCGCTGGTCGCCTGTGCCAGCATCTTCATGGCGGGCATGTGCAGCGGCAGCATCACCGCCACGACCATCAACATTCCCGGCGCACCGTCGTCGATGATGACCGCGCTGGAAGGCTACCCGATGCAGCAGCGCGGCGAAGGCGCGAAGGCGCTCGGCCATGCCGCACTGGGCTCGATGATCGGCGGCTCGCTGGGGGCGCTGCTGCTGATGGTCATGGCGCCGCTGGCGGCCGACGTCGCTCTGCTGATCCGCACGCCGGGCAAGTTCTCGCTGATCGCCTTTGCCCTGATCGTGATCATCATTTCCCAGCGCGGGTCGATCACCAAGGGCATGATTGCCACCCTGTTCGGCGTCATGATCGCCACCATCGGCATCGACGTGGTGCAGCCGCTGGCCCGCTTCACCTTCGGCACCAGCGTGCTGGTCCAGGGCATCGACATGATGCCGCTGATCATCGGCACCTTCGCCATCAGCGAACTGCTGATCCAGGCCGACAGCCGCAGCAGCCGTACCGTCGACCCCAGCATGATCCAGGCGGCCAAGGTGCGCCGTCGCGATTTCATTCCGCCGTTGGCGGAAGTTCGGGAAATCGGCGTGATGCGCTACCTGAAGAGCGCGGTCATCGGCTACTCGGTGGGTATCCTGCCCGGCGCCGGCGGGTCCATGGCGGCTTTCGTCTCCTATGCGGAGTCGATGCGCTCCTCCAAGCATCCCGAGCGCTACGGCAAGGGCAACCCGGAAGGCATCGCGGCCTCGGAGTGCGCCAACAACTCGATGTGCGGCGGCGCCTTCGTGCCGATGCTGACGTTCGGCATCCCCGGCGATCCGACCACCGCGATCGTGCTCGGCGTGCTGGTCATCAACGGTCTGCAGCCCGGCCCGCAGTTCATGACCCAGCAGCTTGATCTGATCGCGCCGATGTTCGCCTCGCTGTTCGTCAGCGCGCTGATCCTGATTCCGCTGACGCTCTACCTGCTTGGCCCCTACTTCCTCAAGATCGTGTCGATTCGCCGCGACGTGCTCTACTCGAGCATCGCCATCGTCGCGCTGGTGGGCAGCTACGTGGCGACCTACTCCACGTTCCAGATGGCGTTGGCGCTGGTGTTCGGCGTGCTGGCCTACTTCCTGCGCAAGCAGAAGTATCCCACCGTCTGCCTGCTGCTGGGTTTCGTGCTCGGCCCGAGCCTGGAGGAGTATTGCCGTCGCGCGCTCTCCATCAATGACGGTAATCCGCTGATCTTCCTCACCAGTCCCGACAGTCTGTTCTTCCTCGCCCTGACCGTGGTGTTCTTCTACTTCATGGTCATCCGCAAACCCAAGGACAACAGCCTGGGTACGCCTCCCGCAAGTTGAGCCACGACCGCCAGGCCCGCCGACAGCCGGCGGGCCCGGTATTAAATAGTAAAAAATTATCAGAAACCTATCTTCATTCAATTTAACAAATCGTAAATCTCTCCGTAGTCTGCCTTTCCAGCCTCCGGTGGCGCTCGGCCGTGCCGGCTCGGCCACTGGATTCATAAGAAGATGAGGATAGAGAGATGTCGAACGAAACCGAAGCGAAGTGTCCGTTTTCCGGCAAGGCCAGTACGACCGTCGCCGGCAGCGGCACCACCAATCAGGACTGGTGGCCGAACCAGTTGCGCGTGGACCTGCTGAACCAGCATTCCGAGCGCTCCAACCCGCTGGGTGAGCAGTTCAACTATCGCGAAGAATTCCAGAAACTCGACTACTCCGAACTGAAGGCCGACCTCAAGGCGGTACTGACCGACTCGCAGGAGTGGTGGCCGGCCGACTGGGGCTCCTATATCGGCCTGTTCATTCGCATGGCCTGGCATAGTGCCGGCACCTATCGCCTCGTCGATGGCCGCGGCGGCGCCGGTCGTGGCCAGCAGCGCTTCGCTCCGCTCAACTCCTGGCCGGACAACGTCAGCCTGGACAAGGCCCGCCGCCTGTTGTGGCCGATCAAGCAGAAGTACGGCCAGAAGATCTCCTGGGCCGACCTCATCGTCCTCGCCGGCAACGTGGCGCTGGAATCCTCCGGCTTCCGCACCTTCGGTTTCGCCGCCGGCCGCGAGGACGTGTGGGAACCGGACATGGACGTCAACTGGGGCGACGAGAAGACCTGGCTGGCGCACCGTGACCCGGAAACCCTGGCCAACAATCCGCTGGCCGCCACCGAGATGGGCCTGATCTACGTCAACCCGGAAGGCCCGAACGCCAGTGGCGACCCGCTCTCGGCGGCCCCGGCCATCCGCGCCACCTTCGGCAACATGGCGATGAACGACGAGGAGATCGTCGCCCTGATCGCCGGCGGCCATACCCTCGGCAAGACCCACGGTGCCGGTCCGGCGGACAAGGTCGGTGCGGACCCCGAAGCCGCATCGCTGGAACAGCAGGGCCTGGGCTGGACCAGCAGCCATGGCAGCGGTGTGGGCGCCGACGCCATTACCTCCGGCCTGGAAGTGGTTTGGAGCCAGACCCCGACCCAGTGGAGCAATTACTTCTTCGAGAACCTGTTCAAGTACGAATGGGTGCAGACCCGCAGCCCGGCCGGCGCCATCCAGTACGAGGCCAAGGACGCACCGGAGATCATCCCCGACCCGTTCGATCCGTCGAAGAAGCGCAAGCCGACCATGCTGGTCACCGACCTCACGCTGCGCTTCGATCCCGAGTTCGAGAAGATCTCGCGTCGCTTCCTCAACGATCCGCAGGCCTTCGCCGACGCTTTCGCCCGCGCCTGGTTCAAGCTGACTCACCGCGACATGGGTCCGAAGGCTCGCTACTTCGGCCCGGAAGTGCCGCAGGAAGACCTGATCTGGCAAGACCCGCTGCCGGCTCCGATCCACGCGCCAAGCGCGGCGGACGTCGCCGAGTTGAAAGCGCAGATCGCCGATTCCGGCCTGTCGGTCTCCGAACTCGTCTCCACCGCATGGGCCTCGGCCTCCACCTTCCGTGGTGGTGACAAGCGCGGTGGCGCCAACGGCGCACGCCTGGCCCTGGCACCGCAGAAGGATTGGGAAGTCAACCGAATCGCGGTCTCGGTCCTGCCCAAGCTTCGGGAAATCCAGGTGACGTCCGGCAAGGCTTCGCTGGCCGACGTGATCGTGCTGGCCGGCAATGTCGGCGTCGAGCAGGCCGCCAAGGCGGCGGGCGTGGAGATCGAAGTGCCGTTCGCACCGGGCCGCGTCGATGCCGCTCAGGAACAGACCGACGTCGACTCCTTCGCGGCGATGGAGCCGATCGCCGATGGTTTCCGCAACTACAAGCGGGGCAAGTTCAGCATCCCCACCGAGACGCTGCTGATCGACAAGGCGCAGCAACTCACCCTGACCGCGCCGGAACTCACCGTGCTGATCGGCGGCCTGCGCGTGTTGGGCGCCAACCACGATGGCGCAAGCCATGGCGTGTTCACCGACAAGGTCGGCGTGCTCAGCAACGACTTCTTCGTCAACCTGCTGGACATGGGCATCGTATGGACAGCGGTGGACGGCGAGGCCGAACTGTTCGAGGGCAAGGATCGCAAGAGCGGCGAGTTGAAGTACACCGCCACCCGCAACGATCTGGTGTTCGGTTCACACTCGGTACTGCGCGCGCTGGCCGAGGTCTACGCCAGCAGCGATGCCAAGGAGAAGTTCGTCAAGGACTTCGTTGCCGCCTGGACCAAGGTGATGAACCTGGACCGCTTCGACCTGGCATAGGTCGATCCGTATCGGCAAAACGCCCAAGAAACGGCGGCCCTAGGGCCGCCGTTTTCTTGTGCCCGCTTCGCTCAGAAACTCGCCTTGAGCGTGGTGCCGGCAACCCAGGCATTGTCGACGGAATCCACCGCCGATGGATTGACCACGTACTGCAGGTTGGGTCGTAGCGTCAGGTAGTTGGTGAGGTTGAAGCTGTAATAGATTTCGGCATCGTACTCGTGACCCTGGCGCGGCAACGGCGAGAGGGTATTGCCGGGCATGGCGTTGTAGTAGTCGATGTAATCGTTGACGTCGTCGTTGACGTGCAGATAAGCCAGCCCGATGCCGGCGTCGTCCTGCGGGCGGGCGTCGAAGGGGCCGGCGTAGGTCGCGCCGATCGAGACATAGCGGTCGATGCCGGCGGTATCTCCATGGTTGGCGTTGCCCATGCTGAACAGCGTCAGGCCTCGGTCCGAATTGCCGTCGCGGGTGGTCACCTGCTGCTGAACCACGTAGTAGAGGCCGGCGTTGGTGGTGCTGCTGGCGGGCCGATCGCCGTAGGCGCGACTGTCGACGTCGTTGTAGTAATAACCCACCTTGTAGGCGCCCGGCAGGCCGTTCAACGTCGGCGTGAAGCCCAGCTCGACCGGATAGAGCGTGCCATCGCTGCCACTGGTGCGCAGATCGAAGCCGTTGTCGTTTTCCAGGTTGCTGTCGTTGACGTCGAAGGCGCCGAACTGGAGATACCACTCTGGCGTGAAGTCGGCACGCACCACCGCGGCCCATTGCGCGATCGGCCAGTTATAGATGTTGTTGCCCCGGTTGCCGGGCTGCCCGCTACCGAACGCCAGGTTCTGGAAGTTGCTATCGATGGTGGCGAAATCGTCCCCCACCGGAACACGCCCGAGCTTGATCGCCAAGGCATCGTTGAGGAAGCGCTGGCGGTACCAGAACTGGGTCAATCGCGTGACCGGGCCGCGCCCCTGGACCTCCTGCACCGAAGAACCGCCGACGGTCGCATCGGGATCGCTCATGCGGTCGTTGACGCTATGCCCGTTACGGTTGGTCACCGTGACCTGGAACTCGGCGTCGGGAATCCCCACGAGACGGTCGAGATCGAAATTGGCACCGACCGCGAACTGATCCGCGTACTTCGTCACGTGGCTGTCGCGGTAGCCGCCATCGAGAATGGTCGCCGCTTCACCCACGTAGTCGAAGTTGAAAGAGACTCCGGCTTCTTCCAGCGCCGTGCGCTCGCCACCCCAGTCACCAAACATGTAGGGGGAATCCGGTGAAAACGCGGAATAGGCCTGAGCCGAACCCGCCAGAAACAAGCTACCCATAAGCATCAATGGCAATCCACCGACACGGCGAGAAATTGAAGGTGACATGGCGTTCTCCAACTTAGTTAGTAGAATAAACTTTAAGAATAATCCGCAAATCCTCTCCATGGAAAGCACCGGAAAACATCCAAAAGTTGTAAAGTCGACTAAAGAATGAGGTGTCGTTTTTGGTGGGATCGATGTCATTGCCGACATCCCGCAGCGGCTTCAGACTGTGACGACGCTTTCCGGATGCCGCTAGATGACGCACACCATCGACCTTTTCGCCTACACCGACTGCCAATTGCTGGATGTCAGTGGCCCCTGGCAGGTTTTCGCCAGCGCCAACGACGAAGCTGCGGCACCGCTTTATCGACTGCGCCTGCTGGCCGCAACCGCAGGCCCGATACGCACCAATAGTGGCATGTCCCTGATAGCCACCCATGCCCTGGCCGAGACCACGCCGGGCGATACCCTGCTGATTGCCGGCGGCCATGGCGTCCATGCGCTGGGCGACACCATCGTCCAGGCGTTGGGTGAACGCGCGCGCTCGACGCCCCGAGTCGGCTCGGTCTGCACCGGCGCCTTTGCCCTGGCCCGGGCCGGTCTGCTCGAAGGCAGACGCGCCACCACTCACTGGCGCCAGGCGCAGCGGCTCGCCGCTGAATTCCCCGGAATACGAGTCAGCGCCGAGGCGCTCTATCTGGAGAGTGGCGGCATCCATACCAGCGCAGGCGTCACGGCCGGCATCGACCTGGCGCTCGCGCTGGTGGCCCGTGACCATGGCGATGCGCTGGCCGGCCGCGTCGCCCGCGAACTGGTGATGTTTCTGCATCGCCCCGGCGACCAGGCACAGTTCAGCGAAGGCCTGCGTTGCCAGCTCGCCAGCCAGGGACGCCTGCGTCGGCTGATCGACGAGGTACTGACGAATCCATTGCAGGCATGGGACAGCGAGACCCTCGCCGCCCGAATGGCAGTGACACCCCGCCACTTCCAGCGCCTCTTCCGCCAGCAGTTGCAGATGACGCCGGGGGAGTTCCTCACCCGCCTGCGGCTCGAATCGGCGCGTCGATCGCTGGCGGAGAGCGATGCCTCGCTGTCGCGCATTGCCGAACATTGCCGGTTGGGCAGCAGCGAACAACTCAGACGCCTGTTCCAGCGCCACTATGGCCTTGCACCCAGTGTCTACCGTGCGCGTTTCGGTCATCGACAACCGGAGGTCTCATGACATCACCAGTATCGGCTCGCCTGCCGGTTGCCGTGTGGGGGCTGGCACTGTGCCAGGCGCTACTGGTCAGCGGCAATGTGCTGCTGATCGCCTCGTCGCCATTGATCGGAGCGGCACTCTCCCCCTCCGCCGACTGGAGCACGCTGCCGGTGGCCGCACAGCTGTTGGGATTGACCGCGGCAACCCTGCCGGCCGGCTGGCTCACCGCGCGCCTTGGTCGCAAACGCACCTTTCTGATCGGCAACCTGGTCGGGCTGGCAGGCATCGTTGGCTGCCTGTTGGCGTTGATCGACGAACACTTCTGGCTATTCAACCTCGGCACCTTCGCCATCGGTATGAGCATCGGCGTCGGCATGCTCTACCGCTTCGCCGCGGTGGGCGCCGCCGACATTCGCCAGCGTGACAGCGCCATCAGCCTGGTAATGGCCGGCGGTATCGTCGCCGCCCTACTCGGCCCGTGGATGGCCCGGCGATTACAAAATATCTTCGAGGTTCCCTTCCTGGGCAGTTTCTTCGGCCTGGCGGGCCTTTATCTCGCAGCCCTGATAATCCTACAGGCCCTTGTGCTGCCCGACCCCAACGATCGAGACGCGCCCCGTCCCGCCCGTTCCCTGCACTTGCTGCTGCGGCAACCGCAATCGCTGGCGGCGATAGCCAGTGCCGCGCTGGGCTATGCCGTCATGAATCTGGCGATGACCGCCACCCCGCTGGCGATGTCGCAGGCCGGCCACGCCTTCGGCGAGGTCGCCAGCGTGATCCAATGGCACATGCTGGCGATGTTCGCGCCCTCCTTTTTCACCGGACGCCTGACCCGGCGTTTCGGTCACGCCAACATGATCGCGGCGGGCGCCGTGTGCCTGCTCGGCAGCGCCCTGTGTGCCTGGCTGACGCCCCAGCTCTGGGCCTTCGGCGCCGGTCTGCTGCTGCTGGGCCTGGGCTGGAACTTCACCTTCCTGCCGGCCAGCGCCTGGCTGACGACCACCTATCGTCCCGCGGAGGCGCCGCGGGTCCAGGCGGTCAACGACTGCATCGTGTTCTCGCTGACCTGCCTGTCGGCCCTGCTGGCCGGCCCGTTGAATGCCTGGTTGGGCTGGCAGGCGCTGAATCTGGTATTGATTCCGGCCATCGCTGTACTGCTGGCGATCGCGGTGGCGATGCGCCGACGCCCCGGGGGCACACTGACCGCCCAGCAGTAACGAGGCACGGCACCTCCGTCAAGCGAGCGGCGAACGCTCGACGCTGGCGGCCCCGGAATCCGGCCCGGCAGTGCCAGCGGTGGTCATGAACGCCTCGGCCGTCTCGCGCGAGGTGCGAGTCGCCAGGCTGACCGCCACGAACAGCACCACCGCGATCGGCAACGCCCAGATGCCGGGGGGCAGGCCGAGCGGCTTGGTACCGGTGGCGTAGAGATAGATCACCGCCAGCCCGCCGATCACGATACTGGCAAGCGCTCCGGCTGCCGTACCGCGCTTCCAGTAGAAGGCGCCGATGATTGCCGGCACGATCACCACCAGGCCGGTCGATGCCGCCACCGACAACACCGCGATCAGGTTGAGCTGCAGTTCGGCGAAGACGAACGCCAGGATCGCGATGACCGGCAGTACCCACTTGCCGACCTTGAGCTGGCGGGATTCGCTGGCCTGGGCCGCGACGTTGGCGTAGACGTCACGCGACAGCATCGAGGAGAGCGTCAGCATGATCGAATCGATGGTCGACACCGCCGCCGCCAGAATGCCCACCATCACGATCACGCCCAGCACCGGCGGCACGTGCTCGGAGGCCAGCAGGGTCGGCGTCGCCAGATCCGACTTGGCCAGATCGGGGAAGGCAACCAGCGCCGAGAAGCCCCACAGGACCGAGACCAGAGTGTAGATGAAGCCGAACACCAGGAAACCGATCAGCATCTGGCGCATCGACCGGAGCGACGCCGGCATGAACAGCCGCTGGCTCACCTGAGGGTTGGAGAGACTGAAGAAGAACCACGGAATCGTCAGCCCCAGAAACGTCGTGAAGCTGAACAGCCCCGGCCCGGGTACGGTGAGAGAGGCTGGATGCTGCGTGGCGAGCGTGTCGAACAGCACCGAGAAGCCGCCAAGCGAGTGCACCACCAGCAGCGCGACCAGCGTCGAGGCCACGATCATGAACAGCGCCTGCAGCGAGTCCGTCCACATCACCGAACGAATCCCGGCAATATAGGAGAACAGGATCGCCAGGATCGTCGCCACCACCACGCCGGTGGTGAACGAGATCGACCCGCCGCTCATCCCCGCCAGCAGATAGCCGACGCCGGCCAGCTGCACCGCCGCGTAGGGAATCAGGAACAGGCAGCTCGCCGCCGCGGTCGCCACGGCGACCTTCTTGTCACCGTAGCGGTGACCCAGCATTTCGCTGGGGGTGACGTAACCGAAGCGCTTGCCCACTGCCCAGAACTTGGGGCCAAAGATCGCCACCAGAGACACGCCGGCGAAATAGACGATCTCGAAGCCGAACGCCCCGACGCCGCCGGCGTAGGTCAGCCCCGCCAGCCCCACCATCATGAAGGCGCTGTAGGTCGTCGCGCTGTAGCTCAGCGCGGAAACGAAGCCCTTCATCTGCCGGTTGCCGAGGAAGTAGCCGGACATGTCGACGCCGGCCCCGTTGGTCGTCCTGCCGCGTGAGAGAAAGGCAACGCCCAGGCCCACGATCAAGTAGACGATGACCGCGCTCCAGATCAGTCCGATCGTCATGGTCGCTTCTCCCTGCCAGCGGAAAATTCGTCTCCCCGAGACACCGTGTCGCGTGGTGCTTCATCCCGGAAGGAGCGCGTGATCATGATGTTGGCAACGATGACCAGCACACCGACGATGCACCAGAACAGAAAACTGCCGTACCAGGCCTGGACCTGGCCGAGCAGGCCGTACGGCACGACGTAACATGAAAGGACCAGTATCCAGACGCCCCATATCCAGCGCCGAGCGCTCATTGGCGATTCCCCATGCTATGTTTGAATGATCGTTATTCGAGTTCTGCCTCAGGTTCCCGAGTCTCTGCAGTCGACATCCCCGAGGCTGCGGCGGGACCATGATAACGCGATAGTCTCGGGGGACGATGAAACCGCAATGGAATTTTCGATGACCGCAACGCAACTTTCTTCGAACGTATCGAACACCTCAATCGTCTGGCAGATGGATCCCATGGCGCTCGACACGCGCCTGCGCGACTTCCTGCAGGAGGACATCGGCCACGTGGACCTGACTGCCACCCTGATGGTCGATGAAGCCATGACAGGCCGGTTCGAGATGCGCGCGAGAGAGCCGATGACCATCGCCGGGCTCGCTGTCGCGGCACGCGTCTTCTCGCTCTACGACGCCGGTATCGATATCGAACGCCTGTCGGCAGACGGCCAGACGGTGCCTGAGGGTGCCGTGCTGATGCGACTGCAGGGCCCGGCCCGCAGCCTGCTGACCGTGGAGCGTACGGCGCTGAACCTGATCCAGCATCTGTCCGGCATCGCCACGCTCACCGCCCGGTACGTCGAGCGGATTGCCGGGACCGGCGCGCAACTGGTCGATACCCGCAAGACCACCCCCGGCCTGCGCGCGCTGGAAAAACACGCCGTGGCCTGCGGCGGCGGCCGCAACCACCGTCTCGGCCTGGACAGCGGCGTGATGCTGAAAGACAACCACATCGCGGTCTGCGGTGGCATTGCCGAAGCCGTGGCACGGGCCAGATCCCGGGTGCCGGTGCTGACGCGCATCGAGGTGGAGTGCGACCGGCTGGATCAGGTGGAAGAAGCTCTGGCGGCCGGCGCGGACGTGATCATGCTCGACAACATGCCGGTCGAGACGATGCGCCGGGCGGTCGAGCTGGTGGACGGCCGCGTGCCGCTGGAAGCCTCCGGCGGCGTGCGCCTGGAGACGATTCGCGATATCGCCGAAACCGGCGTCGATTTCATCTCGGTCGGTCGTATCACCCAGTCGGCACCGGCAGTCGACATCGGTCTCGATGACGTGGATGCCCCGTCTATGCAGGCGAGTTGACTCGATGTCCTCCACCGACATCAACAATGCCGCCACGGTCGAGGCGTTCGAAACACTGATGACCGGGCTGCTGGATCAGGACTTCGACCTGCGCAAGCCACCCGTGGTCACCTTCTGGTGCGGGGCGGGATTCTCCAAGGCGTGGGACCCGCGCTCGCCCACGGACGGCGAGCTGTTCGCCATCGATCTCGACGACATCCGTGACTTCCCCAACCTCCAGCACGTGATGCACGTCATCGGCTGGGAGGACTACCGCCACCTGGACTTCGAGCGCTTCAAGAACCTGCGCTACGTCCTCGACATGCAGGTGCGCTATCCCGATATCCGCAATCGCTACTTCGACGATCAGAACCTGCGGCTGAGCATCCATGAACTGCGCACGCTGGTCATGCGCCGCTTCAGCGCCGCCTGCGATATCCACAACGTCGACGACGACACGCTACGCTTCACCTCGCCCTACGACAGCGAAGGCCAACGCGCGATCATGCAGTTCTTCGCCTCGCTGGAGGACCGCGCCGGCCGGGCCGGCCTCGACGAGAACTGGCCGCTCTACCACTTCCTGACCACCAACTACGACTTCACCATCGAGACCATTCTCGAGCATGTCTATCGCCAGCAGGCACCGGTATTCGGAAGGCTCTATCGCGGCATCACCCCGCAGCGCATCTGCGGCGGCTCGATCTGGGAGCACCTGCCGCGAACCGTCGACCGCAACGTGATCAAGATCAACGGCGGGTTCGAGATCCTGCCCACGGCACAGGGGTTCGACTTCGAATACCGACGCCGCAGCGATGCGGAGATTCGTCAGGAGCCGCCCCTGCTGATCCTGCCCTCTCAGGTTCAGGATTACGACGAGCCCTACTTCCATCAGGTGTTTCCCAAGGCGGTGCGCCTGCTGCGGGAAACCGACGTGCTGGTGATCGTCGGCTACAGCATGCCGCAGGAGGACTCGCTGGTGCGCTTCATCCTGCGCCAGCTGGCCGAGAGCCCCAACGACGCCAAAGGCAAGCACGTGTTCGTCATCGACACCAAGAACCACACCACCATCAAGTCACGTCTCGAAGAGATGTTTTTCTACCTTCCGCGCACCGGCTGGCCACGCGAGCACTACTACAGCGGGCGCTTCGAGGATTTCTGCAAGCAGCTGGCCCGGCACTGACATCATCGGCTGTCATGCCCGGTCGACGATCGCTTATCCTAGGGTCTGTTGACGTTTCAGCGCGAACCGCGTTGCTGAGCCAAATGGCGCCAGGCCAGGCGCGGGATGCAGAGAAGGGTGGTTTCCTTTTCCAATCCCGCAACGCCGCATGGCGCCATTTGCCGCGCAACCCGAAGGGCCGGGCCAGTTTTTGCACGGTGCTGCGTTATTCGTCGTTCATTTGGAACGACCAAACTACGCTCCTCACGCCTTGCCCCGCACAAAAACTGGCTCCGGCGCGGCCGTGCATGAAACGTCAACAGACCCTAGAGACCACAACGCCCCCCGCCCGTTATGGACGACGCGGCATTCCCGCATAACAACGGATGCAACATGCAACATCTCGATCTACAGGTTCTCGATACCGCCCTCGAATGGGCCAATGCCGGCGAGACGATCTGGCTCTGCAGCGTGCTGGCGACGTTCGGCTCCTCGCCGCGCGAGCCCGGTTCGATGCTGGTCGCCAGGGCCGACGGCGCCCATGTCGGTTCGCTCTCCGGCGGCTGCATCGAGGAAGACTTCCTCGGCAAGATCGCCAAAGGGCATTTCGGCGATGCGCTGTCGGTGGTTCGCTACGGTGAAGGAGCCGATGAATCTCCCCAGGTTTCGCTACCCTGCGGCGGCATTCTGGACGTGCTGGTGGAGCGCTTGGCGCCGGATGCCGCCACCCTGACGCATCTTGAAGTGCTGCACGCCACGCTGCTGGGCCAACGTTCGCTGGTGCGCCGGATCGATCTGGAAAGCGGCCGCAAACGCTTCGTCGAGGCGGGAGAAAACGGCCCGCGGGTCGAACGCGACGGCCAGATCATCCAGCTTCGCGTCGGCCCGGCACTTCGCCTGATCATCGCTGGCATCTCGCCGGTATCGCACTTCTGCGCCGAATTCGCCCGCGCGCTGGGATTCGAAGTGATCGTCTGCGATCCCAGAGAGGAAGCCAGACGCGATTTCCGGATCGAAGGCGTCGAGGTACAGGCGGTGCTGCCGTCGCTGTTCATCGGCTCCGGCGCCACTCACGCCGCCACCGCCATCGTCGCCCTGACCCACGATCCCCGCATCGATGACCTGGCGATGATCGAAGCCGTGCGCACACCGGCGTTCTACATCGGCGTGATGGGATCGAAGCGCACCTCCGAGAAGCGCGCCGAGCGCCTGAAGCGCTCCGGCGGCCTGGATGACGAGGCCATCGCGCGGATTCACATGCCGATCGGGCTCAATCTCGACAGCAAGACCCCTGCCGAGATCGCCCTCGCCGTGGTCGCCGACATCCTGCGCGTGCGTCGCGGCAAGCCACGCCATGAGCTGTGAATTTCGGGGCAAGGAGCGGTCGCCCGAAATTGTCGCGCTGATCATGGCCGCCGGTGTGTCTCGACGGTTCGGCAGCGACAAGCGCCGGGCCAGGCTAAATGACGGGCGAACCCTGCTGGAGACGACGCTGGCAACCGCCTCGCAGGTCTATCCGCGATGCTGGTTGGTCACCCGCCCGGAGGATGACTTGGGCGAAGCCCTGGTGGCCTACAACGATCTCCTCCGCATGGCGGCCCCGCATGCGGGCAACGGGCTGGGAGGCAGCCTCGGCGACGCATTTCGAGAGTTGATCTCACAGCAGGACAACGCTGTCGCCGCCGCCGTGATTCTGGCCGACATGCCGTGGTTGAACGCCGCCACCTGTTCACGACTCAACCGGCACGCCGGCCCGGCACGCATCGTCATGCCGCGCCACCAAGGAAAACGTGGCCATCCGGTGCTGTTCGGGCGTGATCTGTGGCCGGCGCTGGCCGAACTGAAGGAAGGGGAAGGCGCCAGGGGCGTCGTGCAGGCGAATCGCCAAGCCGTTCATGTCATCGATGTCGACGATGCCGGCATCTGGCGGGACGTCGATACCCCAAGGGATCTTGAAGCACCGGTTTGAGCTGAACCGGAAGGCGTCGATTGGTATCGAACTCGCGGGGCGGGCGGTGGGCCTGGGAATTCAGCCGACGAACTTGTCCCACGCCAACAACCCCCAGGTCACCGCCGCCATGCCCAGAGCCAGCATCACCGCCGCAGAGCCGATATCCTTGGCGCGCCCGGAAAGCTCGTGATGCTCCGGGCCGATGCGATCGACGACCGTCTCCACCGCACTGTTGAGCAGCTCGACGATCAACACAAAGACGCAGCTGCCGACCAGTACCAGCCATTCGACGGGGTTCTCGCCGATCCACCAAGCCAACGGCACCAGAATGACGCAGAGCGCTACCTCCTGGCGAAAGGCAGCCTCGTTGCGAAAGGCGGCAACCAGCCCCTTCAACGAGTAGCCCGTGGAGTGAAACAGATGGCGAAAACCGGTATCGCCGGAACGTGATTTCATGGACTCTCTGATTCGACCGCGCTGGCGATCGCCCCCTCGGCAACGAAACGATAGCTCGGCACCGATCTCGGCGCGCCGAAGCCAATTGAATGGCGACGATGGTAGCAGAGCCGCATGACGACATCACCGGCCTCGCATCGAGTCGGCGCCATGCCTGGTTCCTGCCCCACGCGGCCTTTATGCTGGTTTCTCGTCAGTGCGACGTTTTTGTCAGCGAGACGCTTTTTGTCAGTGCGACGCTTTTTGTCAGTGCCACGACAGCGCCCCATTTCCAACAAGGTCAACCATGTCTGAACCCAATCCGCTCTATCCGCCTATCGAACCCCATGTCTCCGGCCATCTGGATACCGGCGACGGTCATCAGGTCTACTGGGAGCGCTGCGGCAACCCGGACGGCAAGCCGGTGGCCTTTCTTCACGGCGGCCCCGGCGGCGGCTGCAAACCGATTCATCGCCAGCTGTTCGACCCGGCGCGCTACGACATCCTGCTGTTCGATCAGCGTGGCTGCGGCCGCTCGACGCCGCATGCGAGCCTCGACGACAACACCACCTGGCATCTGATCGAGGATATGGAACGCCTGCGCGAGATGATCGGTGCCGAACGGTGGCAGGTCTTCGGCGGGTCCTGGGGCTCGACGCTGGCCCTCGCTTACGCCGAGCGGCATCCCGAGCGCGTCAGCGAACTCGTGCTGCGCGGCATCTTCACCATGCGCCAGCAGGAGCTCGACTGGTTCTACAAGCACGGCGCGCGCAACATGTTCCCCGAAAAGTGGGAGCGGCTGGTGTCGATTCTTCCCGAGGAACAGCGCGACGATATCATTCCCGCCTTTCACGAACTGCTCAAAGGCGATGACATCGAGCGCCAGCTCCAAGCCGCCCGGCGCTGGAGCGTCTGGGAAGGCGAGACCTCGAAGCTGATCCCCGTCGATGCCACCGCCTCGCATGCCGCCGACCATTTCGCCCTGGCCTTCGCACGGATCGAGAATCACTACTTCATCAACAAGGGGTTCTTCGAATTCGATGACCAGCTGTTACGCCAGGCCCATCATCTCGAGGGCATTCCCGGCGTCATCATTCACGGCCGCTACGACATGGTCTGCCCGCTTCAGAATGCCTGGGATCTGTCGAAGGCGTGGCCCGATGCCACGCTCGAGATCATCGAGGCGGCCGGCCACGCGTTCAGCGAGCCCGAAACCCTGGCCGCCCTGATACGGGCGACCGACCGCTTCGCCGATCGCCGCTGATCCGCCATCCGTAGATTCCGAGTGTTGCCCCGGCGCGTCTCAGCGTGATGCGTCGGCGGCGAGATCCAGAATCGTTGCGGCCACCGCCTGCGCCCGCGGCACGAAGGTGTCCAGGCGGCAATACTCGTCGTCGGTATGCATCTTGGCGCCGACCGGGCCGGTGCCGCAGAGCGTGGGGATACCCAGGCTCGCCGTGGTGCCGGCATCCGAACAACCACCGGTAAACTCGCCCTCGACGCTGAAGCCGAGCTTTTTCGCCTGGGCGCGGTAACGGACGAACAGTGCCTCGCTCATGGCCGGCTCCATCGGCAGGAAGCCGGAGGTCTGGCGGATCGTCGCCTGCGTTCCAGGGACTTCTTCCTCGGCGATGATCACCTCGATCGCCGCCAGCAGCTCGACACGCTGCTGATTGGTGACGAAGCGCGTATCCAGCTGGGCCGTCGCCGAGGGAGCCACGGTATTGCGCGAGACGCCGCCCTCGATCAGACCGACATTGGTGGTCACGCCGCTGTCGTAGTCGGTCAGCGCGTGCAGCTTGACGATCTTGCGCGCCAGCGTCTCGATGGCACTGGCGCCGTCGGCGTGGCTGACGCCGGAGTGCGCAGCCACACCGGTCACCTCGATCTGGAAGGCGGCACCGCCCTTGCGGCCGGTGACCATGTTACCGCTGATCCTGCCGGGTTCGGCATTGAGCACGGCCCGCGCCCCGCTGGCCGCTTCGCGAATGAACGCCGTGCCGTCGCGGGAGCCGATCTCCTCGTCCGCAGTGAACAGCGCCCGCACCGGGAACGGCAGCGGTGCCAGCCGCTTGAGCGCTCGCAACACGAAGATATTCAGCACCAGGCCGGCCTTCATGTCGGCAACACCGGGGCCATAGCCGATATCGCCCTCACGTGTGAAGCCGCGTTCGGCCACCGTGCCGGTGGGGAATACCGTATCCCGATGCCCCATCATCAGCACGTGGCCGACGCTGGCGTCGCTGCCATCGCCTTCCAGCCGCGCCTCGAGAATATCGCCGGATTCCGGCCGCGGCGTACGCGTGACGTCGATACCGTCGGCCTCCAGCCACTCGACGATGACGTCCGCCACCGCATCGGTGCCGGCCTTGTCATAGCTGTTGGAGTCGATATCGACCAGTGTCTTCAGGCACTCGATCATCTCCGCCTGCTGGCTGGCGAGCCAGTCGCAGGCCGTGGTCATCATCGTCTCCGCGTCATTCAGCGATGCCATCGTTCGCGCTCCTTCACTATGTCTCGGCCCTGTTCGGCCAGGTCCCACCATAACCCGGCCATGATACCCAGACCTTCCCGCACGATGCTCGCCAGCGCGTGTTCGTCAGGGGCGTGCTGGGAACAGGCAGGATAGGAGTGCGGCACCCACAGCGTCGGCAGGCCGAGCGTCTCGGCAAAGATATCGTTGGGGAGCGAACCGCCCAGGTTGGGCAGCAGCGTCGGTGTCTTGCCGCTGGATTCCCGCATCGATGCCAGTGCCCAGGTCACCCAAGGGTCCGTCGGATCGAGCCGCGTCGCGTTCATCTGCGACATGCGCGCGCTGCTTACCTCCACATCCTCGAAGCCGTGAGCGTCGAGATGCTGGCGCAGGTGATCGAGGAAGCATTCACGGTCGCTGCCGACGACGAAGCGCAGCTGGCAGTGTGCGTAGGCCTCGCCGGGAATGGCGTTGACCGGCGCCTCCGGGTTGCCGGCCTTGATCGCCAGCAGCTCCAGGGTGTTCCAGGCAAACAGCCGTTCCGACGGCAACAGGCCCGGCTCGCCCCAGTTCGGGTCGATCGGGGGGTCGCCCGGCGTCGCGCCGACTTCCAGGGAAGCAACGGCCTCCTTCACGGCAGCAGGAATGGCTGGCGGTCGCAGACCGTCGATCAGGATCCTGCCGTGGGCATCGACCAGCGTAGACCAGGCGTTGGCGAGCCGCGTCGCCGGATTGGAGAGCACCCCGCCCCAGTTGCCGGAGTGGTGGGCACCGTCGCGGGCACGCAGGCGCAGGTCGAAATTGAACGAGCCGCGGGAGCCGAGGAAGAGCGTCGGAGAGCCCGCCGACAGGCGCGGGCCGTCGGAAGCGATGAACAGATCCGCCGACAGACGATCGCGATGCGCTTCGCAGACGGCCTTCAAGCCTGGCGAGCCGGTCTCCTCCCCCATCTCCAGGATCAACTTGACGTTGTAACCCAGCGTGCCGCCGCGCGCGGCTATGACGCTTTCCAGCGCGGCGAGATTGAGCGTGTGCTGGCCCTTGTTGTCGGCGGTGCCGCGGCCGTACCAGCGCTCGCCTTCGACCACGATCCGCCACGGCGAAAGCCCCTCGCGCCACTGCCCGTCGTAACCCCGCACCACATCGCCGTGGCCGTAGGTCAGCAGCGTCAGCGCCGCCTCGGCCTCGATACGCTCGGCCAGCAGGAACGGCCCGAATCCGTCGACCGGGTTGTCGACGATCTCCCAGGTGAAGCCCAGCTTCTCGATATCGGGAATCACGAAATCGGTCAGATAGCGCCGCAGTTCGTCGTCGCGCCCGGCCTCCTGGCTTTCGCTGCGTACCGCGACGCGGGCCTCGAGCTGGCGCAGGAAGTCGCCGCTGTCGAAGGCTTGCCAGGCGTGTTGCAGCGCTTGTGATCGCGCCATGAATCTCTCCTCGTTGACTAGGAACACTCGTTGAACTGGCGATCGCCGTGGGGGGCGGTTCAAGCCAGATGGCAGGCCACCCGGGCGTTATCGCCCCGAATATCTTCCAGCCGCGGCCGTTGCTGCCGGCAGGTCGCCTGCGCCTTGGGGCAGCGCGGATGGAAGGCACAGCCGGCGGGCGGATCGCTAGGGTCCGGCGTGGCGTCGCCCAGCCCGATATACGGCACGCCCAGCCCCGGCTCCGGGGTCAGTGCGGAATCCAGCAGCGCCCGGGTATAAGGGTGACGTGGCGAGCCGAAGATCTGCTCCCGCGTGCCCTCCTCGACGATGCGGCCCAGATACATCACCGCGACCCGGTCGACCAGATGCTCGACCACGGCCAGATCATGGCTGATGAACAGGTAGGTCAGCCCGAACTCGGCCTTGAGATCGAGCAGCAGATTGAGGATCTGCGCCTGGACCGAGACGTCCAGCGCCGAGGTCGGCTCGTCGCAGATCACGATGTCCGGACGCATGACCAGCGCGCGGGCGATCGCCACGCGCTGACGCTGCCCGCCGGAAAGCTGGCCGGGAAACTGCTCGGCGGCGCGCCGGGGCAGACCCACCACATCCAGGGTTTCGGCGACATGCGCCGCCTGCTCGCGAGGCGTGCCAATGCCATGCACCCGCAGCGGCAAGCCGACGATCTGGGCGATTCGCTTACGCGGATTGAGCGAAGAGTATGGATCCTGGAAGATCGGCTGAATGTGGCGGGCCAACGCCTTCTGATCGGCGCCCCGTACCGGCCTGCCATCGACCAGCACGTCGCCGTCGCTCGGCGTCGTCAGCCCCAGCAGCATCTTGGCCAGCGTGCTCTTGCCGCAGCCCGACTCGCCAACGAGCCCCATGACCTGGCCGCGCGGAATCCGCAGCGAAACATTGCTGACCGCACCGAGCGTGCGTCCGCGCTTGAACAGGCCCCCGCCCAGGGTGAAGGTTTTCGAGAGCCCGCAAAGCTCCAGCGCCGGGGTGACGGCACGGGATACCGAAGCGGAGTCCGACGGCAACGGGCGGGATTCGGCTACCTCGGTGATGGGTTGTGCGTTCATGAAATGGTCTCCGGTGGACGCGGTGCCGGTACCGGCCGGTCGGCATAGTGACAGCGGGCGCGATGATCGCCGGACAGGGACATCAACGGCGGGGTCCGCTCACAGGTCGGCTGCGCCTGCGGGCAGCGATTGCGAAAGGCGCACCCCTCGACGTGCCCGACCAGGCTGGGCACGACGCCCGGAATGGCCTGCAGCCGACTGCCGGGCGGCGTCTTGCCCGGCGCGGGAATGCAGCTCAACAGCCCGCGGGTGTAGGGATGAGCCGGATTGGCATAGAGTGCCGGCGTGGGTGCCGATTCGATCACCTCGCCGGCGTACATCACCGCCACCCGATCGGCGATGCGCGCCACGACCCCAAGGTCGTGAGTGATGAAGATCACCGCAGTGCCGAACTCCTGCTGCAGCTCCCGCAGCAGACGCAGGATCTGTGCCTGGATCGTCACGTCGAGCGCGGTGGTCGGCTCGTCGGCGATGATCAGGTCCGGCTCGCACATCAGCGCCATGGCGATCATCACGCGCTGGCGCAGCCCGCCGGAGAGCTGATGCGGATACTGGTTCAAACGGTCTTTCGCGGCGCTGATGCCGACGCGCTCCAGCAGATAGATCGCCCGCTCGCGCGCCTCCTGCCGGCTGACGCCGCGATGACGGATCAGCCCTTCGCAGAGCTGGTTGCCCAGGGTGTAGGCAGGGTTGAGCGCGGTCATCGGCTCCTGGAAGATCATCGACATTCGTGCCCCGCGCAGATCGCTGCGGCGACGCTCGGAAAGCATGGTCAGGTCGATGCCGTCGAACTGCAGGCGATCGGCCGTGAGCCTGGCCTTGCGAGGCAGCAGCCCCATCAGGGCCAGCGAGGTCATCGACTTGCCGCAGCCGGACTCCCCCACCAGACAGAGCATCTCGCCACGCTCGACATGAAAATCGATCCCGCGCACGGCGTGCAGCGTCCCGGCCTCTACCGGCAGGTCGACGCGCAGGTTGTTCACTTCGAGTAATGGCATCAGTTGCGCCCTCCCGGTGCATTGAGGTCCCGTAACCCATCGCCGAGCAGGTTGATCGCCAGTACCAGCACGAACAGCGCAATACCGGGAATCGCGATGACCCAGGGCTGGAAGAACATGTAGGCCTTGCCCTCGGCGACCATCAGCCCCCAGGACGGCAGCGGCGGCTGAACGCCCATGCCGAGAAACGACAGCGTCGCCTCGAGCAGGATCGCGTGAGCCATTTCCAGGGTCATCACCACGATCAGGGAGCCGGCGATGTTGGGCAGCACCTCGCGCAGCAGGATGTAGGGCAGCGAACAGCCCAGCGTGCGCGCAGCAAAGACGTACTCGGCATCGCGCACCTGCTGGGTGACCGAGCGCGAGACGACCGCGAAGCGGTCCCACAGCAGCAGCCCCAGCAGCAGTATCACCGTGGTCAAGGAGCCACCGGTCAGCGAGGCCAGCGCCAATGCCACCAGCACCACCGGCATCGCCAGCCGCGTGGTGATGACGTAGCTGATGACCGCATCCACGCGCCCGCCGAAGTAGCCGGCCAGCACGCCCAGCGTGGTGCCGATGACGCCGGAGATCAGCGCGACCACCAGCCCGATGGTCAGCGAAATGCGGGTGCCGAAGAGCAGCCGGCTCAAGGTGTCGCGTCCCAGTTTGTCGGTGCCCAGTACATGCTCCCAGGAACCCTCGTCATGCCAGACCGGCGGAACCATGCGATTGGCGATGTCCTGGTGATACGGATCATGCGGCGCCAGCAGCGGCGCGAAGATGGCGATCAGGATCGCCAGCCCGACCACGATCAGGCCGATCGCCAGGCCACGATGGCCGAACAGTCGCCGCGTCACTCGCGACCAGGCCGGTGGCTGCAGCGAAATTTCGCCGAGGCCAGTGCCAGGCGTCGAGGCTGAAGAAGCGGTTGGCGAAACGCTCGAAGTCGTCATGTCGTTCTCCTCAGCGGGTGCGAATGCGGGGATCGAGCGCGGCGTTGGCGACGTCCGCCAGCAATGTCAGCACGATGTAGAACAGCGCGATGATCAGCACCACGGCCTGCACCACGGGATAGTCGTTGCGCGAGATGGCGTCCCAGGCCAGCTGCCCCAGGCCGTTGAGCGAGAAGACCGATTCGATGACCACCGAACCGCCGAGCATGAAGCCGAGCTCGACGGCAGCCAGCGCGACCACCGGGATGATCGCGTTGCGCAGCGCGTGCTTGAAGATCACCGACCCGGTGCGCAGCCCCTTGGCGCGTGCCGTGCGGATATAGTCGGACTCGAGTACCTCGAGCATGCCGGTACGCGTCAGCCGCATCATCGCGGGTGTGGCGTAGTAGCCCAGCGCTATCGCCGGAAGCACGAAATGCTGCCAGCCGTCGCTGCCCGCCGCCGGCAGCCATTGCAGCGTCACCGCGAAGACCACGATCAGTGTCAGGCCGAACCAGAAGCTCGGCATCGCCTGCCCGACCACCGCGAACAGCAGCGCCAGCCGATCGATCCAGGTATCGCGCTTGAGCGCCGCCAGCACGCCCAGCGGAATCGAGATGCCTACCGCCAGCGCCAGCGCGAGACCGCCCAGCGTCAGCGTGACCGGCATGCGATCCACGATCAGGTCGACCACCGTGCTCTGGTAGTAATAGGAGCGGCCGAAGTCGAAGGTCAGCGCATCACCCAGCCAATCCAGGTACTGGCTGACGATCGGCCGATCGAGGCCGTAATCCACCCGGATCTGTTCCACCTGTTCGGCGGTGGCCTCTGGCCCGGCGATCGAGGTCGCCAGATCGCCGGAAAGGTGCAGCAGCATGAAGCTGACGATCGAGATGGTCAGCGCCACGCTCATCGCGACCAGAATCCGGCGGACGATGAAAGTGCCCATGGAACCTCCTCACGCCACGCGGCCTCCTCCTCGTCGAGTCGAGGCCGCGCGGACGGGTTGCGGATATCGGAAAGCGTTACTTCCAGCTGGCCTCGGCAAAACGGGGCAGCTCATCCGGATAGGGCGTGAAGTTCAGATCCGAGGTGTAGGCATAGTAGGTGGAGTAGGAGAACAGCGGTGCCCAGTAGGCCTGCTCCGAGATCCGCTGGAGCGCCTTGCGGTAGTTTTCCTTGCGCATCTCGGGATCGACGGAAGTGTCGGCGGTGTGAAGCCACTGCTGGACCTGCTCGTCCTGCCAGTGGTCGTCGGCGCCGCCGCCGAAATAGACGCTGGTGAACGCGGAGACGTCGTTGACCGAGTAGGATCCCCAGGTCTTGAACGACATGTCGGTGTTGCCGCCACGCTGCTGTTCGAGCAGCGCCGGCGAGGTCATGAAGCGCAGATTGACATCGATACCGATGTCGCGCAGATCGCCGATCATCGCCTCGGCGTAGTCCCGTTCGCGATAGGCGTAGAGGTCCAGCTCGAAGCCGTCGCCGTAGCCGGCATCCGCCAGCAACTGGCGCGCCTTGTCGGGGTCATAGGCATACTCGACCACATCCTGGGTCTCGCAGCCGAACTGGGCGGGAAAACAGGGTGCATAGAGCGGGCGACTGCCGCCCCGCACCAGATTGTCCGCCATGCCCTGTCGGTTGATCGCATGGTTGATCGCCTGACGTACCTCGAGATGGCTCAAGGGCGAATTCTCGCGCCTGGCGGCATCGAAGGAGATATATGCGACACGCATGGTCTCGCCGCTGTCCACGGTCAGGTTGGGCATGCTCTGCATCTGCTCGGCCTGATCCGCCGGCACACGCCAGATCCAGTCGACCTGTCCGGTCATCAACTGCGCCACGCGAGAGTCCTGATCGGAAATCACCTTGAACTCGAGCTTGCCGATATGCGGCTTGCCGATCGGGCTGTCGGCAAAGTAGTCGTCGTTGCGGGTCAGCTTGACGCCCTCGCCCGGCGTCACTTCGGTAATCCGATAGGGGCCGGTACCGATCGGCTTCTTGCTGAAACCTTCGAGACCGACTTCCTGGAAGTACTGGTCCGGGAAAACCGGAAGCGGCCCGGAGAGATACTCCAGCGCCGCCGGGAAAGGCCCGTCGAGATGGAAGCGAACATGGGTATCGTCGATCTTCTCCACGCTCTCGATCCAGTCGACGTTCTGGCGCGTGACCACCTTCGAGTCCGGCGACACCACGTAGTTGAAGGTGAAGACGACGTCGTCGGCATTGAACGGCTCGCCGTTCTGGAACGAGACGCCCTGGCGCAGCGTCATCTCCAGCGTGGTGTCATCGACCCACTGCCAATCGGTAGCGAGCATCGGCTCGTAGTCGTTGGTCTCGGGGTTGCGGTAGACCAGCGTATCCCACGCCAGGTGCGAGATGATCACCCCTTCCCGCAGGTTGTTGTGATAGGGGCTGATGTTCTCGGGTTCGCTGTCGGAAGCGTAGACCAGCGTATCGTTGGCCTTGTTGGCCAGCGCAGGCAGCGACAGGCAGCACAGCGCCGTGCCGGCCACGATATGGCGAAGCGTCAGGTTAGAGCGCATATCAACCTCGTTTTTGTGTTGTTGGACGAGAGTCTGTTATCGAACGAGAGCCCGGCGTATCACCGGCAGCGTCTTCTCCAGCGGCCCTGTCGTTGTGTTATTGGACCGCCTTCGGGTCGACGCCTTTTCACTCGAAGCTATCGAACGCCTATCCATGCCACAAGTACAATGTTTAGAATCAACCATTGCCATTTCGGCAAACTTTAATAAAAACAATGGGGAGCATTTCATGTCCGGTATTCGTGGAGATGAATAGCCGCGCGCTGCAGGAAACCGCCCTGCGCTATTTCCTGACGGTGGTCAAAAGCGGTTCGATCAGCGAGGCCTCGGTTCGGCTCAATGTCGCCGCCTCGGCGATCAGCCGGCAGATCGCACGTCTCGAACACGAGCTCGGTACCCAGCTGTTCGAACGGCGCGCCAGAGGCATGGTGCCGAGTGCCGCCGGGGAGCTGCTGGCTGCACATGCCAGGCGAATGCAACTGGAAACCGAACGCGTGGCCAGCGAAATTCAGGCCCTGCAGGGGCTCGAACGCGGCACGGTGCGCCTGGCCTGTTCGGAAGGGTTCGCGGTCGATTTCATCCCGCTGACGATCATCGAGTTTCGACGCCGTTATCAGGGCATCCAGTTTCGGCTCAGCGTGAGTTCGCCGGCCGAAGTGACGCGCAAGGTGCGCGAGGGAGAAGCGGATATCGGCTTGACCTTCAGTCTGGCGCCCGAGCGCGACATCCAGGTGGCGTCACGCCAGCGTTCGCGCATTCAGGCACTGATGGCCCACGACCATCCGCTGGCCGGTCGACGACAGGTAACGCTGGCGCAGCTGCAGCCGCATCCGGTCGCCCTGCCGCCGCCCGAAACCACGCTGCGCCAGCTGTTCGATATCTGCTGCAGTCAACAGAACCTGATCTTCGAATCGATCTTCACCAGCAACTACACCGAGGCGCTGGTGAATTTCGCCATGCTGGGTGGCGGCATTGCACTGGCCGGCGAAATCTCGATTCGGCATCGGCTACTACACGATCGGCTGGTGGCGGTGCCCATCCGCGATGGGGGGATGGATGCCCGCCACGTGGAGCTGCAGACACTGGCCAACCGTACGCTACCGGCGGCGACCGAGGCGTTTCTCGAACACCTCAAGGCGATGATGGAAGCCGGCAAGCCATGACGGCCTTCAACCGGCGTGACACTTCTTGAATTTCCTGCCGCTGCCGCAGGGACAAGGGTCGTTGCGCCCCACGTCCTTGAAGGCGTTGCGCACCGGGGCCTGCGGTTCGTGGTGGTGATGCTGGCAGTGCGGACCATGGACGTGGCCGGGGGCGCCGTGGTCGTGGCTATGGTCGTGATCGTGCTGACAGTCCGGGCCGTGAACGTGAGATTGAGTCATCTGGCGATACCGTAACGAAGGGAGGATAACCGGGGCGAGATTATCCTCCACGGATCGCGGCGGCGCCATCGTCTTGCGGCCCGCGAGCGCTACTTGAGTTCGATCTCGACGAACACGAACTCGACATCGTTGGCGTTGACCACGTTATGTTCGGCGCCCTTGTCCCGATAGTAGGAAACTCCCGCTTCCAGCACCGAAAACGTGTGGCCGTCCAGTGTCTCGAGTTCGAGCTTGCCGGTGCTCTGGGGCACCACGATATAGTCGTACTCATGCGCATGCCATCCGGTTTCGGCACCCGGCGGGAAGCGCCACTCGGTGACTCGAACCCGGTCGTTGTCGACCTGGATTTTCGATTGGGCCTGCGGACGAGTCTCGGGCCGTGAAGCATCCATGATTCAAATCCTCGTTAGACAATCAATGTTCGGCACCGGCGCGGAGCCGGTGCCCGATACGTCGCGACGGCGCTCAGTAGCCGTAACGTTTCAGAATGGCGTCCTGATCCTGAGACGGCTGGCCGTAGAATTCCAGCAACTGCTCCGGCCGGTTGGTGAAGAAGCCGTCGACGCCGCGCTGTCGATAACGCTCGAAGTCCGCCGGCTCGTCCACTGTGTAGAGATGCACCAGCATGCCGTCGTCGTGCGCCATGCCGATCATCCACGGCTCGGCCAGGTCCGTGTAGCTGAACTGGCTGCTGAAGGCGCCGTCATGCTCGGACTGCACCGCCGAAGGCCCCACACCGATGGCGCCATGATCCTTGGCGAAATCGAGCCAGGCTCGATACGCCTCGGGTGAAGCGACCTGCTGGCGCGCATAATAGTCGGCCGTGCTCTCGTCGTCGCCCTGCGGCGTGCCCGGTGCGGCCTCGATACCGCCCTCGCCCAGCCATAGCAGCAGCACACGCGGCACCTGCGGCATGGTCTCTTCCAGCGCCTGCAGGCTGGCCTTCGAGAAGGTCTGCATCACCACGCGACCCGGCGTATCGCCAACCCTGACGGCGCCCTGTTCGGCGGCGGGTCGAGATTTCGTTGCCTTGCCGAGCCAGTCCCGCGCCTCGAGCTTGTCACGCAAGTCCTGCTCGATTCCGGGAAACTGCTCGGGCACCTTGGTTTCGATATAGAGCCCGGGGTGATTCTTGCCCCCTTCGGCGATGTCGATGACCTCGTCCAGCGTCAGGATCTCGAGCCCCGAATAACTGTCGCGGGCACGATCCGGATAGGCGGCATTGAACCAGCTGCCGGCGTCGAGCCGTTTGAGCTCGTCCAGGGTGAAGCTCGATACCGGCGCGTCGGCTCGGTCAGGGAATACCTCGGCGACGTTGGTGTTGCGCCCCAGCGAGTTGTCGTGAACCGCCACCAGCACGCCATCCTGGGTTCGCTGCAGGTCCAGCTCCAGATAGTCGACGCCCAGATCCCGGGCCAGCAGGTAGGCCGGTCGGGTCGACTCCGGCGCCTGGTAGGAGGCGCCGCGGTGGGCGATCACCGCATCGCAGGGAATCGGAATCTTGGTGCACAGTGTCGAGCCTTGCGGTTCGCCGTCGCCGGCGGTATCGGCGGCCTGGGCCACGCCGATCGGCAGTATCAGGCTGACACCACAGGCCAGTAGCCAGTGACGTGTCGCAATGGTCATCGTTATCTCCTTCGTTCATCCGTTATCGGGCTCTTCCTGCCGGATACAAGGTTGACGCTACCCGATGACACGCTGGCGACCAAGTCAGGTCCAGGGCGTCGATTTCACCGGCGCTCTCGAAACCCGGGCGTTGTGGCCGAACGGCGTATGTTGATCCAGCATAGCCAGCGCCGGACGCAGTGACATCCCACCGTCGCCCCAGTCAGTCCTTACTTCGCCTGGAGCCCTTGTCATTGGTGCCGAGCCATTTCCCCTTCCGAGTCAGACGAGTCGCCGGATCAATTCTCGATAGTCGCGGTTCCGGGATGGCGGCGGCGGCACACATGCGTTAAGCTGCGTTCCCATTGCCGTTACCTGTCTGACCGTCGTCACGCGAAGCTGAAAGAGTTGACGACCCTCCTATTTGCCGCCTCCAGGCGCATCAGCCAGCACTGGCATTCCCCGGTAGAGCGTAGCCGCTTCGCTTCGCCATTCGCCGCGACCTAGAGAATACCGAATGAGTTTTGCCTCACTGGGCCTTAGTGCCCCGTTGCTGAAAGCCGTTGCCGAACAGGGCTACGACACCCCTTCCCCGATTCAGTCACAGGCGATTCCCGCCGTCCTCGAGGGAAGAGACGTCATGGCAGCCGCACAGACCGGCACCGGCAAGACGGCAGGTTTTACCCTGCCGATTCTTCACCGCCTGTCTCAAGGTGAGCGCCCCCAGGGCGGCTCACAGATCCCGGTACGTGCCCTGATCCTGACCCCGACCCGTGAACTCGCCGCTCAGGTGGGCGAAAGCGTGGCGACCTACGGCAAGCACCTGCCGCTCAAGAGCGCCGTGGTCTTCGGCGGGGTCAAGATCAACCCGCAGATCGCCACCCTGCGCCAGGGCGTCGACATTCTCGTCGCCACGCCGGGCCGCCTGCTCGATCTCCATCAGCAGAAAGTGGTTCGCTTCGACAAGCTAGAAGTGCTGGTACTGGACGAAGCGGATCGCATGCTCGACATGGGCTTCATCCACGATATCCGCAAGATTCTGGCCGTGCTGCCCAAGCAGCGTCAGAACCTGCTGTTTTCGGCGACCTTCTCCAACGATATCCGCAACCTGGCCAAGGGCCTGGTCAACGATCCGGTCGAGCTGTCGGTCACGCCGCGCAACGCCGCGGCTGCGACGGTGAAGCAGTGGGTCCACCCGGTGGACAAGAGCCGCAAGCCGGCGCTACTGTCGCACCTGATCCAGACGCATCAGTGGCAGCAGGTGCTGGTCTTCACCCGCACCAAGCACGGCGCCAACCGTCTGACCAAGTATCTGGAAGGCCAGGGTATCGAGGCGGCGGCGATTCACGGCAACAAGAGCCAGAACGCACGCACCAAGGCGCTGGCCGACTTCAAGAGCGGCAACGTCCGCGCGCTGATCGCAACCGACATTGCGGCTCGCGGACTGGACATCGACCAGCTGCCGCAGGTGGTCAATTTCGAGCTGCCCAACGTGGCGGAGGACTACGTCCACCGCATCGGCCGTACCGGCCGCGCCGGCGCCAGCGGCCAGGCCGTCTCGCTGGTGAGCCTGGACGAGAAGAAGGAACTGGCCGGCATCGAGCGTCTGATCAGCCAGCGTCTGAACAGCGAGGCGGTGGAAGGATTCGAACCGACACCCGGCGGCGGCCCCAAGGTCGACGACAACGAGGGCCGTCAGCCACGCGGTGGCCAGCGTCGCGGTAACGGTGGCGGACGCGGC
This sequence comes from Salinicola sp. NYA28a, assembly GCF_976982775.1. Next base: position 3,152,056 of record NZ_OZ334582.1, read on the forward strand.
AACAACGCGGGCGGACGCGGCAACGGCGGTGGTCGTGGCTCATCCTCGGGCCAGCGCAGCGGTGCCAGTGGCAATCGCGGCGAAGGCAACCGGGGCGACAGCGGCAACCGCAATGGCGACGCGCCTGCACGTCGGCGGCGGCGTTCCCAGGGTGGACAACGCCGCAGTGGCGGCGGCACGCCCAACGGCAACGTCTGAACCGCGACGCCTGACTCGGCATCAACGACAACGCCACCGTCATTGACGGTGGCGTTATCGTATTCGGGTGCCGTGCCGACGCGGGAAACCTAGTCGAGCACGACCAGCCGATTGGGCAGCTCGTTACGCTCGTGGGTCGCCGGCACATGGGTCTTCAGCAGGTCGCCACAGCTCTCGATGCAGTCGAGAAAGCCCTGCAGCGTCTCGCCGGCTTTGACGCGGGCAGTAAACGCTTCGACGATCGACTGCCAGGTGTCGTCGCTCAACTGGGCCGAGATCCCGCGATCGACGATGATCTCCACGTAGCGCTCGGCTTCCGAGACGAAGATCAGCATGCCGGTACCGGCATCGGTATGGTGCAGATTCTGCTCCAGGAACTGGCGCCTGGCCAGATTGGAAGCGCGCCAGAAGCGCACATGGCGCGGGATCAGGCGCGTGAGTATCGACGGCAACCGAAACACCACCGCCAGCACGATGAAGACCAGCCACTGCACCAGCAGCAGATACCAGGCACTGATGCCGTCCAGCCAACCCAGCCAGTTGGCGATGACGCTCAGCGCGCCCGGCACGATGAGCGCCGTCAGCCCGGCCCACAACAAGGGAATGTAGGTGTAGTCATCGGCCTGGCGTGCCAGGACAGTGACGACTTCGGCATCGGTGTCGCGCTCGATCCGCGTGATCGCGTCGCCGACCTGCCGCTGTTCGCTTTCGTTCAATAAAGACATGCTGTCGTTATCCTGTCGTCTACGGGAACACTGCCTAAATGGCTGCGCAGGCGAATCGCTGCGTTGCGCGGTGCTCGAAAACTCGCCTAACCCTATGTTATGCCTCGTTCTCTGCGCTCCGTGCGTCTTGCGCTTCATCCTGCTCGCCGATTTATTCAGCGTTTCCCTACCAGCCACCGGAGGCACCGCCGCCGCCGAAACCGCCGCCGCCGCCACCGAAGCCGCCACCGCCGAAACCACCACCACCGAAGCCGCCGGACCCACCGCCCAGCGCACCCCCCATCAGCACGCCACCGAGGAACCCGCCGCGCCGGCGCCGTTTGCCGCCACGGCCACCACCGCCGCCGCCACTACGGACGATCAACATGACGATCATGAACAAGGCAAAGAACCAGAAGCCCGCGCCACCGATATGGCGTGACGCTTGACGATCGGGCTGTTGCTGCGGCGCCGCTTCCGCCATGGGATCGCCACCCAGCACCTTGACCATCGCCTCGGCCCCGCGGGTGATACCGCCGGCAAAGTCGCCCTCGCGGAATGCGGGCGTGATGATCTGGTTGACGATCATCGAAGACTGGGCGTCGGTCAGCCGGCCTTCGAGGCCGTAGCCGACCTCGATGCGCACGGCGCGCTCGTCCACCGCCACGATCAGCAGCGCGCCGTTGTCCTCGCCCTCCTGGCCGATACCCCAATGCCGCCCGAGCTGGTAGCCATAATCCTCGATGGCTTCACCCTGCAGATTCGGCAGAGTGACCACCACCACTTGCTCGGAGGTCGCCTCTTCGTGGGCCGCCAGCATATCGGTCAGCTGGGATTGGGTAGCGGGGTCGAGCAGTTCGGCATTGTCGACGACCCGCCCGGTGAGCTCGGGGAAATCCGGCGCCGCCTGGGCGACCAGCGCGAAGGCCAGTAGCCACAGACCAAGCATCAGCGACGCAGCGCACTTGTACGATTGTCGAACCGGCCAGCGCATCAGAACTCCACCTTGGGCGCCTGATCGGCATTCTCCGTGGTGGCTTCGAAGTTCTCCCGAATCGGCATGTCGCTGTAGAGCACGCTATGCCAGATCTTGCCGGGGAAGGTGCGGATCTCGGTGTTGTAGGCCTCGACCGCCTGGATGAAATCCCGTCGCGCCACGGCGATCCGGTTCTCGGTCCCTTCCAGTTGGGATTGCAGCGCCAGGAAGTTCTGGTTCGACTTCAGTTCCGGATAGCGCTCGGAGACCGCCATCAGCCGGCTCAGCGCACCGGTCAGCTGCCCCTGGGCCTGCTGGAACTGCTGCATCTTCTGAGGATCGTTCAGCGTATCGGCGTCGACCTGAATCGAGGTCGCCTTCGCTCGCGCTTCGACAACGGCCGTCAGCGTCTCACGTTCCTGGCTGGCGAAGCCCTTGACGGTTTCCACCAGATTGGGGACCAGATCTGCACGGCGCTGATACTGGTTCTCGACCTGGGACCAGGCCGATTTCACCTGCTCGTCCAGGGTCGGAATATTGTTGATGCCGCAGCCGGAGAGCGACAGCATCACTACCAGCAGCAGCATCCACCGCCACGGCTGGCGAGCGGCGACGGACAAGGCGGTCACAGGTGTCTGCATGAAAGGTTCCCGATCAGAATTCAGAATAAGCCGTTTCGACAACTCGAGCGTGTCACGGTGGTGCGAAGACATCGAAACGACGATGACGCCAAGTTACAGGTTGGCCAGCGGCTTGGGAAGGTGAATTCCTTCGTGTTCGGTCGGCGTTGCCGTCGCTGGTCATTCACTATCGCCTGCGTCACCATGTTGATGACGGCGCCATCAACCCCGGGGTGCCGTTGTCGGTAGATCGCCAACAAGCAGAAAAGGGCCGTCGAAAGGCCCATCGACAAAGGATTTTTCCGCGTGACACAACGTTTTAACGCTCGCTTTGCCCGTCCCTTCGCGGTACTGGCCCTCGGCCTGGGTCTCGCTGGCGGTGCGCATGCCGCCACGCCGCAGCACGTTCGCATCGCTGTCGACGTGCCCTACCCGCCGTTCGAGTATCGCAACGCCGATGGCGAGCTGGCGGGCTTCGAGATCGATCTGGGCAACATCCTCTGCGAGCGTGCCAAACTCGACTGCGAGTGGGTCGTTCAGGGCTGGGACGGCATCATCCCCGGGCTACTCTCGCGTAAGTACGACGCCATCATGTCATCGATGCGCATCACGCCGGCGCGCGAACGCCAGGTGCTGTTCACCAGGCCATACGCCATGTCGCCGAAGGTCTGGGTGGCGCGGCGCGGCAGCGATATCTCTCTCGACGATCCGGCCTCGCTGAAGGGGCTTTCGGTGGGCGTGCAGCGAGGCACCACGCAGGACAGCTACATCACGCAGCAGTACGCCGACACCCTGGATATCCAGCGCTACGCCACGGCGGCGGATGTCGCGCTGGACCTGGAGTCGCAGCGCCTGGACCTGGCGTTTCTCAACTATCCGGTCGCGCTGGACTCGCTGGAGATCGGCAACGCCGACAGCCAGTTCGTTCAGGTCGGCCCGCGGATCGACCGTCCGGAGTCGATCTTCGGCAAAGGCAACGCGATTGCGGTTCGCCCCCGCGACAAGGAACTGGCCGAAGTCTTCAATCAGGCGCTGGACAGCGTCTACGCCGACGGCACGTTCGAAGACCTGATGCACCAATACTTCGATTACGACCTGCGTCCCGCCTCTCGCAAGTCAAATACCTGACGCCGCCGAGACGATAAAAAGCGCCGCCAGGGATATCCCGGCGGCGCTCTCGTTCTAGCGCTTCGTATCTCTTCCTTCTAAGCGCTTAAAACTCCAGGCAGATCTTGCCAAAGTGCTTGCCGGACTCCTGATGACGGAAGGCATCGGCAATCCGATCCAGCGAGAACGAGCAGTCGATGACCGGCTTGAGGCCGATGACCTCGAGCGCGCGGATCATCTCGATCTGGTGGCGGCGGCTGCCGACGATCAAGCCCTGTAGCCGGGCCTGCTTTGCCATCAGTTTGGAGGTGGGAATATCTCCGCCGCGACCGGTCAATACACCGATCAGCGAGATATGCCCACCGATCGCGACGCCATCGATGGATTGCGGCAGCGTGCCCGGACCACCGACCTCGATGACGTGGTCGGCGCCGCGCCCTTGGGTCAATTCCTGGACTTTCCTGCCCCACTCCGGCTCTTCACGATAGTTGATCGTATGATCGGCGCCCAGCGCCTTCAGCCGGGCGATCTTGTCCTCGGACGACGAGGTGGAGATGACCGTCGCACCCATCGCCTTGGCAAGCTGCAGCGCGAAGATCGAGACGCCGCCGGTCCCCAGCGTCAACACGGTATCCCCCGCCTTGAGCCCGCCGTCGACGACCAGCGCGCGCCAGGCCGTGAGCCCTGCCGTAGTCAGCGTGGCGGCTTCGGCATGGGTATAGCCCTCCGGGGCGTGCGTGAACCACTGGGCGGGCCGCACCACCTGCTCGCGGGCATAACCGTCGACCCCATCGCCCGGCACCGTCTTGAAGTCGGCAACGCGTGCCGGCCCGTCGAGCCAGTGCGGGAAAAAGGTGGAGACGACACGATCGCCGGCCGCGAACTCGGTGACACCCTTGCCCACGGCCTCGACGACGCCCGCGCCATCGGCCATGGGGATCCGCCCTTCTTCGGTCGGGGACTTGCCGCTGACGACGATATAGTCATGGAAGTTGAGCGAACTGGCGTGAAGGCGAACCCGGATCTCCCCCAGGCCCGGCTCGCCGGGGCCTTCGACCTCGTGGAGCTTGAGCTGATCCAGGCCACCGGGGGATTTGAGATTGACGACTTGCATGAAACACTCCTTGAACGAAACGACCTCGATGGATCGCTTGATGGTAACGAGAGTGTAGACGCTCTCCTCCGGCAGCGATCAAGCTCTGTCGGCGATCAAGCTCTGTCGGCGATGCCGCTGCCCGTTGCCGGCACGCCATTGCAGATTGCGGAGCGCGGGTCGCGTCACCAGCTCTCTTCGTCGTCGTCCCGTTCCCGCGCCTGTCGCTCCGCCGCTTCCTCGCGCGCGTCGTCGATCACCTGCATGACGTCGCTGACGTCAACGAGCGTGGTATCCGGCGTGAAGCGTCCGGTCAGTCGGACTTCGGGATGGAGCTCGCCGGCCTCGTAGAGCGCCCAGATCTCCTTGCCGTAGTCGGTCTTCAACAGCGCCGGGGCGAAACGGCCGAAATAGCCGCGCAGGTTGTCGACGTCGCGTACCAGCATCCACGGCGCGTTGTTGTTGCCGGCCGCATCCACCGCCTGGGGCAGGTCGATGATTACCGGCCCCTCGGCGCCGACCAGGATGTTGAACTCCGACAGATCGCCGTGAATCAGGCCGGCGCTGAGCATCCGGACGACTTCGCCGATGAGACGCTGGTGATAGTCGAGCGCCAGCTCCGGCGTCAATTCGACGTCATCGAGGCGTGGCGCCACATCGCCCTCGGCATCGACGATCATCTCCATCAGCAGCACGCCGTCGACGAAGCCATGTGGCGTCGGCACCCGCACGCCCGCCTCGGCAAGGCGATAGAGCGCGTCGACTTCCGCATTCAGCCACGCCGACTCCTGCTCGCGCTGGCCATAGCGGGTCTTCTTCGACATCGCCCGCGCCCGACGGCTGTTACGTACCTTGCGGCCTTCCTGGTAGGCCACCGCCTGCTTGAAGCTGCGCTGTTTGGCCTCCTTGAACACCTTGGCGCAGCGCAGCTCCTCCCCGCAGCGAACGACGAAAACCTGGGCCTCCTTGCCACTCATCAGTTGACTGACGACCTCGTCCACCAGGCCATCCTCGACCAACGGCTGCAATCGCTTGGGTACTTTCATGCTTTCGCTATCCTCACAGGTTCCTGCTGGCCTCAGCGTCCAATTCGGCGCACCCGGCAGCTGCGCCCTTTCAATTTACCCGCGCTCAACGTCGCCAGCGCCTGCCTGGCCACCCCGCGCTCGACCGCGACGTAGGCGCTGCGATCGAGCACCTTGATCTTGCCGACCTGATCGCCATCGATGGCATCGTCGCCGTTGGTCAAGGCCCCCAGCACGTCCCCCGGGCGGATCTTCTGCTTCTTGCCGGCATCGATCTGCAGGGTCGCCATACGCGGCTGAAAGGGCTGCTGCCCGGCGCCGGCACGACCGGGCAGCGGTTCGACGGGCAGGCTCTCGCCTAGAAATTCCTCGAGGCGTTCGAGCCGATAGGCTTCCTTCTCGGTCAGCAGCGTGCAGGCAACGCCGCGTGCCCCGGCGCGTCCGGTCCGCCCGATGCGGTGCACGTGAACCTCGAGTTCACGCGCGATCTGATAGTTGAAGACCGCATCCAGGGCATCGATATCCAGCCCGCGCGCGGCCACGTCGGTGGCAACGAGAACCGACAGGCTCTTGTTGGCGAAACGAATCAGGGTCTGGTCGCGGTCGCGCTGCTCGAGATCACCGTGCAAGGCTTCCGCGCTGAACCCCGCCGACATCAGCTCGTCCGCCACGGCCTGCGTCTCGCGCCTGGTATTGCAGAACACCACGCTGGATTCCGGCCGGTAGTGCAGCAGCAACTGGCATAGCGCAGCAAGACGAGCTGGTTCGTCGGCGACCCGGTGGAAGTGCTGGCGAATGCTCTGCTCGTTGTGGGTCGAGGCCACTTCTACCTTCACCGGTTCGCGCAGCATACGCTCGGCGACCGGCCGTACGCTGTCCCCGTAGGTGGCGCTGAACAACAGCGTCTGGCGTGTCGTCGGCGTGGCCGCGACGATGGCCTCCAGCGCGGCCTGGAATCCCATGTCGAGCATGCGGTCCGCCTCGTCCAGTACCAGCACCGCGAGAGACGAGAGTTCCAACGAGCCCTTGCGCAGATGCTCCTCGATGCGCCCCGGCGTGCCGACGACGACATGCGCCCCGTGCGACAGCGAGTTCAACTGCGGCCCCAGCGGCGCACCCCCGCACAGCGCGAGAATCTTGACGTTGGCCAGCATTCGCGCCAGCCGGCGCAGCTCTTCGGCGACCTGGTCCGCCAACTCGCGGGTGGGGCAAAGCACCAGGGCCTGAACCTGGAAGCGTGACACATCGAGGGCCGACAGCAGCCCCAGTCCGAAGGCGGCGGTCTTGCCGGAGCCGGTCTTGCCCTGGCCGATCACGTCCCGGCCGCGCAGGATCGGCGGCAGACTGGCAGCCTGGATCGGCGTCATCGCCAGATAGCCCAGCGATTCCAGGTTATCCAGAAGCGCCGGCACCAGCGGCAGCGAAGAGAACGCCTCGGGATGTTCGGCCTTGGCGTGGCTGGTTTCGGCCTGGGCGTGGCTGGTTTCGGGATGGTGGATCTCGGACACGGCAAGCGCTCCTGGTCGAGAAGAAGGGATCGATACAATCAACCGGCGGACGTCTCGTGTCTCACCATGTCATGTTCGGGCGCGGCAGAATACCAGAGCGCGCGGTGATTGACGCCGTCTCGTCCCCCGGGGCAGGCGATCCGGGCAAGAAAGGCCAAATAAACCTGCAACATCAGCGCAATGTTGCGTAAAATCTCGCCCGTCGTTGACAACCTGATAGGTAGTGACAATGGGTAGGGCCTTCCAGAACCGCAAGGAATCCATGGCCAAAACGGCCGATGCCAAGACCAAGGTCTACAGCAAGTATGGCCGCGAAATCTATGTCTGCGCCAAGTCCGGTGGTACCGACCCTTCCGGCAACCTGACGCTTCGCGGGCTGATCGACAAGGCGAAGAAGGATCAGGTGCCCTCGCACGTGATTGAAAAAGCCCTCGACAAGGCCAAGGGCAGCGGGGGCGAAGATTTCTCGCCGGCGCGCTACGAAGGCTTCGGCCCCGGCAACTGCATGGTGATCGTCGAGTGCCTGACCGATAACCCGAACCGGACCTTCGGCGACGTTCGCGGTTGCTTCACCAAGACCAAGAGCAAGATCGGCACCCAGGGCTCGGTCAGCCATATGTTCGATCACTGCGCGATCTTCGCTTTCGCCGGCGAGGACGAGGAAGCCGTGCTCGAAGCGCTGATGGAAGCCGATGTCGATGTCACCGACATCGAAAGCGAAGAGGGCCGAATCACGGTATTCGCTCCGCATACCGAATACGCCAAGGCGAAGCAGGCGTTGATCGATACCTTCGGTGAGATCGAGTTCGAAGCCGACGAGATCCAGTTCCTGCCGCAGACCCACACGCCGCTGGAAGGCGACGACGTGGCCATGTTCGAGAAGTTCATCGACATGCTGAACGATCTCGACGACGTACAGAACGTCTATCACAACGCCGAGCTGCCTGAGAACGCCTGACGCGCTCGCTTCGAGATCTGCTCGGTCATCAACGAGAAACCCACCTCGCGGTGGGTTTCTTGCGTTCGGGCCGGTGAATTCGGCGTCAAGGGGCGAACCGCTTCAAGGGCTGGCCTTGGAAATCTTGGCGCCGTTCAACGACACCCCGCCCTGAATCCCCTGGTTGTTCATCACGAACGCGACGGCTTCCTGATTGGCGGTGTCGTTGGTGATCTGGCCGTTGGCGCCGATGTCCGCGACCGCGACGCCGGCACTGGCGCCGATGGACCAGCCGTTGTCGCTACGTACCCGATTGAGCGCTTTTTCCGTCATCAGCATGTAGATGACCGCCTGCGACTGCGCGCCGGCCTGAAAGCCGATCGAACCGCTGGTCGTGGTGTAGTAGCCCGCCTTGGCACCATCGACCAACAGCGATCCATCACCGTGGCTGGCGCCAACGATGAAACTGGCGCCCAGTACGCCCGGAAAGACCAGCACGCCTTCCGCACGGTCGGCCAACGCCCGGGAAGCCGGCACCGATCGATAGAGCCGATCCAGCGTCTGCTGTACGTCCTGATCCAGTTGCTCCCGCTGCGATATTCGGCTTTCGCGGTCGGCGGAAGTCGTCGTGGTGCAGGCGCTAAGCCCGCCGGCCAGCAACACACCGGCCATGATGCTCAAGGCAATTCGACGCCAGAGGATATGCGACATGCGTGGTTCTCCTGAATGAGTCATTTCGTTGACGTTGCCGTTTCGTCGTGTGTCTTGTGAATATCGTTTGCTCTATTAGGTATAGCCCAGCCTGGCGATTTCTGCGGCTTCCTGGCGTTGCGCTCGAGCGGGAAGGCCCAGACGCCGATTAATGGCGATTAAGGAACGCCACCATTCGTGGCCCACAGACTTGGGCAAGGGTTATCCGACGCTCTACGCTAGCGAATAGGCGGTTCAACGCCAACGAATAGCCAAAGGTGCCGACACGAAGGAGACAGCTCATGCCAGCCAAGTCCGAATCCCAGCAAATGGCCGCTGGTGCGTAAGCGTTCATTCGGGGACGTAGTAGACGCCCCCAGGCAAGCTGATCACTTCACTTCATGAAGCGGTGTCAGTAATTGCGGCGAGACTTTGTACTGTGTGGTTCCGTCTTCGGCCAGCACGATCACGCTCTTGCGGTTGATCTTGGTAACGATGCCGAACGCCCGTCCCTCCCGGGTGCTGAAGGAGACCTTGAGCCCGACACGCAGCTGGCTCAGCGCCTGCAGGGTTTCCTGTTCCTTGAGTTCATCGATGCGCTGGCAGATGACGTCATTGAGCTCCAGTAACTGATCGAGGGTCATCTCATCAATGCGCATGGCGAACGGCCTCTGGTGATTCGGGCTGTCTGTGCGGATGACGGGGATCGAGCAACGAGCGTAACGGCTTGTCCGCGAAGTGGGTCTTCCACCGTCTTGGCGTCAGTTGCGCGACCTCCCTGGCCGGGTGTTGGCTGATGCGCTGCAGCACATCCACCAGATAGGTGTACGGATTGACGTCATGCAGTTTGCAGGTGGTGATCAGGCTTTGGATGAGCCCGAGGTGTTCGGCGCCGAGTTCCGTCCAGCAAAACATCCAATTTTTCTTGCCCATTGGAATGGGGCGCAGCGCCCGCTCCAGGTGGTTGGTGTCCGGTTGTACGTCTGGATCTTCCAGGAACACGGTCAGGCTCGCTTCACGGCTGAGCATATAATTCAGGGCTTTGGTCAGCGCATCGCTGGGCAACAGCTCGCCACGTTCCAACTGATCGCGGCACCACTGGAAGAAGTCGTCGACGACTGGCTTCGAGTGCGCCAACCGGTACTGGCGCTTCGTCTCGCCAGTGAGCTGTTGAGCACGGATGTTGTCTTCGTTGTGATAGAGCTTGGCGATCTGCTGAAGCGCCTCGCCAGCCTGCTGCGGATGCTCCTTCTGGGCCTCGATGAAGTAACGCCGGCCGTGGACCCAGCACTGGGCATGGGTAACGCCGTCCTGTGCTGCGGCGTAGCGGGCATAGGCGGCGTACCCGTCGCTGATCAGCGTGCCGGTGAACTGCTCGCTCAGCACCTGCTCGATGTGGCCCCGTCCACGGCTGTTGGAGTAGGTGAACACCACCTCATCGTCATCGCCGTACAGCGGCCAGAACCAGCCGGATTTCATTTTGCCTTTTTGCGGGCCAGCCCGGCCCTGATGGCCGGCCTTGATTGGCGTTTCGTCCATGGCCAGCACCCGGCTGCGCAGCACATTATCGGTCTGGGCATCGACGATGGGGCGCAGCAGATCGATGGCGCGTTTGACCAGGTTGCTCAGCGTGCTGCGGCTGACGGTGACCCCAGCCTGCTGAATGCGCTGATGCTGGCGGTACAGCGGCAGATGGAACTGGAACTTGTCCACCAGCAGTCCGGCCAGCAGGCTGACATCGGCCAGGCTGTTGTCGAGCACGTTGGGCGGCGCCGGGGCGGTCACTGGCTTGTCGGTGCCTTTGCGGCGCAATACCGGGCGTTCGCACTGGAGTACCACATAGCTGGCCGCTCGCTGGGCTAGCCGGAAGGTAGTCTTGGTTCCGAGGATTTCATACCGATCGGCGTCCGGCCCAGTCAGCTCCGGCGGCAGCTGCTCGATGACTTCCACCGGCACATCGGCGCTGAAGCGCAGACCGGTATCGTTCAAGCAGTCATCGTCGCGCTGCTTCTTGGCGGTGCCGCGCTGATAGGCGCCGACCGTGCGCTTGTCATCCTCGGGCGCCTTGTCCGGGACGGGCGCCTGCTCCGGCTGGAACAGGCTGTCCTGTCCCGGCAGGTCAAAGACCTGCTTCTCGGACTTGGGGCCGAACAGCTGCTTCTTGAACCAATCCAGCTGGCGCTGCATCCCCTGAACCTGCTCGCGCAGCAGCGCGTTCTCCTCGACCAGGGCCGAGTGAGACGGTGCGGTGGGTTCAGGCGTGCAAGCAGTTGATTTCATGGCCGCTATTATACCGGACCCTGAGTGCTTACGCTGCTGAAAAACGCTTGAAGCGGCGAACTTTTTGCACCTCAATGCCGTCGATCAGCAGCTGCAGATCGGCCAGCGTCAACGCTCGCTGGCCAGACGCTGACGCACGCACCTGGAACTGACCCCGCTCCAGGCGCTTGGCCCACAAGCAATAACCGGTGCGGCTGAAGTACAGCATCTTCATCTGGGTCTTGCGCCGGTTGATGAACACAAAGTACTGGCCACTGAGCGGGTCGCGGTTGAGCTGGTTGCGTACCAGCGCGCTCAGTCCCCGGAAGGACTTACGCATGTCGGTGGGCTCGGTGCACAGCCAAATCCGGGCCTGGCTATCGAGCCCGATCATCCGTTCTGGCTCAGCCGCAGTTCGACGCCATTACCCAGACTCAACACAATAGTCCAACCTGGCCCGCAAGACGGCGAAGCGCCCATCAATGCCGACAGATCCAGAAAATCCGACTGCTCGGTCTCGGTCGAGTCAGAGACCGGGCTTTCGCAAAGCCGCTTGCGCCAGCTGCGAAAGCTGGCATAACCGATGCCTTGTTGCTTACAGAACTGCAGCGCGGACAGGCCGCTGTGGCGCTGCTGATCAATCAGACCCTGCCATTGGTCCGGAGTGCGGCGCTTGCTCATGAGAGTAACCTCGTGTTGATGAGTGTGAGGTTACTTTAGGGTCACGCTCGCTGGGATGGCAGGGCGTCCTGGAATGAACGCTTACGCTGGTGCCGCACTCGCTGCCAAACGTGGCGAGAAGAAGGCCAGCGAACTCAAGGGTGCATCGAAGTCGATGTACGATTCGATGGATGAAAAGGAACTCGAGAAGATGGCATCGGCCTCTCGCAAGGACAAACCCAAGCACAATCACAAATCCTGAATCTCGAACATTGCGGATAGCGAGCTTCGCGGTTCGCTTACCGAGGTGCCGCGCGGCCCGTGGTCGCACCTAGCTATGGTCGCACCAAGCCAAGGCCCTCATGGATTCAGGAGACGGCCGATGCGTCATTCTTTCACCGTCATCCCACGCTTCGCCGATCGCCGCGATGCCGGGCGTCAATTGGCCGAGCAGTTGATCGATGCGCCAAGAGCGGATCTCGTCCTGGCGCTACCGTGCGGCGGTGTCCCCGTTGCCTTCGAAATCGCCCGAACGCTGGATCTGCCATTGAGCCTGATCATGGTACGCAAGATCGGGGCACCGGGCCGTCCGGAATTCGGTATCGGTGCGGTCGTGGATGGCGATCCTCCCCAGCTGTATCTCAATGCCGAACTGGTCGAGATGGCCGGTGCATCGGATGCCTATCTTGCGGACGAGAAAGCGCGTCAGTTGAAGACGATCGAAAGCCGCCGGACCCGCTACCTGGGCGACCGCCCCGCCGTCGATGTCGCCGGACGCGCGGTGATCGTCGTCGACGATGGCATCGCCACGGGAGGCACCGCCCGGGCCGCGCTGGAGGCGATGCAGAAGCAGGGCGCCAGGCATGTCACACTGGCAGTGCCGGTTGCCTCGAGAGAGGCACTGGACCAGCTTCGCGACTGGGCCGATGAGATCGTCTGCCTCTCGGCACCGATCGATTTCAGCGCCGTCGGCAGTCATTACGAGGAATTCGACCAGACCACCGACGAAGAGGTGATCGAGCTGCTGGCACAGACCAAGGCTCCCGAGTCGTGACCTCCGGACAGGCTACAGGCGCCTGAAGCTCGACCGGACACAGCATGAACCACGACGTTTCCCGATCTCGTCCCGCCGTGACCTGTTCACCCGTTTCTTTCCTCCAGTTCCTCCAGTTCCTCCAGTTCCTCCAGTTCCTCCAGTTCCTCCAGTTCCTCCAGTCCTTCCAGTTCGTTCAGCCCACTCATCACATGCGACGCACCCATGCCGCCGCCCGATCCTGCGCGTTTTCTCTCCGTGGCAGATGATGACTCCAGACGAGCCCGCTTTTCGCCTACAATAACGGCCCCTAACGCCGTCACGAAGCAGGGTTTGCATGAGTCACGAGACGCCCACAGCCCCGGAACCCACGCCGCGCACCGAGACGCCCGCCGCGAGCCCGCCGCCGGTGATCGCCATCAGCGGCCTCTCCAAGCGTTACGATTCCGGCTTCTCAGCGCTGAAGCAGATCGACCTGGAGATCCAGCGCGGCGAGATCTTCGCCCTGCTCGGCCCCAATGGCGCCGGCAAGACGACCCTGATCAGCATCATCTGCGGGCTGGTCAACGCTACCGGCGGTAGCGTGACGGTCGACGGCCACGATAGCGTCACCGACTATCGTGCCGCACGGGCCAAGATCGGCCTGGTACCGCAGGAGCTGACCAGCGATGCCTTCGAGACCGTATGGAACACGGTGCGCTTCAGTCGTGGGCTGTTCGGCAAGGCGCCGGACGATGCCCACATCGAGCGCGTGCTCAAGGCGCTGTCGCTGTGGGACAAGCGCAAGAACAAGCTGATCACGCTCTCCGGCGGCATGAAGCGCCGCGTGCTGATTGCCAAGGCGTTGGCCCACGAGCCGGAAATCCTGTTCCTCGACGAGCCCACCGCCGGTGTCGATGTCGAGCTCCGGCGTGACATGTGGGAGGTGGTCAGGGAGCTTCGCAATAGCGGCGTGACCATCATCCTGACCACGCACTACATCGAGGAAGCCGAAGAGATGGCCGACCGCATCGGCGTCATCAATGGCGGCGAGATCGTGCTGGTACGGGAAAAGGCGACCCTGATGCGGCAACTCGGCAGCAAGCAGTTGACTCTGCACCTGCAGACACCGCTGGCCAGCGTTCCGCCGGCGCTGGCCCACTACCCGCTGACGCTGGCGGAGAACGGCAACGTGCTGGTCTATACCTACGACGCCAGCGAGGCCGGTGACAGCGATCACGTCAGCATCAGCGCGCTGATCAACGAGATCGAGGCCGCCGGGATCCGCTTCAAGGATCTGCATACCAAGCAAAGTTCGCTGGAAGATATCTTCGTCAACCTGGTCAGAGAGCGCCAATGAACCTGCAAGCCGTCCGCTCCATCTACTTCTTCGAAATGGCCCGCGCCGGGCGCACGCTGCTGCAGAGCCTGATCTCTCCGGTCATTTCGACATCGCTCTACTTCGTCGTTTTCGGCGCTGCCATCGGTTCGCGCATTCAGGAGGTCGAAGGCGTCAGCTACGGCGCCTTCATCGTGCCCGGCCTGATCATGCTGATGCTGCTCACGCAGAGCGTGTCGAACGCCTCGTTCGGGATCTTCTTCCCCAAGTTCACCGGCACCATCTACGAAGTGCTGTCGGCGCCGATCTCGTACTTCGAGATCGTGCTCGGCTATGTCGGCGCCGCCGCGTCGAAATCCGCGATTCTCGGGCTGGTAATTCTCGGCACGGCGAACTTCTTCGTCGATCTGCATATACAGCACCCCTTCATGATGCTGCTGTTTCTCCTGCTGACCGCGATCACCTTCAGCCTGCTCGGCTTCATCATCGGCATCTGGGCGGACAGCTTCGAGAAGCTGCAGCTGGTGCCGCTGCTGATCATTACGCCGTTGACGTTTCTCGGCGGCAGTTTCTACGCCATCGACATGCTGCCGCCGTTCTGGCAGGCGGTGACCCTGGCCAACCCGGTGGTCTACTTGGTCAGCGGCTTTCGCTGGAGCTTCTACGGCATCAGCGATGTCAGCGTGGTTGCCAGCCTGATCATGATCGGCGTCTTTCTGGCGGTCTGTCTGGGCGTGATCAGCTGGATCTTCCGTACCGGCTTTCGTCTTCGCCCCTGAGACGAAGACCCCAACCCGAACACGCCGTCGTCTTTCTTTCGCGGGCCGTCGACCGGACGCCCGCCCTTTTACGCTTCACGAGTCACGTCATGCCGATACTGCAAGCCTGCGCCCATCGCATCGATAAACAGAGCGACGAACAACCCACCACGCTGACCTGCGGCGAGGCGATGACCGACATGGCGATCGCGGACTCGCTGCTCGCGAACTTCAATTCGAGCTTTCACGGCAAACCCAAGGCGTGGGGGCACTTTGGCGAAGCCGGCGTGGAGGGAGACGCCGAAGACAGCGAGGCGGCGCCTGTCTCCTCGTCACGTTTCGCCTTCGAGCTCGAGCGCTATCGCAGCGGGGAAATCAACTTCACCGACTTTACCCGCCAGACCACCGAAAGCCTGATGCCGTTGCTCGATGCGCATCTTTCGATCGGCGGCCACTGGTGGTTCGTGCACTCCCGTCAGGGCGAGGCGGAATATCTGACGCTGGCCATGCTCCACCAGCGTGACGGCTACGGGTTCGATGACGATCTCAACCTCATTGCCGTCCAGCAACTCAATCTCGGCCAGTTGATGCTGGCCGCACGGATCGACCTGACCCAGTGGCAGCGCGGGCAGTCGCGCCAGTACATCACCTACGTGCAGGATCGGGGCAACAAGAAGCTGGTCGAAGCGTTCCGGGAGTGGCTGGGTTGTCAGGAAGGCGTCAATGCCGGCGCGGAGACCCGCACCCTGCTCAAGGCGTTCAGCGATTATGTCGGAAGCGAGGATCTGCCCGAAGAGGCCAGCCGGGAGAAGACCGAAACGCTGATCGAATACGCCAACGGCCAGGCCAAGCGCGGCGAGCCGATCACGCTCGACGAGCTCTCCGAGCTGGTCGACGAGCAGCAACCCAAGGCGTTCTACGACTATATCCGCAATCAGGACTACGGGCTGGCCGCCGAGATCCCGCCGGACAAGCGTACCCTGCAGCAGTTCAAGCGCTTTGCCGGCCGCGCCAGCGGCGTCTCGATCAGCTTCGACTCGCACCTGCTCGGCAACAGCATCGAATACGATGACGAGCGCGACCGCCTGATCATCAAACAGGTTCCCGGGCAGTTGAAGGAGCAGATCAAGCAGCGCAAGGGCTAAATCCAGTCAGCACGACTGTCGCCGTTCCAACGAAAAAGGCCCACCCCTTGCCGGAGTGGGCCATCTTTCTTATCGAAACCTACTGCAATATCTGCAGCGCTAGGTCACTTCCCGCGATTGGCCTTGACGCCTTCCTCGATACGACGGCCGATGGTCTCGTCGATGTTGCGCCAGTACTCGAACACGCGGGAGAGCACCGGTTCTTCGACACCGTTGGAGACGTGACCGACGACGTTGCTGACCAGACGGTCGCGCGCCGCGTCGTCCATCACCTTGTTGACCAGGTCGTTGGCCTGGCTGAAATCGTCGTCCGCCGGACGCAGCGTGTAGGCAGTGCGAACGAACTCGCCATCCGCCGACCATACGGCATCTTCCGGATAACGCGCGGGATCGGCCTTGGAGCCGCCCTTGCTGTTGGGCGCATAGACCGGATCGCTGGCGTTGCGCATGCGCATCGCGCCGCCCTTGCTGTAGCTGTTGACCGGCGACTTGGGCGTGTTGACCGGGATGTGCTTGTAGTTCACCCCGAGACGCGCACGGTGTGCATCGGCATAGGAGATGGAGCGCGCCAGCAGCATCTTGTCCGGCGAGAGGCCCGTACCGGGAACCATGTTGTTGGGTTCGAAGGCGGCCTGTTCGATCTGGGTATGGAAATCTTCCGGGTTGCGATCCAGCGTCATCTTGCCGACTTCCATCAGCGGATAGTCGCTGTGCGGCCAGACCTTGGTCAGGTCGAACGGGTTGAGGCGATAGGTCTTGGCATCCTCGAACGGCATGATCTGAACCTGTAGCGTCCAGGTCGGATAGTCGCCCCGCTTGATCGCGTTGAACAGGTCACGACGATGGTAGTCGGCATCGCTGCCCGCCATCTGGTCCGCCTGCTCCTGGGTCATGCATTTGATGCCCTGGTCGGTCTTGAAGTGATACTTGACCCAGAAACGCTCGCCCTCGGCGTTGACCCACATGTAGGTATGGCTGGAGTAGCCATTCATGTGACGCCAGCTGGCTGGCACGCCACGGTCACCCATCAGCCAGGTCACCTGGTGGGCCGTTTCCGGCGCCATGGTCCAGAAGTCCCACTGCATGTCGTGATCGCGCAGACCGTTGTCGGCACGGCGCTTCTGGGAGTGGATGAAGTGCTGGAACTTCATCGGATCGCGAACGAAGAAGACAGGGGTATTGTTACCCACCATGTCGAAGTTGCCTTCTTCGGTATAGAACTTGAGCGCGAAGCCTCGCGGATCGCGCCAGGTATCCGGGCTACCGGATTCACCCGCAACGGTGGAGAAGCGCGCGACCATCTCGGTCTTCTTGCCCGGCTGCAGAAACTTCGCCTTGGTATACCGGCTGATGTCATGCGTCACTTCGAAATGGCCGAAAGCGCCACCGCCCTTGGCGTGCGGCTGACGATCCGGAATCATTTCACGGTTGAATGCCGCCATCTGCTCCATCAGATAGTGATCGTGAAGCACGATCGGGCCATCAGGGCCGACGGAAAGCGCATTCTCTTCGCTCGCTACCGGAATACCGGCTTCTGTCGTCGTCGGTTTGCGAATGTCGCTAGTCACAGGCTATCTCCGTTATCTCTATGACGTGGCATCATTGCCACGCTAATTGTGTGTCTGGCGATTCGCACCGCAATCGATTCTATCGGTCGCTTGGCCCTTGGTTTGGCGCATCGCCTTTACCTTTGACTACCTCTGCATGGAACTTCTATATGCGAAGTATCACAACACAGATTAATGCTAGGTATAAATAGCGAGTGCTGTCCTGTCCACCAGGCTAATCGGCCCGAATCGGTTATTGTCGCATCAAGACCTTGGGTGAATTCACCAGGGAGCATCGCCTTCGCATCGTAAAGGCCCGGCTCCGCTGACGTTGGCGATAGTCAACATCTAGCCAAATCTATTTTTTAATAGATAAAGGAAATCAAAACGATGGAGAAATTCTATCGCCAAGGATGTATCCATCGTTTCGATACCGCACCTGGAGCCATCAGATCGCTTTCATCGTGCCTATAAATCGATCTAATCCATCGCATGGCTAAATTACATCAATGCCGGAACCAGAAATCGTTTCTATAGTGAGGGCTCGTCACACCATTCACCAAGTATTACGGCACATTTACGGAGCATGGCGTGAAAGGATTCATCAACTCGTTCGTCCCTCTCGGTCGAGGCGGGATAACACTCTTCGTCATGGCATTGCTCTCAGGTTGTAGCCATTCTTTACCGGGTTTCATGAATCCTCAGGGGCCGATCGCCGAGGCACAGAAACACCATTTCTGGTTCGTGGTGGTCGTTACACTGATCGTGGTGTTACCGGTAATCATCCAGACCCCGATCATCCTCTGGCGCTACCGTTACCGTGGCAATGCGGTCTATCGACCGCATTGGGACATGTCGCGCTGGCTGGATATCGCCATGTGGGGCGTGCCTGTCGTGGTCGTCATCGTGCTGGCCGTCGTGCTTTGGCGAGAAACCCACCAGCTCGATCCCTACCGCCCGCTCGATTCCGCCAAGCAGCCATTGCAGGTTCAAGTGGTGGGCTTCGACTGGAAGTGGCTTTTCATCTACCCCGAACAAGGCATTGCCAGCATGGGGCAACTGGTATTGCCGGAAGATCGCCCCATCGCATTTCAGCTGACGTCGGCCACCGTGCTGCAGACCTTCTTCATTCCAGCGCTCGGCAGCCAGATCGACGTCATGAATCGCATGGTCACGAAGCTTCATCTTCAAGCCGACAACACGGGACGCTTCCAGGGCAAGAACATGCAGTACAACGGCAGTGGCTTTCATCGTCAGCGCTTCATGACCCAAGTCGTCGATGATGCGCAATTCGATGACTTCGTAGCTCATGCTCGACGCGATGGCTATCGACTCGATCGACAACGCTTCACCCAGCTGAACGAAAAAAGCGATGCCACCGATTTCGCTGCCATGCTGGGAATCAAGAACTATCAGCATAGCGATCTCATGGCATTTTCGCCCATTCCGTCGCGACTCTTCGACGCCATTGCCCACCATGCACCGATCGACTGGACGTCGCTGACGCCATCGCCGCCCCAAAATCGCAAAACCATGGACGAACGGATGTCACCCTCGAACGCTACCCCCGCGCCTTTTGATGCCGAGGAAAACACTCACGATGAAGCTGACGACAACGGCGGGGAGAAGGCAACGTGAGCGATATCTGGAACTTTGTCTTCGGTCGCCTGGGCTGGGATGCCCTGCCCTTCTGGGAGGCCGTTCGCGATCCGACGACCTTCAATATCATCAATGGCATCATTGCCGGCGGCGCCGCTGGAATGGTCGTGCTGGGCGTGCTCGGCGCCGTGATCCTGGTGACCTGGCTGGGCAAGTGGAAATATCTGTGGTCGGAGTGGCTGACCAGTCCGGACCACAAGAAAATCGGGATCATGTTCATCGTCATCGCCATGGTCATGCTCTCCCGCGCGATCATCGAAGCGGCATTCATGCGCGCGCAGCAGGCCGTCGGGCTGGACGGGGGCTTTCTGTCGCCCGAACATTTCGGCGAGTTTTTCACCACTCACGGCACGATCATGATCTTCTTCATGGCGATGCCGTTCCTGACCGGCATCATCAATTACGTCATGCCGCTGCAGATCGGCGCCCGCGATCTATCGTTTCCGGTCATGAATCAGATCAGCCTTGGCCTTACCGCAGCGGGCGCGGCGATCATGATGATTTCACTGGTGCTGGCGCCATTCTCCACTGGCGGCTGGAGTGGCTATCCCCCCTATACGGAACTGTCCTACAGCCCTGATGCCGGGGTCGACTACTGGATTTGGGCGGTGACGCTATCCACGCTCTCCTCGACGCTGACCGGCATCAATTTCGCGGTGACGATCTATAAAAAGCGCGCGCCCGGCATGAAGCTATTTCGTATGCCGCTGTTTACCTGGACCGCGCTGAGCACCGCCATCCTGATGATCTTCGGCATGCCGCCGCTGACGGTCGCCACTGCCCTGCTGGCACTGGATCGCTATCTCGATTTTCACATGTTCACCAGTGATCTGGGTGGCAACATGATGAACTACATCAACCTTTTCTGGGCCTTCGGTCATCCCGAAGTCTACATTCTGATTCTGACGCCATTCGGTATCTATTCCGAGGTATTTTCGACTTTTTCAGGAAAACGACTCTACGGCTATACCCTGCTCGTGATCGCGACCATATGTATCGCCTTCCTCTCGTTTACCGTCTGGCTCCACCATTTCTTCACCATGGGGCAGAGCGCCGCCATCAATGCCGTCTTCGGCATCGCGACGATGCTGATCGGCATCCCGACCGGTGTAAAAGTGTACGACTGGATGCTGACCATGTATCGCGGACGAGTCAGACTATCGGCTCCCATGATCTACGCCGTCGGATTCATCATGCTGTTCGTGATCGGCGGTTTGACCGGCATCATTCTCGCCACCCCGAGCGTCGATTATCAAGTGCACAACTCGCTGTTCCTGATCGCTCATTTTCACAACATGCTGATTCCCGGAACGCTCTTCGGCATGCTGGCGGCTACCAATTTCTGGTTCCCCAAGGCCTTCGGCTTCCGTCTGGAAAAACGCTGGGGACGACGTGCCGCCTACTGTTGGGTCATCGGTTTCATGCTGGCGTTCTTCCCGCTTTATGCGCTCGGCGTACTGGGCATGCCGCGCCGCTCGCTGACCTTCTTCGAGCCCGCGTACCTGCCCTGGACCATTGCCGCCGGTTGCGGCGCGATCGTCATTCTCTTTGCCATGCTGTTCCTGCTGATCCAGCTCTGGGTGAGCGTCCGAGACCGCCATCATAACAACGTCTTTGTCGGCGATCCGTGGGATGGACGGAGCCTCGAATGGGCGACCAGTTCACCACCGCCGGAATACAACTTCCCGGTCATCCCCGAAGTGTTCAGCCGCGACGCCTTCATGGCCGAGAAAGAGCAGGGCAAGGCTTACCAGGTACCGGACGAATTCCCCGACATCGAAATGCCCGCCAACAGCGCCATGGGCGTGATCATCGCGGTGACCGGTACGGCGATGGCGTTTGGTCTGACCTGGTACATGTGGTGGCTGGTGATTCTCGCGGCGATGGTCACGCTGGTCGCCATCATTGCACGCGGCTACGTGCGCAAGACCACGCGCACCATACCCGGCGACGAAGTTCGCCGCACGCACCTGGCCTGGATCGAATGCGTGCGCCGAACGACGCCGGTCGACCGTTCGAAAGAGCAGACGAGGGAAAACCGGGGGCTCCCCGTGCCGCCCGTGGAAGGAGCCGTTCAATGACGACGACCACGAAGATACACCCCGGCCACACCGATCAGGCGAGACCCCGTGCGCACCATCCCGGCCTCAATCTCGGGCCAGCCCATCAAGAGAGCGAGGATACCCGCGAAGAGATGGTGTTCGGATTCTGGGTGTTCATGATGAGCGACCTGATCGTCTTCGGCCTGCTCTTCGCAACCTACGTCACCATGCTCGGCGGTACTGCCGGAGGCCCCGGCCCCAGTGACTTGTTCGAACTCAAGAGCGCCTTCATCGAAACGATGCTGTTATTGATCAGCAGCTTCACGTTCGGCATGGCATCGTTGGCGCTGAAATATCGCAGCGACCGGAAAGTTCTCGTCATCTGGCTACTGGTGACGCTACTGCTGGGGCTCGGGTTTCTCGCCCATGAGCTCTACGACTTCCACAAGATGTTCACCGAAGGCGGCGTGCCCAGCCGAAGCGGCTTTCTCTCGGCGTTCTTTTCCCTGGTGCCCTTGCATGGCCTTCACGTCATCGGGGCCTGTATCTGGTTGATTGCCCTGCTCGGCCAGATTGCCGTGCATGGGCTCGATCCGCCCACCAAGACCGGCCTGATGCGGCTGGCCATCCTCTGGCACTTCCTGGATGTGGTCTGGATCGGCATCTTTTCGCTGGTGTATCTGGGAGGCATCGTATGAGCCATCGCCAACTTTCCGAGCAGGAAGCGCGTGAGAAATCCAGCGAGTTGCGCAGCTATCTCTGGGGGTTCGGGCTGGCACTGATCCTCACGCTGATTCCGTTCGGCCTGGCGGCCTACACGCAGATGGCAGCGGGAACGCTCTATCTGGTCATTGCCGGCTGCGCCGTGATCCAGATCGTGGTCCACTTCCGCTTCTTCCTGCACATCACGCTGGCCAAGAACAAGCGTGAGGACCTGCAGTTGATCCTGTTTACCGCCCTGATCCTGGCCATCATGGTTGGCGGTACGCTGTGGATTCTCTTCAATCTCTACTATCGGATGATGCCCGACATGTTGCCCTGATCCGATGGATCGATCGTGGTCAGGTCGCCCGCGGCGACGATCGATCCCGGCCCGGCTTCCCGTAGCGCCTCCGGCACGAAAGGCGCCAGCCATCGATGGGTATCAGCTCGATTCCTGTGAATCGCCGGGCTGCAGATCGTTTGCCCTGGCGAACGCCAGAATCACTTGCCGCAAGACCTGACGCTGCTCCTCGGGCAGATCACGGTAGATCCGCAGCACCTCGTCTTCCTCCCCATTGACGGGTACGACCCGGGTCGCCTGCATGGGGGCGCGAACCTGCGAAGCCTGTTCACCGTAACGCAAGACCTGGGGCTCGATGCTCAACCATCTCGCCAACACTTGCAGTTTGTCCTGCGAGGGTATCGAATCGCCCCGCAACCACCGACGTACCGCCTGGAAGGTGATTGGCGACCCCCAGTAGCGCAAGTTGAACTCACGTTCCAGTACTGAAGGCCGAGGTTCATACCCAGCGGCGGTAAGCGCCGCCTTGAGGCGCAACGCGAACATGCTTTTTTCATCCATGGATTGAATTTGAACTATTTGTTCAATTTCCGTTGAACCATAGTTCAAATTTGTATTGAATTATTAATTCAACCCCCTATCGAATTTTGGAGTCGATAGTAGCCGTTGGGTCGCAGTCTCACTAGAAAATGCTCGTTGAATGCCACAGGGATGGGGCGAGGTAAAAGGCTTTGATGAGGTGCCACGCCGTGAACCTGGATCGCTACGAGACATGGCGCCAAGACGTCATGAACCAAACAAGACGAATCGACGCATTGACCGAAGAACGGCTCGACCGGGTTCGCTGGATCGCCAGGCAGCATTACAAGGTAGCGGATGCCTGTTTCACCCTGGTGGGTAACGATCAGCAATGGTGCAGGAACAGCGGAGGGTCGGTATCGACCGATATCCCCGATGCCCTGTCGCTCAACCATCACACCCTGCGTCACAACGAACTTTTCGTCATCGAGGATGCCTTGCGTCATCCCGAGTTCGCCAACCATCCCCAGGTCATCGGATCGCCCCACTGGCGTTTCTACGCCGGCGTACCCGTACGTGACATCGAGGGATCCTGCATAGGTACGCTCTGTCTCCTGCATACGTCGCCGATTCCGGCTCGGACGCTGGATTTCGAGATGCTCCATGTGCTTGCCCATCAGGTCGAGGACGAGATCGGCCGTCACCTGCTGACCCAACGCCCACCAGGGCTGACGCTCGACCAGATCGATACCCTGACCGGCCTGCCCGATCGGGGTCTGCTCCAGAAGCTGATGAAGGAAGAGCTGGCACTTGCCAGGCAATCCCAGGGCAACCTGTCGGTCTGTCTGATCAATCTGGACGGGTTCAAGAGCATCAACGAATCGCACGGCACCGCCGCTGGTAACGCCGTGCTGCAGATCATCGCCGAACGCCTGCGCGATGCCGTGCGTCGCAAGGACGTGGTGACGTATCTGGGAGGGGACGAATTCGCCATCATTCTGCGCGACGTGCTGAAGCCGGCGATCAGTCAACGCATCCTCGATCAGATCCGCGCCCCCATCCAGACGGCAGAGCACGTCCATAGCCTTACCGCCAGCATGGGTATCACCTGCTATCCCGATGACGAAGCGGATGCGGACGCGCTGCTGCACCATGCCTACCAGGCCATGTACTCGGCCAAGGAAGCTGGCAAGAACGGGTACTGCTATTTCGATCTCAAACTTCATCACTCTCGTCGCGAGCGCCTGGCCATCGCCCGTGATGTTCGCCTGGCACTGTCACAGCAACAGCTGGAACTCTTCTATCAACCGACGATCGACTACCACCTCGACACGGTAACGGGATTCGAAGGATTGCTACGCTGGCGCCTGCCCTCGGGCAAGATTCTGCCGCCGGGCCGCTTTCTCCCGCAGATAGAGCACACCTGGCTCGACATCGAGATAGGCAAATACGTCATCGACAAGGCAGTGACGGCTATCGAAGAGATCATGCGGCGTGGCCTGCCCTATTCGGTCAGTGTCAACGTCAATCCATCCAGTTTTCTGGATAGCGGCTTTGTCGATCACTTGCACCGCACCCTTGCACACCACGACCGAAGCCTGGTGGAACGGCTCACGCTGGAGATACTGGAAAGCGCCTCGCCGCAGGAGGACATGGATACCATTGCCGCCAATATCCAGGCTTGCCTCCAGCTCGGCCTGCAGCTATCGCTGGATGATTTCGGCACCGGTCAATCGTCGCTGAGTTACCTGCGCACTTTCCCCACCCAGAAGATCAAGATCGACCGCTCCTTCGTGATGGGGATGCTCGACAACCCCGAGGACGAAGCCATTGTCGCGGCGGTCATCGGTCTGTCGAAGAGCTTCAATCGGCAGTCCATTGCGGAGGGGGTAGAGAATGTCTCGATCGAGGCGCATCTCAAGGATCTCGGCTGCGACATCGGGCAGGGCTTCTACTACAGCCCCGCCCTGCCTTTCGAAGAAGCCCTTCAATGGGCGGATAATTACCAACGGCAACGCTGAATCACTCGACACGGAACCACTCGACACTGAATCACTCGACACGGAACCACTCCTGAATGGCCGGATCAGGTCTGCGCCGAATCGATCCCCGACGGTGTGGTCTCCCGGCTCCCAGCCCCTCGCACGAATCGCGTCAAGCGCACATCGACGGTCACGGTGAGCGCTTCCAGCGCCTCCGCCCTGGCCCGGCCTTCGGCACTGGCGCGGTAGAGGTGCGGCGTCATCGCCAGCAGGTCGGCAATGGCCTGTGGCTCCTCCAGCGCCAATGAATAACGGATCGTCTCCACGTCCTGCTGCACCAGCCCCTCGGGCACCACTGCCGATCGCTCGCGCTCCGGTTTCAGGCTGGGGTAGATGATCTCGCGCAACTCGCGAAGATGGTCCGGCCCGGCATCGGCCTGGATCAACACCCCGCCCGGCTCGAGCACGCGAACGAATTCCGGATAGACGGGGAAGCCGAACAGACACAGCACGCAGTCCAGCGAACCCTCCTGTACCGGCAGATTGGCGTTGCTGCCCACCACCCAACTGACACGCTCTTCCCGTCCATGGGTCGAAACTTGTCGACCGGCTGCGCTTTCCCGCGTCGCGGTGCCCTGGTCCTGCCTCGTAGCAGATAGCACCGCCCGCTCTTGCTTGGCGGCGCCCTTGTCCTGCTTGGCAGCAGATAACACCGCCCGCTCTTGCTTGGCGGCGCCCTTGTCCTGCTTGGCAGCAGATAGCACCGCCCACTTGGAGATATCCAGGCCCAACAGCGACAAGGCGGCATCGGGGGCGCTCGCCGCCGCCAGCTGACGCAGGTAATAACCTTCGCCGCAGCCGGCATCCAGGCAGCGGAACGCGTCGCCGGTGGGTTGTTCCGCCAGGGCAAGACGCGATACCGCCTCGGCGATGGGCTGGTAATGGCCCGCATTCAGGAAGCGCTGGCGTGCCGCCACCATCGCCTTGCTGTCTCCCGGATCGCGGGAACGCTTGTGCTGGACGGGCAGCAGGTGGGTATAGCCCTGCCGCGCGATATCGAAACTGTGACCGGCCGCGCAGCGCCACGTCTGGCCTTGGCGATGCATTGGATCCCCGTCCAGCGGACAGGCCAGCGCGGAAAAAGGAATGAAGGACATGATGCCACCACTTGCTCGTGAAGCCCGCCAGTGTACGCGAAATCCATCGTCGCTCGAGGCCTCGGCGCTCCGGAACGAACGACTACGACAGCGAACCCTGGTTGTCGCGCCCCGATAGTCTGCTGATCCCGAACCCTGCCAGTTCCGGCGCAGCGCGACCGCTCGTCAGCCATCGGCCCAGCGACTCCCCCATGGCGCTGGCAAACTTGAAACCGTGGCCGGAGAAACCGCCGGCAACGATCAGGCCGGGGAGCGGTTCATCGATCAGAAAGTGCTCGTCCGGGGTGCGGATATACTGGCAGACAGCGCCATGGCGCAGCGCACCAACGCCCGGCAGATAGCGGTCGATCACCTGCTGGAGCTCGGCGATATCCTCCGGATGTTCGCCAAACGGCGCCATCGTTTCGCCCGGCGCGAGGATCTGGCCGCTATCGTGTCGGCCGATCTTGAACCCGGCGCCATCGATGTCCGGGAAGCCGTAATAGATGCCTAGCTCGTCGTCGGTGAGGCTGAAGCCGGGGAAGCGCTCCGACACATAGCGGTCGTCGGCCTCGAACCAGGCGAACGTCTTGCGCACGCGAGTCAGCGGCAGCTCGATGCCGAGTTCGGCCAATAGCGGCGCCACGTGCTGCCCCGCGGAAACCAACAACCGGTCGGCGCTGAATCGCCGACCGTCATCGCAGGTCGCCGCATAACCGCCCTGCTCCAGAGGCTCCAGGCGCACGACACGAGCGCCTGACGTCAGCGTCACGTTGGCACTCCGTTCGACTCGCTGCCGCCAGCACTCGATGATCCGCTCGACCCGCAGCACTCCGGCGCGGGATTCGAAGCCGCCGCGCATCGAGGCATCGAGCCGCCATCCCGGCCAGCGCTCGGATGCCGCCGAGCCGTCCAAGCCCTCCAGCGGCAGATCATACTGCCGCGCACTCGCCTCGACCTGCTGGATGAACGGCGCCGAAGCCGGGCCGAGATTGAGCACTCCGGTGGGCAGAAACAACGATTCGCCCGTCTCTCGCTCGAGCTCGCGCCAGCGTTCCAGCGCGCGCAGGGCCAGCGAGACATAGCCGCTGCCCTCGCCATAGGCCAGCCGAATCAACCGGGTTTCGCCGTGATGCGCGCCCTGATCGTGGGGCGGGCGGTGGGCGTCGAGCACCCGCACCGCGGGCTGGCCGTTGGCACCGGAAGAGGCCACCAGATAATCCGCCGCCACCAGTCCCATGCTGCCGCCGCCGATGATCAGAAGATCCGTGTGTGTCTCAGAATGCATTCGAAAATTCCTGGGATCGATATCAGGCCGTCGAGGCTTCAGTGGGTTGCGCATCCGCCTGCTTGTCCTCGCTCCGGGCAATGATGGCGGTGCCGGTCAGATCGCCGGTCACGTTGAGCGCGGTACAGCCCATGCCGACCAGCGCATCGATCGAGGTCAACAGTGCCACGGTCTCGATCGGCAACCCGACCTGAGCGAAGACCGTCGCGATCATCACGATACCCGCGCCGGGCACCCCCGCCGTACCGATAGAGGTCAGCGTGCCGATCAGCACGATCTCGACCATGGTCATGAAGTCCAGCGGGATGCCGACCACGTTGGCGGCAAAGACAGCCGAGATCGCGATTCGGATCGCCGCGCCGTCCATGTTGATCGTCGCGCCGAGCGGCAGGCTGAAGCCGTAAAGGCTCTGCGGGATGCCCAGCCGCTGTGCCGCGTTCAGGGTCAGCGGCAGGGTACCGGTGCTGCTCTGGGTCGCGAAGGCCGTCGCCATTGGCGTACGCGCCTCGCGGAAGAACGCTCCCAGGCGCACGCCGAACGCCTTCATCAATACGCAATAGAGCACCAGATGCATGGCCAGCGCGAGATAGAGCACGATCACCATGGTGCCCAACGACAGGATGGTATCCTTGCCCTGCCTGGCCACCGTACCGGCCACGATGGCGAACACCCCGATGGGCACGTACTGGAGCACGCCTGCCATCACCTTCATGGTCACCGCATTCAAGCCTTCGATGACGCCGTAGAGCTTCTCGCCCAGCTCGCCCTGCCCCTCGCTGTGACGCATCTTCAGCAGCGCGATGCCGAACACGAAAGCGGTAAAGATGATCCCCAGCAGATTGGGCTCGGCGAGCGCGCCGACGATATTGTCCGGCACGATGCTCAACAGCACGCTGACCAGCCCCGGGTTTTCCGGCACGTCGATACTGGCGCCGTCGTCCAGCGTCATGCCACTGCCCGGCGAGAACAGCGACGCCACCGCCAGCCCGACCACGATCGCCATGGCCGAGGTCGCCACGTAATAACCAAACACCTTGCCACCGATGCGCCCCATACGGCCGAAATCGGCCTGATTGATGCCCACGATCAAGGTAAACAGCACGATCGGCACGATCAGGAACTGCAGCAATCGCAGCAGCAGATCGCCGAACGGCGCCAGCCAGCTCGCGACCGTCTCACCGCCGATCAACCCGACCACCACGCCGAGAACCAGCGCGATGGTCACGCGCAGGATCAGGGAAGCGTCGAGGTAGCCTCGAAATAGCGTTTTCATGGAGATGCCCTATCGAAAACAGTAGGCGGAATGGCTCTGTCGGATCTTCTCTTCATGACCAAAGATAAAGCTCATGAACGAAGACAAAGCCTAACGCAAAAAGCCCGGCACGTAGCCGGGCTCTGGACGGCAGATGCGCGATATCAGCCGTCGATCTTGTCCTGCGTCTTGGTGTCGAAGTCGCTGGCGTCGTGGCGTTCGTGAAGCTGGGTTTCCGGCTCGCCGAAGGTGCGGTTGACCATGCGCCCACGCTGCACGGCCGGGCGGGCGTCGATCTCCCTGGCCCAGCGCTGGACGTTCTCGTAGCTTTCCACGTCCAGGAACTCCGCGGCCTCGTACAGCCGTCCCAGCACCAGTTGCCCATACCAGGACCAGGTGGCGATGTCGGCGATAGTGTACTCGTCACCCGCCAGATAGCGCGATTCAGCCAGCCGGCGGTCGAGCACGTCGAGCTGACGCTTGGCTTCCATGGTGAAGCGATCAATGGCGTATTCGATCTTCTCCGACGCATACACGTAGAAGTGGCCGAAGCCGCCACCAAGATACGGCGCGCTGCCCATCTGCCAGAACAGCCAGTTCATGGTCTCGACCCGCTTGGCCGGGTCGGTCGGCAGGAAGGCTCCGAACTTCTCGGCCAGGTGCAGCAGGATCGAGCCGGACTCGAACACGCGAACCGGCTTGTCACCGCTGTAATCCATCAGCGCCGGAATCTTGGAATTCGGGTTGACCTCGACGAAGCCGCTGCCGAACTGATCGCCGTCGCCGATCTTGATCAGCCAGGCGTCGTACTCGGCGTCCTTGCCCAGCGCCAGCAGCTCCTCGAACATGACACCGGCCTTGACCCCGTTGGGCGTGGCCAGCGAGTAGAGCTGGAACGGATGCTTGCCGACCGGCAGCGCCTTGTCGTGGGTCGGCCCGGCGACCGGACGGTTGATGCTGGCGAACTTGCCGCCGCTCTCTTTATTGGGCGTCCAGACTTTCGGCGGAACGTACTCGTTTTGCTGGCTCATGAAGTTTTCCTCTCGATGAAGACTCGGCACCGTATGACGAAAAAACGCATGGCGAGTCGTAAGGGTTACCAAGGAAGGTAGCGTGTTAAGGATTATCTTGCGACCCCTCGAGCAAAAACCAACCTCTCGGCCGCTGTCATCCGATTCCGCCGAAGGCGATGTCCGGATGCAGCCACCATCGCTCGCCGACTTTTCATTCAGAGCCTAATCTGACGGAACCCGTCAATGCCGTTGTCTGCTTCAAGGAGCTTCCCATGACCGATCGCATCCTGGTGTTCTACGGTTCCTACCGATCCGACCGCGCCGGTATCCGCCTGGCCGACTATGCGGTGCGTACGCTCGCTGCCCGCGGCATCGACGCCGAACTGATCGATGCCAGGGCGATCGATCTTCCCATGCTGGATCGCATGTACAAGGAGTATCCCGAGGGCGAGGCGCCGGAGGCGATGGAAGCCCTGGCCGGCAAGATTCGCGAGGCGGACGGTTTCGTCTTCGTCACCGGCGAATACAACTGGGGCATGCAGCCGGGGCTCAAGAACCTGACCGATCACTTCCTGGAAGAGTGGTTCTGGCGGCCGGCCGGGATCGTCAGCTACTCCGCCGGCCGCCTCGGTGGCGCCCATGCCAACATGGCCTGGCGCGGCACGCTGGCCGAGATGGGCATGGTGGTGATCTCCAGCACGGTCGCCGTCGGGCAGATCGGCA
Source organism: Salinicola sp. NYA28a (assembly GCF_976982775.1). Next base: position 3,182,251 of record NZ_OZ334582.1, read on the forward strand.
AGACACTGGATGAAAGTGGCACGCCTCTCGGTGATGCCGGCGCCTCCTTCGAGCGTGCTTTCGGCCGGTTTGCCGACGACCTGGCCTGGTGGACCGAGGCGGGCAAACGTCAGCGCACGCATCGCGCACCGCCCTTCTAGAGCCCGTCCTTCCAGCGTCCGCTCTGCTGGATCCAGGCCCCCTGCCCCACCGACGCGCTACACTAGGTGCTGTCTGAAAAGTCGACGAGCTAAGGCCAGGCAAGGCAAAAATCGGCGAAAGCGGACCGGGCTGGCGCTCCAGCCGATTTTTAACGCCGCATGGGCGAGCGCAGTACTTTTCAGACAGTGCCTAGAGGGCTGCACTCCCCGTGGCAGCGGACAACGCCGGCCAGGGATCCCGGCCGGCTTCGGCTTCATGGACAAGGAACCTTCGAACTTCGCATGACGACGACTTTTCCCACAACGCCTATCTCCACAACGACGGTTTCTACAATGACCGTCTCCGCACCGACTGTCTCCACAACGACCTTGCCCACGATAGTCGTGCCCCGCCGCGGGCCGTCCCGCGCGCCATGAGCGATACTCGACTCTTCCGCTCGCTACGGCTCTACAACTATCGGGTCTGGGCTATCGGCGCGCTGGTCTCCAATATCGGCACCTGGATGCAACGCGTCGCCCAGGACTGGCTGGTGTTGACCATTCTCACCGACCACAACGCCAGTGCCGTGGGCATCACCATGGCGCTACAGTTCGGCCCGCAACTGCTGCTGTTGCCATTCACCGGCTACGCGGCGGATCGCTTCGACCGCCGCCGGCTGATCATGCTGACCCAGGCGCTGCTGGGCCTGCTGGCGCTGGGGCTCGGCCTGGTCACGGTGACCGGCGTGGTGACGCTGTGGCAGGTCTATGCGTTCGCGCTCGGTCTCGGCTGCGTGACCGCCTTCGACGGCCCTGCCCGCCAGGTATTCGTCAACGATCTGGTCGGCGAGCGCTATCTCGCCAATGCCGTCGCCCTCAACTCGACCTCCTTCAACAGCGCGCGGATGATCGGCCCGGCGGTGGCCGGCGTGCTGATCGCCGCGATCGGCACCGGCTGGGTCTTTCTCGTCAACGCGGTCTCTTTCGCGGCGGTGCTCGGATCGCTGTTCCTGCTGCGGACCGATCAGCTCTACACGTCGCTCAAGTCGGGCCGGCGCGCCGGCGGCCTGCTGGAAGGCTTTCGTTACGTGTGGAGACGCCCCGACCTGAAAGCGATGATGGTCATGCTGTTTCTGATCGGCACCTTCGGTTTCAACTTCCCGATCTATATCTCCACCATGTCGGTCACCGTCTTTCACGGCGGCGCCGACCAGTACGGCCTTCTGACCTCGGCACTGGCGATCGGCTCGGTGGGCGGCGCGCTCCTGGCTGCCCGTCGCGAACGACCCACCCTGCCGCTGCTGGCGATGTCGACGCTCGCCTTCGGCGTCTTCTGCATGCTGGCCGGCGTCGCGCCCCATGTCATCGTGTTCGCCGCGATGCTGACGATGACCGGGTTCTCGGCGCTGACCTTCAACACGGCGTCCAACGCGCTGATGCAGTTGACCACCGATCCCGCCATGCGCGGCCGCGTGATGGCGCTGCGGATGGCGGTGATCATGGGAGGCACGCCGCTCGGCGCCCCGATCGTCGGCTGGCTGGCCGACCATGCCGGGCCGCGCTGGGCGATGATGGTGGCCGCAGCCTCCGGCCTGATCGCGGCGACCGTCGCCGCCAGGCTGATCGTGCACGAAAGGCGGCGTCAGGCATCCGCCGGCTAGCAGCGCCTCATCGGGCGGCAGGCGGGTTCTCCCGGCGCATCGTCATGCCCGACATGCCGGGAGCCTGCTCGCGCATCAGCTCGATGAAGCGACGCAGACGCGGCGGATAGTCGTCGGCGTAGGGATAGACCAGGTAGACCGGCAGCGGCGAGGGATACCAGCTCGGCACCAGCTGGATCAGACGCCCCTCTTCCAGATCGTCGGCAACCCGCCAGGCCGAGACGATGGCGGCGCCGAAGCCGGAAACCGCGAGCCGGCGGATGGCCGCCAGGTTGTCGGTGCTCACCCGCGGGGCAATGGCGAAGTGCTGCTCGCGACCGTCGACGGCGTGTGTCAGCGAGACGCGATCGCGGTAGAAGGTGCGCAGCGCCAGCCAGGGTAGCGAAGCCACGGCATCGATATCGTCGATCTCGATCCCGGCCACCACTTCCGGCGCGGCCACCACGATACGCGGCACCTCCGCTACGGGCACGGCGACGACCGCCGGGTCCTCTACCTTGCCGACACGAATCACGCAGTCGATGCCTTCGGCAATGAAGTCCGGATAGCGATCGTGCAGCAGCCACTCGACGCTGACCTCCGGGCAGTCTCGAAGGTAGGATTCGAGCAGTTCCAGCAGCTGCTCCTGGCCGAAGGCATGCGGCACCAGCACGCGCAGCCTGCCACGCGGCGTCTCGGTCAATCCCTGGAGATCCTGGGCCATCGAGTCCCAGCGCTCGCAAACGCCCTGGGCATGGCGAAAGCAGCGCTCGCCGTCATCGGTCAGGCTGAGACGATGGGTCGAGCGTTGCACCAGCCGCAGCCCCAGCATGCTCTCCAGCGCCTTGAGTCGCCGGCTGACGGTGGGCTGGCTCACGTCCAGGCGCTGGGCGGCGGCGGACAGACTGCCGGTTTCGACGATACGCATGAAGGTCTGCAACAGTTCGAGGCGATCGGCGGAGCCGAAGCGGGCGTCATCCATGGCGTGTCATTCATCCTGTGCATAGGCGTTGTGCGAATCACGCTACTACACGCGATGGTCATACACTATCAGAATGCACGGCATCCCAAACCCGCATTCAGGAACTCGTCATGAACCGCGCTTCTTCGAACGCGACGGCGCCACCCGCGCTATCCCGCCGGCTGATACTACTGCTGGCGATCAGCGCCGGGCTCAGCGTCGCCTCGCTCTACTACGTGCAGCCGCTGCTAGGCATTCTGGCGGCGGATATCGACATCGATGCCCGCACGGCCGGGCTGATTCCGACGCTGACCCAGCTCGGCTACGCACTGGGCATTCTGCTGTTGATCCCGCTGGGCGACCGGGTGGATCGCCGCCGCCTGATCGTGATCAAGGCCATTCTGCTGGCCCTGGCGTTGCTGGCGACTGCGCTGGCGCCGTCGATCGCCACCCTGCTGGTCGCGAGCCTCTCCGTCGGCCTGACCGCGACCATTGCGCAGGACATCGTGCCGGCCGCCGCCGTGCTGGCCGCCGATCGCGAACGCGGCAAGGTCGTCGCCACGGTGATGACCGGCCTGCTGCTGGGCATTCTGCTGTCACGTGTCGTCAGCGGCCTGGTCGCCGAAGCCCTCGGCTGGCGCGCCATGTTCTTCATCGCCATGGGGCTGATCGTGCTCATCAGCGTGGCGCTGTGGCGCGGCCTGCCCCGGTTCGAACCGACCTCGCGGCTCAGCTATCGTGCCCTGCTGGCGACGCTGTACCACCTGTGGCGGGACCAGCCGGAACTGCGCCGCGCCGCCACGGCGCAGGCGCTGCTATCGGTCGCCTTCAGCGCGTTTTGGTCGACGCTGTCGATCCACCTTCTCGAGAGTTACCAGCTCGGAAGCGCGGTCTCCGGCGCGTTCGGACTGGCTGGCGCCGCCGGTGCGCTCGCTGCGCCGCTTGCCGGGCGCATGGCCGATCGACGCGGCCCGCATCAGGTCACGCGCATCGGCAGCGCGATCGTGGTGCTCTCCTTCCTGGCGATGGCGGCCGAACCCTGGCTGCCCGCGCCGCTGGCCCTGGGGCTGATCGTGATCGGCGCGCTGGGCTTCGATTTCGGCATACAGGCCACGCTCGTCTCCCACCAGACCTTGATCTACGGGCTCGATCCCGCCGCCCGCAGCCGTCTCAACGCAGTGATGTTCACGCTGATCTTCATCGGCATGGCGGCGGGTTCCGCACTGGGAAGTCTGCTGCTCGGTGCGTGGGGCTGGCCGGGCGTGATCGCGCTGGCAACGGTATCGGCGCTGGGCGCGTTCCTGATCCGCCTGCTCGACCGGACGCCGACGCTGGCTGCGCAGCGCTGACGCTCACTGCGCGGCAGCAGGCCACTGGGCGCCATCGGCTTCGTACCGGCGGCGGCTCGGCATCTCCTTCTCCGGGGATCAGGCGTCACACCATGCCGCCGTTGGCGCGCAGGATCTGGCCATTGATCCAGCGGCCCTGCGGCCCGGCCAGAAACGAGACGACATCGGCGATCTCCTCCGGCTGGCCCAGGCGTTCGAACGGCGCCATGTTGGCGATCGACTGGATCTGCTCCTCGCTCTTGCCCTCGAAGAAAAGCTCGGTGCCCACCGGCCCCGGCGCCACGGCATTGACGGCGATATTGCGGCCCCGAAGCTCGTTGGCGAGCACCTTGACCAGCCCTTCGACCCCGGCCTTGCTGGCGATATAGGCCCCGTAACCGGGGAAGGACTTGCCCAGCACCGAGGAGGACAATGCGATGATGCGCCCCCCTTCGCCCAGGGTCTCGGCGGCTTTCGCCATGACCAGCCAGCTGCCGCGCAGGTTGATCTCGAGCGTCCGATCGAGAATCCCCACGTTGTCGCTGGTCATCTTCGCCATCTGCATCATGCCGGCGTTGTTGACCACGACATCGAGCCGGCCAAACGTCGCCAGCGTCTGCTCGAACAGGCGCGCCACGGCGTCGGCATCGGCGATATCGGCCTGGACCGCCAGGGCGCGGCCACCCTTGGCTTCGATATCCGCCACGACTTCCTCGGCCAGCGCCGTGTTGCCGGCGTAGTTGACCACCACGGCGAAACCATCGGCTGCCAGTTGCAGAGCGATGGCACGGCCAATGCCGCGAGAGGCGCCGGTGACCAGCGCGACTTTCTGTTCGGGACTCGTCATGAGTCGACTCCTTGTCTAATTCGATGGATCGGCAGGTGCGAAACGAGGCCCGGCGAACGACGTCTTTCCGTCGCATCCACCAGGCAGCGAGAGCCAGTATTGGCATTTCCTAGGGCTGAACGAATCAACTGTAGCGTGAACCTCAGCCGGACGCCGGCCCGGCGCGGCGCCATTCGTCCATCAGGTCATCCAGCTCCTCGAAGAAGCTTTCCAGCACCAGATTGGGCGGGCGGCCCTTGCGGGTGATCAGGCAGTAGCTCGTCTCGTAGCCGAAAACGTCGGGACAGAGCTGCTTCATCTCGCCCTGCTCTACCCAGCGTTGGGCGAAATGGGTCGGCAGGAAGCCGATGTAGCTGCCCGTCAGTACCAGAAAGGCGACGCCTTCCCGGTCGGTGGCCGACGCCATCGGCTTGAGGCTTTCGTACGCCTTCCGGATCTCCGGCGTCTGGGCGTAGGACGGCACGACGGCGTCATATTCGGCGATTCGATCGGGCGCGGTGGGTCGATCCCGGAACAGGGGATGCCGGCTGCTGCAGTAGAGTGCTGACTGCTCTTCGTAGAGCGGCACGTAATCGAGGCCGGGGATCGCCTTGAGCCTGGGAACGACCCCGGTGTGCAGGCTGCCTTCGAGAACCGCCATCTCGATAGCGCCGGGAGGCGCCATGCGGATGTTGATGTGCACCCTGTCGCCCCTGGCCTTGAGGGCTCTCAGCGCCTCCGTGATGTGCATGTTGGGCATGGTGACGAGGTTGTCGGTAATGCCGATATTGAGTTCGCCGGTCAATTGGGAATGCAGCCCGTTGACGCAGGTGCGGAAGTCCTCCACCGCCGCCAGCAGCTGCATGGTGGCGTCGAAGACCGCCTGCCCTTCGCTGGTCAGTTGGAAGCCGCTGCGGCCTCGCTGGCAGAGCCGCATGGAGAGCCGTGCCTCCAGGTCGCTCATCGCCATGCTGATGGCAGCGCGGCTGATGTTGAGATCGACCTCCGCCGAGGAGAAGCCGCCGCATTCGACCACCTTGCGGAAAATGCGCAGCAGCCGCAGATCGACGTCTCCCAGCTGCCCCATCAGCGTTATCTTGCGTTGATTCATCAAGGCCCTCGCCCTCGTCACTGCCCGCTGCTTACCACTCAGCCCACGCCGCCGGAAACGGCCGATAAAGTTAAGCATTCGCTTTAGTGAAATTAAGCATACCGGGATTGTTTGACGCTATCCCCCTGGCTCACTCTTGGGCAAAGGCCGGCCGGGTCATCGCTCGGCGTCGCGCCGTTTCCGAGATTTCCATCGTCGATTGACGAACAAGAGTTTCCATCGTCGATTGACGAACAAGAGGATCGATTTCCCATGTCCGAGCAGCTGACTCACTTCGTCGACGGCAAGCGTGCCGCACTGGACTCGACGCGCACCAGTCCGATTTTCAACCCGTCCACCGGCCAGCAGTCCGGCGAGGTTCTGCTGGCATCGAAAGCGGACGCCGAGCGGGTCATCGCCTCGTCGCAGGCCGCGTTCGAGCAGTGGTCGGCGTTCTCCCCGCTCAAGCGCGCCCGGGTGCTGTTCAAGTACAAGTCGCTGCTGGAAACCCATGCCGACGAACTGGCCCGGCTGATTGCGCAGGAGCACGGCAAGGTGCTCTCGGACGCCAGGGGCGAGCTGACCCGCGGCCTCGAGGTGGTCGAATTCGCGTGCGGCATGCCGCATCTGCAGAAAGGCGAGCACTCGCTCAATGTCGGCCCCGGCATCGATTCGTATTCGATGATGCAGCCGCTAGGCGTGTGCGTCGGCATCACGCCGTTCAACTTCCCCGCCATGGTGCCGCTGTGGATGTTTCCGATCGCCATCGCGGCGGGTAACACCTTCGTGCTCAAGCCCTCGGAAAAGGACCCGTCTTCCACCCTGCGCATCGCGGAGCTGTTCAGCGAAGCCGGCCTGCCCGACGGCGTGCTCAACGTCGTCAACGGCGACAAGGAAGCCGTCGATACGCTGCTGACCGACCCGCGGGTCCAGGCCGTCAGTTTCGTGGGTTCCACGCCCATCGCCGAGTACGTCTACGCCACCGCCTCGGCCCACGGCAAGCGGGTACAGGCGCTCGGCGGGGCCAAGAACCACATGGTGATCATGCCGGATGCGGATCTCGATCAGGCTGCGGACGCCCTGATGGGCGCAGCCTACGGCAGCGCCGGCGAACGCTGCATGGCGATCTCGGTCGCCATGCCGGTGGGCGAAAAGACGGCGGAGGCGCTGCGCGAGAAGATTCTCTCCCGACTGGACGAGCTGCGGGTGGGCGAAAGCATCACCGATGGCCCGGATCACGACATGGGGCCGCTGGTCTCCCGCCAGCATCTGGAAAAGGTCAGCGGCTATATCGAACAGGGCGTCAAGGAAGGCGCCGAGCTGGTGCGGGATGGCCGTCGTCTCGACCACGGCACGGACGGCTTCTTCATCGGCGGCACCCTGTTCGACCACGTCAGGCCCGGCATGCGCATCTACGACGAGGAGATCTTCGGCCCGGTACTGGTCATCGCCCGCGCCGAGAGCTTCGATGCCGCGGTGAAGATGGTCAACGATCACGAGTTCGGCAACGGCACCGCCATCTTCACCCGGGACGGCGACAGCGCCCGCCAGTACTGCGAGCAGATCCAGGTCGGCATGGTCGGCGTCAACGTGCCGATCCCGGTGCCCATGGCGTTCCACAGTTTCGGCGGCTGGAAGCGCTCGCTGTTCGGCGCGCTGCATGTCCACGGCGCGGACGGCGTGCGCTTCTATACCCGCATGAAGACCGTCACTGCCCGCTGGCCATCCGGGCTGCGCGAGGCGACCAATCAGTACACCATGCCCACTCTCTGATACGGCGATCCGATCATGACCAACCGCGACACTTCACGAACCGGAACGGTGAACAACGACCACGTCAGGGCGCTGGACCGCGCCGGCGTCTTCCACTCCTGGTCCGCCCAGGGTGCGCTCCAGCCGATGGTGTTCAAGGGTGGCGAGGGGTGCCGCCTGTGGGACTACGACGGCCGCGACTATCTCGACTTCTCGAGCCAGCTGGTCAATACCAACATCGGCCACCAGCATCCCCGCGTGATCGAGGCGATCAAGGCCCAGGCCGACGAGCTCGCCACCATCGCCCCTGCTCATGCCAACCTGGCCCGGGGCCGCGCCGCCCGGAAGATTCTCGACCTGGCACCGGCCGGATTCAGCAAGGTGTTCTTCACCAACGCCGGCGCCGATGCCAACGAGAACGCCATCCGCATGGCACGCGCCGTGACCGGCCGGGAGAAGATCCTCTCCGCCTACCGCTCCTACCACGGCGGCACGGGGTCGGCGATCGCCGCGACCGGCGATTTTCGCCGCGTTCCCAACGAGTTCTCTCGCGGCCACGTCCGGTTCTTCAACCCCTTTCTCTACCGCAGCGAGTTCTGGGCCGGTAACGAAGAGGAGGAATGCCAGCGTGCGCTGCACCATCTCCGGCGCGTCATCGAGTGCGAAGGACCGGCGAGCATCGCCGGCCTGCTGCTGGAAACTATCCCCGGCACTGCGGGCGTTCTGGTGCCGCCGCGAGGATATCTCGAGGGCGTCCGCGCGCTGGCCGACGAGTTCGGCATCGTGCTGATTCTGGACGAAGTGATGGCAGGCTTCGGCCGCACCGGCAAATGGCTGGCGCTGGAGCATTTCGGCGTGGTGCCGGATCTGATCACCTTCGCCAAGGGCGTCAACTCGGGATACGTCCCGGCTGGCGGCGTGATCATCAACGAGCGTATCGCCAGCCACTTCGACGAGGAGATGTTCTACGGCGGGCTGACCTACTCCGGGCATCCGCTGGCGATGGCCGCGATCTGCGCCACGCTCGAGGTGATGGAACAGGAAGACGTGGTGGGCAACGCGGCCAGTATCGGCGAATCCGTGCTGACGCCGGGGCTGGAGCGGCTTCGGGACAAGCACGACATCATCGGTGAAGTGCGCGGCCTGGGCGTCTTTCACGCCATCGAACTCGTCGAGAGCAGGCAGAGCCGCGCCCCGCTGCCGGCTGCCGAGGTCGCCCGGCTCAAGCAGGGGATGATCGATCGGGGGCTTTTGCCGTTCGTGGTCGCCAACCGCATTCATGTGGTGCCGCCGTGCATCATCAGCCCTAGCGAAGCCCGGCAGGGGCTCGAGATCATCGACGAGGCGCTGGCGGGATGAACACCGGCAGTCTAGCCGGCCGGTTCTGGCAACAGTTTCCACGCCACCTCGACGAACCGGGTCACGCCGGCATCGCGGAAGTTGAGCGACGACTGAAGCACGTCCTTTCTCGATAGCGTTTCGAGCGTGTAGCGAGTGGCGTAGTGCTGCTCGATTTCGGCGGGCAGCACGGGAAACGGCGGGCCGTCCTTCTCGGCGGGGTCGTATTCGAAGGTGATCAACAGCTGCGGCGCGGCACCGGCCAGCGCCAGAATTTGCTCGGCGTAGCCGGGGCGCATGGCGGGCGGTAACGCCACCAGCGCGGCGCGGTCGTAGATCATGTCGACCGGGCCCAGTTCGGCGGCGGTCAATGCGAAGATATCGCCCTGAAAGACGGTCAGCCCCGCATGCTGCCAACGCTGGCCACCGCGCCACTCATCGATCGACGGTTCGACGCCGAGCGCCTCGAACAGCTGCGCCACCGCGATCTCGCTCAACTCCGCCCCGACGACGCGATGCCCCTGCTCGAGCAGCCAGCCGATATCCAGCGTCTTGCCGCACAGCGGCAGAAAGATGCGTGCGTTGGCCGCCAGCCCGAATCCCGCCAGATTGCGCTTGAGAATGGGGTGTACAAAGGCGAGATGAAAGCCGAGCTGGTCGTTCTCCCATCGCGCCTGCCAGAATTCGTGTTTCATGCCGTCATCCTCATCGCTCTAAACTATCGCCGCTCGAATCTATCTTCACTCGATCTATCTTCACTCGAATGCATCGCCGCTCGAATTCATCGCCTGGGCTCGTTTCGTTTGCCCCAGTGTTCTTGCACCGTCTGCTCTTGCTCTCTTGTGCCGCTTGCGTCCTCGTGCCGTTCGTCCTCGTGCTTCGTTGCCCTGGCGGCGCCGCAGATTCGACGTCACCAGCGCCGCATCCGCTCGGAGGCTTACTTCTTCTCTTCTTCGTCGGAACCGAACTTCGCCAGCGCGATCTGCATCCCCTGCACCAGGCAGTAGGTCACCCCAGCCAGCAAGGGCGCCAGAATCCAGGGCAGCCATCCTCCCAGCCTGCTGACCGCGAACACGACGCCGAGACCGGCGCCCACCGAGAGGAAATCGGTGGCCGTCCCGACCAGCATCACGTAGGAGCGCTCGGAGTCGTCCGGCCCCTCCGCCTTCAGCAGAGTAACCAGCATGTTCAACAGCGATACGCCGGCAACCGCCGACAGGGCGAAGCCGACCAGTTCGAGCGAAGACGGCTTACCGGCCGCCCCCGAGACGATGCCGTAGCTCACGGTGATCAGGATCGAGAAGCCAAAGGCCTGCGCATTGTCGCGCACCGAGACGCTCAGCCCGTGCAGATAAAGCTGCAGCCCCGAAACTTTCTTATCGCCGCCGCGCTTTCCAGACTTGCTCATGGCCGATACTCATGTGAGAGGGGCTGTATGTGAGAGAAACTGTAGGTAAGAGACGCTGTGTGAGGGAGCCGGGTCATCGGGGAAACCGATGACCGGCCTCTTATCTTAGGCCTCCCATCTCGAGGCGTCGAAACGAGGCCAATCCCTGTCGACGAAACCCTCATCGGGCTGAACCGACAGCGAACGAACCCGGCCGCTCACTGGAGCGTTTCACCGTCGTCCCCCGTCGCGTGGCCCCGGGCAATATCCCGGTGACTGATCACCACCACCTCCCTCGGCCACCATTCCGGGTGGTTGTCGCGAATGAACGTCAGCAGCTTCTCTCTGACACTCACTTCGGCGGCCCACCCCGAGAGCGGGTCGACCGTCATCAGGTAGCAGGTCACGGTCTGCGCCGGGCCGGTCTGGTCGGTCACGGCACAGAGCAGTTTGTGATGCTCGATGACGTTATCCTCCGCCTTGGCAAACTCGAGAAACTTCTCCCGCAGCAGCGAGATATCCGCGCTCAGGTGTAGCGTGAGCACCACGCTCCGATACTCCTTGGTACTCTTGGCGGAGAGATTCTCGAAGGCTTTCGAGGCGAAATAGGTGACCGGGACGATAAGGCGCCGCTCGTTCCAGAGTCGCAGCCGAATATGGGTATAGAAGATGCCTTCGACGTAGCACCACTGCCCTTCGAACATCACCAGATCGCCGACCCGTATCGGCTTCGCCAGCGACAGCTGGAACGATGACAGGATGTTGCCCAGCACGGCCTGCCCCGCCACGCCCACCAGCACCGCCAGCACGCTCGCCGATGCCAGGATCGACAGCCCCAGCGTCTCGAACAGCTGGATCTGGCCCAGCACGTAGATCGTGACCGCCGTTACCATGATCAGAATGATGATCCGACGCACCGCGTAGAGCGTGGTCAGCAGCTTGCGATCGTCCTTGGGCTTGGAGTCGTCGATCTGCCCGGCGAGACGCCGCGTCATCTTCAGCATCATGGTATCGACCAGACGCAGCGCGACGGCGCCGGTACCCCAGGCCAGGATGGCGATCAGCACCACTCGCATCGTGGTGGTCGCGACCGCCGAGAAGGAGACGACATAATCGAGCAGCGCGCGGGTCAACAGCGACATGACGATGAGCGCGACCGGGCCGCGAATCTGGGTGGCGAAGATGCTCGGCGAGCCGGAAGGCAGCCAACGGGTCATGACCTCGATCAGCCGATAGACGCCCTTGCCGATCAGCCCCACCGCCAGCAGCACCAGCGGAATGGCGATCCACTCCCAGATCCGCAGCAGGCCAAAGGGCTTCTTGAGGCTATCGGGAATGTGGCGCTCGAAAGCCGCCGGGCCGTACTCCTCGTAGAGCGCCGGAATTGCCGCCACGCTCTCCGGCATGATCAGCCAGACCGGCTCCTCTTCCCCGACCCGATATCGCCCCAGGCGGATATCGTAGGCATCCCCGTCGGCCTCGAGGGCAGCCAGCTCGATGTCCCGGCGCGGCTGGCCGGCGTTGGGGGTCTTCCCGGTGGGGTCTTCGACGGCGGCGTCCTGCCGGCCGGAGAGACGGGAAATGCGGATCGATTCGCCGCGCTGGAAAATCTCCGAAAGCTGACGGGCCAGCTCGGCACCCCGCTCGCGTTGGTCCGCCGGAGTCAGATCGGCGAGATTGAGGATATGCGCCGCCGCCTCGAAGTCGCCCCGGTCGGTCATGTCCCGAAACGTTCGCATCGACTCCCGCGGCGTCCTGAGAGCGACGGATTCCGGCGCCTCGCCAAGCCCGGTGTTCAACGAATCCAGGGGATACCAATCCTGCTCGCCACTTTCTTCCTGCGCCTGCGCCAGACACAGGCTGGAAACCAGCCCAATCGTTGCGGCCAGCAGCCACCGCCGCCATGCGTCCATTCTTTTCATCCGTGCTTCACCGGTCCAGTGGATCGTCCTTGTATACCATCCGGGGGATCATGCCGCCTCTGCCGGAGTGCGTCTTTCATCCGAATCAAGCGTCTATCATTCGAATCAAGACAACTCGTGCGAATCAAGACAGCAGACGGATATCGGAGTCGGCTATCCGGCCGAGGTTCCCTTACCCTCCCGCCGTCATGACACGGCAAGCGCCGTTTGTGGCCACTGGATGGGGGGACGACTTCGCCCTCTCATCATAGTCCGGCGGAGCGACGGCGGCCGCTGAAAGCCAGCGGCGTCATCGTTTGGGTGAAGACGCGCCACGTCGTCTAGACTCCAGCCACGGGGACAGCATGTCCACATCGGGATGACGCTCTCGTTACCGGAAGACTTTCCCGTTGCCAAGGAGATTCGCCCGATCGAGGACGATGCTGGAGCGAACCTCACGACTCAACCGCAAAAGGAGCTTGCCGTGTCTGCCACCGCCACTGCCGAACGACCGATCCGGAGCGGGCCGAACCCGCTTCATGGAATGTTGCTTGCCGGCGCCTTTCCGCTCTTCCTGGGTGCCGCGTTGAGCGATTACGCCTACTCCACGACCTTCAACATCCAGTGGACCCATTTTTCCTCCTGGCTGATTGCCGGCGGCCTCGTGTTCAGCGGCTTCGCCCTGATCTGCGCGCTCATCGGCATATTCCGCCCTGCAGGTAGCCGCGGATTGTCCATCTTCTACTTCTTGCTGCTGCTCGTGACCTGGATCCTGGGTTTCATCAACGCGTTGATTCACGCCAGGGACGCCTGGGCCGCGATGCCCATGGGCTTTACGCTTTCGATCGTCGTTGCCGTACTCGCCTTCGCCGCGATCTGGATCGGATTCACCAGCCGCAAGACCGGAGGTCAGTCATGACATTGACTCGCATGCGCTACGCCGCGCCACTCTCGCTGCTCCTGCTCGCCGGTGGTGCCACCGCCGCCGAAGAGAACCCGCAGTACGGCCCCAATCCCGATCTGCCGGAGCCGCAGCGCGGCCTGCTGCCCAACATGGCCGTGCCCGAGCAGGCACCGTGGGGCGACCTGAAGCCCACGGTCCCCGACGGCTACACGATCACCGCCATCGCCACCGACCTGAAAGTGCCGCGCCAGACGCTGGTGCTGCCCAACGGCGACATCCTGGTGGCGGAAGGCAAGGGTGGCGGCAACGCCCCGAAGTCGCGGCCGAAGGATTTCATCGCCGGCATCATCAAGTCGAAAGGCACCACCTCGGTCCAGGGCGGCAATCGGCTCACCCTGCTGCGCGATGGCGACGGTGACGGCACGTTCGAAGAGCAGACGGTGTTCGCCGAGAACCTCAACGCCCCCTATGGCCTCGCCCTGGTGGACGACGAGCTCTACGTCGCCAACCAGGATTCGCTCGTCCGCTTCGACTATCAGGAAGGCCAGACCGAAGCCAGCGGCCCGCCGGAACTGGTCACGCCGCTGCCCGCGGAGATCAATCACCACTGGACCAAAGCACTCACTGCCAGCGCGGATGGCGACTATCTCTACGTCGGGATTGGCTCCAACAGCAACATCACCGAGCGCGGCATGGCGGCGGAAGTGGATCGTGCGGAGATTTGGGAGGTCGATGCCGAGACCGGCGCACATCGCGCCTACGCCACCGGCGTGCGCAACCCCACCGCGCTGACCATCCAGCCGGAGACGGACCAGCTCTGGGCCGTGGTGAACGAACGCGACGAACTGGGGCCGAACCTGGTGCCCGACTACCTCACCTCGATTCAGGAAGGCGGCTTCTATGGCTGGCCGTACAGCTACTGGGGCCAGCACGTCGACCCGCGGGTGAAGCCGGAGAACCCCGAGCGAGTGGAATCGGCGATCTCCCCCGACTACAGCCTCGGCTCGCACCGCGCGCCGCTCGGCGTCGACTTCTCCAACGAGGCCGTGGGCGGCGAGTTCACCAATGGCGTCTTCGTCGGCGAGCACGGCAGTTGGAACCGTTCGGACCTCGCCGGCTACAAGGTCGTCTTCGTTCCGTTCGAGAACGGCCAGCCCACCGGCGATCCGGTCGACTTCGTGTCCGGCTTCCTGACCGACGACGGCAAGACTCGCGGCCGCCCTGTCGGCGTCACCGTCGCCCCGGATGGCTCGGTGATCGTCGCCGACGACATGACCAATGCGGTCTGGCGGGTGACGCGGGATGACGCAGATTCGTCGCAGGCCATGAGCGACGATCCATCCCCGACCTCAACGGGCGATGCTGCTTCGCCTGAAGGCGAATCCACGATGTCTGGCGATGAATCCGCCGCAGCCGAGGATGGCGCTGCCACGTCAGACGACAATGCCGCCACCGCCGGCGACGAACCGGCCGCAACCGAGGGCGAGACCAACACCGCTCCCTGAACATGATCGGCACGGCATAGCGTCATGCAGCGATGGCGCAACGCAATGCCCCGATGGATTTCTCCATCGGGGCATTTTTTTCATCACTCGCGGACGCTAGTTCAAAAGAATAGCCCGATGTTGGCCCGTTGCCTCGAACGCAGCGTAAAACCAGGGTGTCTATCCCAAAGGCCCTAGCCAGAGCGCCTGTCCAGAGGGGCTATTCCAGAGGGGCTATCCAAAAAGGTCTATTCAGAGATTCTATCCGCCGCAGCGTTCATTCGACAGTGAGTACGATCTTGCCCTGGACATGGCCCTGGGCGGCACGTTCGTGGGCCTTGCGAGCGTCGGCAAGCGAGTAGGTGCTGTCCACGACGACGCGGATCGACCCGTCGTCGAGCAAACGCCCTACTTCCTTCAACTGGGCTCCGCTCGAGCGGACCTGGGTTGCCGAGACCGTGATGCCCAGCGTCATGGCTTCCTCGGCGCCGTCGAAGCCCAGCGGGTAGATCGGGAACAAGGCGCCGCCGCGCTTCAGCGTGCGCAGGAAACGACCGGTGGTCGGGCCGCCAAGGGTGTCGATGACGAGATCGATGTCGTGAGCGACATCTTCGGGTGGCGTGCTGGCGTAATCGATGAATTCGTCAGCCCCGAGTTCACGCAACAATGACTCATGCCTGCCAGAGGCCACGGCGATGACGCGCGCGCCCTTCTGCTTCGCGATCTGCACCGCAAAGTGCCCTACCCCGCCTGCAGCCCCGTTGATGAGCACCGTCTTGCCTTCGAGCGGCACCGGCTGATGCCGGTTCGCTTGAAGCGGATTGGATTCATCGTGACCCAGTTCGACCATGAACTGCCACGCGGTGAGCAGCGACATCGGCGCGCCGGCGGCCTGCACGTGATCGATGCCGGCAGGTTTGAGCGCGACTTCCGACACCGGCACGCTGACGTACTCGGCGTAGGCCCTGCTTCCCCCGAACATGCCGCGGGGAAAGCGAACCAACGAATACACCTCATCACCAACGGAGATGTTCTTAACATCATCGGCGACTGCGGCGACGACACCCGAGACATCCGTACCCAGAATGAGCGGAAAATCCACCTGTGGCTGCCATTCAGGCGGCAGCAACTTGTAGCCCTCGCGCAGGTACCAGTCGGGCGGGTTGAGGCCGACCGCGTGAACGCGAACGAGCACTTCGCCCGCCTGTAAGCCGCCGATAATCATTGATGGAATCGCACCAGAATATCTTTCACCGACTCCACTCTGGAATCCGTCATGATCGAACTTCTGAGCGATAGGATATGGGCGTTCACATGAGTCCGGTAGGACGCGTAATCACCGATGACGGCATGAGGAATCCAGAAGGCTTCGATGATATCGAAGCGCTCATCGAAGATGACTGCAACCAGCACATCGAAGTCATTCGATGCATAGTTTCGGATCGCGCTTAGCTGCCATGCCTTGTCACCTGGCGTGACGCGTCGCCCTTTTATCTGGACACGCAGCTCATCATCAATCCCAGCTTTTCTGACTCCATCGTATCCCGCTTTCGAATTCGTCTGGAGATCGAGCTGGAAGGCACGGGCCACCAGCCATTCCGTATAATCGCCCAAGGGATTGTTATTCGTCCTGACGATATTTCTCGTCCTGAGCTCATCCGTTGCCGATGCCTGCAACTGTAGAAGCTCTTTAACCGTCAGGTTCATTAACTCCATTGCACGACCTTCATCAACCGGCACAAACGGCGGGATTGAACGTAGGCATTCGAATTCTTTACAGCCGGTGACTTTATCACCGGCCTGGGGATTAAGGCGCTGCTGATTTGGCTCATCTCTTCGAGCTAATGGCCGACCCAGTCTTCCGGATAAAAGGGCCTGTGAAGATTCCGCCGGGCATCATTCCGCGAAGGCCGCCCGATTCCTTCCCGCCTGCTTCGCCTGGTAGAGCTGCCGGTCGGCGCGCTCGATCAGCGCCGCGGCGTCGGGATCGGATGCATACGCCATCGCTCCGCCGATGCTGACCGTGACCTTGCCGACCACGTCAAACGTGGCGGCGGCGATACCTGCGCGGATATTCTGGGCAGCCTCCTGTGGGCCTCGGTCGTCTTCATCGCAGGGCAACACCACGGCAAACTCTTCGCCACCGTAGCGGGCCACGAAATCCGTTGCGCGGGTATTGAGCTGCAATAGTTGGGCAAGCCGGATCAGGACGTCATCTCCCGTGGCGTGACCATAGGTGTCGTTGATGCTCTTGAAGTGGTCGGCGTCGATCAGCAGCAAGGCGAAGCCGCGGTTCGTCCGTCTGAAAAGCAGGCTGCACTCTTCCAGCTTTTCATTCAGGCACCTGCGGTTGTGCAAGCCGGTGAGCGCGTCGTGGGTGGCCAGTTGCAGCAGCTCGGCATTGGCCTGCGTGAGAGCCACGGTCCGTTGCGCGACGGTGGCCTCCAGGGACGCGTTGGCCTCCTGCAGCTCCCGTTCCTTGTCCAACAGGGAGTCCGTCATGCTTTGCAAGGAGTGCCCCAACTGCGAGATTTCCCGCACGGGATGGTGCAACGGGAAAGACACGCCAGCTCGATGGGCCTGTACCTGCCTGGCGGCACGTGCCAACTGTTCGATCGGTCTGCTCAGGTTCCGCGCCAGGTAATAGGCCACCGCAGTGAAAAGAAGTGCGGCAAGCACACCCAATCCCAGCAGCTTGTAGAGCAGGTGGTGCGCCGGGCGCAGAGCGGTCGCCAACGGCTGTCGGACCATGATCGACCAGGAGAGACCGGAATCGGGAGGCATCGGCACCGGCGCGACGCTGCTCACATACTCCTCGTCCGCTGACCAGGCCGGCTCCTCGGCGGCATCTCGGAGCAAAGTCTGCTGCTGCCCGGCAAGCTTTTTGGGATACAGGATCAGACCGTCTTGGTCGACGATCAGCACCTGCATGTCAGGAGTCGTATCTGCCCAGAACATGGCAGATTCTACGATCGAAGTCACCCAGCTCCAGTGGGCATGCGCGCCCAGGACACCGATGACCCGGCCCTCGCTATCGGTGATCGGCGCAGCGAAATCAATGAAGCGCAGAGGCTCGCCGTTGGCATTGGGCGGCAGCATCTGGGCCAGCAGCAGAGCTTCATGAGGCTCCCCCGTGTAGGGGCCGCGCAATCCGGCCTGAAACCAGGGGCGGGCTTCGACCGACTGACCAAGCAACAAGCCATTGACGGCCTGGCGCACCCGGCCGTCGGTATCGGCAACGCCCATCCAGGCATATTCGGCGCGGGACCGACTGCGCAGCTCCATCGACCGCAATATGCCGGAATCGTCCAGATCGCCCCGCACCAAAAGAGGATTGAGTCAAGGCCGGGTTGTCATGCAGGCAGTTTGGCTGCAAGCAGTTCGACCTTCTCGATATTGGGCGGAGAACTGAGCAAGGTCGCGGCGTTGGCCATCAAGGCCGCGGCGATCTGGCCGTTCAGATGTGCCTGGCGACCTGCCTCATCGGCAAAGGCATCGAACACACCGAACGTCGAAGGGCCAAACTTCAATGCGAACCAGGCAGTGGTGCCGGACTCTGCGTTGGCGAGTGGCAGTGCGCTGGCCAGGAAGTCGGCAAGCGCAGCCTCCTGGCCGGGTTTGGCTTCGAGGCGAACAAACAGGGCGAGCTTGGTCATGCTGTAATCCTTGGGGTAAATGGAAAAGTGGGTGAAGGGATCGACGAGACAGCAGCCTAAGTCTTCATGATAGACATCTCTATAGGCAATAATGACAACATTGATATCATTGTTGCCATGAAAATCCACATCCTTGTTTGTGATGGCGTGTTTGATCTGGGGCTTGCGGCCCTGACTGACACCCTTGGCTTGGCCAACGCAATGGCGGGCTCGCTGCCACAGGCTCCCGCGCCCATCGAGATCACGCTGGTGGCCGTGCGGCGTCGCATCCGGACTGCGCAAGGCTTGACGGTCCCCGTGGTCACTGCGCGTGGTGTGCCAGAACCAGACGTCGTGCTCGTGCCCGCGTTTGGTGACAAGATGCCTGACACGCTCTCGGCTCGGCTCACACGCCCCGACGTGCCCGATGCGGTCGCGGCGCTACAGCAGTGGTCCACGGCTGGCGCGCACCTTGGTGCCGCTTGCTCCGGTAGTTTCTTGCTTGCAGAGAGTGGCCTGCTTGATGGGCATCGTGCGACGACGTCATGGTGGCTGGGGCCGATGTTTCGGCAGCGCTATCCGAACGTCACGCTGGACGAGTCACGCATGATCGTGAACTCGACACGCTTCACTACCGCGGGTGCCGCTTTGGCCCACCTCGACTTGGCCTTGCGCATCATCCGGGAGCGCAGTCCGGCGCTGGCGGCCCTGGTGGCACGCTATCTGCTGGTCGAGGCACGCAGTTCGCAAGCCGAGTTCGTGATTCCCGACCACCTTGCGCATGCCGACCCAATGGTGGAGCGCTTCGAGAGCTGGGCCAGACGTCGGCTCGCGCAGGGGTTCTCGCTGGCGGAGGCGGCCAGCGCCGCGGGCACAAGCGAGCGCACCTTGGCGCGGCGGCTGCAAAGCGTTTTGGGCAAGACACCACTGTCGTATTTCCAGGACCTGCGCGTGGAGCATGCCGTCCATCTCTTGCGCAACGGAAACGCCAGCGTCGACCAGGTCGCCACACAGGTCGGGTATTCGGATGGGGCGACCCTGCGGGCCCTGCTGCGCCGCAAGCTGGGTCGGGGTGTCAGGGAGTTGCGACGCGGCGGATGACCAGAGGCGTTTGGTATATGTACGGCTGGAGACCGCCGCGAAACTGACGCAGGCCAAAAGGCGCATTTGGACAAACTGACAAAACTACTGCCCGCCACGGCGCGCAAGCTCCAGTTTGACCCTGGACAAAGTTTTGCTGGCAATGCCGTAGTTGAGCAAATCAATGATTGAGCAACGCTGTGCCCTGACGATGCGGCGGCTCACCGTCCCCGCGCTAGCTGACAGAGCAATTCTGCCGACAGCATGGGGGAGCAGCTACTTTTTCAACAGAGTCGGCCAATAGCGGTCATCAGGGCTGGCTTGAGTCGGGGCCGAAGGATTACGCTCTCAGCCCCATAATTGCTGGTCAGACAGTTACCACGATCTTGCCGATCTGCTGATTGGCTTCAAGGAAACGATGGGCATCCTGGATGTCGCTAAGTGCGAATGTCTTTGCGATGATCGGGCGCAACGCACCGGACTTCAAACCTTGCAGAATAAAAGCCTTCGCTCTCTCCAGGGCTTCAGGGTCGGCCACAATCTCTGCGTAGAGATAACCCTTCAAAGTCAGGCTTTTGCCCAGCACGGTAAACAGTGGGAATGGTGTCGCTTCAGAGCTGAGTGCGCCGTACACCAGCAAAATTCCGCCCCGCGCCATGCTCTGCGTGAGAGGTTCGAAGGACGGCCCGCCTACAGGATCGAATACAACGCGAGCGCCTTGACCGGCAGTTATCGTCATAACACGCTCGACGACATCCTCTTCATCGCTGACGATGACATGCGCAGCGCCTGCATCAAGCAGGGCTTGCTTCTTCGCCTGAGTTCGAGTGATCGCAATCGATGTGGCGCCGACCATTCGAGCTATTTGGAAGGCGGCCAAGCCAACACTGCTTGACGCGGCGGTAACGATGACAAAATCGCCCTGCCGTAGCTTCGCCTGTTCAATCAATGCTCCCCAGGCGGTGACGTACTGCATCCAAGACGCCGCAGCCTCTTCAAAGGACAAGTTCTCAGGGCTCTTTACCACCAGGTGGGCTGGTACATTGGCCAACTCGCCGTAGGTGCCCCAGCGAGCAATATCCAAAGGTGGGATCAGAGCGACCGAGTCACCAATAGTGATCTCGGTTACGTCGCTCCCAACTGCCGTTACGATGCCTGCGGCCTCGTAGCCTAAGCGGCTGGGGAACTCCGCTTCTTGTAGGTATGCGTGATTGCGGAACATCACTTCGGCTCGGTTCAAGCCAATAGCTTTAACCCCGGCTTATTCATGAGGCCGGCCCGAAAACGAAGATAGCGGATGGTATTCTCTTGAAAATTCAGTGTGTTCCGCCAAGAATCTGAACCAAGAGAGCCATCCGCTATGGGTGAAAGCCTATCCACCTGGACGCCCTCATGCAACGGCGCTGTCCGTGTTGAGCTGAGCGGCCAGCGCACTACCAGCGACAGCGGCGCTCTGCTGTTGCGTGAGGCCCTCGACAACAGCGGCGTGATTGAGGCGCTGGAAGACAATCTGGTCGATCGACGCCACCCGCTGCGCATCCTTCATTCGCTGGCCAGCCAGTTGCGTACCCTGGTGCTGCAGCGTGCGATGGGCTGGATCGACCTCAGCGATACCGACACGCTGCGCCGTGATCCGCTCTGGCAGCTGGCCTGCAGCGATGCGCGCGGGACAACGCCCCTGGCCCAGGACCGGCCCTCTCAAGCCACGCTGTCGCGGCTGCTGACCTGCCTCGGGCGCTGCGACAATATCGATGCCGTGCACGAAGGCCTGCTGCGACTGGTGATCTGGCGCCTGACCGCGCTGAAGAACGGCGAGCGCCCCAAGCAGCTGACGCTGGACATCGACGGCCTGCCGATCGAGGTCCACGGCCACCAGGGCGGCTCGGCCTATCATGGCCTGTACGGCGCGCGGATCTATTCACCGCTGGTCGCCTCGCTGGCAGAAACCGGCGACATGGTGGGCGGCCTGCTGCGCGAGGGCAACGCCGGCCCGGCCGAGAACGCCGACACCTGGATCCCGCATCTGGTGCGGCGACTCAACGAGAGCACCGGCGCCCAGGTTCGGGTGCGCATCGACGCCGGTTTCACCGACAACGCGACGCTGGAGGCCCTGGAAGAGTGCGACATCGAGTACCTGGGCCGACTGCGCAGTCACTCCGGCCTGCAGAAACTGGCGGCACCGCACCTGAAGCGGCCACCCGGCCGGCCACCCGAGCAGCCTCGCGAGTGGTGCCACGATCTGGAGTATCAAGCGGGCTCTTGGTCGGCACCGCGTCGCGTGGTGCTGGTGGTGCAGGAACGCCCCGATGACCTGCTGCTGCATGCCTTCTTCCTGGTCACCAACCTCGGCAAGTTCGACTGGCCGCCGGAGAAGGTCCTGGCGCTCTACCGCAAGCGCGGCAGCGCCGAGGCGCACATGGGCGAGGTGAAGTCGGCGCTCGACGTGCACCTCTCGTCGACCGATCGCGGCGCCTCCACCGTTCAGGACGTGATGGCACGCAACGAGGTGAGCCTGCTGCTCAGCCTCTACGCCTACCAGGTCCTGCATGGCCTGCGCTGCCTGCTGGAGCGGCAGACCCGGCAAGGCTGGAGCCTCAGCCGGATGCGCGAGCAGGTGCTGAAGGTCGCCGCCACGCTGAGACTGCACGCTCGGCGAATCACCGTTCATCTGGGTGCCGCCGCCGACAAGTGGTGGCCGACGCTGCTGAAGGGGCTGCCGAAGCTGACCGCACTGAGCTGACGCTTCTGCGAGACCACCACAGCATCAGAAAGCGAGCGACCGGAGCGGCGGGCGGCGATCACGGCTGCTTGGACGGTCGCCATTGATTCCAAAGAGCTATAAGGAAGCGGGGAAATTTCAGCGTTTTGGCATTACTCAACAGCTATTCGCGCTGAAGAAGCCGATCCTGATAAGCGATGCCACCAGTCAGTACCTTCAGACCGCTCAATCAGCACCCTCGTGAATGAGGCGGGTTAACACTAATCTGCACCTCGTTTGCTGCTGGTGCCGATACTTCCAGATCCTCCAGCTTCAGAACGCTGGCGTCACCGTATTCATGAATTCTGACAATGCGTGCCATATAGATACCTCGTTTATCAATGGGCCTCGACGTACATCCGGAAAGTATCCGGGCACTCGAAAGGTAACAAAAATTGTAACTATTCAGGTCACGCTGCCTGATCCAGGCCGTCCCGACGCATGAATTCGGGCACTTCACCGGCAAACAACTGTTCCAGTGCGGTGTGCGCTGCCAGGCCCTGCTTGACCGCCGTCGAGAGGAAGCTGCGCATCCGGCAGAAGATCTCGGCACCTTCCCAGGAGCGGAAACAGCCTGAAATCTTCTGCTGGACCTTGGTCATCCGCAGGTCACGCTCCCCTTGGTTATTGGTGAAGGGCGCGGCGGGGTCGTCGAGGAAACGCAGCACGTCGTCCTCGTACGCCTGGAGACGTTCGAGCAGGTTACGTGCCTTGGTACGTTTGGCACGACCGCGCTTTCCCGGTGGTGGTGGGATCGGTGGCGGACACTCGGTCTCACCCTCTGTCAGGCACTGCCGATAGCGGACTCGCCAGCGTTGCGCCTCTTCGGGCGAGAGCGTGCCACCGGCAGCGTCAACGGCCTGATGCATCTCCAGCAGCAGATCATGCAGCGCCTTGGCCCACTTTTGGTGGTCATTTTCCCAGGCCGCAGTCAATTCACGCAGGTGATGGGCGTTGCAAAGTGCGTGGCGGCAATCCGCGTAGCGGTAGTAAGGCTTCCAGTGATCATGCACCAGCACCCCCTGGACATAGGGCAGGATGCCGATGGCATCCATGGCCTCCTGACCTCGCTTGGCGTGAGGCGCCAAGTAGGTCAGGGCGTCATTCGAGGCGCTGTGCAGCCAGTAGCGCTTGCCGCCGACCTGCATCCCGGTCTCGTCGGCATGCACGGTCGCGGCTTGCCTCAGCGCCGGGATCGCCCACTCGGCAAACGCCTCGGCGCGCTGATAGGCCTCTTGATTGAAGGCGAACAGCGTGCCGGTGCTCAGCGATAGATCGCACTGTGAGGCCAGCAGCGCCTGGATGCGGGCATAGGGCAGCAACTGATACTGCGAGAGATAGACGACATGCGCCTTGAGACGTGGGCCATACTGGATCGGGCGGGTCACGCCGTCGGGAAACGGCGCCACATGGCGCCGCCCGAGATCGTCCTCCAGCACCTCGGCGCGATACTCGGTGACGACGGCCTGGATCACGATGTCTTGCACCTGGCGCGTTTCGATGCCGACCGAGCGATAGGTGCGCCCTTTGGGCAAGGTGCGGCGATCGACGCGCAACGACACGATCTCGTCGGGATCGGTGACCGGCGCCAGCGTCTTGCCTTCGTGACCCGGTTGCCCGCCAGGGCGACGCTCGCCCTTGGCCCGGGAACGGCGTTGGCGGTTGGGGTCTTGTGACGGCGGCTTGCTGCTGTTGCGGCTGCTGGTGGCCAGTCGGTCGGCCATCAGCTTGACCAGCAGCATCAGCACGTCGATGGCAGCACGCAAGGAAGGCGAGACCGTGTGGTCTTCCTTGAGCTGCTGCCGGACCCGTTCCAGGGCCTCGTCGACGTTGATATCGCTGATGGTCATGTCACCGCATAGACGTGCCGAAGGATCAGGCACACTATGCCAAAAAAATCAGGTGGTTGGCGACATGCCATCCGCAGCCACCTGAATAGTTACCAAAAATTTAGTCATTGGTTGGCGCTAAATAATGGCCTACGACGGCGTATTACTTGGCGGCTGTCAAAGTATGAAGACCTGTAGCCATGGCGCATCCTCCTGATGAGGGCTGAAGAATGCACCATGACTTCCTGGGTCTGCATACCTAGATTCTTTCTTGCAGCGCCTTGAAGAAGGCATCGATATTCTCATCGTGGCGTTTGTAGTAGGTCCAGGGGCCGATCCGCTGCGATGTCACCAATTGCGCGCGCTGTAGAGCTGCGAGATAAAGCGATGTTGTTGACTGCGAGAGGCCCGTGCGCTCTTGGATGATACTGACGCACACGCCTACCGTTTCTGGGTCGACTTCCTGCTCGGGAAAGGCTGTCCTGGGCTCCTTGAGCCAATTAAGGATAGTAAAGCGCATCGGGTTCGCCAATGCTTTCAGGGCTTCGTTGACGTCAATAGTCATGAATTTTTATACCTATTCTTTCGATATCTGGATATCTTCCTGATTCGCGCATCAAATTGGAAGGCTTCGCCATGATCTCTGCGCGCCAGCCCGTCGCAATGACGGGCTGGTTTGGACTGGAATCCTATTGTCCTGTCAGGTAGGACTATCGGGCACCTGTGCGCCGAATTGCGGGACGATATGTTTGCCAAGTTCCTCGATAACCTCTGCTGCGGGGCGTTTACCATACTTGAGGTTCAGGATGACGTGATCTACACCGATTTCCTGAAGTGTATCCAGCAAGGCCAGAAGGTGGTTACGTCCCAGTCGGAATCCTAGATGGATAGGCGTCGGCGGCGTGGATGGGTTTTCGTCCAGGTCGATATACAGCGATTGCAAGAACGGCTTGTAGATAGCGCCACATTGTTTAACCGTTTCCTGTCGCCAATCTTCCACGATGAGTCGCTGCATTTTTGGCGGGCGTGGATAGTTGATCCATCCATGGCTTTCACGCGCGATCCAATCGAGCGGCTGGCGGCTGTGTCCGGTTACGAATAGCGGTATTTCCCGAGTCGTAGGTTTGGGAACGAGATCGGCCCCCAGTAACTCGCCGTGACTCCAGCGAATGGGCTCGAAGTGTGTTCGATGGGCTTGGCGTATCACATTGAGGTTTTCTTGAAAGGTCTCGCCGCGCTTTTCTGGATCAACGCTGAATGCGGGAAACTCCACGGGACGATCGCCAGAGGCTACTCCCAGGAGCAAGCGACCTCCGCTCAACTGATCAATGCTCGCTGCGGCCTTTGCCGTGTGCAAGGGATTACGCAAAGTAAGGGCGATGGAGGCGGTGCCTAGTGCGATTTTTGTTGTATGGGCTGCCATGTAGCCCAGATACACCCAAGGGTCGAAAACCTGGCCGACATCGCCGAAGCTTGGGTCCCTGAGTGGGACGTCGCGAAACCAGAGCGCCGAAAAACCAAGTGCCTCTGCACGTTTGGCCAGCGCGACCTGATCTAGCATGCTCGGTGTATCACCTTCGAAAGCCTCCAGGGGAAAGAACAGCCCAAGGCTTAGATGACCCTGCCTGAAGGTTCGTTTGAATCCCCTA
The DNA here is from genome assembly GCF_976982775.1 of Salinicola sp. NYA28a. The sequence continues at coordinate 3,207,932 of NZ_OZ334582.1, forward strand.
TGCTCTTGGTAGGGGATCGTGCTCGGTTGGTACATGCTTAACTTCCTCGGTCAGCAAACGCTGAGCCACGCCCCTGAGTTATGGGGCGTGGCTCTGAGCGTTTAGGATTTGTAAGTCGGGTAGTCGGTGTAGCCCTTATCGGTACCGCCGTACATGCTGCTTGGATCAACTGGGTTAAGCGGCCAGTTGTTGGCGATACGAGCGGGCAGGTCGGGGTTCGCAATGAAGGGGCGGCCAAAAGCGATCAGGTCGCCCCAGCCAGCTTTTATCACGCGATTTCCTCGTTCAGCGGTGTACTTGCCGGCATAGATAATCTTGCCGCTGAAGGTCTTACGAACAGCTTCCCGGAACGTCTCAGGCAGCTCGGGTGCGTTTTCCCAATCGGCTTCGGCGAGCGACAGGTAGGCAATGCCCACTTCCTCGAGGATCTTCACTGCCTCGATGTAGGTTTGGTGAGGATCTTCTTCGACCAGACCAAGGTAGACGCGGTCTTCGTCTGTGGTCGCGAACAGCGGGGCGAAGCGAACGCCAACGCGCTCCTTGCCGACGACACCAGCAACGGCGAGGGTGATTTCGCGCAGGAAGCGAAGACGGTTCTGCAGCGAACCGCCATATTCATCATCACGCTGGTTGGTATGCGCCGAAATGAACTGGTTTACCAGGTACCCATTCGCGCAGTGAAGCTCCACCCCGTCAAAACCTGCGTCCAAAGCATTTCGGGCTGCTTGGGCGTAGAGCTCAACCAGTTCCTTTACCTCCTTGGTGGACAGGGCTCGTGGGGTCGAAGGGTCGGCCAGTGTACCCGTGCCGGGGCCAGTTTCGATGAACACCTTGACGTTGTCCGCGCGGATGGCTGATGGCGCGACGGGCGCTTCACCACCGGGTTGCAGCGATGTGTGCGACACGCGGCCCACATGCCAAAGTTGAGCAAAGATCACCCCTCCTTCGGCGTGAACAGCGTCGGTGACCTTACGCCAGCCTTGTATCTGTTCCGGGCTATGAATGCCGGGTGTCCAGGCATAACCCTGTCCTCGGGGTTCGATCTGTGTGCCCTCGGTCACCATGAAGCCAGCACCGCTGCGCTGACGGTAATAGGTGGCCATTAGGTCGTTCGCAATATTGCCGGGTTGGGAGCTGCGCGAACGCGTCAGTGGCGGCAGAACGATACGGTTCTTGAGGGTGTATGGGCCCAGCTGAGTGGTTTTAAAAAGTTCTGAGTGTGTCATTTCATTTACCCGCATATCTAAAATATTCGATTCTGTAAGTCAAAAAAACATGGATCAACGAGCTCTGAAGAGCCCGAGCGGTGCTTCGTTGAGGCTGACGCCGATGTTCTTCTTTTGCCTATAGGCTTCCAGTATTGAGTTGCGCGTTTCCCGTCCTAGGTCAGATTTCTTATCGCCACCAAAGGGGGCTGGAACCTTTCATGGGGGTACCTCCTAAGGTTTCTCGCACGGGTTATGGGTTAATATTATTTGCAATATCTGAATATGTCAATATGTCGCTATCATTTTCCGGCACGTATGCATATTTCCACGCCCTTGCAGCTCACTTCTGGATCAGCTGTGCCCGCGCCGTGCTTCGCACCAGGGTTGTCTATGAGTCTCTGGCTATTTCCCCAGGCCCTGGGGAAATAGCTTGGGGTTTGAGAAAGCCTGCTTAAGGTGGTCGTACACCAATCGCACCCGCTTCGATACAGGACCCTGCTGCGGGCGGTATATGAACAGATCCCATGGCGCTGGAGCGAGATCAGCCAAAACAGCAACCAGCTTTCCTGACCGCAGATGAGGCTCAGCCAGATAGGCAGGAATTTGGCCAAAACACATGCCTGCCAGGATGGCTTCCAATTCCGTATCTGGATCATCACAGATAAGCGCTGGCTGCCTAGGCGTGAACGTTTGCCCGTCGGCAAATAGCCAAGGCCAAGGGCGGCCATTTTTCCGGTCGATCAGGACTGAAAGTGGCAGCTTAGCTAAGGCATCCAAAGATTCAGGTGGTGTCTTTTGGCCTATGAGAGACGGGGACGCGACAACGTAAAGCGGCACGGGAGCTAAGGCACGTGCAACGTAGCGCCGGTCGCGAATAACCCCCACCCTGATACCAATATCGATATGCGCTTCAACAGCATCAGTCATCTGATCTTCCAAGCGGAGATCGAATTGCAGGTCAGGATGTGCAGCGGCCAGGGGCTGAAGAAACGGTATTAGGAAGCGCCTGCCAATAGTATGTGGCGCCGTAATTCCCACCCTACCTGACAGCTCAGGCTTCGTCCTGTGCGAACGGAATAGCGTATCGAAATGATCCAGAGCTGACCTGGCATCTTTGGCGTAATCCTGACCGAAAGCAGTGATGCTCACCTGGCGGGTATTGCGGTGGAACAGTGATTCGCCAAGCTCAGCTTCCAGGGCTTGAATGGCTCGAGTCACCCCTTGTGGGGAGATGCCTAATCGAGTTGCCGCTTCGCGGAAGCTACCTGCCTCTGCTGCTGTGCAAAAAATCCTGACCATCTCCATGCGGTTAAGCATGTTGCCCCTCCCATTTATTCCATTTTCAGGAATAGCATAATCCAATTATTTTCATTTATTGAGATCAATTATGGGTCTAAAGTTTGTTCACTGTCAGGTTAACCAACCATGGCGAAGTATAAACCCACCGATGAGGTTCTTAGCATGAGCAATAACATTTCTGGAAAAGTTGTCGTTATCACCGGTGCCAGCAGCGGCTTGGGTGAGGCTACTGCACGCCACCTTGCTGCGCTTGGCGCTCGCGTAGTGCTGGCTGCACGTCGCAAAGATAAACTCGACGCATTGGTGGCTGAGCTGACCAATGCAGGTGGACAGGCCATCGCGTATCAGACCGATGTCACCTCTCAGGAAGAGGTCAAAACGCTCATTCAAGGTGCCGTGGACACCTACGGTCGCATTGATGTACTGATCAACAATGCCGGACTGATGGCGATTGCACCGCTCAGCGATACTCGCACTGACGAGTGGGATCGCATGATCGATATCAACATCAAGGGTCTGCTGTACGGAGTCGCGGCTACATTACCAGTCTTCCAGAAACAAAACAGTGGTCACTTCATCAACATCGCATCGGTTGCAGGCCTGAAGGTGTTCAGCCCAGGTGGCACCGTGTACAGCGGCACCAAGTTTGCTGTGCGGGCTATCTCCGAAGGACTGCGTCACGAAGTCGGTGGCAGCATCCGCACCACGACTATCGAACCGGGCGCCGTGGACTCCGAACTGAAATTCGGCAGCACCCACCAACAGAGCCGCGATTTCGTGGTGGACTTCTACAAGCATGCAATTCCCGCCGAATCGGTCGCTCGAGCTATTGCCTTCGCAATTGAGCAGTCTGCTGACGTGGATATTAACGAGATCGTTCTGCGCCCAACCGTACAGGAATTCTAATGAGTTGAGGGCCTGTCTCTTCGGCGTCAGGCCCCGCTTATCTGGAGTGAAAAGCGGTGAGCAACGTAACTGATTCGCTGTAAATGAGGGCGTTTTGACAGGGTAAGCACAAGCCTCTGATATACGGCGATCCTATTTGACGGACTGTGTAACGCGGTGCCTGCTCATGAAGATCGGCCCGTAGCCATGTGCGAAACACATGGCTGCGGGCATTTGTTTTGAAGCGTGCTTTTCAACCAATGAGAAATGAGGTCGTTATGAAAGAGCCGGCCAATATCAATACGACGACCGTACAACCCACCCCAACCGCCACCGTGTACGGCATGCCGGCTTACGCCGATCGTGCTGCAGCCGTGGGTGAAGTGCATGCGCGCCCGCATCTGTTGCTTGAGGCCCCGCGCGGTATATTGCAGCTCGCTTTCATGACCGAAGGTGACCAGACCGGGGATCAGATGGCGATGAGCGAGTTGTCTCATCGCTTCGGCGTTGCCGAGCCCGACCACGCTACGCCGCTACACGGCATGACATGGGATGAGGGAGACCTTCACTGTGAAAAGTACACCGAGTTCTCTACGTATCTCTGGTGCGCTTCGCTGGATTCCAAGACGGGAGAGCCTTGCGGAGAAAATCCCTTCAAACATGGATTTGTTCCTCCGGGCCCGGTCATATCCGGCATCCGCTTGAGACTTCTTCCGTGGATACCAGAAACGGAGAAGGAGGCTGATCGCTTCGATCCTGCCAGCCTGTGCTACTCGTTGGTAGAGAACGGCTCTGCCGCCATCTTGACCGACTTCCGACAGGATGAGGATGGCCTGACGCAGATCCTCATCCTTGCTCGTGATTTGACCCCGGCGCGGGCAGGTGCGCTGGCTCAACTTCTATTGGAGATCGAGACGTACCGTACCTTGGCGTTGCTGTCTCTGCCGTTGACGCGATCGATGACGTCGGAGCTGCGACACATGGAGTCGCGCCTTGCTGCGATCACTGACGAGATGTGTACGAATTTGGTAGAACGCCGCGATAGCGACGTGCTGCTTTCCGAATTGACAGGTCTGGCCGCCGAACTGGAAGCTGGCGTCGCGGCAAATCTCTATCGCTTCGGCGCCAGCCGTGCCTACTACGAGATCGTCGAGGAAAGGCTGGCTGCGCTTTCAGAAGTGGCCGTATCCGGATACAGCACCTGGGCGGATTTCCTGCAGCGTCGCATCGCTCCAGCCATGCGGGAGTGCCAATCCGTAAAGGAGCGCCAGGCCAAGCTCTCCGACAAACTGACCCGAGCCATCGCGTTGCTGCGTTCGTGGATCGACGTCGAACTTGAACGCCAGAACCGCGATCTGCTGGCTTCGATGAACAACCGGGCCAAGTTGCAATTGCGCCTTCAGCAAACCGTCGAAGGCCTGTCGGTCGCGGCAATTTCTTATTACGTCGTGAGTCTTCTCGGCTACCTGCTCAAGGGCATTCCGCTCGTTCACGACAGCGTGGCGCAGGTGATGGCGGTTCTGGTACCTGCGGTGATGCTGACGATCTGGTGGATCGTCCGCAGGATAAGACACGCCCACAGCGACACGGCGGCGGAAGAGAAATCTTCCTGACGAGCTGCCGTCCTGGCGCGCGATAGCTGCGCCGTCCGTTTGAACAGAGGAGAACAACATGCCAAACAATTCTTTCGGTGAATCCTCTTGTACCGCTGCGGCCAGCGGCATGGTGGAAGTGCGCGGTGCGCGCGAGAACAACCTCAAAGAGGTGGACGTCTCCATCCCGCGGAATGCGCTGGTGGTGTTCTCGGGTGTCTCCGGCTCCGGGAAGTCCTCGCTGGCCTTCGGCACCATCTATGCCGAGGCGCAGCGACGCTACTTTGAGTCGGTGGCCCCCTATGCACGGCGCCTGATCGACCAGGCGGGCGTGCCGGACGTAGATGCGATCGACGGCCTGCCACCAGCGGTGGCGCTGCAGCAGCAGCGGGGGTCCAGCAATGCGCGTTCCTCCGTGGGCAGTGTGACCACCCTGTCCAGCCTGGTGCGGATGATGTATTCGCGCGCCGGCGCCTATCCCGCCAACCAGCCGATGCTGTACGCCGAGGATTTTTCGCCGAACACGCCGCAGGGGGCGTGCCCGGCCTGCCACGGCTTGGGTCATGTGTACGAGGTGACCGAGGCGCTCATGGTGCCCGACCCCTCCCTGAGCATCCGTGAGCGGGCGATTGCTTCCTGGCCGCCCGCCTGGCAGGGCCAGAACCTGCGCGACATCCTGGTCAGCATGGGCTACGACGTTGACCGGCCGTGGAAGGATCTGCCGAAAAAGGATCGCGACTGGATTCTGTTCACCGAGGAAACACCAACGGTGCCGGTGTACGCCGGTTTCACGCCTGCCGAAACCCGCTCTGCGCTCAAACGCAAGATGGAGCCGAGCTACATGGGCACCTTCACCGGCGCCCGGCGGTATGTGTTGCACACCTTCGCCAATACCCAGAGCGCGCTGATGAGAAAGCGCGTATCCCGGTTCATGGAGGGCAAACGGTGCCCTAGCTGCCACGGCAAGAGGCTCAAGCCCGAAGCGCTGTCGGTCACCTTCGCTGGGGTGGACATCGGCGCGTTTATGCAGATGCCGCTGGACCACTTGGCGGCATTGCTCGAACCCATCGCACAGGGCGATTTCCGCGCCCATGCAGCGGGTGCGGCTACGGACAAGGAAGCGACCCGGCGCGAGCGTGCCGAACGCGCTGCCACCGACCATGCGGTCCATGCGGTATCGCCCGACGTGCGCCATACCTCCGCGCTGTCGGAAGAAAAGCGCCTCGCCGCACAGCGCCTGGCTGGAGGCGTGATGGCGCGCCTGCGCCAACTGCGCGAGCTAGGCCTGGGCTACCTGACGCTGGACCGGGCCACGCCGACGCTTTCGGCCGGCGAGTTGCAACGCTTGCGGTTGGCCACGCAATTAAGTTCCCTGCTGTTCGGCGTCGTGTACGTACTCGACGAACCCTCGGCGGGCCTGCATCCCTCCGACAGCCAGGCCCTGTACGATGCGCTCGACCGGCTGCGCGACGCGGGCAACTCGGTGTTTGTGGTGGAGCACGACCTGGACCTGATGCGCCGCGCGCAATGGCTCGTGGATGTCGGGCCGGATGCCGGGGAGCGTGGCGGCCGCGTGCTATACAGCGGCGAGCCGGATGGCCTGCGCAAGATTGCCGAATCGCGTACTGCACGTTACCTGTTCGACGAAATTCCCGCACCCGGAAGCCGAGCACGCGAAGCGACCGGCTGGTTGGAGCTGCAGGGCATCCACCGCCATAACCTGTATGGCGTGGATGCGCGCATTCCGCTGGGCGTGCTGACAGCCGTTACCGGCATCTCTGGCTCCGGCAAATCCAGCCTCATCGCGCAGGCCCTGCCGGAATTGGTGCTGCTGCACCTGGGCCACGAGCCTGAAGACGATGCCGCCGAAAGCGCCACCAGCGAAGGGCCGGCAGTGGTCGAAGCGACCGGCGGCCATCTGGCGGGCGACGTGGACGCCATACAGCGCCTGGTGCAGGTGGACCAGAAGCCGATCGGGCGCACGCCGCGGTCGAACCTGGCTACCTACACGGGTCTGTTCGACCATGTGCGCAAGCTGTTCGCCGCCACACCCGATGCTCGACGCCGCCGCTATGATGCCGGACGGTTCTCGTTCAACGTCGCCAAGGGGCGCTGCGAGACTTGCGAGGGCGAGGGTTTCGTTAGCGTGGAACTGCTGTTCATGCCCAGCGTGTACGCGCCGTGCCCGACCTGCCATGGCGCGCGCTACAACGAGGCCACGCTGAAGGTGCAGTGGAACGGGCGCAACATCGCCGAGGTGCTGCAGATGACCGTGGACGAGGCCAGCGAATTCTTCGCGGGTGAAGGCGCGGTGGCAAGGCCCCTGCAACTGCTGCGCGACATCGGACTGGGCTATCTGCGCCTGGGGCAACCGGCCACCGAGCTTTCCGGTGGCGAGGCGCAGCGCATCAAGCTGGCGACCGAGCTTCAACGCAGCCAGCGCGGCCGAAGCCTGTACGTGCTCGACGAGCCGACCACCGGGCTGCACGCCTCGGATGCCGACCGGCTGCTGGTGCAGTTGCAGCGCCTGGTCGATGCCGGCAATACCGTAGTGATGATCGAGCACGACATGCGTGCGGTGGCCCAAGCCGACTGGGTGATCGACGTAGGGCCAGGCGCGGGCGCTGCCGGCGGCAGCATCGTGGTGGCGGGTTCCCCTCAGCAGGTGGCCCGAAAGTCTGGCAGCCGAACCGCTCCGTTCCTGGCACGGGAGTTGGCGCGGGCCGAGTAGCTTAGTTCGCCAAATGTTCAGGCCATTTGGGTGCTTGCGACAATTAGGATGACCTGTTTATGACAACTATCTTGGCTAGTTGAGCGGCGTTTTTCAAGTTAGTTGTCACCATTGACCGTTTTAAGCGGCCTTTTTTTCTATCTGTTTAGTCTGCTGTTTTTCAGGATTCAGCGTTGTCGGTCCCACTGGTGTGCAGTTCCTAACCTCGCGGTTTCCCCAACGACTTGGGTTAGCTGCTTTAGCGGCTTCAATTCGTTCTTTGCATTGAGCCAGTATCGCAACATCCTGCCCTGTATGGCGCTGATGTGGCGTGACGAACCGCAACTTACTGTGCTTATGCTCGTAGTTGTACCACCGCGTAAACTTCAGCACCCATCCCCTTGCTTCATCAAGGCTTTTAAAGCCTGCTGATGGCCAGTCCGGCCGATATTTGCAGGTTCGGAACAGTGACTCTGGACATCCGTGTGTGCTTTCTCGAACTCGTCCAACAGAACGACGCTGTAAGGCTTTCTCCGTACCTTTTCGGTGAGCTGCCCCGCTTCTTCGAACCCGACGTATCCGGGAGGCGCCCCGATGAGGCGCGCAACCGTATGCCGCTCCATGTACTCGCTCATGTCAATTCGGATCATCGCCTCTTCATCACCAAAGACCGTTTCCGCAAGGGCTTTGGTCAATTCCGTCTTTCCCACGCCCGTGGGTCCGAGGAAGAAGAAGGTTGCGATGGGACGGCGGCGGTCGCCCAGCCCGGCGCGAGACAAACGCACGGCATCGGATACGGCTCTTACCGCCTCGTCCTGACCGACGACCCGCTGATGCAGACGCTGTTCCATCTCCATCAGCCTGGTGCGCTCCTCCGTGGTGAGCTCTGTCACCGGAACGCCGGTCAGACGCGAAACGATCTGTGCCACATCCTCGACGCCCACCTGATTGGCGCTAGTGCTTCGGGTCGTGTTCCATTCCTACAGGCCTTGATCATAGTTGCCCTGGTGTTCTTCGATACGAGCTTCCAGCGCGTTCGCGCGCTCGAAATTCTTGCGGTTGGATGCGTAGTCACGCTCGCGCCGCAATTGATCGATCTGCGCACCAAGCTCGTGAAGCTCCGGCGGTCTTGAGGTGCCACCGATTCGTACCCGAGCAGCCGCCTGATCGATCAGATCGATGGCCTTATCCGGCAGGAACCGGTTGGTGACGTAGCGGTCGGCCATCTCCACGGCGGCGACAATCGCCTCGTCGGTGATCGTCACCTTGTGGTGGGCCTCCAGTCGATCCCTGAGCCCCCTGAGTATATTGATGGTCTGGTCAATCGTTGGTTCGGCGACGAACACCGGTTGCAGCCGCCGCTCCAGCGCTGCGTCTTTTTCGATGTGCTTCTGGTATTCGGCCAGCGTGGTCGCACCGACCAAATGCAGTTCGCCACGTGCCAGTTGGGGCTTGAGGGTATTCGCGACGTCCAGCCCGCCTTCGCCCCCGGTCGATCCGGCGCCGACAATGGTGTGCAGCTCGTCGATGAACAGCACAATCTCGTTTTGGTGGGACGTAATCTCGTCGAGGACTTGTTTGATCCGCTCCTCGAATTGACCACGATACTGGGAACCCGCCACCAGCGAGTTGATGTTTAGCTCAACCACCCGTTTGTTCTGCAACAGGTCCGGCACTTCGTTGTGAACAATTCGCTGCGCCAGCCCTTCGACGATGGCGGTCTTGCCGACCCCCGGCTCACCGATAAGAACAGGGTTGTTCTTGCGGCGACGGGAAAGAACCTCGATCAGGGTCTCAACCTCGGCCGCTCGCCCGATCACCGGATCCAGCTTGTCCTCGTTAGCCAATGCCGTAAGATCCCGACTGTACTTGTCCAGGGTGGGCGTGTCGCTTTGCTCCGGTAGCCGCCCCTCCTGCGCCCCCTTTCCGACCACCTGCACGGCCTTCTGCCGAAGACCGTGTGCAGAGAGGCCATAACGGTTCAGCAAGTCGCTGGCCAGCCCCTCCTCCTCGGACAGACCGATCAGAAGGTGTTCGGGACCAATATAGCCATGCCCGAGGTCTCTCGACGCCTGGAAGGCGCGCTGTAGCGCGGCTTTCACCCGTGGGGAAACTCCGATCTTTGTAGGCCCGTCCGTTTCAGGTTCGCTCTCAGCTTTGGGTGTCAGTTGCTCAATCTGGGCCTTGAGGTCCTTGGCCGATAGCTGATATCGCTTGAGGAGCGCCTGCACCACATCGTTATCGGCCAGCGCGTAAAGCAGGTGGCTGGTATCAATCAGCTGCGAACCCCACTCCGTCGCGGTAGCCGCGGCTTGCTGCAGAATCTGCTCGCTTTGCTCGCTAAGTAAGTCACCGAGGGCGACCGATTCGCTATCCTGCGGCCGGCCGTTCTCTCGACCGGCGACACTGCCAAAGCCGAAATCCTCGTCTCGCGCCAGCCGCCCGAAGAAATCGTCGGCGAGTAACCCGCTGCCAAACAGGATTCAAATGGAGAGGCACTTCGTGCTCTCAGGCGCAAATAATCCGTTTGGCATACGTTGAGGGTGCGTCTTCGACCGGCTTGTGAAACGGTGACCTGCAGAGCCGCAGGGCGTTGCCGGCAGATATCGCATGATACGTGGGGTGATTGTTCCGCGCTCTGGCCCATATTGCCTCCGTTGCACCGTTGTGTGGCTTACAACAGCCGTATAGGAACGGCTAAGCCTTGGAGAGGGGGCGGAGCCCAGTGAAACTTGGGAGGGGGGGGGGGGGGGGGGGGGCAGAGCCCAGGAGAAGCTTAAAATTTCAGTATAGCGAGAGGTGGATCGAAAGCAAGGCGGCATCGGTGAAACCGGGACAGAACTATTTTCACGAGGTCCAGCCTCCTACCGTCCAACTTCGGGCGTAGGCTGTCAGTTGGCCACTGCAGATGCCTATCGACGCGCTCTCCATCGTCGCCGGCCTCGTGGCGCTATTAGGCGTGGGCGTGCAGGCATGGCTGTGGAAGCGAACCCATACACGCGACATGGCCTACCCCGATTCGTGAACTCGCCCCTCATGATACTGAGCGCCGCCGACCGGGCGGGGCTCAGTGCTGTCAAAGACAATCATCTCGCCGAGATGGCGCTGGTCGTGCTGCTCGAACCGGCGGGATTGACCCTCGCCGCCTTGTTAGCCGAGTAAATGCGCGCGTGCGGCAGCAAAGCCATCAAGAATCGTGCTATGCGCAGCCCCGAGGCCTTCGACGCAGTAGCTGTTCAGAAACTGTCGGCCGGCAAAAAGCCTGCGGTCAGTCTCGGTCAGTTTGGCTTGCTCGCAGACCCCGTCCCATTCACGGGCTATCGTGACGATCTGGTTCTCGATGATGGCCTGGGCCTGTTGGTCATTGAGCAGGAAGTCCGGGGCGGCCGCGAGGCAGCTGTGCAGCGTACTCATACGGTTTTCGCCCTTGATCAGCATCGCCTGAGTCGCTTCGTTGCCCGTTCGCCCCTGCGGGCAAATGTCATAGGCCGGGGTCAACGAGAGCATCCTGCCGTCCCAGAACGCGGCATGGTTGCGGGCATGATCGTCCGTGTTGCCGCACAGGATATTGAATACGATCCGAGCGTAGAGCTCGCGCAGCGTTTGCTTCGGGTCGGTAAAGCGGTGACGGATGACTTCGGCAAGGTCTTCGTAAGACGCATAGCGCGCCATCATTTCATCAAGGCCAAGCATCGTCAGCGCTGACACCATCGCTTTTCGCTGCCAGCCAGCCCCTGATTTGATGCGATCAAAGCGGTCGATGAGCAGCACATCCTTGCCGGCCGCCGCGGTCATCGAGACCGGGGCGACATCGAGCTCACATGCAGATGCCAGCTTCATGGCGATGAATTCCGCCTTCACGACGCTGTAAATGTCCGTGCTCGACGAGAACTTGGCGATCATTTTGCGATCGCCATGGTCGATCAGGGCCTTCGGGCGGGCGCCGCCGATCGAGGTGCCGTGGTTCAACGCCTGATCGAGGGCTGGCGTCAGCGGAGCGCCCTTCTCGATCCGTTCAGCCGCTTCCAGCAACTCTTCATAAGACGCCTCGGCCTTGAGGCGAGGCACGTATTCTGTGGCGGAATGCTGAAAGTCGAGGGCGCCGATCCGGTCCGATCCCGATTCGAGCCAATAGGTGAGTTCGGAGATGTCGTCAGCGGCGTCGGCCTTGCCCCCCATCAGACGATTGATGATCACCCGGCGCCCCCAGGCATCGGGCGAGGCGTCACGCAAGCAACTGGCCATCGACAGGCCAGCGGTCGGCTCGATCAGGCCGCGGCGCAGGGGCAGTTCGGGATCATAGATCGGGATCGCACCATCACGCGCCAGGTAGCTGGCGCCATAGTTGAAGCTATAGCGATCGCCGTGCTGCGTGACGCGACCGGCCACCACGGGTTGTGTCTCTCCCGGCAACCAGATCCAGACATAGATCTCTCGTGGCTGCGTCAGCCTAGAAGTCATCATCGACCTCCTGCCTGCTCGGGCGAACCCGCTTCGGCAGCAGCGTCAGTTTTTCCTCGAGATGGGCGCCATGTATCGCACCTGCCCGGTCGTCGACATCGAACAGCCGCACGCCAACGAGTGTGGCGACCTCGAAGACGATGCCGATCTCGGTGCCGGCTTCGCCATTTTCGATGTTGCGGAGGGTCTTACGCGAGATGCCTGCGCGTTCAGACAGTTCGGCAGCGGTGAACTCCCGCTCCAAACGGCCAGCCTTGATCAGCTTGCCGAGGATCGAAAGTGCCTGCCTGGTGACGCGGGAGTAGCTGCGCGGCCGCTTCATTGCCATCTCGTCAAATTGGGCATTTCAAGACTCATTAGACGGATTGTGAGTATTCAGATGCTCACTATGATGCGGCCTGCGTGAGACCGCAAGAAAATGAGCACTTCACTACCCACAAAATCATGAAATGAAACTTTAAATATCCATTACTCAAGGCGACTAGCGATCATCGCCCGTCCCAACCGCGCTATGGGGCGCCGTCGGCGCCTCGCTCACTCGCCACACTCCTTGATACTGAACGCCCGAGGCGTCAACCCAGCAGCAGATCGCCCTCGATGGGAATGAACTGGCTCGCGGCCTGGATGAGGGAGTTCGCGGTGAGCTTGGGCACGCCGTAGACCTCGACGCGCTTGCCATGCACCTCGCGGATTTTCTGCGCCAGCAGATCAAAGTCGCCATCGCCGGAGGCCAGTACGATCACATCCGCCTGCGCCGCATACTCGATGGCATCGAGCGTAATACCTACATCCCAGTCGCCCTTGGCGGAACCATCCGCACGCTGGATGAACGGCTTCAACTTCACCTCGAAGCCGATCGTTCGCAGCGTGTTCTGAAAACCGCGCTGCTTCGGGTCGCCCTTGTCGGTGGCATAGCAGCGGGCAGTTAGCACCTCACGGTTCGTCGTCGCTTTCGCCCAGAACCGACGGTAATCGAAGTGTTTGCCGTAGGCTTCACGCACGGTGTAGTAGACGTTCTGGGTGTCGACGAAGATCGCGACGCTGGTCATGGGGCAGGATTTCCAGAGTGGTCGAGCGCCGGCGCCTCCACCGAACCACATCGCGCCGACAGGCCGCTGCCGGCCCGCCGACGCGATGTCGACACGGTGCTGCTGTGGTCGAATTCGCCGCTACGCGACCAAGCCTAGCGGGCGAGTTCTTGCCGCACGATGGCAGCACCAGCGCTCAAAGCCTTCAGCTTGCCTTGTGCGACCTGGCGGGACAAGGGTGTCATGCCGCAGTTGGTGCAGGGGTAGAGCCTGTCGGCATCGATGAACTCGAGCGCCTTGCGCAGGGTCTCGGCGACCTCTTCCGGGGTTTCGATGGTGTTGGTGGCCACGTCGATCGCCCCGACCATTACTTTCTTGCCCCGGATCAGTTCGATCAGCTCCATCGGCACGTGGGAGTTCTGGCACTCCAGGGAGACGATATCGATGTTCGACGCCTGCAGCCTGGGAAAGATCTCCTCGTACTGGCGCCACTCCGACCCCAGGGTCTTCTTCCAGTCCGTGTTGGCCTTGATGCCGTAGCCGTAGCAGATATGCACCGCGGTCTCGCACTCGACCCCTTCGATGGCTTTCTCCAGGGCGGCGATGCCCCAGTCGTTCACCTCGTCGAAGAAGACGTTGAAGGCGGGCTCATCGAACTGAATGATGTCCACGCCGGCGGCGGCCAGATCGCGGGCTTCCTGGTTGAGGATCCTGGCGAATTCCCAGGCCAGCTTTTCGCGGCTCTTGTAGTGGCCGTCATAGAGCGTATCGACCATGGTCATGGGCCCCGGCAGCGCCCATTTGATCGGCTGGTCGGTCTGCTGGCGCAGGAATCTGGCATTGTCCACGAAGACCGGCTTCTCGCGCGCCACGGGGCCGACCACCGAGGGCACGCTGGCGTCGTAGCGGTCGCGGATCTTGACGATCTCGCGCTGCTCGAAATCGACGCCGCTCAAGTGCTCGATGAAGGTGGTGACGAAGTGCTGGCGAGTCTGCTCGCCGTCACTGACGATGTCGATACCGGCCCGCTGCTGATCGTGCAGGGAAACCCGCAGCGCGTCCCGCTTGCCCTCGGCCAGCTCCTCATCCTGCAGTTTCCACGGCGACCAGAGCGTCTCGGGCTGGGCCAGCCAGGCGGGCTTGGGCAGGCTACCGGCAGTCGACGTGGGCAACAAAGTCTTCATGCAAAAGTGACCTTCATAACGGGTTGATCAAAGAACGTCGTTGGAACGGGTTAATCAAAGGGAATAATCGGCCGACCACTGCTCGAGCACCTGGCGGTAGGGCTTGATGAAGTGCCGCTCGGTGAACTTGCCCTGCTCGACGGCCAGCTGGCCGCGCTCTTCGCGGTCGTAGACGATGCGCGTCAGCGAGTAGTCCTGATGCTCGAGGCTGGGCTGGTAAATCTTGCCCGCGACCGAATTGGCGTTGTAGATCTCGGGGCGATAGATCTTCTGGAACGTCTCCATGGTGCTGATGGCGCTGATCAGCTCGAGATCGGTGTAATCGGCCAGCAGATCGCCGGAGAAATAGAACGCCAGCGGCGCGACGGCATGCGGCGGCATGAAGTAGCGCACCTTCAGCCCCATCTTGCCGAAGTAGAAATCCGTCAGCGAGGACTCGTCGTTTTCGTACTCCACGCCCAGCACCGGGTGGCGATTGTCGGTCTGGCGATAGACCTTGCTGCTGGAGACGCTGAGACAGATCACCGGTGGCTTGCCGAAAAACGCCCGATAGGCATCGGAATTGACGAATAGCTTGAACAGTTTGCCGTGCAGGTCGCCGAACCCTTCGGGGATACCGAATTCGGATCGCTCCCGGTTGTGCTCCGACAGCCAGACGCTGAAGTCGTAGTCGCGCACGTAGGACGAGAAGTTGTTCCCCACCATGCCCGGAATGCGCTTGCCAGCGTGCTTGTCGATGATCGTCGTCTTGAGCATTTCGATCGCCGGGAAGGTGTCGTCCTCGTCCTCGGCCCCCACGCTCAGCTCACCGGTGATGATGTCGAGCTCGACGGCATAGCGATCCGCCTTGGGGTTGTCCCAATGCGCCAGGGTGTTGAAACGGTTGTCGATCATTGTCAGGGCATTGCGCAGGTTATCCTCGCGACGCTCCCCTCTTGCCAGGTTGGCAAAGTTGGTGGTGGTGCGCGTGTTTTCGGCCGGGCGATAGTTTTCGTCGAACCGCACGCTCTTGATATCGAATGTGAAATCGTGACTCATCGCGAACAAGCACCCTGTTAATCGAGAGAGGCGCTGGCACCGTCAGAAGGCCCAGCGCCCCTCAATGCAATGTTTGCCAGCACGTGTTTGCCAATACCCTGTCTGGCGTATCGACCACAGGCGCTACAGCGCCTGTCGTCGAAGCGGATGCGCTCTTTATGCCAGAGCCTATAGATGCATGAAAAGCGATATGATTTCAGCTCATCATGAAGAGGATTCATGATGCGACACTAGAGTGGACGAGCGACGGTTTTTTGGGATTGGCGGCGAGCATCGTCAGGTGGACGAGAAGTCGTTGGCGAGCATGTTCATGATCAGGCGAATCATCGTCTCCTTGTTGGCTGGATCGGATTCCGCGACCAGCAGCGTCAACGCCGCGAGACCGACATCATTAATGACCGGCTCTCCCGTCCCCGATAACAAACGCCCGTTGCGATGCAGGAAATCGACGAACAGAAAGGCCGCACTGCGTTTGTTGCCGTCGGCGAACGGATGATTCTTGATCACGAAATAGAGCAGATGCGCCGCTTTCGACTCGATGCTCGGATAGGCCGGCTCGCCGAAGACGGACTGGTCCAGATTGCCGAGCAGTGAGGCCAACCCATCGCTACGATCCCGCGCAAACAGCTCGGTTGCCTCTCCCCGCCCCATCAGTTCCGCTTTCAGTTCGTTCAGCGCCGATCTCGCCGTTTCCAACGAAGGAAGCTGACCGCCCGCCTGCACGTCAGGGTCGCTCAACAGCCCTTCGTCATAGCGCTGCAACAGCAGAAACGTCTGCGCATAACGCGCCACGATATCCACCAGCCCACGGCCGCCCGGCAGATCCAACGCCGAGCTGTGCGCCGCCTTGCGCACCAGCCCCATCGCCGCCTCCAGCTCCCGCGCGTTGGCCTCGAAGCGTTGCTGGTGCAGCGTCCAGCCCTGAGTCAGATGTTCTCGGAGGACACGCGTAGCCCATTGGCGGAAGCGAACAGCCCGGCGAGAATTGACGCGATAACCAACGGAGATGATGGCATCGAGATTGTAGTGCTGAATATTGCGGCGCACCTGACGGCGACCTTCCTGTCGAACTACTAAGAAATCCTTAGCAGTTGCCTCCTCGGTCAATTCCTCATCGTTGAAGATGTTCTTGAGGTGCATCAGCACGTTCTCGGGCGTGGTCTCGAATACCTCGCCCATCTGTCGCTGCGTCAGCCATACCGTCTCGCGGCCTTCGTCCAGACGCACGTCGACCGCCTTCTCGGCATCTTCATAGATCAGGATTTGTGGTTGTTCGCCCATATCCGTTTTGTTCGAGTAATTTCACTATCAACCGACGGTAACACGCCCGCTCGAGCGATACGGCATACCTGCGCTAATCGACGAGTCCGACAAGCACGATTACGATATAGAACCAGCGATCATGAACGCTATCAAGCCACCGGATCTCTTTGCCAAAGTAATAACGAAGAGCTCGCTGCAGAAGTCACCAATCACGTGCGCCGCGATCATGCAATGGTTCGCGAGGAACCCTCGGAGAGCGTTGCAGTACCTGGAGGCATCGGTGAATGGAAACACAGAGTCATCAACATCATGGGTAACTATCTTTAAATGCCTAGGCTTTGTCTGAAAACTGCCTGCGCTCGGCCATACGGCGTTAAAAATCGGCTCAAAGTACTCATTTACGACCTGTAAACTGGTACGCCAGCCCGGTCCGTTTTCGCCAATTTTGATTCGCTACGCTCACCCTTCGGGCCAGCCTTCGGCTGTTACTCCCTACGGTCGTTGCGCCTTGTCTAATCATCGCTCGCCGACTTTTCAGACGAGGCCTAGAAAATAGAGCCACAGGTCATCAAGATCAGGCATAGTTTTATAAAAATCACTTCATAATCCACAGCACAGTTCACAAACCAGACTCAAAAGCGGGCGAAAAATCGGTCAAATCCCGACTCCTCATACCTATGTTCTTCCCCAAGGAGCGCCATGTTTCTACGGCCTCTACCACTTCATTCCAGACTGCCACCGCCTCCTGCTTGTTCAACCTAAAGTACGGCGACCCCTCCATGAGTATTTGCCGACTATCGATCGGGCCAGAGTCTTCGGTCAACCATGTCTTGCTTTCGCGATGATCGCCCGGCATGGGATTGAGATCGAATGCCGGAGCGAGACGCCAACCACGACGCCGAGCGTCATAAAGCAGCCCTGTATTACGCAGATGGTCGTCCGTGTTGCAAATGAGGAAATTAAAAACCAGACGTCGCCACAGCTCGTGAATGTCGGCGATAGGATCGGAGCCGGACTGCAATAATATGTCCACGAGCTCGGTGTAGGCGTGATCCTCGTCGCGTCCGCTCGTCTGCAGCATGGTAGCGACCGACACGTACGGGATGCGCCCTCCACCACCGGTACGGTCGAATCGGCGAATCACCGCCACAGCCGTGTCCTGGATGAGCTCCACACGCGCCGGCGCGGCACGAATGTTTGCCCGAGTCGCCAGGTTCATGGCCAGCACCTCCCCCCGAATCACGTCACGTTGGTCCGCCTGACTCGGGAACTTGCCTAGAGCCAACCAGCCATCGGTATCAAGGACCGTCGACTTCGGACGCGCGCCGCCCAACGATGTTCCCTGCCCGAGTAGATATTGCAGATCTTGAGTACTCTCCACACCCTCTTCCAGTGCCCGAGCGGCATGAAGAACCTTGCCCAGCTCCACCAGCGGCGGAACATGACGATGAGCGCCCTCAGTGTGCAGATAGATACCGCGCTGAGGATCGAAAAGGCGCAAGGCCCCGACACGTGCTTCATCGTCGACCCAGGTGAGAAAATCGACCGGCGCCAACGGCGGGACGTCACGCCCCTGCTGACGCGACTTGGCGTGCGCGCGGCGGATAACCCGCTCCCCCCAGGAATCCGGCGCCGTGTCTTCCAACGCCCGGAAAAACACGCCCTGTGGATATTGGACTCCGGGAACCGGCTGCAGGTCTGGTGATACCGTAAAGAACCGCGGGTCCTGCAACCAGCGTTCGTCGTAGCGGAAGGCGCTGCGCTTTCCGCTGCCCAGGTACAGGCGTCCGATAAGTTTGCCATCCGTACCGAGATGGATGTCGAGATCCTGGCGTTGTGCTTTCCTGGTCGCCATCAAAAGCCCTCGAGCTCATCGCCACCAGTGGCACCGCCTTCTCTCCCCGACTCCTCCGATGGCCTTGCCTTCTGTTTTTTCCCACCGGCTGCCCGTACCCGTTGGGGCAACTGTTCCTTCGCCAGTTCCAGGCCTAATGTGTCTTGTTCCAGCGCCATGACCCTGACCACATCCTCGAGGCGACCAAGCACATGCAGGGCGCGCAGGAACGTGTGCAATGCGGTCCCAGGGTAACCATCTTCCATGCGTCGGACCGTACTGAGTGATGTCCCCATACGCTGCGCCAGGTCTTCCTGCGTCAATCGACGCATGCGGCGAGCCGTTGATAGATCATGGCCGAGATTACTCAGGGCACGCGCCACGGGAGGCGGCATTGCAACCTGGCTGCCAGAGCGATTGGAACCTGAAGACACCATACCCAAACCATCCAAATATGAACTATAGATTCTTTTTAAGATTCAAATTTGACCACCTCAACAGAAGCAAATCAAGCGCAACGCTATACCAATATGCCATATTTGAACATTTATTGGATTTTTTACCTCAAATATAGATGATTACGAATAATCCCAAGCATTGCAGCTGGCGCGACGACATTGAAAGCTTTGGCAGCCTGCCGGCTGGCCACTTGCCGCCTACGCCAAGGGACCCCCTGATTATGGAACGTATTCGCTCAGCCGCCGTCGTGAAAATCCGAATCGTCTCAGCTCATGACGACCATCACCGCCAGCACGACCGTCAGCAGTAGCAGGTAGACCCCGGCATGAACGCGATCGGGAATGCGCCCGATCCATCGCGACGCCAGGCGAATGCCGAGCCACGACCCCACCGCCAGCGCCAGCAAGGCGCGCAGATCCACGTATCCCGCATACCAGGCGCCCAGCGAGGTATCGCTGGCCGACAACAGCACATAGGCGGCGGTGCCACTGATCGCCATGGGCAGCGACAACGGATTGGCCATCGCCGTGGCCGCCGTCATGCTGGCCCCTCTGCGGCGCATCAGCGGCACGGTCATCACGCTCCCGCCCACGCCCAGAAGGGCGGCGACCATGCCGATGAAGATGCCTGTCATCACCGTCGTCAGACGGCCCATGGGACGAACCTCCCCACTCGCCTGGTGCAGAAAACCGGGCCGCAGGATGGCGTCCGCAATCGTGATCGCCAGATAGCCGATGAACATCCAGCGCACCCACTCTCCACTCACCGACACCGCCGCGGCCGCCCCGAGCACGGCACCGATGGCGATATAACCCACCAGCGGACGCACCAGGCGCCATTGCACGGTTCGCCGCCGATGGTGACGCCATGTCGACAGGGAGGCAGCGAAGATCATCAGCGCGGTCGAAGTGGCGACCGCGATATGCATGGCCGCCTGCCCGGTCGCGCTATCCAGCCCGTGCACGGCAATCAACAAGGTAACCATCAAGGGAACGACGACGAAGCCGCCACCGAAACCGAACAGCACGGTCGTCACACCGGCCAGCCCGCCGCAGAGAAGCAATAGGCCATACATCGGAACGCTCCTGATTGAACTCAACGACAGGAACGATATTCCGATGAGGGGTGGCCGACATTCGTCGCCTGGCCAATAATCGTTGTATTTCGGCCACGCTGACGACAATGCTCAATATCCCTCTGGCGGACGTGGATCGCGTAGCCCGGCCCATCGTAGCCATCGGCACCGACTACAGTCCCTGCACCCTTCTCGACTTTCATACCCATCGCCGCGCCCAGTTTCTCTACGGCATGACAGGCTTGATGGAAGTGGATACCGATGACGGCACCTGGATGGTGCCGCCTTATAGTGGCGTCTGGTTGCCGGCGGGCAAGCGCCACCGAGTGCGGATGAACGGCGTCAGTACCCGCAGCCTGTATATCGAGCCCTACGCGGCGCCGCGCCCCTCCCCCAGTTGCGAAGTGCTGGTCGTGTCGCCACTCCTTCATCATCTGCTGCTGGCCTCCGCCAACATGCCCGCGCTCTATGACGAGAGCGGTCGCGACGGTGCCCTCGCCCAACTTCTGCTGCACGAGCTCCAACTGGCACCATCGCTGCCGCTGTTTGCGCCTTTGCCCCGCGACCCACAACTAGCCAGCCTGTGTAGAGACTTTCTCGGGAGGCCGCATATCCGTAGCCTGCCCGAGGAGTGGGCGCGGCAACTGCACCGCAGCCAACGCACCTTCAATCGCCTGTTCCGTCAGCAGACCGGCATGTCCTTCGGCGTATGGCGCCAGCAGGCCTGCCTGATGGCCGCCCTCCCCAGACTGCTCTCCGGCTGTTCCGTTACCCGTACCGCGCTGGAACTCGGCTACGACAGCCCCGGCGCCTTCTCCAGCATGTTCCGCAAGGCGCTCGGCCAATCCCCGACCGCCTTTGTCCGCGCGGCTACTCGTCAGGGAGAGGAACTGCCCAACCATGGTTCGCAGACTGAAGCGTAGCCGCGCCCCAAGCTCACAACGTGCTACGCTCTGTCTGAAAAATAGACCCGTAAACAGCGCTCGATGCAGGCCAGCGTGACCATGGCACGGTAACTTTTTGCCAGCTTGTCGTAGCGAGTACAAAGTCGCCGCTTTTCCTTCATCCAGCCAAATAGACGCTCTATCACATTGCGACGCCGATAACGCGGGCGCTCGAACAGGCGGGGTAGTCCTGGCTTGGGGCGACGGTGCATCTGTCGGTGCCGGATCGTCGGTCGTATTCCGTACCGGTCGCAGTAGCGACGCAATCGATCACTATCGTAACCTCGGTCGGCCAGCAGATGGCGGCAGCGCTTGCGGGGACGTCCCGTATGACCTGGCAAGCGGATCTGCTCCATGACAGGAACGAGATAGCGTGAATCGGCATGCTGACCAGGCGATAGCAGGAAGCTCAGGGGAACGCCATTGGCATCGCAAACCAGGTGAATCTTGGTGGTCAGGCCGCCTCGGCTTCGTCCAAGCGCATGGCCTACCCGTTCTCCAGAGCCCCTTTTTTACTGCCACCAGCGGCAGAGCGAGTCGCTCGAATCGAGGTGGAGTCCACCATCCAGGTATCGAGATCCATGTAACCATCTTCCCGAAGCTTCAGGTGAAGGCGTGACAGGCTGCGTTCGAGTGTGCCGTCATCTCGCCACTGACGAAAGCGCTGGTAGACCGTTTTCCATGGGCCGAAGCGTTCGGGCAGATCCCGCCATTTGGCGCCGGAACAGAGGATCCAGAAGATGCCGTTGAGCATCTGCCGGTCATCGCGGCGTGGGCGTCCACGCCCAGCGGGCGTGCCAGGCGAAACGATATCTTCAATCAATGTCCAACCCTGATCGGAAATCTCGTAACGTCCTGCCATGACAATACCTCCAAGTCTGAGGGAGGAAAGGCTAGCAAGACATCATTTTTCAGACAAAGCGTAGCATGATAACGTTTTGCAACAAAAAAGCCTGCCGGTAAAGGCAGGCTTTCGTATGAGGCGGGTGATGCGGTGGGGCTAGATGGCTCTCGCCCGCCCTATCCGACTGCTCACTCCCACTCAATCGTCGCGGGCGGCTTGCTGCTGACGTCGTAGGTCACGCGGGAGACGCCACTGATCTCGTTGATGATGCGGTTGGAGACTTTCTCCAGCAGCTCATACGGCAGGTGGGCCCATCTTGCGGTCATGAAGTCGATGGTTTCGACGGCGCGTAGGGCGATGACCCACTCGTAGCGGCGGCCGTCGCCGACCACGCCAACGGATTTCACCGGCAGGAACACGGCGAACGCCTGGCTGGTCTTGTGGTACCACTCAAAGTTGTGCAGTTCCTCGATGAAGATGGCGTCGGCTTCCCGCAGGATGTCGGCGTACTCTTTCTTCACTTCACCCAGAATACGCACGCCGAGGCCCGGCCCCGGGAACGGATGGCGGTAGACCATGTCGTACGGCAGGCCGAGCTCGAGGCCGAGCTTGCGCACTTCGTCCTTGAACAGTTCCCGCAGCGGTTCGACCAGCTTGAGCTTCATGGTCTCGGGCAGGCCGCCGACGTTGTGATGCGACTTGATCACGTGGGCCTTGCCGGTCTTGCTGGCGGCGGATTCGATCACGTCCGGGTAGATGGTGCCCTGGGCGAGGAATTCGACACCATCGATCTTGGTCGCTTCCCGGTCGAACACGTCGATGAAGGTGTTGCCGATGATCTTGCGCTTGGCTTCGGGGTCGTTCTCCCCTTTCAGCTTGGTGAGGAACTCGTCTTCCGCATCGACGCGGATCACCTTGACGCCCATGTGCTGGCCGAAGGTTTCCATCACCTGGTCGCCTTCCTGCTTGCGCAGCAGGCCGTTGTCAACGAACACGCAGGTGAGCTGATCGCCGATCGCCTTGTGCAGCAGCGCGGCGACGACGGAGGAATCCACCCCGCCGGAGAGGCCGAGCAGCACGTGGCGGTCGCCGACCTGTTCGCGGACGCGCTCGGTCAGGTCTTCGATGATCTGCGCCGGGGTCCACAGGCGTTCGGCCTTGCAGATATCCAGCACGAAGCGCTCGAGAATGCGCTGGCCCTGCAGGGTGTGGGTCACTTCCGGGTGGAACTGCACGCCGTAGAAGCGCTTTTCCGGCCAGGTCATGGCGGCGATCGGGCAGCTCGGCGTGGAGGCGGTGACGGTGAATTCCGCCGGGGCGCGGGCGACCTTGTCGCCGTGGCTCATCCACACGTCCAGCAGTGCCCCGCCGTCGTGGCCGACATGATCCATGATCCCGCCGAGCAGGTCGTCTTCACCAGACACGTTGATCTGGGCGTAGCCGAACTCGCGCTTGTTGGAGCCTTCAGTCGCGCCGCCGAGCTGTTCCGCCATGGTCTGCATGCCGTAGCAGATGCCGAAGACCGGCAGGCCCATCTCGAACACGCACTTGGGCGCCCGCGGCGAACCCAGTTCGGAGACCGACTCCGGCCCGCCGGAGAGGATGATGCCGTTGGGGTTGTATTCGCGGATCTCTTCTTCGGTGATATCGAAGGCGCGGATCTCGGAATAAACCCCGATCTCGCGCACGCGACGGGCGATCAGCTGCGTGTACTGGGAGCCGAAGTCGAGGATCAGGATCTTGTGCGAATGGATGTCGGTCATGAAGGGGCCACCGCCGTAATGGTTTCAATTGCCGAGACAAAAGCACGGCCGGAAAAGAATGAAGAGGAAAGAGCGAAGAGGAAAGATGCACTTCCCACTTCTCCCTTCCCTCTTCCGACTAACGGGTCAATCAGGCTCCGCGATAATTGGGAGCTTCTTTCGTAATCTGCACGTCATGCACGTGGGATTCGGTAATGCCCGCGCCGGTGATCTTGACGAACTCCGGCTGGGTGCGCATCTCGTCGATGTTATGGCAGCCGGTGTAGCCCATGGAGGCGCGCAGGCCGCCCATCATCTGGTGAACGATGGCGCTCATCTGGCCCTTGTAGGGCACGCGGCCTTCGATGCCTTCCGGCACCAGCTTCTCGACGCCTTCGTCCTTGCTCTGGAAGTAGCGATCCGAGGAGCCCTGGGTCTGGGACATCGCGCCCATGGAGCCCATGCCGCGATAGGCCTTGTAGGTCCGGCCCTGGAACAGTTCGACTTCACCCGGCGCTTCTTCGGTGCCGGCGAGCATGCTGCCGAGCATGACGGTGCTGGCGCCAGCGACGATCGCCTTGGCGATATCCCCGGAGTAGCGCACGCCGCCATCGGCGATCAGCGGGATGTCGAACGGCTTGAGCGCTTCGGCGACGTTGGCGACGGCGGTGATCTGCAAAACGCCGACGCCGGTGACGACGCGGGTGGTGCAGATGGAGCCGGGGCCGATGCCGACCTTGACCGCGTCGGCGCCGGCTTCGGCCAGCGCCACGGCAGCTTCGCCGGTGGCGATGTTGCCGCCGATCACCTGCAGCTCCGGGTAGTGCTCCTTCACCCAGCGCACGCGCTCGATGACGCCCTTGGAGTGGCCGTGGGCGGTATCGACGACCAGTACGTCAACGCCGGCTTCGACCAGCGCGGCGATGCGGTCCGGGGTTTCCGGGCCGGTGCCGACGGCGGCGCCGACCAGCAGACGGCCATCGGCATCCTTGGCGGCGTTCGGGTAGGTGCGGGCCTTTTCGATGTCACGCACGGTGACGAGACCGCGCAGGTGGAAGTCCTTGTCGACGACCAGGATCTTCTCGATGCGGTTTTCCTGCAGCTTGGACTTGATCACGTCCAGCGGGGTGCCTTCGAGCACGGTGACCAGCTTGTCGCGCGGGGTCATGATCGCTTCGACGCTGTCGCTGTGATCCGGCTGGAAACGCATGTCACGCCCGGTGACGATACCGACCAGGGTCTCGCCCTCGACCACCGGGAAGCCGGAATAGCCGTACTCGGAGGCCATCTCCAGCAGGTCCTGCAGCTTGGCGTTGGGACCGACGGTGACCGGGTCCTTGACGATGACGCTTTCGTGCTTCTTGACCTTGCGGACCTCGGCGGCCTGCTGGTTGATCGACATGCTCTTGTGAATGATGCCGATGCCGCCTTCCTGGGCCATGGCAATCGCCAGACGCGCTTCGGTCACGGTATCCATGGCCGAAGAGAGCAGCGGAATGTTCAGGGTCAGGTTGCGGGTCAGGCGGGATTTGAGGTCGACGTCTCTGGGCAGGACATCCGAGTAGCGGGGTACGAGTAATACGTCATCGAACGTAAGAGCTTCTTGCGCTATACGTAGCATGGTCGGAAACCCAATTTGGCAGGTGGTGGGGAGCCTGTGACAGCCTGCGGCACCGCGATGGTCCTTGAAGGTGAATGCCCTGGGACAAGCCCCTGGGGACCGTTCTTGCAGTGTGGACTCGGCAATGAACCGGGAGCCGCGAAAAGTTAATCGCGCATTATAGTCGCTTGGCCGACGCTGCTCAATGGCAGTCGCGGGTCGTGTCGTGTCGTCGAGTCGGGGCGATGCCGGGCGGCTTCGTGTTAGTCTGGCCGCCATTCGTCATTCACACGTTCTCTTTCCGGATCACGCCATGTCCGCGTTCACGACAACGCCGTCGCCGCAGGCGATCTCCGTCAGCGATCTCAACCGCCAGGCCCGCCAGATGCTGGAGCGAGGCTTCGGCGACTGCTGGGTCGAGGGGGAGATTTCCGGGCTGGCGCGGCCCGCTTCCGGCCACATCTACTTCACGCTGAAGGATGCCAGGGCGCAGCTCAGGTGCGCGTTCTTCCGCAACCGGGCGAGCCTTTCCCGCACGCCGTTGAAGGATGGCGACCGGATCAAGGTGCGCGGGCGGGTGTCGATCTTCGAGCCGCGGGGCGATTACCAGTTGATCGTCGATGCCGTGCAGCCCAGCGGCGAAGGCGAGCTGATGGCGGCTTACGAGCGGCTCAAACGACAGCTGAGCGCCGAGGGCGTATTCGCCAACGCCCGGCCGCTGCCCTACCCGCCCCGCCATCTGGCGCTGATCACCTCACCCACCGGCGCGGCGATTCGCGATGTGCTCGCAGTGCTGCGGGCGCGCTGGCCGATGGTGCGCGTCAGCGTATTTCCGTCGCCGGTTCAGGGTCGCGAGGCGCCACCGGCGCTGATCCGTGCGTTGGCCCTGGTTAATCGTCAGGCGCGAAAGGATGCCGAGCGTTCGGTGGCCGATCCCTTCGATGCGATTCTGATCACTCGCGGCGGCGGCAGCCTGGAAGACCTGTGGGCGTTCAACGACGAGCATCTGGCGCGGGCGATCTTCCATTCGAATTTGCCGGTGATGGCGGCCATCGGCCACGAGGTCGACGTGACGCTGGCCGAGTTCGCCGCCGATGTCCGCGCGCCGACGCCTTCCGCCGCCGCCGAACGGCTGGTGCCGGATCGCCGCGATCTCGAGGCGACGCTGAATCAGCAGCGGAGAAGGCTTCACCAGGCGTGGCGCGGGCGCTTCAACGCCGAGTCCCAACGGCTCGATCATCTGCGTGCTAGGCTGCGCCATCCCGGCGAACGCCTGGCTCAACAGCGTCAGCATCTGGCGGGGCTGGATCGTCGGCTGCAACTGGCGATGCGCCAGCGCCTGCAACGGGATCACCAACGGCTGGACGCCGCCACCCGGCGCTTCACGCTGCACGATCCGAGCCGGACGCTGCGCCAGGCTCGCGAGCGGGTCGAACAGCTACGGCAACGGCTGGAGGCCGGCCAGCGGCGAAAACTGCAGCAGGAGCGCCAGCACCTGCAGGGAATCGCCCGCGAGCTCAATGCGGTCAGTCCGCTGGCCGTGCTGGGCCGAGGCTATTCGATCCTGCAGGACGACACCGGCCAGGTCGTCCGCGCCGCCAGCCAGACCCAGCCCGGCCAGACGCTGACCGCCCGCCTCGGCGAAGGCCGCCTGAAGCTGGAAGTGAAGCGACGGTTGAAGCGCTGAGGCAGATTGGGGAAGGAGAAGTTACCGCTCGGGAATAAATTGGTATCTAACCGCCATTTTCCGCAGGAAATTACCGCTCGGTAATCGACGACAGGCCACCAGCCAAAAAGCCACCGCCGGCAGTTCATTGCCGACGGTGGCTCTCTTTTGTCTCCGGCTCTATCTCAGCGTCTATCACCAACGACCTGGCGGCGCGTGGCAACCGATCAATCCGCCGGATCCGGCATCGCGCTCGGCTTGAAGGTGCCGGGATCGAGATCGTGACGTGCGAGCAGCTTGTAGAAGTCGGTGCGGTTGCGTCCGGCGATGCGCGCCGCCTGGGTGACGTTGCCCTCGGTGATCTTGAGCACCTTGATCAGGTAGCTGCGTTCGAACCCGGCGCGCGCCTCGCTGAACGAGGGCAGCGCGTTCTCCTCGGCGGCCAGCGCCTGCGACACCAGCGCTTCCGGAATCATCGGCGTGCTGGTCAGGGCGACGCACTGCTCGACCACGTTGACGAGCTGGCGAACGTTGCCGGGCCAGCCGCTGGAGGCGAGCAGGTTGAGCGCTTCCGGCGAGAAGCCTTTGACGAACGGTTTATGCCGCGCCGAAACCTGGGCCACCATGTGCTTGGCCAGCAGCGGAATATCCTCGGCTCGCTCCCGCAGCGGCGGCAGCTTGAGATTGACCACGTTGAGGCGGTAGTAGAGATCCTCGCGGAAGTCGCCTTCGTGCATGGCGCGATCGAGATCCCGGTGGGTGGCGGAGATGATCCGCACGTCGATCGGAAACGACTTGGTGCTGCCCAACGGGCGAACCTGGCGCTCCTGCAAGACGCGCAGCAGCTTGACCTGCAGCGGCAGCGGCATGTCGCCGATCTCGTCGAGGAACAGCGTGCCGCCGTCGGCAGCCAGGAACAGCCCTTCATGCTGGCTGACCGCGCCGGTGAAGGCGCCGCGGGCGTGACCGAACAGCTCGCTTTCCAGCAATTGCTCGGGCAGTGCGCCGCAGTTGATCGCCACGAACGGCTTGTCGGCACGCGAGCTGGCCTGATGCATGGCGTTGGCGAGAAGCTCCTTGCCTGTACCACTGGGGCCAGTCACCAGCACGCTGACATCGGAGGCGGCGACCATGTAGGCCTGTTCGAGCACGCGCTCCATCTGCGGGCTGCGGGTAATGATCTTCGAACGCCACGCTTCGCCGCCCTCGCCTCGCGTGGTCGGGGCCTGCTTGAGCGCTTCGTCGATCGCTTCGAACAGTTCGTCGCGATCGACCGGCTTGGTCAGGAAGCTGAACACGCCCTGTCGCGTGGCGCTGACGGCATCCGGAATCGAACCGTGGGCGGTGAGAATGATCACCGGGATGCCCGGCACCCGCCGCTGCAGCTCGTGGAACAGGGTCAGACCATCCATTTCGTCCATGCGCAGATCGGACAGCACCAGATCCGGCGAGGTCTCTTCGATGTGGGTCAGCGCTTCGCGACCGCTCTCCGCCGTGGTCACCCGGAAGCCGCGGCTTTCCAGGCGCATGCCCAGCAGCTTGAGCAGGCTGGTGTCGTCGTCGACCAGGAGAATGTGGGCGGTGTTGCTGCTCTTGCCCGGTTGCATGGCCGGGGTTCTCACCGGTCGGGTCTTGGGTGTTTCGATATTCAATGACATGGGATGGGCACCTCCTGCCACCGCTTCACCTTATCGATGCCGATAAAGGCGTGTCACGCTCGATGTGACGCGGTCGTGCGACACCGGTATTGCTGGATCGCACGGATGGCCTGGTTTTTACGTGTGTGTTGATATTCGCGGGGATCTTATTCGAAGATCGGTCGCGAGCGTCCTCGGAGATCAATCGCGTGCGTTGATGGTCCGCTCGATATCGGTCAATGCATCCAGCTTGTCCGACATCTCCTGGAGTTGTTGTTTTAGTTTCTCGTTTTCGTCTTTCAGTGCCTGCGTATCGTCGCGCCGGCCGCCCTGGCTCGCACCCCGCTGCGCATAGAGCTGTCGCCGCGCTTCCAGACCGTTCAACCACTGCCGAAGCAGCGGCTGCAATCGGGAAGGCGCGGCGTCGATGGAGGCCTTATAGAGATCGGAGGCTTCCCGCCACTCGCCGGGGCCATCCCAGGAGAGCACCACGGCGCGCACGGCCTTCTGATCCATGCGGCCCTGGCCGACCCTGGCCAGGGTCTCTTCGCGCCAGTCGTCATCCCCGCGCTGCGCTTGCAGGCCGAACTCGACCCAGGTATCGACCAGACATACGTTGTCGGCGTAGGTCGGGATCTCGCCGCAGCCGTAGGGCACGGGCTCACTGGTAAGGGACTGACAGCCTGCCAGCGCCATCACGCCGAACAGGGCAAGCGTCGTTCTCATTTGACTGACCATGTTTCCTTCCTTGAATCACCGCCCGGCAGCGTCTCGTCCGGGGCGGCGTCATTTTCGTATTGCTCGTACTGCGTTCCATGCGTCGGGAAATCCGCCCACGGCAGGGTAAGACGAAAGCAGACAGGCAGCTCGGCATCGTCCACCAACGCCAGTTGGCCATCCTGCAACTTGGCGCAGTCTGCGGCGACCGAGAGCCCGATGCCCGACCCCTTCAACGGCCCCTTGCGCCTCACGCTGCCCTGGTAGAAGGCTTCGAACAGGTGCTCGCGATCGGCCTCGGCAATGGGTTCGCCGCTGTTGGCGACATCCAGCATCAGCCAATCGCGCTGATTCGCGACACGAATCACCAGTTGGCCGCCGTCGTCGCCATAGGCGATGGCGTTCGAAATCAGGTTGTCCAGCACGCGCGCCGTTCGCTCACGGTCTGCCTGCCACTTCAACGGATGATGCGGGCTCTTGACGCGCATCCCCTTGTTGTCGAGCGCCAGCCGGTGCTTGGACAGCACTTCCTGAATCACCGTCGCAACATCGAACGCCGTGACTTTCATTCGGCGGCTGTTCTGCAGCAGATTGTAGTCCAGTAGCTGCTCGATCAAGGTCTGCAGTTCCTGCCCGTTCTCGTCGATCAGCCTGACGACTTCACTCTGGCGCTCGTTGAGCTCGCCGGCCACGCCGTCGGACAACAGCGAGGTCCCTTCCCGGACGCTGGTCAGCGGCGTTTTCAGCTCGTGCGACATATGGCGCAGAAACTGCTGCTTCTGGGCTTCCAGCTCCGATAGCCGCCCGGACAGCCAGGTCAGCCGATCCCCCAGCTGGACCAGCTCCGCCGGGCCTTGAATACGGATCGGCGTGTCGCTGCATTCGCCGCTACCCAGGCCGAAGATACGCCGTTCGAGCTGGCGGATGGGGCGCGTGATCAACCAGGTGAAGAACAGCATCAGCATCAAGCTGGCGGAAACCAGGGCAGCGGTCTGCATCCACAGCCGTGCCTTGACCGCATCCGCCTGCTCGCGAATGTCGGCGATGCGCGTATCGATCAGATCGTTGGTGGCATCCCTTACCGCGTCGGACTCGGAGGCAAAACCGGAGAACCGCTCCAGGAAAGCATCCATGTCGCCAACCGAGGCCTGAGGCAGATACCGCAACTGCTCATAGCGCTCTGCCAGCGACTGGAAATCCGGGTTATCGCGCATCAACGACTCGTGCTGTTGCAGCAGCTCGCCGAACTGTCGAACCTTCTGATCGTAGATGTCGCGCAGCCCTTCTTCCTCGATGACTGCGTACTGGCGGGCGCTGCGCTCCATCTGCAGCGCCAGCGTACTCAACATGCGCGCCCGACGCGTCTCTTCGACGGCTTCCCGGGCGCTCTGGTCGGCAAGCGTCGAAAGCTGTGACAGCGCCTGCCCGGCCTGAAACATCAGCACCGCTATCGGCAACATGACGACAACGAAAGCCAGCAACACGAGTTGCAGTAGCGAGCGAGGACGCCAGCGTCGGGAGAGCTTGGTGGTCATGAAAATGGCTCTATGCAGGATGCCCATCGGGGTCATGGATCGTTCCGCAAGAATAGCATTATTATTGAATGCCCATTCGGGCCATAAGTGGCAGGTTCTGGAAACCCGTACAAAAAAAAGAAGGCCGGCAGAGCCGGCCCAAGGTACGCAGGGAACTGAAGGGTCGAGAACGACCTTGAAACACTGCCTGAATCAGTCATTCGAGATCGCTCCCGTGGCCCGAAGGGCCCGAGAGCCCCGAAGGGCTAAAAAGCCCCGAAGGCCCCGAAGCCGGTACTCGATTCGGCCATTCAGGGGCTCTCGAATACCGTGGCGGCGAGCCGCCTGCTTCGTGTCTGAACCGGTCGCTTGGCTTGCCGAAAGCGTGTTACGAAGAACGTTTCGGAAAACGCTGCGCCCGGTCGCAATGGGTCCCCTCTTTCGAGGGGGAAGGCATCCTTGCCGGGGCATCCTTGCCCTAATGGTGCATCTCCTTGCCCGATGGGCCGCACCCGTCTCATCGCAACCTAAGTCACACATCGCGTGGAGCAGACGCTGTCGAATCTTGCCAGGCCCTGCACAGGGTAGTTGGGGGCCTGAGAAGACCCGGCGAGATGACTTCCGGAGAGGCCATCTCGTCGCTCTCGGTGAACAGTATTGCGATAGCCGTGCCAGTTTTATAAAAAGAACTTAAAATCAATAATTTATAGACATCCCTTTATTCGACGACGGGTTGCCGCCAATCTTTGCCCCGGTGAAACGAAAAAACGGGCTCAAAAACGTCTCCATAAGCAGACACCTTTTCGCCCGATTCAGAATAAAAGCTAAAAATCAGATAGTTAAAGCGTCTCCATTTGGATACGCCAAAGCGCGATATACGCTGCCAGAGGTGTCGCTTTACAGAGACTTCAGCAAGACCTTGGAGCGCCGGGCCTGATTATAGGTCTCGCGCTTCAGCGCGGGGAGCGCTTCCGGGGTGGCCAGGGAAAAGCCGCGTTCGACGAACCAATGCGTGGTATGCGTGGTCAGGGCGAACAGCTGCGTCAGCCCTTGTCGCCGGGCACGACGCTCGATCTCGGCAAGCAGCATCTCTCCCCGGGCGCCACGCCGATAGTCGTCATGTACGGCCAGGCAGGCCAGTTCGCCCATTCTGGCGTCGGCGTAGCCATGCAGCGCCGCGCAGCCGATCGCCATGCCGTCGCGGTCGATCACGACGTAATCGTCGATCTCGTGCTCCAGCCGCTCCCGGGTTCGGGCGACCAGCATGCCGCTGGCCTCGAGCGGCTTGAGCAGCGCGAGCAGGCCGCCGACATCGTCCAGTACCGCCTGCCGCAACTGCTCGTAGCGATTCTGGGTGATCATGGTGCCGACCCCGTCGCGGGTGAACAGCTCACCAAGTAGCGCGTCGTGGTCGTGCCAGGAAAGCAGGTGCGTACGGCCGACACCGTGGCGGGCCGCGCCGCAGGCCGCGCCCAGATGGCGGGCGAGCTCGCTGCCGGGCGCCTCCCGTTCGCGCAGGGCGTCGGCTTCATCAGGTGTCAGCTGGCGCTGGAGCTGGCCGCTGTCGTCGTGCAGCCCGGCCGACTCTCCCAGCAGAATCAATTTATCCGCCTTGAGCGACACCGCGACATGCTGGGCGATCTCCGAGGCGTCGAGATCGAAGACCTCGCCGGTGCGGGAGTATCCCAGCGGCGGCAGGATCACCAGATTGCCGCCGGCGAGCAGGCTCTCGATCGCCTGGCTGCGCACGCGGCGAACTTCACCGCTGTGATCGAAATCCACCCCGCCGCGCACGCCCAGCGGTTTCGCCGTCACCAGATTGCCGGAGACGGCGGTAAGCTCGACACCATGCAGCGGCGTGTTGGGCAACCCCAGCGAGAGCTGGGCTTCGAGATCGAGACGGTTTACCGCGGCGATGCGTTCGACGTGATCCATGATCTGGCGATCGGCGACCCAGCGCCCCTCGATGCGCACCGGCGTGATACCGGCGGCTTCCAGCGAGGCACCGACCTGCGGCCGGATGC
Source organism: Salinicola sp. NYA28a (assembly GCF_976982775.1). The sequence continues at coordinate 3,240,656 of NZ_OZ334582.1, forward strand.
CGTAGACCAGCACGACCCGAACGCCGAGCGTATGCAGCAGCGCCAGATCCTGCAGCAGCTGGCTGCGTCGCGACGACGCCATCGCTTCGCCTTCCACCAGGATGACGAAGGTCTTGCCACGGTGGGCGTTGACGTAGGGCGATGAATGGCGAAACCAGTCGACGAAGGGAAAACGCGAGTCCAAGGATTAGACGCTCCGGCTGTTGGCTATGAGGCATGACCCGCGTGGGGCCTGCCTCGAACTATACCAGAGCGTCCATGAGCCATGACCAGCTTTACGCACTGGCCCAGAATCCTGCTTCCTGAAAAGTCGGCGAGCGAAGGCAAGACAAGGCGGAAATCGGCGCAGAAGCGGAGCTTACAAGCTGTAAATGAGCATTCTAAGCCGATTTTGAACGCGGTATTACCGAGCGCAGACAGTTTTCAGATCCTAGCCGAACATGCCCTTGAACATGAAAAAGAAGGCGATGGAAAGCACCGCGCCAGCCGGCAGCGTGATCAGCCAGGAGAGGACGATCGTGCCGAGCACGCGCAGATTGAGCGCCGCCATGCCGCGAGCCAGCCCCACGCCGAGCACGGCGCCGACCAGGGTGTGCGTGGTCGAGATCGGCAGCCCGGTACCGGAGGCCAGCACCACGGTCGACGCGGCAGAGAGCGTCGCGGCGAAACCGCGACTCGGGGTCAGCTCGGTGATGCCGGTACCGACGGTGGCGATGACCTTGTGGCCGTAGGTCACCAGGCCGACCACGATCCCGCCGCCGCCGAGCACCAGCACCCACCACGGCATGGCGGCAGCGCCGGAAACGCCGCCGCCGTTCTCGACCACGCTGATCACCGCCGCCAGCGGGCCGACCGCGTTGGCGACGTCGTTCGAGCCGTGGGCGAAGGCCATGGCGCAGGCGGTGAACATCATCAGCACGCCGAAGATGCGCTCCACGCTGGAGAAGTCATAGTTGCTGCGGGCACGGCGGTCACCACGGTTGATGCGGTTTTCCAGCAGCAGGCCGAACATCATGATGATCACGCCGAACGCCACCGCCAGCAGCAGGCTTTCACCGAACGTCAGATGCAGGCCAACGTGGGAGAGCCCCTTGACCAGCGTCACCATCGAGACGATGAAGCCGACCAGGAAGATATAGCCCGGCACATAGCGCTTGGCCGCCGCGAACGGATCGGGGTTGTCGAAGATCAGCACCTGCACGGAACGGAACAGCATGAAGGAGAACACGCCAGCGATCAGCGGCGACGTTACCCAACTGAGCGCGATCGTTCCCACCGCGCCCCAGCTGACCGATTGCACGCCCAGCCCGGCCACCGCGAAACCGACGATGGCGCCGACGATCGAGTGCGTGGTGGAAACCGGCCACCCCTTCAGCGAGGCGATCAGCAACCAGGAGCCGGCAGCAAGCAGCGAAGCCAGCATGCCGTAGACCAGCATCTGCGGGTCGTTCTCGAGCAGGGCCGGATCGATGATGCCTTTGCGGATCGTTTCGGTGACCTGTCCGCCGGCCAGCCAGGCGCCGAGGAATTCGAAGATCACCGCAATGATGATCGCCTGCTTGATCGTGATCGCCTTGGAGCCGACCGAGGTTCCCATGGCGTTGGCGACGTCGTTCGCTCCAACCCCCCATGCCATGAAGAAACCGAAGACACAGGCAAGAATGATGAAGACATCACCGTATTGCGCAATGATGGACATAGGCTTTTATTCGCTTGAGTGGCGTGACGAAGGCGTAGAATGACGAAGCCCGCGATCAGCGGGCCGTCAGTATCTGCAGGCGGCTGCCCACGCGCTCGGCGCGGTCGGACAGCTCGCCGATCCATTCGATGATTTTATAGAGAAAGATGACATCGACCGGCGGTAATTGCGCCTCGAGCTGGAACAGCTGACGACGAATGTCGATCTGCTGTTCATCGGCCTGATGCTCGAGATCGTGCAGTTCCTTGATCAGTTCCTGCATGACATCGGAGACGTTGCGGCCAAAGCCGGACTCGAGCAGGTCCTCGAGCTCCTCGAGCGCCTTGCGCGCCTGGTCGACGGTGGCCACGGCGGTACGCAGATAGTCGCGCATCGGTTCCGCCAGCGGCTCGGGAATGATCATGTTCCGCCCCAACATGATGCCGGTGATATCCCGGGCCTTGTTGGCGATCTTGTCCTGGACGCTGATCAGTTCCAGCAGATCGGAGCGCGAGACGGGCAGAAACATGGTATTGGGCAGGTTGAGGCGCAGCTGCGTCTTGAGCTCGTCCGCATCGTGTTCGAGACGGGTGATCGCTTCGCGGTGCTTTCGCGCTTCTTCCCAATCACCACCCAGCGCGGCATCGAAAAAGGGCAACAACTGGCTGGCACATTCGCTGGTCTTGACGATATGCGCCAGGAGCGGCTGGAACGGCGATCGTCCAAACAGCGCCGAGAACGGATTGGTACTCACCATAACGTGGCCTGGATGCGTTGGAAGTGGCGGCGTCAGTATAATGATTGCATCTGGATGCGTCATGAAAAATTCATGTTGGTACCGACGTTCTGTCTTGTATTCGAGACAGCGCTCGTCTTTTGTCCAGGACGGTCTTTCAATTCAGAACGGCCTTCATCCAAGAACAGACAATCACTGCGGAGCATGCATGAGCGACGAGATCGAACTCAAACTGGCGCTGTCGCCCGAAGGTCCGGCCCGCCTGATCGATCACCCCCTGTTGCGGAAGATGGCCTCGCGCACGGTCTCCCTGGGCAACCAGTATTACGACACCACCGAGGCGATACTGCAGTCGCGCCGGGTCGCGCTGCGGGTCCGGCGCCAGGGAGAGCAACGCCTGCAGACCCTCAAGAGCGCCGCCAAGAGTCGCGGCGGGTTGTCGAGCCGGGGCGAATGGGAGTGGTCGATCGATGAGGTCGAGTGCAATGCCGCAGGCCTGGACGCGAACGGGCTGCGCGCCCTCGAGCATCCCGCCCTCGCCGATCTGGATCTGGCCACGCTGCGCCCGGTTTTCACCACGGATTTCGAGCGTCGGCTCTGGCGCTACCAGGCCGAGGGCAGCGATATCGAGATAGCGCTGGATCAGGGCACCATTCACGCCGGTGATGCCAGTTTGCCGATTTGCGAACTCGAGCTCGAACTCAAGCGCGGGCGCCCCGAGCAGCTCTGGGAGCTGGCGCAGGCTTTGTGCGAACCGTCGACTCCGGAGGCGACGCCGCTACCGGCGCGCCCGGCCAACCACAGCAAGGCCAGCCGTGCCGCCTGCCTGGGCAGCGGATGGCCCGAGCCGTCTTCGCCCCGAGAGGTCTCCGTGGATACGCTGATCGACGCGATCGACAACTGGCAGGACAGCCAGCATGCTGCCTGGCTCGCCAGCGCCGAAGCACAGTGCGAACGGCTCGTTCGCCAGTGGCGGGAAGCCCCTCGTCGACATGGCGAACGCATTCCGGCGATCGAGCGAATTCAAGCCGCCCTGAATCAGGGAAGCGTTCCCTGGGACAGCCAGGCCTGGCTGGCTCTCAGGCGTCAGGATACCTAGTTTCCTCGACACCGGTATCAAACTCGCAGGGATCGAGTAGCGTGAAATCTTCGACCAGCCGATCCAGCGATAGCGGCCGGGCGTAGACATAGCCCTGAATGTCGGTGACACCCCATTCACACAGAAGCTTCAGGGTTTCGCACTCCTCGACGCCTTCCACGACGATGCCGTAGTCCAGGCGCTGACAGAGCGCGATCACTGCCGACAGCACATGGCGCTTGCGCGGCAGCGTGGTGACGTCCGTGACCAGCTCGCGATCGATCTTGACCGTATCCATCGGCATCGAGGTCAACTGCGCCAGCGAAGAATAGCCGCTGCCGAAGTCGTCCAGCGCCACACGGATGCCGGCAGCCCGGATCCGGTCGAGAATGCGAAACGCCTTGACCGGATCGCTGAGCACCGAGGTTTCGGTGACTTCGATCTGGAGTCGATGACAGGGAATCCCGTGGCGATCCAATGCCTCGATCAGAGTGTCGAGAAGGCTCGGGTCCATCAGCTGGCGCGTCGAGAGATTGACGCTCAACAGAAAGCGGTCGCCGAAGCGCTGACGGATGGCATCGTCCTTGAGCATCGGCAATGCCTGCTTCATCAGCGCTTCCCATAGCGGGGAGATCAACCCGGAGCGTTCCGCGACCTCGATGAAGCTGCCAGGCTCCACGATTTTCCCGCCGGGCGCTTGCAGGCGCATCAGCGCCTCGAAGCAGCGCACCTCGCCCTTCGAAACATCGACGATCGGCTGCACGAAGCAGCGAACCCCGCGAGTCGCCAGCGCTCCGCGAATCAACTGCTCGGCCTGGCTGTTCTGTCGCTCCCACTGCCGCAGCGACTCGCTGTAATAGCGCCGGGAGCCGATATCCGACTGGCGTGCATTGGCCAGGGCCAGACGCGACCGATGGCGCCATTCGTCGACACTCACCGGCTCTGACGGGCTCAATACCGCCACCCCGCTGACATGCGACAGCCAGACCTGCTGCCCGTCTATCTCCACTGGTTGCGCAAGCAGCGCCTCCAGCGGTTCGAGGGCGTAATCGAGCCATTCGGCGTCATTGATCTCGAAAATCATCGCAAAGGTATGCTCCGGCAAGGCGATCAAAGCCACTTGCGGGGGCAACTGGCGGCGCATCTGCTGGACCAGCCCCCGTAGCGCAGTGATCGCGTCCTCGACCGCTACGCCGTCGAACAGCGAGGCCACGTTGAGCAGCTGGAACTTGACCAGCGCCATCGGTGACAGTGGCGAATGCGACAGGCGTTCTCGCAGCAGCAGATCGAGATAATCGCCATTGGGCAGCAGCGTCAACGGATCGACGAGTCGCTGTTCGGTGGTATCGGTCTGGGTGCCGGCCATGCGAGTCGCCACACCATGATCATCGCGCTGGCACAATCCCCGGCACAGCATCATTCGCCAGCTGCCGCGAGCGTCGCGAATGCGGTATTCCACGTTGACCGACGAGGTCAACCCGTCGAGATGCTGGTACAGCGACTGCTGGACCTTGGCGCGATCGTCATCGTGAATCCGCCGTAACCATTCATCGACATCCTGCTGCCCTGCGGCATACGGCAACCCCAGCATGCTGGACCAGCGCTGCGACAACGTGATGTTGCCACTGGCGATATCCCACTCCCAGACACCGTCGTTGGTGGCGGTCAGCACCAGGTTCAGGCGTTGCGTCCGCTCCTCGACGCGAGTCTCGAGCTCGTCTCGTGAGGCCTGGAGATCCCGGATCGTGCGCCGTACCGAATCGAGGACGAAGTTGTTGAGCTGAGCCAGCTTCTGCACCGAGATTTCGTCGCTGTCGGTATGGACGTGGAACTCGAAGTTGCCGTCCACGGCCTGACATAGCTGGTTGCTGATGGAGTCGACCTCCGCCAGCAGGTGCCGCTCGCGCTCTTCCGAACCCCCAGGCCCTCTTCTCATGCCACCGCCTCCTCCGCGAACGTCATTTCGAATCGACAGCAATCGTCACCGCGATGCCGACAGCGCGTCTCGACCAGCTCGCCGGTCTGACCATACACCTCGAGCACCTGGGGGAAGATGGCGCGGTAGAGCGAACAGAGCCCATTCGGCGAGCGGTATTCGACGACCAGCCAGGACGCGCTCTGCTCGACGACCCGAAACTTGTCATTCACCCGGCTACGCAGTTTGGGGTCACGCACACCGGCGCCGAGGGACGCATGAATGGCCGGCTGGCGCCCCAGCAGGGCTTGCGCCGATTCGGCCATCGAGAAGAACATGGGGTAGTGTCGGCGCGTCCATTGGATGAACAGATCGGCGTACAGCGCCATCAGCGCCTCATGATCGAGTTCGAGGTAATCGCCGGCAGCGGCAAAGAACGCCAGCGTATCGGCATCGTCGTAATCCATGTCGATGCGTCGTCCGGGCGACGGCACGCCCGCCCGCTCCGCGATCAACTGCACGGCCGTTTCGCCGTAGTTGGCCTCGACATGGTCAATGAGAACGCGTTGAATCAACCCGATCATGAAAATACTACCCTCGCGTCAGTTTATCCTGGGCATGGTTCCGATACATCGCATGTGGCTGGGACATGTGGCTGGAACATGTGACTGGAACATGTGGTTGGAAATAGTACCGATACGCCGCAATGACTCGACGAACTTCGAACGAGCATGAGCTGACGGCCAATGACATCCAGCAAACCCTAAGTATCATTGGCATTATCGGTATCCACGCCGAGAACTGAAATATGCCGTAAACGAATTGCCAGGCGCGCCCTACCGCGCCACTCAACACCAGGGACGGGAACTCAATCGATGCAATCGGGCGACTCATCGCTACGCAAACGGCTGTTCCAGATCATCTTCGAATCGGACACCCCGCAGGCCAAGGCCTTCGACATCGCGCTGATCACGCTCATTCTGGTGAGCGTGGCGACCGTCTTTCTCGACAGCGTGCCCGAGCTCCACGAGCGCTTCGGAGAGATTTTCTACGTGGTGGAGTGGGGCTTCACGCTAATCTTCACGCTGGAGCTGGTCCTCAGGCTCTACTGTCTCGAGCGGCCGTTGCGCTACCTGCGCAGCTTCTATGGCATCCTCGATCTGCTGGCGATCCTCCCCACCTGGCTCGCCCTTTTCATACCTGGCGCGCAATCGCTGCTGGTGGTGCGGGTATTGCGAGTCTTGCGGGTGTTTCGCGTGCTTCGACTCATGGAGTTCGTCGGTGAAGGCCGCATGCTGGTGGAAGCACTGCAGCGCAGCCAGCGCAAGATCCTGCTGTTCCTGACCACGATACTGCTGATCATCACGATCTTCGGCTCGGTCATCTATATGATCGAGCCTCCGGAGGCAGGCTTCACCAGCATGCCGCGGTCGATGTACTGGGCGATCGTCACGTTGACCACAGTGGGATACGGCGATATCGCCCCCGTGACCCCGCTGGGGCAGTTCATCTCCGCTTTCATGATGATCCTGGGCTACTCGATCATCGCCGTGCCTACCGGGGTCTTCTCGGCCGAAGTGATCCGATCGATCCAGCGCGAGCGCTATTCCGAGGAAGCCTGCCCGGGCTGCGGTCGCGAGGGCCACGAGCGTGACGCCAAGTATTGCCGCTTCTGCGGCACCTGGCTCAATGAAGAGACGCCGGACCCGAATGCGCGCGATGAGGACGAGACGCCGGCCACCGACGGTAAACCGTCGCACTGACTCTGCACTGCCCCTAAGCCAGCGAAACATGACCTTTTGTCATCATTCTGTGACATGACCGCGACAGACTCCTTCGAGCCCGCCTCGGGCGGTGCATATTCATCGGGAGTCTGTCATGAAATCGTTTCGTTTCACGTTGCGGGGCGGCCTCATCGCCATGCTGCTGCTCTTCGCCCTGCTGACGTCACTGATCGGAGGCGGCAGCTACCTGGCGATGAAGCAAGCCAGGGATGCCTTCGATTCCGTCTACACACTCAATGTCGTCCAGCTCGGCACCGCGCGCGAAATCTACGCGGGACTGATGCAGACCCGCGTCCTGCTGGACAGCTACCAGACCGACTATAACCGCCTGCGCGTCAAGCCCGCCAAGAAGACCTGGGCACAGGCCGAAGCCACCTTTGCTCACGCGACACAGCGACTTGCCGACCTTTCCCCGACGGGCGACCCGTCTTCGGAGCAGAGCCGAACGAATCGCGATCTGCAAAGCCGCTTCCAGGCACTGATCGATGACGGCATACAGCCCGGTTTCGACTCGCTCAAGGCCTGGGATGTTTCGGCCTACCAGGCCAGCGTGCAGAGAGCCAACGAACTGACCGCGGCGCTGGACGCCAGTCTCGCAACGCTGACCACCGCCGCGAATGCCAACGCGGCGTCGGGCGCCGAGGCCATGTCACGCAACGTCAGCCGCCTGCAGCTGGGGCTATCGGCGACCGCAGCGGTCACCGCGTTGCTGGTCCTGCTTGCTTTCTACCTGTTTCAGCGCCATCTGCTGCGCCCGCTTGGCGAAGTCAGGAAACACTGCGCCGATATCGCCCAGGGTGATCTCGGCACGCGCCTGTCAACCCGCGGCGTGCGCGAAATGGCACTGCTCAAATCCGGCGTGGATGCCATGCAGCTCGCACTGCTGGATCTCGTCTCTCAACTGCAGCAGGGAAGCCGGGCACTACGTGACGACGCGCTGGAATTGACCGACGCCAGCCACGCCCTCAACGATCAGAGCCGACAGCAGGCCCAGGCGCTACAGCAGACCACGGCGAGCATGGAAGAGATCACCGCAACCGTCTCGCACACGGCAGAACATGCCGATCAGGGGCGGGCCCTGTCGGCGGAAAACCAGCGCCGGATCGATTCCAGCGGGGAACATGTCTCGACGGCGATCAGTGAAATGCAGGCTGCCCAGGCCCGCTCCGAAGCCTCGCTGGAAGTGATCGCCATGATCGACTCGCTGGCTTTCCAGACCAATCTGCTGGCACTCAACGCATCGGTCGAGGCCGCCCGGGCTGGCACGCAGGGGCGCGGATTCGCGGTGGTCGCCGAAGAGGTTCGCCGCCTGTCGGCTCGCTCCGCCGAGGCCGCCGGAACGATTCGCGAGCAGATCGAAGGCACGCATCGCCAAGTGCAGCAAGGCACCCACGTACTGGTCGGCGCCGGGGAAACGCTGACCACGGCCGTGGGTTCCAGCCAGCGGCTCAGCGAGCTGCTGGACGGCATCGCCCTCTCCTGCCAGCAACAGCGCGACGGCATTCGCCAGATCGATCAGGCCATCAACGCCATCGATGCCGCCACCCAGCGCAATGTCGCGCTGGCGGAGCGGACGCTCCACGCCACGCGGGATCTCGACGACCGCGCTCAGCGCCAGCAGGAACGCTGCGATGCGTTCAAGCTGGTGGCATCGTCATCCGCTGCCGCAGCCGCGACGTCCCTACCGGGTTCGCACGCCCCTGCCGCGCCCGTCGAGGCGAGCTCGGCCACGGATGACAGGCCCAACGCCGAGGCGAGGTCGATAGCCGATGCGAGACACGAGGCCCCTGAACCGTTACCGGCGTGAGCGAGATGCCGGCGCCACGGCGTCTTCCCGCGAGTGGAACCGCCGTGGCGTTGGAAAAATGACGGTGCAGTTCGAGATTTCGCCTAACGGAAGGCTTCGGAATCACCCCGCCCTTCGCGGACGATCACCGGCGGGATCTCGCGCAGATCGACCACGGTGGTCGGTTCGAGCTGACAGGCACCGCCGTCGATGATCAGCTCCAGATGCGCACCGAAGCGCTCGCGGATCTCTTCCGGATCGGTCATCGGCCAGAACTCACCCACCGGAATCAACGTCACGCTCATCAGCGGCTCGCCGAGGGCATCGAGCAGGGCGTGCGTGATCTTGTGGTCCGGCACCCGGACGCCGATCGAACGACGCTTGGGATGCAACAGCAGACGCGGCACTTCGCTGGTGGCGCTGAGAATGAAGGTGTAGGCGCCGGGCGTATGCGACTTGAGCAGGCGGAACACGCTGTTGTCGACCTTGGCGTAGGTGCCGATTTCCGACAGATCGGAGCACACCAGGGTAAAGTTGTGGCGGTCGTCGAGCTGGCGCAGCCACTTGATCTTCTCGATCGCCTTCTTTTCGCCCAACCGGCAGCCCAGCGCGTAGCCGGAGTCGGTGGGATAGGCGATCACGCCGCCCTGACGCAGGATCTCGATAGCCTGGTCGATCAGACGCTTCTGCGGATTCTGCGAATGAATCTGGAAGAATTGGGTCATTGCACGCTCTCCTGAAACCGCTTTGGAAACCCGCCACGACACGCATGACAGCGGTCGTCCGTAGGATGACTCTCGCTATTTCGAGCGTCACCGCTTTCAGCGTAACAGACGCCGCGTCATTCGCCGCAGGCAAAGCCTCGCAGGGACGGATGACACCACACCGGCCTGACGTGGGAGCGCGGCGGCGGACTGATCGTCCCGGGCGACAGCGCACCGCCGGGATAGTGGAAATCGCTGCCGATCGAGCCGTACAGGCCATGGAAGTCGAGCTGTCGGGCCAGGTCGTGGGTCGTATCCGGATTCTGGTAGCCGCTGACCAGCTCCGCCGCTTCGCCGCCGGCTTCGATGAAGGCCGAGAACATCAGATCGCGCTTGCGCCGGGTCATGCCGTAGCGCAGCGGATGCGCAACGACGGCGATGCCTTGGGCGTCGCGAATCCAGCCGACCACCGTCGCCAGCTCCGGCCAGTGCATCCTGACGTCGCCGCGCTTGCCGGCGCCAAGGTAGCGTTTGAACGCCGTCTTGATATCCGGCACCACGCCGGCGGAGACCAGCGCTGCCGCGAAATCCGGCCGCCCCAGCGGGCGCTCGCTTCCCGCTTCCCGCCGCGCCCTGGCGAGCCCGTCGTCCAGGCCGACCTTTTCCAGACGGTGGGCAATTTCTCGGGATCGCAGCTCGCGGGCGTGGGCCAGCGACGCCAGGCCGGCATCGAGGGCGCGGGAGGTGCCGTGGGGCAACAGCGCCACGATGTGAAGCGCGATGCCCCGCCACTGGCAGGAGAGCTCGGCGGCCGCCATCAGGTGGATGCCATGGTGACGGCATCGCTGTCGCGCTTCCTCGACGCCATCGAGCGTGTCGTGGTCGGTCAGCGCGACGTGCGTCATCCCGCGGGCATGGCACAGGTCCGCCAGTTCGGTGGGTGAAAGCTTGCCGTCGGAAGACGTGGAGTGCAGGTGCAGATCGACCCCGCGAACGCTTTCCAGCGTTTCTGGCAGCGTCAACGAACGAGTCTCGCGATCATCGGTGGGAAAAACGCTCATGGGCATGACGCCAGCCAGCGTCTTTGTCAGAATAGATCGACTATGGTGACGGGCGCGACGAGCCGGGTCAAACGTCTGCGCCGCCACCACCCGCCAGAGGCCTAGCCCGTATGAAACTGCTGTTCGACTTTCTGCCCATCGCGATCTTCTTCGCCGTGTACCACCTGAGCGGCGACATCATCATGGCGACGATGGTGCTGATTCCCGCTACCGTGGCGCAATTGGGCATCGTCTGGTGGCGTCAGCGCCGCATCGAGAAGATGCTGCTGATCACCTCGATCATCGTGATCGCCTCGGCCGGCGCCACCATCGCGTTTCGCAACCCGGCCTTCATTCAGTGGAAACCCACCGTCATCAATGCGCTGTTCGGCGTCGCATTTCTGCTGTCGCCGCTGTTCGGCGGGCAGACGCTGACCCAGCGGATGATGGGCAAGGCGGTATCGCTGCCCGCGGCCGTGTGGCGGCGGCTCAATCTGGCGTGGGTGCTGTTCTTCTTCGCCATGGCGGCGCTCAATGTCTATGTCTTCAGCTACTACGACGAGGCGACCTGGGTCGACTTCAAGCTTTTCGGCATGCTGGGATTGACGCTGCTGTTCGTGGTCGGGCAGGCCCTGTTCCTGGCCCGCCACCTTTCGCAATCACAATCGGAGGAAGGTTCCTGATGCTCTACGCCATTATCAGTGACGATGTCGACGACAGCCTGGAAAAGCGGCTCTCGGTTCGCCCGGCGCACGTCGAACGCCTGGAGGCGCTGAAAGACGAAGGCCGACTCGTGCTCGCCGGTCCCCATCCGGCCATCGACAGCGACAACCCGGGCGAGGCCGGCTTCAGCGGCAGCCTGATCGTGGCCGAGTTCGAATCGCTCGAAGCCGCGCAGCGCTGGGCCGATGCCGACCCGTACGTCGCCGCCGGCGTCTACTCCCAAGTGCAAGTCAAGCCGTTCAAGCGGGTACTGCCGTAAGCCGGAAGCACCCGTCGCCCGTTATCCACAACCGCTCGCGTCACGGTTTTGCACAATGGCTGTGGATAACACTGTTAAGATCCCGCGGACGTCTTTCCGTGCCGCCGACAAGCCGCCGCCTGGCGGAAAGTGTTCAATTTTTATACAGCTCGCCGCCTGGCTTTCCTGAAGCGATTGCCTGGCGGCGCTGGACGTGGAAACCATGACCGGCAACTCGGTTCCTCCTCATCGCCATGCCATCCGCTACTCCATCCGACATGCCGAACTGGACTGGCGTGTCGACGATGGCGACGTCGAGGCTCCCTTCTCGACCGCTTACGACGATGTCTATTTCTCGCGTCAGGATGGCCGCGAGGAGAGCCGTTTCGTCTTCATCGACAACAACGATCTGCCACGACGCCTGGCCGCCTGGCGGGCTCGGCGGCCGTTCACGATCGGCGAGACCGGCTTCGGCACCGGGCTCAACATGCTGTGCGCCTGGGCGTGCTTCGATGAGAACGCTCCTGCCGAGGCCAGGCTGCATCTGGTCTCGACCGAGAAGCATCCGCTCACCCGCGAGGCGCTGGAACGCGCCTGGCGCAGCTGGCCGCAGCTATCGTCCCGGGCCGCTTCGCTGCTCGAGCAGTGGCCGCCGGCGGTAGCCGGTGTCCACCGGCTGCAGCTGGATGCCCGCGTCATCCTGGACCTTCACTTCGGCGATGCCGCGGACTGCCTGTCGCAGCTGGACGGCCAGGTCGACGCCTGGTTCCTCGACGGTTTCGCGCCGTCGAAAAATCCCGACATGTGGCGCCTTGAGCTGTTCGAGGCCATGGCCGCCGCCAGCCGGCCGGGGGCGACCTTTGCTACCTTCACCTGCGCGGGATTCGTTCGCCGTGGCCTGGCCGCGGCCGGCTTCCACTGGCGCAAGGTGCCGGGCTTCGGCCGCAAGCGGGAGATGCTGCGCGGCGAGCGGGACGAGTCGACGCGACCTGCGTCCGAGGCCATTCCCGCCCGAGCGGCGACCCCCTGGTTTCAGCCGCCGCCCGCCCGGCCGGCGGCGCACGTGGCCGTGATCGGCGCCGGTATCGCCGGCACCAGCGTGGCGGCGGCACTGGCGCGCCGAGGCAGTCGGGTGACGCTGGTGGATCGTACCGGCATCGCGGCCGGGGCCTCCGGCAATCCTCAGGCCGCGCTCTACGTCAAACTGGCGATCGAACCCAACCTACAGAGCCGCTTCTATCTCGCCGCGCTGCTCTACACGCAGCGCTGGCTGGCGCGCCTCGATCCCCAGCGCCGCTGGTGGTCGGACTGCGGGCTGCTGCAACTGACCGGGGATGCGCGTGGCATCGAACGCCAGCGCCGGTTCCTGAACCTCTACGACCTGCCGTCGACCGTCGTCTCCGCCAGTGAGGCCGCCGACGCCACGTCGCTCGCCGGCATCGATCTGGACCAGGCTGCTCTCTATTATCCGCAGGCGGGCTGGGTGGATCCGGTGGCGCTGTGTCATCACCTCGCGGCGACGCCCGGCGTCGAAACACACCAGGCCGAACTCCGTTCACTGCGGGAGACGGAAAGCGGCTGGCAGTTGCAGCTGGGCCAGAGCCCGCTGCGCGTCGATCAGGTCGTGTTCGCCACCGGCCACGCCAGCCACGACTGGCTCGACGGTCTGCCGCTGCAATCGGTTCGCGGCCAGGTATCCACCCTGGCGCTACCGCAGCAGACCGAGTCCGGCAACGGTCCGGCCCTGGAGCGCGTGCTCTGCGCCGAGGGCTACGTAATGCCGGCCCGGGACGGAATGCTCACCTTCGGCGCGACCTTTTCGCCCAACGATGCCGATACGACGCTGCGCGAATCGGATCATCGCCGCAACCTCGACGAGCTGGCGCGAACGGCTCCGGCGCTGGCCCGCCAGTTTGCCGGAATCAATCCCGCCAGCTGCGGCGGCCGCGCCAGCGTTCGTGCCGCCAGCCCGGACAAGACGCCCTACGCCGGGCCGCTGCCGGACGTCGCGCGCTGGCGCAGCAATTACGCCGCGCTGGGCAAGGATGCCAAGCGTCGCTTCGACTGCCCCGGCAGCCACTATCCGGGATTGTGGGTCACGACCGCGCACGGTTCCCGCGGCATGGTCAGCGCTCCGCTGTGTGCCGAACTGATCGCCTCGCGGCTATACGATGAACCGATGCCGCTGGAACGCGAGCTGGTGGATCATCTCCACCCCGGTCGACGCATCATCGCCGACCTGATTCGCGGGCGCTGATACGGCCCCTGCGGGCGCTGATACGACACCTGCGGTCCGGGGAGCCTCCGATTGACGCCGTGTTGCCCAGCGGAATCGTCAATCGGGTTTCCTCGCCTCACGAGCCCGGCGTGCCGGTCTCTCCCAGATGCGCCAGCGTCTCGCCATCGAGGCAACGGTAGGTAAAGGAAGGACGGCCGATCTGGCCGTAATGGAAGGACTCCTCGAGCACGCCGCGATCCACCAGATGCTTGAGGTACTTGCGCACCGACACCCGCGACATGCCGGTGTTCTCGCTCAGCGCCTCGGTGGTGAAAGGCGCCCCGTCCTGTTCGGCGGCGGCTCTCGCCACCTGAGCGAGCGAATTGGCCGTCAGCCCCTTGGGCAAATCGCCGGGGCGGGCCGGCTGGGCGGCAATCGACTCGCGGCGGAACAGCGCATCCAGATCGCGCTGGTGCGCGCGCGCCGGCAGCCGCGACAGCCGCCGGTGCGTATCCAGACAGCGCGTCAGGGCCTCCTTGAAGCGCTCGAACTCGAAGGGCTTGACCAGATAGTCGCTGACGCCGAGATGCTTGGCTTCACGCACGGTTTCCATTTCCGAGGCCGCCGTGATCAGCACGATCTGGATATCCCTGGCCTGGCGGCGCAGGTCGCGTACCAGCGACAGGCCGTTGTGCTCGCGGAGATAGACATCGAGCAGCAGCAGGTCCACCGGCTCCCGCGCCAGCAAGTCCCTGGCCGCCGGCAAGTCTTCGCATTGCGCCACCAGATCGATGCCGTCGATACGATTGAGAAACTCGACATTGAGCCGCATCACCATCGGATCATCTTCTACTACCAGTACGCGCATGGATCACGTCACTCCGTCGGTTACCCGCGTTACCGCCATGGCATAGGGTACTGTCACCTCGACCAGCGTGCCACGCCCCAGCGTCGAATAGAGGGCCAGCGAGCCACCGAGCGATTCCACGTGCGTCTTGACCATGGCCAGCCCATAGCCTCGCCCTTCGCCCTTGGAGGAGACTCCCTGCTTCATGGCCAGCCGCTGCTGATCTTCGGCCATGCCTTTACCGTTGTCCGATACATGCAGCGAGAGCGCGCCGGCATCGACGCCCAGTGTCAGGCTCACCTGAGGCGCCTCGCGCCCGGCCACCGCCTCGAACGCGTTCTCCACCAGATTGCCGATGATCGATACCAGAAGATGGATGATCTCGCTTTCGTCGGGTGCGGGTATCTCGCTTTCCAGATCGATCTCGAACGCCACTCGCCGCTCTCTGGCCTCGCTGCCCTTGGCCAGAAGAAAGCCGGCCAGGATCGGGTCCCTGACCCCGGCAATCCGGGCCGCCGCCGGCGCGATCAGGGTGTCGTCGAGCTCGCGCAGGTAACGCTCCAGGCGCCCCAGATCGCGCAGCTGCACGAGCCCCAGGATCACGTGCAGCCGGTTCTTGAATTCATGGGTGGAGGCGCGCAGCGCCTGGGCGTATCGGCTGACGCCGGTCAGCTCTTCGGCGAGCCGATTCACTTCGCTGCGATCCCGCAGCGTCACCACGCTTCCGTCGGCACCGCGTTCGCCGCGAATGGGCACGCGATTGACGATCAGCGCTCGCCCGTTCAGCGTCAGCCGGCGGTCGAGCGAGGGAATGCCGCTGTCGAACAGCTCCTTCAGCGTCGCGGCCGGAATCCCCGAACCGTCGGCCGCCGCCGAGGAGCCCAGCAATTGGCAAGCCGCCGGATTGACCAGCGTGATCTCTCCCTCGCCATTGATCGCCAGCACCCCTTCGTGCAGCGAGGAGAGCATCGCCTGACGCTCCCGAACCCACTGGGATATCTGGTGCGGCTCGAACCCCAGCAGGATCCGCTTGATATAGCGCGCCAGGCACCAGGCGCCCGAGGCGCCGATCAGCATCAGCAGTGCGATACCCAGCAGCAGACCCTGGCGGCGTTCGGCCAGCAACAGGCCGACACGGTTGAGCGTGACCCCGGTCGAGACGGCGCCGATGACCGTACCGCCGGCATCGAGCACCGGCGAGAATCCGCGAATGCTGACGCCCAGCGTGCCCTCCGAGCGAGAGACGTAGGATTCCCCGGCCAGCGAGGGGTCTTCGTCGCCACCCCGGAAATGCCGCCCGACCTCGTCGGGATCGGGATGCGTCAGGCGCAGATGATCGAGATCCATGACGGTGATGAAATCCACCCCCAGCCGCTCGCGCAGTCTCTCGATCTGCTGGCGCAAGGCGGAATCGGGATCGTGGACAATGGGGCGGGCGGAGAGCGCCGTCTTGACGTCACTGCGATCGGCCAGCACTGCCGCCAGCCCCATCACCCTCTCGCCCTGGGTGTCCTCGAGATTGGCGCGCAGCTGGTAGTTGAACAGCAACAGCGCCACGCCCAGCGTCAGCACGATCATGCTGGCGACCAGGATGAATATCTGGGCACTCAGACGTAGCCGTTTCACGCCACGTTCCTCGCAGGCGGGAGCGTGGTTCCAATCTCGCCAAGCCTGCCGCCGCATCGAGCCAATCCGAACATCTTCCGCCACTCCTTTTCACAATGCCGGCCGCAACAGCCGCCCTCGAGGTAACCGGTCGGTAACCGCCATGGCTTTAGACCATGGTGGTATACCCTCCAGGCCGTGTGTATGCAGCTCTCGAGCGCGTTTCTTTCAATAGTTTATAAAGGCTTTAATAATTTCCTAAAGCTTGGTCGACACCGTGAGGTCTCTATCCTCGGCACCGTACCGCCCGCCGGGCAAGAATACCGCTTATCGCCCTTTGGGCGAGAATCCATGGGGAGCCAACCATGACTTCAACCGTGACGCAAACTGCACACGCCGATTCCGGCCGTCGAGACAGCTGGCTGTCGACGCCGATCTTCGGCATTCCCCTACCGCTTTTCGCCATCGCCACCCTCGTTCTGATCATCTCCATGGCGACGGACACGATCCCGACCGGGATGATCGGCGCCCTGCTGGTGATGATGATCCTGGGCGAACTCATGGGCTTCATCGGTGATCGGCTGCCGATCGTCAAGAGCTATCTTGGCGGCGGCGCGATCCTGGCCATCTTCGGCGCCGCAGCGCTGGTCTACGTCCAGTGGCTGCCGACCAGCGTCGTCGACAACGTGACCCAGTTCATGAAGGGCGGCGGCTTCCTCAACTTCTACATCGCCGCGCTGATCACCGGCAGCATTCTGGGCATGGACTCCCGCGTGCTGGTCAAGGTCGGCTCGCGCTACGCTCTGCCGTTGATCTGCGCCGTGCTATTCGCCGCCCTGTTCGCGATCGCCGTCGGCTGGATGATGGGCTTCTCGCCGCAGGACGCTGTCGTCGTCATCGCCCTGCCGATCATGGGCGGCGGCATGGGCGCCGGCGCCGTACCGATGAGCCAGATCTACGAGCAGCTGCTGGGCCAGCCGGCGAGCTACTACATTTCCATCCTGGTGCCGGCGCTGGCCCTGGGTAACGTCTTCGCCATCATCATCGCCGGCCTGCTCAACGGCCTGGCCAACCGCATGCCGAGCCTGACTGGCAACGGCCAGATGATGCCGGGCGTGGAAATCGAAGAGCGCGAGAGCAAGCTGGAGCTCTCCAAGCTGGGCATCGGCGTCGTCGCCGCACTCACCTTCTTCGTCGGCGGCGAGATTCTGGGCGGGTTCATTCCGCTGCATCCGTACGCGCTGATGATCATTCTGGTCGCCGCTCTCAAGATCGCCAACGTCGTGCCGGAATCGATCAACGACGCCGCGGCGCAGTGGTTCCAGTTCGTTGCCAAGAACTGGACCTTCGCCCTGCTGTTCGGGATCGGCATTGCCTACACCGATCTCGCCCAGGTGATCGACGCCATCTCCATCACCTACGTGTTGATCGTGTTCGCTGTCGTCGCCGGTGCAGCCTTCGGCGCCGGCCTGGTCGGCAAGCTGGTCGGCTTCTATCCGATCGAGTCCGCGATCACCGCCGGGCTGTGCATGGCCAATATGGGCGGCACCGGGGACGTGGCCGTGCTCTCCGCTGCCAAGCGCATGCAGTTGATGCCGTTCGCCCAGATCTCCTCACGCTTGGGTGGCGCGCTGATCCTGCTGATCTCCAGTATCGTGGTGCCGCTATTCTTTACTTGATGGCGACCTTCACCTGATAGTGGCCTTCACCTGACAACGGCTGTTCTTCATCGAGAAAGGTGACAAAGCAAAACGGCGCCCCTGTTCTTAATGACGGGGCGCCGTTTTGGTTTGCTGATAAACCGATACGCTTGAATTCCCCACCCGATGACGCCTTCCAGAACGGCGCTGAACGACGATCGCCGCGTCGGGTCTCGCGTCATGGATGACGCGAGAGGCGCGTTGGGCAGGATGCCCTTTCGCGCCGACCCGAGCGCGGGCGGTTGGCGTTCAGGGTTTCGCCGTCTGGGGCGTCAAGAAAGGGGAGCGCGAGGGGCTTGCCCCTCGCAATAATGAGCAAAAGGGCGGTTGATGCTCGGTCAGTGGTAAGCAAATGCTGCTCGAATTAGTCATCTGGCAAAACGGACGCACCGTTTAGCCTTCCTCCTCGTCATCGGCCAGATCCCGCCCGAAGCTGCGCCACTGGGCCAGGGTCATCACCTCGGTGCTCTCGGTCTGCAGGTCGTGAACGATCAGCAACTCGCTCCGCTCGAGTTGCCGCTTGAGATCCCGCACCCAGTCATGCATGTCCGTCGCGACATCGGTGGTGTCGTACCCCTGCCGCGTGACGAACGTCTCCAGCAGCGCATCCAGCGTTTCCGCGGGCAGCATGCGGTGCGGGATTTCGATGAAGCGTCCACTCATGTTCCTGCCTCCCATGCGTTCAGCCGTTCGATGAACGTGGCTTCGTCGATCACCTCGACGCCCAGCTCTTCGGCCTTGGTCAGCTTGCTGCCGGCACCGGGCCCGGCGACGACGGTAGCGGTCTTCTTCGAGACGCTGCCGGCGACCTTGGCGCCGAGCGCCTGCAGGCGCGCCTTGCCTTCGTCACGAGTCATGCCCTCCAGGCTGCCGGTCAACACCCAGGTCTGCCCTGCCAGCGGCTGCGGCCGTTCGCCGATAGCCTCCTCTTCCCAGGTCACGCCCACCTTCAGCAGATCGTCCAGCGTCTCCTGATTGTGCGCCTGGCGGAAGAACGTGTGGATATGGTGGGCCACTACCGGGCCGACGTCGTCGACAGCCTTCAAGGCTTCCAGCGAGGCTTCGCGCAGCGCCTGGAGCGTACCGAAGTGGCGCGCCAGGCTGGCCGCCGTGGCTTCGCCCACTTCACGGATGCCGATGGCGTAGACGAAACGCGCCAGCGTGGTGTGCTTGGCCGCCTCGAGCGAATGGACGAGGTTGTTCGCGGATTTTTCCGCCAGCCGGGGCAGTTCGGCGAGTCGTTCGGCTCTCAATCGGAACAGATCGGCCGGCGTCTTGACCCACTCGCGTTCGACCAGCAGATCGATCAGCTTCTCGCCGAGACCGTCGATATCCAGCGCGCGCCGGCTGGCGAAGTGCTTCAACGCCTCCTTGCGCTGCGCCGGGCAGTAAAGGCCACCGGAACAGCGCGCCGCGACCTCGCCTTCCAGCCGCTCGATCTGCGAGCCGCAGACCGGGCAGGCCGTCGGCATCTCGATGGCACGCGCCCCCTCCGGGCGCTGCGACTCGACGACACCGACGATCTGCGGAATGACGTCGCCGGCTCGCCGCACGATCACGGTATCGCCGATACGCACACCAAGCCGCTCGACCTCGTCCATGTTGTGCAGCGTGGCATTGGAGACCGTCACGCCGGCGACCTGCACCGGCTCCAGCTTGGCCACCGGCGTCAGCGTGCCGACGCGGCCGACCTGGAACGCCACGTCGTTGAGCGTCGTGGTCTGTTCCTGGGCCGGGTACTTGTAGGCGATGGCCCAGCGCGGCGCGCGGGAGACGAAGCCCAGCTCGCGCTGATCGCGCAGGCTGTCGACCTTCAGCACGGCGCCGTCGATGTCGTAGTCGAGCGTCTCGCGCTGCTCGCCCAGCGTCCGGCAGAACGAGACGACACCGCTCGCACCCTCGACAACATCGAGCAGCGGGCTGGTGCGAAAGCCCAGCTCGCGCAATCGCTTCAGATAATCCGAATGGGATTGCGCGCTGTCGTCCCCCTCGAGCCGGGCGACCTGATAGGCACAGAACTCCAATGGCCGTTTGGCGGCAATCGCAGAATCCAACTGTCGCAGGCTACCGGCAGCGGCATTGCGCGGGTTGGCGAAGACCTTGTCGCCGTTCTCCCGCGCACGCTCGTTCATCGCCTCGAAACCCGAGTGGCGCATGTAGACTTCGCCGCGTACCTCGATCAGAGGCGGCACCGACTTGCCCCGCAGCTTGAGGGGGATGGAGTGGAGCGTACGCAGGTTGAGCGTGACGTCTTCGCCGGTCCGCCCGTCGCCACGCGTTGCGCCCTGGACCAGCCGGCCGTTCTCGTAGACCAGCGACACCGCCAGCCCGTCGAGCTTGGGTTCGCAGCAGAACTTCAGCGTTTCCGGATCGCTTTCGAGCTTGTCGGCGACACGCTTGACGAATGCCTCGAGCTCTTCGGTGCTGAACGCATTATCGAGCGACAGCATCGGCACGGCATGCGTCACTTCCCGAAAGCGTTCGGCCGGCGAAGCCCCGACACGCTGCGTCGGTGAATCCGGCGTCACCAGGTCGGGGTGATCGGCTTCCAGCGACTGCAGCTCGCGCAGCAGCTTGTCGTACTCGATATCCGGAATCTGCGGCTGATCTTCGACGTAATAGTGATAGTTGGCATCGTCCAACTGCTGGCGCAGGGCATCGGCCCGCTCGAGGACCGTTTGGGGGATCTGGCTCATGACGCTCGATTCGATCGCTGCACAAAGTGACCCGCATTGTAGCGGAAGCCGATCACGGCTGCCGTAACGCGGAGCCCCGACTCAGGCCGAACGAGGAAACGAAACGACGACGGGGCCCCGAAAGGCCCCGTCGTCAAGTCCGGCTCATTTCGAGCCTTTGCCAACTCAATTGGCTTGATAGCGATGCAACCGATGGCGGCGCTCGAACTCCTGCACCCGTTGACGCGCGAACTCGATCGTCTGGGCGGTCATCACGCTGTGGTTCTCGTCCTTGAGCTCGCCACCGAGATTGCGCACCAGCACCATCGCGGTTTCCAGCATCGCCTCGAAGGCGGCCGAGGTGTCGTTGGCGCCCGGCAGCGGCATCAGGAAGGTCACCCCCGGCGTCACGATCTCCTGCATGTTGTCGAGATCGAAGACGCCCGGCTTGACCACGTTGACCATCGAGAATTGCAGCTCGCTGTCGTCCGCTTCGGTCTCGTAGCGATGGAAAATGCCCATCTCGCTGAAACGCAGGCCGCAGGCCAGCATCAGGTTGAGCAGATCGGCACCGTCGAACCCGTCATCGGTTCTCGCCAGCACACTGATGACGATGATCTCCTCGGAATGCGCCAGGGTTTCGCGGGCACGAGCGGCACTCACGTGATGACGCTTGGCACGCTCCACCGCCGGATGCTGCGTCACGACGTCGTTCCGTGGCGATACGTCGGCATCCTCGGCTGGCGCGGCGGACCCTTCTGCCGTCTCCGGTTCGACACGGCGTTCCGGCCGGGTCGGCTCGGGCTGATCGGCCGAGTGCGCCTCATTGGTTACACGGTCACCGTCATACGAAATCGGCGCGCCCTCGGGCGGCACCAGCGTCGTGATCTGCAACTGGCTCGATGGTTCGGCGACGTCGGTTTCCCGAGATGCCAGACTCGGCTCCTGGTGGCGCTCCGTCGTCTTTTGAACCCGTGTTTCTTCCGCGTCACGCTTGTGGCTCAGGCGATGAGCCGATTCGCTGACGCGTTTGGCACCCGCGCGAACGGCGCTCTTGACGTTGTGCTGCATGTCGGCGAACGAGGAGCGCGTTCGGCGATCGACGATACTGCGCTGCAGTTCCTCTTTCGGAATTCGTTCCTGGCGCTTGGGTTCGGAAGGCCTGATCGGTTCCGAACCGTTGCCACTGCGTTCAAACGTCGCCGGACGTACGACACGTGCCCCTCCATTGGGCAATTCCCAGTTGACCTCGGCCTCGCGGGCCGCCTGTTCCGGATCCACTTCGGATTCGGCGTCGGCTTCGCTGTCTCCGTGCGCCTGATCGAGGCGCGGAACCCGACGTTGGCGCTGGAGACGACGGAAACCATCGATCACGATGGTCGCCACCAAAACCAGCCCCAGGATGATCAGCCACTCTCTTAGTTCCATGGGTCGTCTTGCCTGTTCGCGGTGCCACTATGCTGGAAGAGGACAACATGCTCATGGCATGTCGACACTAGCATAGCGTGATTTGTCAAAAAATGGGCCACTTTTTTTCTTTGTCAAGTGAAGTTTTGCCCATCCACAATCACCCTTCAATTCCATCCCATGCGAGACATCCTATTACGTCGTTAGCCGGTTTGGCTATTTCCGACAGTATCAGGACGTATCCGCCATCGACGCCGCTTCTTCCACCCCCACCGATACCAGGCGTGACACGCCCGGCTCCTGCATGGTCACCCCCATCAATCGCTCGGCCGCTTCCATCGCGATCTTGTTGTGCGTGATGAAGATGAACTGCACGCTTTCCGACATTTCCTTGACCAGTTTTGCATAGCGCCCCACATTCGCGTCGTCCAGTGGCGCATCCACTTCGTCGAGCATGCAAAAAGGTGCCGGATTGAGCTGGAAGATGGCGAATACCAGCGACAGTGCCGTCAGTGCTTTCTCTCCCCCGGAAAGCAGGTGAATGGTGCTGTTTTTCTTGCCCGGGGGACGGGCCATGATGGCCACGCCCGTCTCCAGCAAATCCTCTCCCGTGAGCGTCAACCATGCGGTCCCGCCGCCGAAGACTCGGGGAAAAAGTGCCATCAGGCCCTGGTTCACTTCTTCGAAAGTCTGCTTGAAACGGGTGCGTGTCTCCTGGTCGATACGCTTGATCGCGCGCTCCAGGGTGTCGATTGCTTCGCTCAGCTCGGCGTGCTGGGCTTCGAGGTAATCACGGCGCTCGGCCTGCTGCTCGTACTCCTCGATCGCGGCCAGGTTGATGGCGCCGAGCCGCCGAATGCGCTCGCCGGTCTCCTCCAGCCGAGTCTGCCAGGCGGATTCCGTGGCATTGGGATCGAGATTTTCCTGTAGGCTCCGGGCGTCCTGCTGCTGTTCCACCAGCGTCTCCTGCTGTGCATCCGCCTTGAGCGTCAACGCCTGAACCTGCATCCGCGCTTCCTGCAACCGCTGGCGGAGCCCCTCCAGATGGCGCTCGTGCTGCTGGCGTTCGACCTCGGTCTGGCGCAACGTCTCGCCGATCTGATTGGCGCGATCCCGGCAACGGTTGAGCGTGGCTTCCTGCTGGGATCGCGTCTCGAGTCGTTGCGCCAGACGTTCACGCTGATCGTCGTCGGGTTCGCGCAAGGTTTCCAGCTGTTCCCGCAGCAGTTCGACACGTTCGTCGAGTCGCGACAGCTGTTCCCGACTGCGCTCGGCCTGCTGTCGAAGCTCGCCGCGCTGGGCCTCGAGACGCTGACGTTCGAGCGCCAGTTGCTGCTGGGTCTGCCGGGTCTGCTGCTGTTGCTGGCGCAGCTCAGCGAGGCGGGACTGGCTCTGTTCGCGGGCCGCTTGCAGCGCGTCGCGCTCGGCGCTGTTGGCCTCTACCTGATCGAGCGCCTGCTGCCAGCGCTCCCGCGCGCTTTCCAGTTCCAGTGCCTGCTCCGCGTGTCGCTCCTGACCCTGCGCCTGTTCGGCATCGAACTCCCGCAGCCGCGAAACGACATGCTCGAGACGACTTTCCAGCGTGGCCAGCCGGGTCGACTGCGCCTGACGCTGCTGGGCGATTTCGCGTTCCTCCTGCCCCAGCGTTTCCAGCGCCGCTTCGCTGGTCTCGAGTTCGGACTGCCAATGTGCGATCCGTGTGTCATGCTCGGCCAGCGTGGCGTCGAGCGTCGCGATCTCCTCGATCAGCGCATCGCGACGCTGTCGCTGCAGCAGGACGCTGTCCGCGTTGACGTCGTCCCGGCCCAGACGTCGGGCCCAGCCCCGCCCCAGCCACAGGCCATCCTGCGTGATCACGCTCTGCCCGGCGGGGAGGTCGGCGGCCATCTGCCAGGCCGCCTCCGGGTCGTCGACGCAATGAATTGCCGACAGCAGCGTCGACAGCGCGCCGGCACCCTCGACCCGGGCGCCCAACGAGCGTGGCGGTGCGGCCTCCGGCGTCTGATCCGAGACCACCGGCAGTTCACCGCTGACCAGCGACGCCAACGGCACGCGAGCGGTTTCCGGATCCGCCAGCCGCGCCTTGAGCCACGGAGCGAGCACCCAGGCCACGGTGCGCTCCCAGCCCGCCGCCACCTGAAGACGCTCGGCGACTCGCGGCACGTTGCCTAGCGGATGATCGCCAAGCTGTTCGGCCAGGCTGGCGTCGTCATCGTTGAGCGCCGCATCGATCAGTGCCTCCAGCGAG
Organism: Salinicola sp. NYA28a; assembly: GCF_976982775.1. Next base: position 3,265,038 of record NZ_OZ334582.1, read on the forward strand.
GCGATCTCTCCCTGGCAGCGATGCCGACGCTCACGTTCGCCGTCCCTTGCCGCCTGCGTGTCGGCCTGGCTTTGCCGAGCCCGCTCGCGGGACTGCTGATGCGTTTCGCGACGAATCTCCAGCGCCTGCTGCCGTTCGTCCAGCATTGCCAAGTCTTCCCGGAGCGCGTCTCTTTCCGTCTCCAGATCACTGACATCCGGCAGTTCGGATCGCTGCTGCCGTCGCCGTTCCAGTTCGCGGGCCGCCTCTTCGAGCTGGCGTTCGAGACGCCGGATCGTCTCCTGCTCGCGTTCGGCCCGGTGACGGGCATCCCGGTCGCGTTCGCTGAACGCTTCCCACTGTTGCCGGTGCTCGTCTGCCAGGGCCTCGGCCTCTTCGAGCTGCAGCTCCAGCGTCAGCAGCGATTCGTCCGCGATCTCGGCTTCGGGCAACAGCGTCTCGAGTCGGGTATCGAGCTCCGCGCGGCGCGTCTCGTCCTGCTCGACCAGTTGCGCCAGCGCATCCCGCTCGCGCCGGGCGCTCTCCTGATCATCGGCGAGTTGCTGCTCACGCTGCCGGGCATGTTCCAGCGACTGCTCCAGCCGGGCGATATCGGCGCCGGTCTGGTAGAACGCGGCCTGGTGCGTTTCCAGCTCCGCGGCCACCGCATCATGGGCCTCCCGGCCTTCCGCCAATCGGGTTTCGCACTGACGCTGGCCGAGAATCTCGCGTTCGACCTGGATTTCGCAGTCGCGCACACGCGCCTCTTCTTCGCGCTGCTGGCTGCGCAGAGCACGTTCCCGCAGCACCGCGAGTTCGCCGCGCAGGCGGTGTTCTTCCTCTTTCAGCGTGCGATAGCGTTTGGCCGCTTCGGCCTGGCGCTTGAGCCGCTCGAGCTGCTTGTCGAGCTCTTCGCGGATGTCGTCGAGGCGTTCGAGGTTCTCCTGGGTGCGCCGCAGGCGATTTTCGGTCTCCCGCCGACGCTCCTTGTACTTGGAGATTCCCGCCGCCTCTTCCAGCGTGTTGCGCAACTCTTCCGGGCGGGCTTCGACGAGCCGGGAGATCATGCCCTGACCGATGATCGCGTAGGAGCGCGGCCCGAGGCCGGTGCCCAGGAAGATGTCGGCGATATCGCGACGGCGGCATTTCTGGCCATTGAGGAAATAGCTGGACTGGGCCTCGCGGGTGACCAGGCGCTTGACCGCGATCTCGTTGTAGCCGGCATAGGCGCCGCCGAGACCGCCGTCGCGATTGTCGAAGATCAGCTCGATGGAAGCCTGGCCAACGGGAGAACGGCCGGTGGAACCGTTGAAGATGACGTCTGTCATCGACTCGCCGCGCAGGGTCTTGGCGGAGGACTCGCCCATGACCCAGCGCACGGCATCGATGACGTTGGATTTACCGCAGCCGTTGGGTCCGACGATGGCGGTCATGTTGCTGTCGAACGGCACCGTCACCGGATCGACGAACGACTTGAAGCCGGCCAGCTTGATGGACTTGAGACGCATGCGGGGAATCGAGCTCCTGAACCGATATGGCGATGGCGAACTACCCGGTCGGCAACCCGCCATCGCCGGTTTCGGCAGAGCCTAAGGCACCGTGTGATCGATATCCAGCGTCAATGTCCTGGCGCCAGCGATCTCGACGTCATCCAGCCGCCCGTAGAGATCGCCGGATTGCGGCATCGCCTGGCCGGACGCGGAAACCCGCGCCACCAGGAAAACCGGAGTCGCTGGTGGCAGGCGATCCTGCAACAAAGTATCGACTTGCCGCTGCCGTTTGCCTTGCTATGATGGCGGCACCACCTCGGGAGAAGACGATGACAAACGCCGCACCGAGCTATCTGCAGCGCCAGCCGAACCTGCCGCTGATCGACGGCAACTGGGAACCCATCGATGCCACCGATCTGGTCGAGATCCCCCTGCTCGGACAGGTCGCCGCCGGGCTGCCGATGGAAGCCTGCCTCGACGATGCCACGGTTCATGTCCCCGCGAAGCTGGTCCGCCGAAACACCTATGCGCTACGCGTTCGAGGCGATTCGATGGTCGACAGCAACATCTTCGATGGCGATGTCATCATCATCGAGCGCTACGAGTCGGCCGAAAACGGCGAAACGGCGGTAGTCCTGATCAACAACCAGGAAGTGACGCTGAAGAAGCTGTTCATCGAGAAATCCGGCGTCCGCCTGCAACCCGCCAACGACAGCATGCCGCCGATCTATCTGAAGAACGAGGATGTGCAGGTACTCGGCCTGGTCATGGGCGTGATGCGCAACCCACCCCAGGTGGCCTGATTCCCCCGGAATCGACCCAAGTCTTCCGGGCCGAGCAAAAAACTCGGCCTGAGTCAGCCAAGAGAACGCCATGCGCTATCCGATTCCCGATCTTGCCCCGCGTGCGCGACACGCCAATACCGTCGAGATCGAGAAGAGCCGTTTCATCTGCTGGCTCTGTCATGCACCCGACAACGCCGCCTTCGATGTGCTGCTGAACGACGCGCGTTCGACCTATCCCGATGCCAGCCACCACTGTTCCGCCTTCATTGCCGGCGCGCCCGGCGAGCAGATCGCGATCGGCTTTTCGGATGACGGCGAGCCGGGCGGCACCGCCGGACGCCCCATGTTTCAGGCGCTGGAAGGCAGCGGACTGGGGCAGATCGGTGCAGTGGTGACGCGCTACTTCGGCGGCACCAAACTGGGAACCGGCGGGCTGGTTCGTGCCTACACCCAGGCCGTGCTTAAGGCACTCGACACTCTGCCCCGGCGCGAATTCACCGAGCGTCGCGACGTGACCATCCAAGTCGATTTCAGCAACGAAGCGGAAGCCCGCCGCTGGCTGGCGGAGCATGACATTCCGGTGGTCAGCGCCGACTACGATAGCCAGGGGGCGCGTCTGCTGCTGGCGTGGCCGGCCGATGACAGCATCTCGCTGGCCGTGCTGGAGCGGCGCCTGAAAGGCGCACTCGTGCGGCTCTGATCACGCCGTTGTGATCGTCGTCATGCTTTCTCTGTCGCCCCGCCTATCCCTGTCGCCCCGCCTTTCCCTTTGCTCATCTCGTTTTCCTGGCAGGCACCCTGCGCCACCTCGTAGGAGAGCCGTATATGCTCTTCGAGCAGCGCTCGCGCCGCAGCGGTATCGCGTGACATGGCCAGATCGACCAGCTGGCCGTGCTGGTCATTGAGTGTCTCTCGCACCGCATTGTTGGCCGGCGCCATGCGCCGGTAGCGATCGAACTGGTCATGCAGCTGTTCGATGAAACGCAACAGCCAGGGCGAACCGCAGGGCTCCAGCAGATGACGATGGAACTGCAGATGCATCTGCTCCCAATGCTCCAGCTGACCCGGCGTCTCGTCGGCCCGCTTGAGACGGTGAAACGCCGCCAGCAGGCCGGCTTCCCATTCATCGTCACCCGCCTCTAGCGCCTGCGCCAGCGCCTGCCCTTCGAAACGCTGTCTCAGCTCGGCGATGTCGTCCAGTTCGGCACGCGTCAATGCGGGAACCCGGAAGCCACGCTGATTTTCCTGCACCAACAGGCCATAGGCGGCCAATCGATTGAGCGCCTCGCGCAGGGGACTGAGCCCGACCCGGTAACGTTGCTTGAGGGTGGTGATTGCCAGCTTCTGCCCGGCGGCGAAACGTCCATCGATCAAATCGCGCTTCAAGGCCGTGTACAGCTGGCTGGCCGTCATGTTGGCGGTGGGTGCTTCAACTCCCATAAGTGCTCACCTTCCGATCCAGTGATAGAAACTCACTATCTCGCCGACTCAGGTCTTGACCTTCACAAGAATTCGACGCCATAGTAAAAAATCGATTTTTCACATCATAAACGATTAACATCAATTTACCGTACGACCTTCGGCATCCGGCGAACCGCCTTACGGTGAATCGGCTCACAATAATCGAGAAACGCCATGTCCCTCGCTTTCGATCACAACAATCCCTACCCCTCTCGCCGTAGCGCCACCTATGCCGATCGCGGCATGGTCGCGGCTTCGCAGCCACAGGCCAGCCAGGCCGGGCGAGACATGCTGGCCCTGGGTGGCAACGCCATCGACGCCGCCATCGCGACGGCGGCGGTGCTGACTGTGGTCGAACCCACCGGCAATGGAATCGGCGGTGATGCCTTCGCCCTGGTCTGGATTGCCGAAGGCAACGACGGGAAAGGCAAGCTCCACGGTCTCAACGCCAGCGGCCATGCGCCGAAGCGGCTGACGCCGGAAGCCGTCAAGGCCGCCGGCCACGACGAGATGCCGCTGCACGGCTGGACGCCGGTCACCGTCCCCGGCATTCCTGCCGCCTGGGCCGAGCTGTCGAAGCAGTACGGCAAGCTGGACTTCGCCACCCTGCTGGCGCCGGCGATCCGCATCGCCCGGGAAGGTTCCCCGGTTTCGCCGGTGATCAGCCAGCTATGGCAACGCGCCGAGGTCGAATTCCGTGCCAAGGCAAGCGATCCCGCCATTGCGACGTGGCTCGAGGCCTTCGCGCCCGAAGGGCACGCGCCTCGCCCTGGCGAACTCCATCGCAACGAAGCTCAGGCCAGAACGCTCGAAGCCCTGGCCGAGAGCCGCTGCGAAAGCTTCTACCGCGGCGAACTGGCGCAGAAGATCGACGCGTTCTCGCAGGCGACGGGCGGCTACCTTCGCGCCGACGATCTGGCGGATTATCGCCCCGAATGGGTCGAGCCGATCTCGGTCAACTACCGGGGCTACGACGTCTGGGAAATTCCGCCCAACGGTCAGGGCATGGTCGCATTGATGGCGCTGCGCATGATGGAAGGGTTCGATGTCACGGTCCGCGACGACCCGCAACTGCTGCATCGTCAGCTGGAAGCGATGAAGCTGGCCTACACCGATGGCCACCATCACATCACCCAGGCCGAGTACATGCGCACGAGCGTCGCTTCGCTGCTCAGCGACGAGTATGCCGACACCCGCCGCCGCCTGATCGGCGAGAATGCCATCGACCCCGAACCCGGCCAGCCACAGGCCGGCGGCACGGTCTATCTGGCGACCGCCGACAGCGACGGCAACATGGTCTCCTATATCCAGAGCAACTATCACGGCTTCGGCTCCGGCGTCGTAGTGCCCGAAACCGGTATCTCGCTGCAGAACCGGGGTCACGGTTTCAGCCTCGAGGCGGATCATGTCAACGTGCTGGCGCCTGGCAAGCGCACTTTCCATACCATCATCCCCGGCTTTCTGACCCGGGGCGGCACCGCGCTCGGCCCGTTCGGCGTCATGGGCGGCTTCATGCAGCCCCAGGGCCACATGCAGGTCGTCATGAATCTGATCGACTTCGATCTCAACCCGCAGGCGGCGCTGGATGCGCCACGCTGGCAGTGGATGGGCGGACGCAAGATCGGCATCGAACCCGGCTATCCGCTTCACGTGATCCGCGAGATGGCGGCACGTGGTCACCAGATGACCATGGCCGTGGACAGCACCGCCTATGGTCGTGGTCAGATCATCCTGCGAGAACCTCAGAGCGGCGTTTACTGCGGCGGCACCGAGCCGCGCACCGACTCCAGCATCGCGGTGTTCTGATCCATGTCTTCGTCTTTGACAACCCAGCGTCATCTGTTCGTGGCGTTTTTGCGCATCGGCCTGCTCGGATTCGGCGGCGGGCCGTCGATGATTCCGCTGGTTCGCGCCGAGGCGGTCACTCGCTATCAGTGGATGAACGATGAGGAGTTCGGCGACGTGCTGGCCATCGGCAACACCCTGCCCGGCCCCATCGCCACCAAGATGGCCGGCACCATCGGTTATCGGGTTGGCGGCGTGGTCGGCTGTCTCAATGCCGTCCTGGCGGTCATCGTGCCGTGCATCGTGGCGATGGTGGTACTGCTGGGGCTGTTCACCCGTTTCCGCGACCAGCGCTGGATCCAGGGCATGAGCGAAGGCGTCATTCCGGTGGTGATGGTGATGATGGCCCAGCTCACCTGGGACTTCTTCCAGAAGTCACGCATCGTGCTCGGCTGGATCGCGACCCTGATCATGGGGGCGGTCGCCGGCGGTCTGATATACGGGCTCGGTATTCATCCAGGTCTGGTGATTGGCGCGATCCTCATTGCCGCACTGCTGCGACCGGAACGGTGGCGCAAGCGCAGCGGGGAGGCGAAGTCATGATCTACTGGGATCTGTTCCTCGCCTTCTTCATTCCCAACATCATCGGCTATGGCGGCGGGCCGGCGATCATTCCGCTGGTCGAGAATGAAGTCGTCGGCCGCTATGGCTGGATGACCTCCCAGCAATTCGCCGAGACGCTGGCGCTGGGCAATACCCTGCCCAGCCCCATCGCCACCAAGATGGCCGGCTATATCGGCTACGACGTGGCCGGCATCGGCGGCGGACTGGTGGCCACGTTCGCCACCGTCGCCCCTTCACTGATCCTGATGCTGGTAGCGCTGGGAACCCTGTATCGCTACCGGGATTCGATCAAGGTCAAGTCGATGAGCCAGTGGGTCCGGCCGGTGATCATGGTGCTGATGGGCTATCTCACCTGGTCGTTCCTCAACGAAAGCGTCACTGATTCCGGCTGGATTCACACGACCATCATCGGTGCGATCGCCGTGGTGATGCTCTGGCGTCTCAAGCTCCATCCGGTGTGGGCCGTTCTTCTGGGACTGATCTATGGAGGGCTACTGCTCGGGTAGGTGCCAAAGCGCGAGCGCACGCGCCCTCGAAAGGCAGCAACGCAAGAAGCGAAGAAAGTCAACGGACCGAAAAAAGTCGATACGACGTCAAAACCTACAAGCCAAACAAGGACAACTCATGTTCTACGACGTACTCCGTAACGCCGCCCAGGGTAAACTGGGCCGAATGCTCGCCTCCGGCGGCGCGATCGCTTCCCTGACACTGGGGCTCGGTGCGACCGGTCTGGCGACCAGCCAGCTCGCACAAGCCGAAGACTATCCCGACAAGGCCATCGAGTTCATCGTGCCCTGGTCACCCGGCGGTGGCAGCGATGCCCTGATGCGCATCATCTCCAACGCCGCCGACGAGCACATCGGCCAGCCGATGCCGGTGATCAACATGCCCGGCGTCAGCGGTACCATCGGCCTCAAGGAGCTGGCGCAGAAGGATCCCGACGGCTACACCGTCGGCCAGGTCCACGAGGGGCTGATGGCCGCCAACGCCACCGGCCTGACTCAGCTCAACTGGGACGACTTCCAGCCGATCGCCTCGCTGGCCTCCTCGCCCCAGTATCTGGTGGTCAATGCCGACAGCGACTGGGAGACCTTCGAGGATTTCGCCGAATATGCCAAGGAGAATCCCGGTGACATTCGCGTCGGCGCAACGCTCGGCGGCATTCCCCACGTGCATGCGGCGATGATCGAAGACGCCATCGATGCACAGTTCCGATACGTCGGCTTCGAAGGAACCGGCGCTCGCATTCGCGCGCTGGTCGGCGGCCATATCGACGCCTCGATCGGCGATATCTCGTCGAGCCTGGAGTTCGTCAAGAACGGCGACCTACGGTTTCTCGCCATCGGCAGCAAGGAACGTCTCAAGCAGACCCCCGACGTACCGACCTTCAAGGAGCTCGGCTACGACAACCTCAACCTGAGCATCAATCGCGGTATCGTCGCGCCCAAGGAGATCGATCCGGCCAAGGTAGAGACCCTGGCCCAGGGCTTCGAAGCCATGTCCCAGGATCCGAAGTTCGTCGAGCGCGTGAACAAGGCCGGCGCAGAGGTCGAGTTCATGGGGCCGCAGGCCTATGCGGACTACCTCGCCGAGGTCGATGCCACGGTCAAGCGCCTCTCCGGCAAGCTGGCACGATGAGCAAGGATGCCGAGATGGTCTCCCGCCCCGCGCGGGAGACCAGCAGCGAGCACGGCAAGGCGGTCGCCAACGTCATTTTCAATGCCGTCCTGGCCGCGCTGTTCGTCGGGCTGTTCGTGCAGGCCGGCGACCTGCCGTCGTCGATGTGGGAACCGCTGGGTGCCGGCTCGTTCCCGAGGCTGATTCTCGGGGCGCTGGTGATCTTCAATCTGGCGATCGTGGTGCAGTCGATGGCGGCATTGCGCGTCACTGACCGATCCGCGAGCGCCGGTGCAAGACAGTGGTTCCTGCAGCGACGCCTGGCCTTTGCCACGCTGGCGGCGTTTGCCGTCTACGCGCTGCTCATGCCATGGATCGGATTCGCCCTGGCGTCACTGCTGTTCCTGCTCGCCGTGCAGTTCATCCTGGGCGCTCGTCGCGGACGCCGACTGCTGATCGCTGCACTCGTCGCCGTGATCTTCGGCCTGGGTCTCTACATGCTGTTCAGCCACGTGTTCCTGATTTCGCTACCCGCGGGACGCCTGTGGTAGCGCGGAGCGGGTAGCCCGAGACCGGTCGTCCGACTCGAACAAGACCAACGGGACAAGAGAACTTTCCATGCTGATGACCGATGCGCTGCTCAGCAGCGTCGAACAACTGTTTTCGCTGGCGACCCTCGTCAGCATGATGATTGGCGTCATGGCAGGTGTCGTGGCCGCCGCCATTCCCGGTTTCACGATCACCATGGCGATCGTGCTGACGCTACCGGTGACCTTTACCATGTCGCCGCTTCAGGGCGTGGCGACCATGCTCGCCGTGTATGTCGGCGGGGGCTCGGGCGGGTTGATCAGTGCCGCCCTGCTGGGCATTCCGGGCACGCCTTCTGCGGTGGCGACGACGTTCGATGCCTACCCGATGGCGCGCAAGGGCGAACCGGGCCGCGCGCTGGCGCTGGGTATCTGGGCTTCGTTCTTCGGCGCGCTGGTGAGTGCCGTGGTGCTGATCGTCGCCGCGCCACCGCTGGCGATGATCGCCGTCAAACTCGGCCCCTGGGAGTATTTCTCGCTCATCCTGTTCGCTGTCACCGTCGTCGCCAGCCTGGTCGGCAAGTCGGTTCTCAAGGGCTTGATGATGAGCCTGCTGGGGCTGTTCATCGCGACCGTGGGCCAGGATCCGATGATGGGCGTGCCACGCTTTACCTTCGGCATCGACGTGCTGGCGGCCGGCTTTCCGTTCCTGGTGGTACTGATCGGCATCTTTGCGGTGAGCCAGCTGGCCAGCGAGGTGGAGAATCCGTCGGAGCTCCAGCAAGGCAAGGCGCTGGTGAGCGGAAGCATGCAGTTTCGGCCTTTCGCCGTCATGCGCGAGGTTCTGAGCCGCCCTGTAAATCTCTTGCGTTCGTCGCTGCTGGGCGTGGTCATCGGTGCCGTCCCCGGCGCCGGTGGCAGCATCGCCAACCTGATCGCCTACGATCAGGCCAAGCGTGCCTCGAAGACCCCGGAACGCTTCGGTACCGGTATCGCCGATGGCGTGGTCGCCTCCGAGTCGGGCAATTCCGCCACCGCCGGCGGCGGGCTGATCCCGATGATCGCGCTGGGCATTCCCGGTAGCGCGGTCGACGCCGTGCTAATGGCAGCGCTGATGGTACAAGGCGTCAGCGTAGGCCCCAGGCTGATCATGGATAACGCCGATTTGGTCTATGGCATGTTCCTGGCGATGTTCCTGGCCGCCGGCATGGTGCTGGTCTTCTGCCTGATCAGCATGCGCTGGTTCCTGCGAATCACCGAGATTCCCAAGTCGATCATCGTGCCGGTGGTACTTGTCTGCTGTGCGGTGGGTGCGCTGGCGCTGAACAACCGCGTTACCGACCTCTACCTGCTGATCGGCGTCGGCCTGGTGGGCTATCTGCTGGCCAAGCTCGATTACCCGCTGGCGCCGCTGGTGCTCGGCGTCATCCTCGGGCCGATTGCCGAAACCAACCTGCGCCGGGCACTGATGGCCGACGAGGACTGGACGCTGTTCTTCACCCGCCCGATCTCGGCGGGCCTGCTGGTACTCGCGGTTCTGTCGGTGGCGTTCACCGTCCGCCGTCTTCTCCAGCAGCGAGCCGCCGCCCGCGCCTGACGACAGGGAGCGGCATGCCCCACATCGGGCATGCCGCTCACCTGACCATCTTTTCATTCGTCCTCGGCGAGAGGTGTGCTAGCTTGACGGCCGATCATCCGGAGGTCGTATGGCACAGCCTTTCCCCTATCCAGACACGTCTTTCTCCCCTTGCGATACGCCGCTCCCTCATGGGCCCTCGGCCACACGCGGCCGACTCGGTCTGGCGCCAATGGAGGGCGTCATCGATGCCGATACCCGTGCGCTGTTGAGCGAGGACGGAGCCCTGGACTGGTGCGTGACCGAGTTCGTGCGTGTCGTCGACGCGAAACTGCCGCCACGGGTGTTTCTGCGTCATTGCCCCGAGCTGGCGACCGCAGGCGCGTCTGGGCCTGTCACGCCCTCGGCCACGCCCGTCACCCTGCAGTTGCTCGGCTCCGATCCACAGGCACTGGCGGCCAACGCCGAACAGGCGATCGCACAGGGAGCGACGCGGCTAGATCTCAACTTCGGCTGCCCGGCCAAGACCGTCAATCGCCACGACGGCGGTGCGTCGCTGCTGCGTACGCCGGCGCGCGTTCACGCCGCAGTCGCCGCGGTTGCCGAGGTGGGCCGATCTTTCGGGGTTTCGGTCAACGCCAAGCTCCGCCTCGGCTTCGATGACAAGCAGTTGGCCTTGGCCTGTGCGCAAGCGGCCGAAGCCGGTGGGGCCGAAGAACTGGTCGTGCATGCGCGCACGCGACGCGAGGGCTATCGCCCGCCTGCCCACTGGGAATGGATCGCTCGGATCCGGACCGTCGTGAGCGTGCCGGTGGTGGCCAATGGCGATATCTGGTCGCTGGAGGACTACTGGAAGGCGCGCTCGCTCTCGGGTTGCGACGATGTGATGCTGGGTCGCGGCATGCTGGCAGATCCGTGGCTGGCACGGCGTATCCGTCATTGGCAGATCTCGGGCGGCGAACGTCTGCCCGCGACGCCGTGGTCGGCACGTAGCGCCCTGCTGAACCGCTATGCCGAGGCAAAACAAAGCGCGGGCATGCCGGAAAAGGTGATCGTGTCGCTGTTGAAACAGTGGCTGAACATCATGCGGGGGCGAGAGACGGAGGCGGCGATGCGATTCATGGCATTGCGCCGGGAGACAGCACTGGATGCCTTCCTCGCGGGCCTGAACGCCTCCGAGCCGGCACCGACGTCGATCCACGACTCCTCGACAGCGCTCGCCTAGAAAGCGTCCTCACCGGCTCTGGCCGGCCAAACCGTTGGACGGCGGCGCGCCGAGGTCTCATCGGCGCTCGACCGCTATCGGCCAGATAACGCCGATCGAATACCAAAAAACAAAGGGTATACGGATTTAATGGTTGATGGGGCACCTTCACCCCACCAACCTGATACCACCCTCAGATGGTTGATAGATTGACCCCGTAGTTGAGTTCCTCTGCGAAGTCCGGCAGTCCGTAACCGATGGTGTAGAACGGAGAGACCTTCGCAGTCGGGGCCTTCTTCTTGTGCTTCGTGGTGTAGAGCATTCGTGCCCGCATCACCTCGAACGAGTAACCACGCCCTTCACGGTTCTTGTCCTTGGCCAGTCGGTTGATGGACTCCGTGTAAGCGTTGGTGACGGGCATGTCCGTCTCGAAGTAGGTCATGATCTCTTCGCGCCAGTTGCCCACTGCCCTGACCAGATCGCTCCAGACTTCCTTCTGGCCCTTTGGAATGGTGGCTATCCAGTCATCCAGGGCGGCTTCTGCCTGTGGCCGGGTGGTGGCGTTCCAGATGCCGTAGAAGCGTTCCTTGTGCTCGTAGGCGGCCAGCAGTTGCGGGAATGCGCCTGTCCAGGTCTCCATGATGAGTCGCTCCCGGTCTGAGACTTCGTGAGCGCGTTTCAGCAGGATTTTCCGGTCTCCTTTGAGGGTTCGGCTCTGGGAGGGTTTCAGCTCCTTTCTGAGGCCCTTGCGCACCTTCTCCAAGGCATCGTTGGCCATGCGCACCACATGGAACTTATCGACCACGATACGGGCCTGTGGCAGCACCGCCTTGACCGCTGCCCGGTAGGGGTTCCACATGTCCATGCTGACGATCTCGACCTTCTGCCGGTCTTTCAGCTTCATCAGGTAGTTGGTCACCACGTCCTGACGGCGGGTGGCCAGCAGGTCGAGCAGGGTTCGCTCCTCGATGTTGGTCAGGATGCAGCGGTAGCGCTTGTTCAGGTACAGCTCGTCGATGCCCAGAATGCGGGGCGTCTCGAAGCGGTGCCAGCGCCCCAGAAACTCGGCGCGGGCGTTGAAGATGTCACGTACCGTCTTCTCGTCCAGGCCGGTCTGTGCCGCCACAAAGGTGTAGGGGTGGTTGAAGGATTCCTTCTCCACGTACTCATGCAGCCGCAGTGTCATACGGAATCCGTCCACCATCTCCGGTAGCTGGGGCCTGAATGTTGTCTTGCAGGCCCGGCAGGTGTATCGGCGGCGGACCACCCAGAGAGTGACCCGCTTGCCGTGGATGGGCAGATCACGATAGGGAACGTCACGCTTGCCGAACCGTACGAACTCACCCTGCACGCCGCATTCCTCGCAGGCGATGGGATCGGGCACGTCCACCTGGAAGTGCATTTCGTCGTCGGTGGATTTGCAGCCCAGCACCTGGTACTCAGGCAGGTGCAGGATGTTGTCGGGCATTTCGGTCATGCGGCGTGCTCCTTACGGCTGGCGAGTGTCACGTTGGTGAGCTTCACCTACCTCTCCTCTCTTGCAAACAAGCATACTACCCCCTAGTATTTATATACTACCCTCCAGTATAGTTTTTGGGCCACTAAAGAGACGACTGCATGCACACGATCAAAGACAAAGCGAAGCTATTAACCCGCGTTCGGCGCATTCAGGGGCAGACGGCCGCACTGGAAAGGCAGCTTGACGAGGAGGGCGACTGCACGGCCGTGCTGCAACAGATCGCCGCGATTCGTGGGGCGGTGAATGGACTGATGGCAGCCATCATTGAGGGGCACTTGACTGATCACGTCGTCAGGGAACCCGAGTTGGAGCAGCGGCAACAAGACTTGGAAGCGGTGCTGCAGGTCATCAAGTCCTACCTCAAGTAGAACATCACGAGCTACAGCGTGGGTACCCTAGCTGTAAGAGGCGAACTTTGGCAGTGATTTAATATCCGCGCCCCTGAAGTTCTTGCGGAACCGGAGCTGTTAGCAGGGCTTCGCCATCAATCGCCACCACTTTCATTGGTCTTGCTGACCATAATTTTTATCAACTCGGAGTATTACAGTATGCATGGTCACAGGCTCGAAGAATGGCAACACAATCATGTTTTTGGTCAAGATCGTAAAAAATCCGGTGAAATACGCTCACTGATCGTCGTCGCTCTAACTGTCGTCATGATGGTTTGGGAAATTCTGGCCGGTGTCTTATACGGTTCGATGGCCCTCCTGGCCGATGGCCTTCATATGGGCTCTCATGCTGTCGCTCTGGGTATTGCAGCCTTCGCCTATGCATACGCTCGCCGCAACGCAGGCAATACACAGTTCTCATTTGGCACCGGGAAGGTCAATGCGCTAGGCGGGTTCACCGGCGCGGTCCTGCTGGCAGGCTTCGCCCTGTATATGGTGATCGAAAGCATCGACCGCTTCATCCACCCGGTAGAAATTTCGTTCAATGGAGCTATTTTCGTCGCCGTCATCGGCTTGATCGTCAATGGAGTATCGGCCTGGATACTGGGCGGGGAAGACCACGACCACGGGCATGGGCATGGGCATGGGCATGGGCATGGGCATGGGCATGGGCATGGGCATGGGCATCATGATCATAACCGTCGAGCTGCCTACTTCCACGTACTCGCCGATGCCTTAACTTCTGTATTGGCGATTGCTGCCTTGCTGGCCGGAAAGTATGCGGGCTGGGACTGGATGGACCCGATCATGGGTATCGTCGGCGCGTTACTTATCACTCGCTGGTCATGGCATCTGTTGAAAGACACCTCCCGCGTGCTGCTTGATCAACAGCGCAGTGACTTGGAGCACGACGTCAGACATGCCATTGAGAGTGACGATGCACGAATCAGCGATCTGCACCTCTGGGCCATTGGTCCGAATATTCACGCCGCCATCGTCTCGGTCGTGTCGCATGACCCGGAGGCGCCTGCCGTCTACAAGCAGCGTATCCAGGCTCAGTGCCCGTCATTAGTACACATTACAGTCGAGCCACAGCGCTGTCTCACTGGTCCGGAGAATACCGGCTCCAGGATACGATGAGCTGATTGAGCGGGCTGGGCCGAAATAGTCGGTTTTGGTACGGGCGAGGGAGTTGCTCTGCATTCAGCTTGGCCTCGCCCTCTCTCCAAGCCATGTAAGTGTCATTGTCCATACACGTTCCAGGCTTTGTAGGTACCTTAATGGCCTGAGTGACATATCAACCAAGGAATCCGATGAAGTGGGGAGTTGTTACCTCCCCATGATACCCAGAGATCAACCAGATATTCCGGATACCCAAAACAAAAACCCCCGCACCAAGGGTGCAGGGGTTTTCGTCTATATGGCGCGCCCGGGAGGATTCGAACCTCCGACCACCTGATTCGTAGTCAGGTACTCTATCCAGCTGAGCTACGGGCGCTTGAAATCTTGTGAAGCAGCAATGCCGGTTTACCCGACTTCAGTGAGTGGCGCGCCCGGGAGGATTCGAACCTCCGACCACCTGATTCGTAGTCAGGTACTCTATCCAGCTGAGCTACGGGCGCTTGATCACTAACTTCCTTCACACGGTGTTGATCGCGGTTTCCGATTTCCCGGAAATGGCGGAGAGGGAGGGATTCGAACCCTCGATAGGGCTATAAACCCTATACTCCCTTAGCAGGGGAGCGCCTTCAGCCACTCGGCCACCTCTCCCCGATCAGCACGGCGCGTAGGTTACCGATTTCGATGAGGGTTGTCCAGCCAACGGACAAACTTTTTTCGAAAAAAACCTTAGAGGATGAAGAAGTTACCAGAAGGCGAGATTAGAAGGCCGATGCCTGCGGGCGAAGAAGGTGTTCAGGGGTAGCCCGAGCCGATAAAGGGGACGACTTCACCAGCCCAGACGGTACCAAAGCGCCTATCCAACACTCACGCGCCAGGATCGCCGTCTTCGTCTTCGGATTTCTCGCGCTGAATGCGCTGATAGATCTCTTCACGGTGGACGGCCACATCCTTGGGCGCATTCACGCCAATACGCACCTGATTCCCTTTCACTCCCAGAACCGTGACGGTAATGTCGTCGCCGATCATGAGAGTCTCTCCCACGCGACGGGTCAGGATGAGCATTATCTGATCTCCTTCTCAGGGCCTTCTTCCATTCTCGGGTCACGTTCTCGGGCTTCCGCGAGGCAAGCCTGCCACCCGAGAAGCGATTATGCGTCATACGGACCTTCAGGCCAATGACGCCGTTCCATGCAAACCCGCGGCAACGTTGAAAGAACGCATGTTCCTTTCACTTCCTTCCAACTCACCCTTAGCGTAGAACGCCTGAGACATTGTTGAAGGTGTTATTCAGCTATTCGCTCTGAATACTGTCTTTGTCGAGGCCAAAAGCGGTGTGCAACGCACGTACGGCAAGTTCCATCGCCTTCTCGTCGATCACCACGGATATCTTGATCTCGGATGTCGACACCATGCGGATGTTGATATTCTCTTCGGAGAGCACCCGGAACATCCTGGACGCCACGCCGGCGTGAGAACGCATGCCGACACCGACCAGCGAGACCTTGGCGATGTTTTCGTCGCCACGCAGCTCTCCACCGCCGAGCGCCGGGATGACGTCATTCTGCAGAATCCGCATGGTCTGCTTGTAGTCGCCCTTGGCCACGGTGAAGGTGAAATCGGTGTAGTCGCCAGCCGGGGCCACGTTCTGCACGATCATGTCGACTTCGATATTGGCGTCGGCGATCGGCCCCAGGATGCGCGAGGCCACGCCGGGCACGTCCGGGGTATTGAGCAGGGTCAGCTTGGCTTCGTTCGCCGTGAAGGCGATACCGGAGATCAGCGGTTCTTCCATCGATTCGAATTCCTCGTCTGCCACGATCAGCGTGCCCGGTCCTTCCTCGAAACTCGAAAGCACGCGTAACGGTACGTTGTATTTGCCGGCGAACTCCACGGCACGGATCTGCAACACCTTGGAGCCCAGGCTGGCGAGCTCCAGCATCTCCTCGACCGTAATCTTCTCCAGGCGCTGAGCCTTGGAGCAGACGCGGGGGTCCGTGGTGTAGACGCCGTCGACGTCAGTGTAGATCTGGCACTCATCGGCATTCAGGGCCGCGGCCAGGGCGACACCGGTCGTGTCCGAACCGCCGCGCCCCAGCGTGGTGATGTTGCCTTCCTCGTCGACGCCCTGGAAACCCGCGACGACGACGACCTGACCATCGTTCAGATCGTCCTGAATCTCATCGGTCTCGATGCGCTGGATCCGCGCCTTGGTGTGCGCGCTGTCGGTACGGATTCCTACCTGAGCACCGGTATAGGAGGTCGCCGGCACGCCCAGCTGATGCAAGGCCATGGCCAGCAGCGAAATGGTGACCTGCTCCCCGGTCGAGACCAGCATGTCCATCTCTCGAGGCGTCGGATCCTCGTTGATCTGGCTGGCCAGCTCGATGAGCCGGTTGGTCTCGCCGCTCATTGCCGACACCACGACCACGACCTGATGTCCCGCATCGCGGTCCCGCTTGACCTTCTCGGCCACCGCTTTGATCCGCTCGACCGAGCCGACCGATGTGCCTCCAAACTTTTGTACGTATAGCGCCATGAGTCTGCTTATCGCTCCCTAGCGTTGTCGGCCGGCGCTGGCGCCGACCGTGAATGCATTTAGCCCAGCCCCTAGCTCAGTTTCTGCGCGACCCAGGCCGGTACGCCTTCCAGTGCTACCGGCAATTGCGCCGGGTCGCTACCACCGGCCTGCGCCATGTCAGGGCGTCCACCGCCCTTGCCGCCCACCTGCGCAGCGACGTGATTGACCAGCTCGCCGGCCTTGACCTTGGCGGTCAGATCGTCGGTCACGCCGGCAATCAGGCTGACCTTGCCATCCTGAGCCGTCGCCAGCACCAGGACTCCCGAGCCCAGCTTCTGCTTGAGCTGATCGTGCAGGCTCCGCAGCTCCTTGCCCGAGATTCCCTCGACCTGCGTTGCCAGTACCCGAACCCCGGCAACGTCCTGCGCTTCGGCCAGCAGGTCGTTGCCTGCCGCGCTCGCCAGCTTGGCCTTGAGTCGCTCGAGCTCCTTTTCCAGCGAGCGTTGACGCTCGAGCACGGCATCCAGGCGTTCCACGACCTGCTCCGGCTTGGCTTTCAGCCGCTCGCCGACGGCATTGAGCTCCCGCGACTGGGCATCGAACCAGGCCAGGGCGCCCTCGCCGGTGACCGCCTCGATGCGACGCACCCCAGCGGCCGTACCCGACTCCGAGACGATATGGAAAGGCCCGATATCGCCGCTGCGCGCCACATGCGTGCCGCCGCAGAGTTCGATCGAGAAGTCGTCGCTGCCGATCGTCAGCACACGCACGCTATCCAAGTACTTGGCTTCGAACAGCGCTCGGGCCCCCTTGGCCTTGGCCTCGTCGAGCGTCATCAATTCGGTCTGCGTCGGCGCGTTGGCCAGCACCTGAGCATTGACGATACGCTCGATCTGCGCCAGCTGTTCCGGCGTGACCGGTTCGAAATGGCTGAAATCGAAACGCAGACGCTCGGCGCTGACCAGCGAGCCCTTCTGCTGCACGTGGTCGCCGAGCGTCAGACGCAGCGCCTCGTGAAGCAGGTGAGTGGCCGAATGGTTGCGCATGGTCGCCTGACGCAGCGTGGCGTCCACCTGGGGCGTGAGCGTCTCGCCCACGGCCAGACGGCCCTCGACCATGACGCCTTCGTGGAGATGATGCCCGGCCTGCTTGCGGGTATCGGTGACCTGGAAACGGCCGCCACCGGCCTTCAGGTAGCCGGTATCCCCCACCTGGCCGCCGGACTCGCCGTAGAACGGCGTGCGATCCAGCACCACGACGCCCTTCTGGCCTTCCTCGAGCGCGTCGAGGGCATTGCCCTCTCCATCGACGATCGCCGTTACCGTCGACAAATCTTCGAGACGGTCGTAACCGGTAAACTCGGTGCTGCCCTCGAGCTCGAGCGCGGCGCCGTAGTCGCCGCCGAACTGGCTGGCGGCCCGCGCGCGCTGACGCTGCGCCTCCAGCTCGCGCTCGAAGCCGGCCTCGTCGAGCGTGACACCACGCTCGCGGCAGACGTCCGCGGTCAGGTCGTAGGGGAAGCCGTAGGTATCGTAGAGCTTGAAGATCGTCTCGCCCGCCAGGACATCGCCCTCCAGCGTGGAAAGCGCCTCTTCGAGCAGCCCCATGCCATGATCCAGGGTACGCGCGAACTGCTGCTCTTCCTTCAGCAGCACGCGTTCGATCTGATCGCGAGCCTGATGGAGTTCGGGGTAGGCCTCGCCCATCTCGGCGTCCAGCGCCGCCACCAGCTTGTGGAAGAACGGCTCGCTGGCGCCCAGCTTGTGACCGTGGCGCACCGCGCGACGGATGATGCGGCGCAGCACGTAGCCGCGCCCTTCGTTGGACGGCAGCACGCCGTCGACGATCAGGAAGGCGCAGGAGCGGATATGGTCGGCGATGACGCGCAGCGAAGGCGTCTTGATATCGCCGTGGCCGGTCAGCTCGGCAGCGGCCTTCAACAGGTTCTGGAACAGATCGATTTCGTAGTTGGAGTGCACGCCCTGCATCACCGCCGCCATGCGCTCCAGGCCCATGCCGGTATCGATCGACGGCTTGGGCAGTGGCGTCATCTTGCCGGAGGCGTCGCGGTCGAACTGCATGAAAACGAGGTTCCACACTTCGATATAGCGATCGCCGTCCTCTTCCGGGCTGCCCGGCGGGCCACCCCAGACTTCGGGGCCATGATCGTAGAAGATTTCCGAGCAGGGTCCGCAAGGGCCGGTGTCGCCCATCTGCCAGAAGTTGTCCTCGTCCAGGCGCGACAGGCGCGCCGGATCGACACCGATGTCTTCGACCCAGATCCTGGCCGCTTCATCGTCGCTGATATGGACGGTGACCCAGAGCTTGTCCTGGGGTAATCCCAGCACCTCGGTGATGAAAGTCCAGGCATAACGGATGGCGTCGGCCTTGAAGTAGTCACCGAAGCTGAAGTTGCCCATCATCTCGAAGAAGGTGTGATGGCGGGCGGTATAGCCGACATTGTCCAGGTCGTTGTGCTTGCCGCCGGCGCGCACGCAGCGCTGTGCCGACGTGGCACGCACGTAAGGACGCGGATCCCGACCGAGGAACACGTCCTTGAACGGCACCATGCCGGCGTTGGTGAAGAGAAGCGTCGGGTCGTTTTCCGGCACCAGGGAGGCGGAAGGCACGATGGTGTGTCCGCGCTCCTCGAAGAATCTCAGGAAAGCCTGTCTGATATCTGCACTTTTCATAAACAATCCGTGGCGATAGGCGCGTCCACGGCGGCTAGCAGACCACGTGGCGACGCAAAATCCGGCAACGGAAAGGCGCTATCAACACCTCTCCGGCCATCGCAAAGCGCATTAGTATAACGTGGAGGGCCAATAGTCTGTCGAGTGCGACGCCACTGTCGGCGGGATTCGACAGCTCGGTCTCTTCGCTGCCTGTCTTCGAAGAACCAGATGCGTTCCGCCAGGGAAAGCGATATCAGACGTACCAGAGACGGTTCGCCGGTTTGGTGGGAAATCTGGAGACGAAGCATACGGAGATCGTATGAGGAAAAGGTGGTGCGAGGAGGAAAGGTGGTGCGAGGAGAAACGCCGTGGAGAATTCGAAATATCGTGCCGCTTTGAACCAGCGGCACGGAGCGGTGGCGAACCCATAAATAGGAATCGAGAGAGCCGAATTTCAGTAGCCGAAGATCACGCTCCGTCGTTCCAGGCATGCCTCATGGCGTGGCGAACCTGATCGAATTCGAAGCCGCGCCCGGCAAGGAAGCGCTCGCGCTTGGCGCGTTCCCGTGGCGTTGCACCGGGGCCGTCGAAACGCTTGGCCAGTGCCTCGCAAGCCAGGCTCTGCCAATCGGCGGACTCCGCCTCGAAAGCCAGCACCATCAGTGGTTCGGCGATGCCGCGCTGTCCCATGTCGACGCGAATCCTGACAGGCCCCTGCCCCCGCGCGATGCGCGAGCGCACGAAGACTTCGGCAAAACGCGCATCGGACTGAAGACCCTCATCGGCCAAATCATCCAGCACGCGATGGATATCGTCGCCGTCGACGCCTTTGGCGCTCAGCCGGCTCACCAGCTCGGCGCGAGAGTACTCGCGCCGAGCCAGGAACTGGATGGCCATGTCCCGAGGAGACGCCTCTCGGGACCTGGCGCCGCCGGAAGGCTCGCCGCCGCCGTTACCGAACATCGGTAAAGCTCCCGGAAAGCCTTACAGCAACGTATCGTTGGCGTCGTCGCTTTCGGCAGCGGCAGCCTCGGGCGCCTTTTCCTGCGTCGTCGGCGTGGCGAGCAGCTGGGCCCGGATCTGGTCTTCGATCTCGGTCATCGTCTCGGGATGCTCCTCGAGATACTGCGCGGCATTGGCCTTGCCCTGACCGATCTTGCTGCCCTTGTAGCTGTACCAGGCACCTGCCTTGTCCACCAGATTGCACTGAACGCCGAGATCGATGACCTCGCCGGCGTGGTAGATGCCCTTGCCGTACAGGATCTGGAACTCGGACTGCCGGAACGGTGGCGCCACCTTGTTCTTGACCACCTTGACCCGGGTCTCGTTGCCGGTGACCTCGTCGCCCTGCTTGACCGAGCCGATACGACGAATATCGAGGCGCACGCTGGAGTAGAACTTCAGCGCGTTACCACCGGTGGTGGTCTCCGGGCTGCCGAACATGACACCGATCTTCATGCGGATCTGGTTGATGAACACCACCATGCAGTTGGCGTTCTTGATGTTGCCGGTGATCTTGCGCAGCGCCTGCGACATCAGACGCGCCTGCAGACCGACGTGGGAGTCGCCCATTTCGCCTTCGATCTCGGCACGCGGCGTCAGGGCCGCCACGGAGTCGATGATGATGACGTCGACACCACCCGAGCGCACCAGCATGTCGCAGATTTCCAGCGCCTGCTCGCCCGTGTCGGGCTGCGACACCAGCAGATCATCGAGATTGACGCCCAGCTTCTCGGCGTAGCTGGGATCGAGCGCGTGCTCGGCATCGATGAAGGCGCAGGTCTTGCCGTCCTTCTGCGCCTGGGCGATGACCGATAGCGTCAGCGTCGTCTTGCCCGAAGATTCCGGGCCGAAGATTTCGACGACACGGCCGTAAGGCAAGCCGCCGACACCCAGTGCGATATCCAGCCCCAGAGAGCCCGTCGACACTACCGGAATCGCGGTACGCGGGGTGTCACCCAAGCGCATCACGGTGCCCTTGCCGAATTGGCGATCGATCTGTGACAGAGCCGCATTGAGTGCCTTGCTGCGGTTTTCGTCCTGTGCCATGAACGTCTCCTATGAATGCGCAGGGTGAGACGGGGCAACGCCAGTCACGGCGCTCGGCTCACATACTGTATGATTAGACAGTAGTATGGCGAAAAAACCGTCGCGCGCCTATCCCCGTTCGAAGTTTTTCGATCAAGTTCTGATACGGCCACGACGCCAGCGTCGTCGCCGATGCGGATCATGTGTCACGGTCACTTTCCGACAGCGATTCTATCAATCCCGCCAATGCCACCGACACGGCCAGCTCACGCACACCCTGACGATCGCCGGGCAAGAGAAGGCAGCGTGCGCGCTGGTATCGTTCATCGCCCCAGGCGAACCAGACCGTGCCCACCGGCTTATCGGGGCTGCCACCCTCCGGACCGGCAATGCCGCTGACCGCGACGCCAAGCTCCGCGCCGCTGTCACGGCAGGCACCAGCGACCATTTCGCGCACGGTCGCCTCGCTGACGGCGCCGTGCGTCTCCAGCGTGACGCTCGCGACCCCCAGCAGGCGCTGCTTGGCGGCATTGGAATAGGTCACGTAACCGGTCTCGAAATAAGCGGAACTACCGGCGATCGCGGTGATGGCGCTGGCGACGCCGCCTCCAGTGCAGGATTCCGCCGTCGTCACCCGAACGCCCCGTGCCAGACAGGCTTCGCCCAGACGCCGGGACAGCTCGTCGCATCCCAGTTGGGCCTCGGAAGGCACCGTGGATTCCAGTGACATGAACGACCTCTCCTTCTTCTAAATCCCGACACGCTTCTGTCAATGACAATGGCTATCCTACCGACGGCACGATTCCCGAAACGACGCACTCTGGATAACCGCACCGGGATGACAGCAGGAAGCCGACTGCCATTCAGTATGCGGAGAATCGACATTCGTGCAATGCCGAGGGTTCACCCCACATCCGGGTTGGCCGCATGCGCGGTAAATACCTGTACGGGACGAACGTGAAGATCCATTTTAGACAATGCTCAAGGATAGCCATCCAGCGCCGATAAAGCGTCATGGAGACGACGCCCCTCTTTTATGGACACCACATGAAATCTGGCATTTCCATCGCTCTGATCATCATCGTGCTACTGGCGCTGGCCGCTGGCGGCGTGCTCGCCAGCGACCTCCGCTGGCCGCTGCCGGCCGATGCGCTGGCACCGTTGGGCCTGTATCTACTGGCACTGGTACTGGCGGGCTGGCTCTGCGTGCAACTGGTGATTCTGGCGAGAGGACTGACACGCCAGCAGCAGGCGCTGATCGAAAGCCAGGATGCGGTGCGCCGCCAGCTGGAAGCGGCCGAACTGTCCCAGTTGATGAGCCAGTTCGTGCAGCATGCCGAAGCGTTGCTGGACAAGGAGGGCCTCGATCCCAACAAGCGCAGCGTCATGCGCTGTCTGGCGGTCGATGCTCTGCGCGGCAACAGCGGCCGGGGCGACGTGAATTACACCCGCCTGGCGCAACTCTTCGAATGGCTGGATGCCGAGGCGCAGCGCCACGAGAATGACGCGCATCGCCTGCAACTGATGCTGCCGACACTCATGCAGTACGCCGAGATCGCCTGGCAGCTGTGCCAGGTCGGCGAGAGCCAGGCGGAGCGGCTGTCGCGCTTCCTGCAACACCAGCCGGCGCCACCCTCCCGCCACGACGCCTGATCGATTCCCTATCATCCGCTGACGCCCCGGTCTACCGACACCCGATCCAACACCCGGGCCACCGATACCCGAAGCGACTGACGACCGATCGCCACGACGAGCGTCCTGGCGATCGGTCGGCTGTGGGTGCCCAGTCAGCGCAGTACCAGTATCAGCGCAGAATGAGCGTTGCCGTCCGCGCGTGGCGCAGCATGGCGGTCGTGGTACTGCCGACCAGCAGGTGGCGAATCCGCGAATGGCCATAGGCGCCCATGATCATCAGGTCGATCTGATGCTGGTCGGCGTATTCGGCGAGCATCTCGTCGACGTCGCCGGCCAGAATCGTGCCCTGGGCATCGACCTCACCCTCGCGAAGCCGATTCAGCGCCCATTCGAGCTGGGCTCGCTGATCGTCGGTACCGGCCCCGACCATGATCACGTGACAGATCAGGCCGTTGAGCAGCGGGCTGTCGGCGATCATCTCGACGCCCTTGCGGGTCGTCCGGCCACCGTCGAAAGCCAGCAGCAGTCTCGAGGGCGGCTGGAATTCCGGAGGCGTCACCAGGATCGGGGTATGCAGCGTGCGTACGACCCGCTCCAGATTGCCGCCCAGATGTTCGAGCGCCTCATCCTCTGACTCGCCGCGCTTGCCCAGCACGACCAGGCGAGTCTGAGGCTCGCGCTCGACCAGGGATTCGATCAGATTGCCGTGACGCAGCGCAGTGGAAACCGTGGTGTTCGGAGCCAGGCGCTCGGCCTGGCCGCGGGCGGCCTCCAGCAATTCGCGACCATGCTGCTGGGCCAGCTTGGCACGCTGCTCGTCGAGATCGGTCAGCTGTTCGCGCAGATGTTCTCGGCTCCCGAGCCCGATCTGCCCGCTGGCATCGGTAGCGCCCAGACACGGCGCCTTGCTCAGCACGTGCATCAGCTCGAGCGGGGCGCCGATCCGTTCGGCGGCCCAGGCAGCCGCGGCGCACACCGCGAAAGCGTGACGCGAATCGTCGATGCAGGCCAGAACCTGACGTTCACTCATGGGATTCTCCTTTCAGCCGTTCTTGGTTGATGATCGAAAGCGGGCCAGACCGGCCCGATAATCGGGCGTCAGTGACCCATGAGCTTCTCTACGGCGTCCGGCTTGTCATGCACCCCGAAACGATCGACCAGAGTGGCACTGGCCTGATTCATGCCCACCACTTCGACCTCGGTGCCTTCGCGGCGGAACTTGATCACCACGTTGTCCAACGCCTCGACCGCCGTGATATCCCAGAAGTGCGCTCGGGAAACGTCGATCGTGGCTCGCTCGATCGCCTCCTTGAAATCGAAGCCGGCCGTGAAACGGGTCGATGACGCGAAGAACACCTGCCCCACGACCTCATAGTTGCGCGTCTTGCCATCGTCGTCCATGCGACTCCCGATGTAGAGAATCTGTCCCACCTTGTTGGCGAAGAACAGCGACGCCAGCAGCACGCCGACCAGCACGCCGATCGCCAGGTTGTGGGTGGTGACGACGACGGCGACGGTGGCGATCATGACGATGTTCGTCGACATCGGGTGGCGGCGCAGGTTGCGGATCGACTCCCAGCTGAACGTCCCGATCGAGACCATGATCATGACGGCGACCAGGGCGGCCATCGGAATCTGCGAGACCCAGTCGCCCAGGAAGACGACCAGAATCAGCAGAAAGACACCGGCCACCAGCGTGGAAAGACGCGTGCGTCCACCGGATTTCACGTTGATCA
The DNA here is from genome assembly GCF_976982775.1 of Salinicola sp. NYA28a. The sequence continues at coordinate 3,289,708 of NZ_OZ334582.1, forward strand.
CCGACTGGCCGATCATCGCGCAGCCCGCCATGCCGCCGAGCAGACCGGAGAAGATGTTGGCGACGCCCTGCCCCTTGCACTCGCGGTTCTTGTCGCTCGAGGTATCGGTCAGTTCATCGACGATCGTTGCGGTCATCATCGACTCGAGCAGGCCGACGACGGCGATGCCCAGCGAATACGGCAGGATGATCATCAGCGTGTCGAGATTGAGCGGCACGTCGGGCCACAGGAACACCGGCAGGGAGTCCGGCAGCTCGCCCATGTCACCCACGGTACGGATATCCATGCCGCTGACCATGTAGACGATCGTCAGTACCACGATGCACACCAGCGGCGACGGCAACATCCTGCCGATGACCGGCAGATACGGAAACAGATAGATGATGCCGAGCCCGGCCGCCGTCATCGCGTAGACATGCCAGGTCACGCCGGTCAGTTCCGGCAGCTGCGCCATGAAGATCAGGATGGCCAGGGCGTTGACGAAACCGGTGACCACCGAACGCGACACGAAGCGCATCAGCTCGCCCAGCTTGAGATAGCCGAACACAATCTGGATTACCCCCGTCAGCAGCGTTGCCGCCAGCAGGTACTCCAGACCGTGATCGCGCACCAGGGTCACCATCAACAGCGCCGTGGCGCCGGTGGCGGCAGAGATCATCCCCGGCCGACCGCCGGTGAAAGCGATCATCACGGCAATCGAGAACGACGCATAGAGGCCGATCTTGGGATCGACGCCGGCGATGATCGAGAAGGCGATCGCCTCGGGGATCAGCGCCATCGCGACGACGGTGCCGGCCAGCACGTCGGCACGGACGTTGGAAAACCAGTGTTGTTTTATCGTTTCTAACATGGGCAGTTCCCTGTCATGGGCCGCGATAGACCGTTGCCGATCGCGCCGATCCGCCCGTCAGCCAAAGCGGAATGGCCACCTGTATCACCCGGTCGTCGGCGGGATCGATACAGCGTGCAGTCGAACGACGGCCACGCAGTCGCGGCAAAAGTTTGATTTGAATGGGTCGAACAAGAACATGCCGTCGTGCCGATACAGGGGTATCGGAGACAGCGAAGCGCGCGCAAGAGGCACGCCGGGGTGGGGCGTTACGCTAGGGTGGCGTCATGCCAGCGATGGTGTTGTCGATACGGTCTTGCATGGGAGCGACCTGTCGAGCGCGTCGTTGAATGATCTAAAACTTTAGGGAAACACTGCATAAATGCCTACGCAGGCGAATCGCTGCGTTGCGCGGTGCTCGGAATCCTCACCTATACCCCATAGGCTCCGGTTCCTGCGCTCCGTGCGCCTTGCGCTTCATCCTGCTCGCCGATTTATTCAGCCTATCCTGAGCGCGCAGGAGTCTACCACCAACGTCGAAAGGTTCCCAGACGGCATTCCCGGGAACGACTATCGGCAGGCCCCTGACGGTATCGGCGTATCAGCGATCATGCGCTTCCAGAAAGCGCTGCATCGCTTCGACGGTGGCGTCGCTGCAGTGGTGCTCGATCCCTTCGGAATCGGCTTCGGCCACATGGGGCGGTACACCGAGCGCCAGCAGGGTCGATAGCACCAGCTGGTGGCGCGCCTCGACCTTCTCGGCCAGTTCGCTGCCCTTCTCGGTCAGAAAGACGCCGCGATACGGGCGCGCCTCGGCCAGACCGTCACGCTTGAGCCTCGCGATCACCTTGGAGACCGCAGCGGCACTGACGCCGAACCGTTCGGCCAGATCGCTGGCCCTGGCCTCGCCGTGGTCGCGGTGCAGCTGCGCGATTTCCTCCACGTAATCTTCCACCAGCTCCTGCTGGTGATCGAGACGCGTGCGCTCGAAGCGGGCATAACGTGGGCGTGGCGTTGCTGGCATGGTGTTCTCATCGACGGGCAGAAATGATGGGCGACGGGGGCCTTTCAGGAGTTCGCCCGCGCGCGTCCTAGAGAGCCTACAGCAACTCGAAGGCCAACACATAACCATTCAGCAAGATGATGACTGCCGCTAGGAGACATCCCAGGCCCGTGACCCAGGGGCGACTGGTCAGATTGCCCATCAGCCGGTGCTGGGCGGTGAAGTGGATCAGCGGGATCAGCGCGAAGGGAATCCCGAAGCTCAGCACCACCTGGCTGGCGACGAGAACCTGCTGCTCGGGGAACCCCAGCATGATCACCACGATCGCCGGCAGCATGGTCATCAGGCGCCGCAGCCACAGCGGGATGGTGAAGCCGACGAAGCCCTGCATCACCACCTGCCCCGCCAGGGTGCCGACGATCGACGAGGACAGCCCGGCCATCAGCAGCGTGAAGCCGAACAGGGTGCTCGCCAGCTCCTGGTTCATCAGCGGCGCCAGCAGTTGATAGCTCTGCTCGATCGTGGCGACGCCGGTACGCCCGTTGTCGAAGAAGACCGAGGCGGCCAGCGCCAGCATCGAAAGGTTGATGACGCCGGCGATTCCCATGCCGATGATCACGTCCCACCGGTAGTAGCGCATGGCGCGGCGACGCTGCTCGTCGGTATGGGTCGCGACGCGTCGCTGCGACAGCGACGAGTGAAGATAGATGACGTGCGGCATCACCGTCGCACCCAGGATGCCGGCGGCGAGAAATACCGCATAGCCATCCGGGAACTGGGGCAGCAGCAAGCCCTCGAGCGCCGGCGCGGCCTCGGGGCGTCCCATGATGATCTGGATGACGAATCCGGCGGCCACCGCCAGCAGCATGCTGCCGATGATGATCTCGAGCAGGCGAAAGCCGAAGCGCTGCATGTAGAGCGCCCCGTAGGTGATCGCCCCGGTCAGCAGCGCCCCTTCGAGCATCGACATGCCGAACAGCAGATTGAACGCCAGCGCGGCACCGAGAAATTCGGCCAGATCCGTTGCGATCGCCACCAGTTCGGCCTGGACCCAGTAGAACCAGACCAGCGGCCGCGGATAGCGCTCCCGAATCATCTCCGCCAGATTCTTGCCGGTTGCCAGCCCCAGCCGCACCGATAGCGTCTGGATCACCATCGCCATCAGATTGGCCCACAGCACGACCCACAGCAGCAAGTAGCCATAGCGCGAGCCGGCTTCGATATTGGTGGCGAAGTTGCCCGGATCGATATAGGCCACCGCCGCGATCATCGCCGGCCCGAAGAACGGCAGAAAGCGCGACAGCGTCGAACGACGCCGGGCAGCCGCTGGCGTCGTCAAGTGTTCGTCACGGGCTTGGGTCAAGGAGTTGGACACGATTGCCTCTGGAGATGGTCAACACGCCAAGGTGATGATCCCCTGGTTATCAAGTTAAACCTTGGTTGACAAAATATACCCCAGTTACCAACGACGCAACGGTGTCCCGTCATGAGTTATTTCAATCAGGACGATTGATTCCAATGGTTATCTCACCCAAGCCCGATGACCCTGCGTCGCGACAATGGGACCGGCCCAGGCGGCTTCCGGACGGAATCCTGGAGTCGCACGAAACCTAGCGCCATCGCAGAATCGGCCACCCCCGCGCCTCGGCGGTTGCCTGCAGACGCTCGTCCGGCTGCGTGGCATGCGGATGATCGACGAATTCGAGCAGCGGCAGATCGTTGAAGGAGTCACTGTAGCCCCAGGTCTCCCAGCCTGCGGCGAAGCCGGTATCGTGAGCCTCGAGCCACTGGGCAAACGCCTCGAGCTTGCCGCGCTGGTAGGTCTGGATGCCGGTCGGCTCGCCGGTGAAGCGATCGTCGGCGTCGAACTCGGGCAGCGAGGCGAGCGCACCATCGGCGCCGACGGCATGCGCGATGGGCTCGACCAGATGGTGCATCGAGGCGGAGATCACCAGCGTGGCGTGTCCATCCCGGCTGTGGGCCTGGAGCCGCTCCACCCCTTCCTGCATCAGGCGCGGACGCACCCTGGCATCGACGAACGCCTCGACCTGTTCACGCACGACCTGACGGGGGCGGCCGACCAGCGGCGCTAGCGTGAAACGCAGATGGTCGGTCATGTTCAGCGTACCGGCGTGGTACTGCCTGTCGTGCTCACGCATCTGCGCCAGCAGCGCCTCGCCATCCTCGACCCAGCCGCAATCGATGATCCACTCGAGCCACAGATGCGTGCAGTCGCCGTCGAGCAGCGTGTCGTCGAGATCGAAGATGGCGAGCGCGGATGGCTGGTGTGGTGAAGGGGGTTGTGACGTGGCCAAGCGGACTCCCTGTTCTATCGGCGGAATGAATCTCAAGCATACACGCTCCAGCCACCACGGTGACCCGAGGTCAGATCTCTTCCTGCGGCCTGGGGTCGGGCTTCGGGGTATTGAATCCCGCCATGGTCTTGAACGCCTCCATGATGTCCATCGGCAGCGGGAAGACGATGGTCGAGGCGTTCTTGTTGCTCATGTCGCTCATGGTCTGCAGATAGCGCAGCTGCAGCGCCGCCGGGTTGCGCGACATGATATCGGCTGCCTCGACCAGTTTCTCGGCCGCCTGCTGCTCGCCCTCGGCGTGGATCACCTTGGCCCGGCGTTCGCGTTCGGCCTCGGCCTGGCGGGCGATGGCGCGAATCATGCTCTCGTCGAGATCGACGTGCTTGATCTCGACGTTGGCCACCTTGATGCCCCACGCCTCCGTCTGGGCGTCGATGATCTCCTGGATGTCATCATTGAGCTTGTCCCGCTCGGAGAGCATCTCGTCGAGATCGTGCTTGCCCAGTACCGAACGCAGCGTGGTCTGGGCCAGCTGGCTGGTGGCATTGACGTAATTCTCGACCTGGATGATCGCCTTCTGCGGGTCGACGACGCGGAAGTACAGCACCGCGTTGACGCGAACGGTGACGTTATCCTGGGAAATGACGTCCTGCTCCGGCACGTCCATGGTGATGACGCGCAGGTCCACGACCTCCATTTTCTGCACTACCGGAATCAGGAAGAACAGCCCGGGTCCCTTGACGTCCTGGAATCGGCCCAGGAAAAACACCACGCCGCGACGGTACTCCGGCAGAATCCGGATCGAAGCCAGCAACAGCAGGATCAGCAGTACCACAGGTACCAGATAGGCGAACATCATTTCGTCTCCTCCATGGGAAAGCCGGCCGTCGTCTCTTCGGTTCGACCACGCGGTCGACCATGTGGTCAACGACGTGACCGGCTTCAGGATCGGGCTTACGTCGACGGGCGCTCGACGCCCGTGGGTTCCACGCTGACGGTCAAGCCGTCCAGCGCCATGACGCGCAGCTTGTCGCCTTTCCGGATAGGCCCCTTGCCACGCGCCTGCCAGCGCTCTCCGTGCAGCAGCACCTTGCCGCGTCCGGCGACAAAATCCCCCAGCGCCACGGCCTCGGCACCGATCAACTCTTCGCGACCGGTCAAGGGCATGCGTCGCCGTACCCCCATCAGGCGCATCACGCCCCACAGCAGGAAGCCGGCCGCTACCAGCGCCGTGCCGCCGATCAGCGGCCACGCCACGGCACTGTTGGCCTCGTCCATCAGCAGGATGGAACCGATCACGAACGCAGCGATACCGCCGGCACCGAGCGCGCCGAAGCTGGGCAGGAAGGCCTCGCCGACGATCATGGCCAACCCCAGCAGCACCAGTCCCAGGCCGGCCAGGTCGATCGACAGAACCTGAAAGGCAAACAGCCCCAGCATCAGGCTGATGCCGCCAATGACGCCCGGAACCAGCGTGCCGGGGCTGGCGAGTTCGAACACCAGCCCGTAGAAGCCGATCAACAGCAGGCCATAGGCCACGATTGGGTTGGCGATCAGCGACAGCAGCGACGTGCGCCAGTCCGGCGCTTCGCGGACGAGTTCGATATCCGCCGTCGAAAGCGTTCGAGTCCCGTCTTCCAGCTCGACCTGCCGGCCGTCCAGCTGTGCCATCAGGTCATCGAGATCCACGGCCACCACGTCGATGACATCGCGTTCCAGCGCCTCCTTCGCGCCGAGATTGGCCGCCTCGCGTACCGCCTGCTCGGCCCAGTCGGCGTTGCGGCCGTGACGCTCGGCGTAGCCACGAATCGTGGCCACGGCATCCTCGATCATCTTCTGGCGCATCGCCTGGCTGTTGGCGTCCTCGGGCGTCTCTCCGCCCAGGGTCACCGGCGTGGCCGAACCGAGATGGGTGCCCGGCGTCATCGCCGCGATGGGGCTGGCATAGAGCAGATAGGTGCCGGCGCTGGCTGCCCGTGCCCCGCTCGGAGTGACGTAGGTCGCGACCGGCACCCTGGCGGCGAGGATCGTCTGCGCCAACCGGCGCATCGACTCGACCTGACCGCCGGGCGTGTCGAGCTCGACGACCAGGAGTTCGGCGTCCATCGACTCGGCGCGGCGAATGCCGCGTTCGACGTAATCCCGCGTCGCCGGGTTGATGCTGTCGTCGAGGGTAAGCACCAGCGCCCGATTCGCGGCCGGCGACTGGGCCAGCGCCGTCATTGCCAGGATGCCGCCCAACAAAAGGCAGACGAGCCAACAGGCGCAGCGCTGTCGGTGCGTCAAAAGTCTGCGAGAGTGGCCCATGGAATCGATCATACTCGCAGCGTAGCCAGTTTCCCGCGTTCGTGCCGTTGGATCGTCGTGCCGTTGGATCGTCGCGCCGTCTCGACTCGCCTCCAGCGCTTATCCTCACGCCCGCTCGCGCTTGAGCATCACCTCAAACTGATCGGCTAGCGCTTCCAGATCGGACGCCATCATGTCGGGTGGGTCGCCCCAGGGCTCGAACGGTGTCTTGGGGTTGCGCTGGACCCAGGCCGCGCGCAGGCCGGCGTAGCGCGCCCCGATGATGTCGAAGGGGTTGCTGGAGACCAGCCAGGTATTGTCGGCACGGCTATGCGTGCGCTGCCGCAAGTGGGCGTAGACGACCGCATCCGGCTTGAACCGCCGCACCTCCTCGACGCTGATGATGTCGTCGAACATCGCCATCATTCCGGCATTGTCGAACAGCAGCTCGACGCTCTGGCGGCTGCCGTTGGAGAACGCCACGCAGCGCACGCCCAACCCGCGAATACGTTCGAGCGCCGCCGGCACCTCCTCGAACGCCGGCAAGCGGCGGTAGGCGGCCATCAGGCTCTGCTTGAATTCCTCGCCGAACCGTGTGCCCCACTCCTGATCGAGCAGATCCAGGGCTTCCCGCTTGCACTGGGAAAAATCGGCGTAGGCGCCCATCAACCCGCGGCGAAAGGCGAACTCGAGTTGCTTGTCGCGCCAGCGGCCAGCGAAGACGTCGGCCTCGTCGCCGATACGGGAGCCGAGAAGGGAGACCACTCCCTGCGTATCCACCAGCGTCCCGTATACATCGAAGGCCAGTACCGGTGTTTGCATGTTAAATCCTTGGTCAAAGTGTTTCGTCCCGCGTTTTTTGTCACTATAAGCACACGGAACTGGGAAAAATCCGAATCAAATCATTGTTTTATTTTGTAATGACAGGGTGACAAACCATGCGCCTGGACTACGCAGGGCCCTTACCCGAACCCGTGGGGTTTCTTCTGGTCCCGCGCTTTTCGATGATGGCGTTCTTCTCGGCCGTGGAGCCGCTGCGAATCGCCAATAGGCTGGCCGGCCGCGCACTCTACCGGTGGCTGCTGATCAGCGAGGATGGCCAGCCGGTCACCGCCAGCAACGACATGACCCTGCTCGTCGATTGCGGCCTGGCCGACGCCCCTTCCCTGCCGACCCTGGCGGTGTGTGCCGGCTTCGAACCCGAGCGGGACCGCTCGCGCCGGCTCGGCCAGTGGCTGCATCGCCAGGCCAGCGAAGGCTGCCTGCTGGGCGGCATCGATACCGGCCCGCTGATCCTCGCCGAGGTCGGCCTGCTCGACGGTCATCGCCTGACGCTGCACTGGGAAAGCCTGCCCGCCTTTCGCGAACGCTTCCCGGGACTCGACGCGGTGGAGTCGCTGTTCGAAATCGGCGCCCGCCGCTTCACCTGTGCCGGCGGTGCCGCCGCCATGGACATGACGTTGAGCATGATCGCCAGTCGCCACGGCCAGGACCTGGCCGACGCTATCTCCGAACAGCTGATCCACGCCCGCCTGCGCCCGCGCCAGGACCATCAGCGCCTGCCGTTGGCGAAACGCCTGGGTACGCACCGCCGCCCGCTGGTCGATGCCGTCGCGCTGATGGAGCAGCATCTCGAGCAGCCACTGTCGATGACGGCGCTCAGCGAGCGCATCGGCCTGTCGCTGCGTCAGCTTCAGCGCCTGTTCCTCGAGGAGCTCGGCAAGCGCCCGCGGGATTACTATCTCGAACTGCGTCTGGACCGGGCCCGGCATCTGCTCGAGGAGACCGACCGCGACATCCTGAGCATCGGCCTGGCCTGCGGCTTCAGTTCGGCCTCGAGCTTCTCCCGCGCCTACCGCCAGCGCTACGCCCAGGCGCCGAGCGATGCCCGCCGCCCTGGCGCAGCACCGTCATCACCGACGAACGATCGCGGCCAATAACCTCAAGAAAATGGCGCTTTAGGTCAACCTCCTCCCCGAGGCATCCGCCACGCTGGTGTCAATCTCACCAGAAATCGTCGGAGCCTTCATGCCAGCCCAACCCGATTCCCCGTCTCCCTCCCCGGCGCTGCCCGCCACCCCGGATTTCGACGCCTGGCCGGTGGACGTAGCCATCGCTGCCGTCGACCACGACGCCCACACCCTGACGGTCATCTGGGAAGACGGCCGCCGGAGCCGCTATCACAGCATCTGGCTGCGCGAGAACGCCGCCGACGACAGCACCGTCAATCCGGCGACGCGGGAGCGCATCCTCGATCTTTCCCGGCTGGAGGCGTGGCCGACTCTCGAGCAGGCCCGACTGGAAGCCAACGGCGCCGTCACGCTGGCATTCCTGCCCGAGCAGCGCCAGCTGTCGTTCCATCCCGGCTGGCTGAGAGCCCACGATTACGCCAACCTCATCGAGCATGAGCCCGCATTGGTGCCGCGCACCCTGTGGCGGGGCGTGGATCGAGATGCCCCGATCACCCTCGACGCGGCCGGCTGGATGGCAGAAGACCACGATGCCATGAGCGTCGATCCCCTGCTGGAGCAGGCACTGGAGGCCGTGATCGGTGAAGGGCTGGTCCGGCTGCGCAACCTGCCCACCGAGCCGGGCAGCCTGGACGCCATTGCCCGGCGTATCGGGCCGCCGCGGCCGACCAATTTCGGCGCCCTGTTCGATGTCCGCGCCAAGCCGGATCCGGACTCCAACGCCTACACCTCGATCGCCCTGCCGCCGCATGTCGACCTGCCGACGCGGGAGTACCAGCCAGGCCTGCAGCTGTTGCACTGCCTTGAGAACGATACGGTGGGAGGAGAAGCGGTCATGATGGACGGCTTTGCCGTGGCCGAGGCGCTGCGCGATCGCCATCCGGATCACTTCGCGACGCTGACCCGGGTGCGCTGGTGCTATGCCAACACCGCCAGAACCAGCGACTACGTCTGGTTCGATCCGATGATCAAGCTCGACGCCAATGGCGAGTTCGACGAGGTGCGCATCGCCGACTTTCTGCGCGGCCCGTTGATGGCGCCGTTCGACGAGGTGGAGCCCGCCTACGCGGCGCTGATGGCGCTACAACGGTTGTTGCGCGAGCCCGAATTCGCGCTGCGCTTCAGCTACGCGCCCGGCGACTTGGTGATTTTCGACAACCGGCGTCTGCTCCACGCGCGAGACGCCTTCGATGTCAGCCAGGGCGGGAGCCGCTGGCTGCAGGGATGCTATCTGGAACGCGACGAAGCGCGCTCGCGTCTACGCATGTTGAAGCGCGCCAAACGCCGGGCGCGGCTGGAAGACGCCTGAGCCCGGAGGCCGACCAGTGCCTTGCGCAACGTAACGACCCAACACAAAAATGCAACGCAACAATGCAACGACCCCGCTGTTTTCAGCGGGGTCGTTGGTGTTTCAGACGGCCGGTGAGCCGATCAGCGTCGGATCCCGATTCTGCGGCCGGCGGCCTTCGGCCATTCGTCTCCGGCTTTCGGCAGTGCTTCGACGCGCGCGGCCACCGGCTCGGGGAACGGCGCCGGGCGGCCGCTGGCCACGTCGATCCCCATCAGCATCTGTTCGCTGGTCGCCAGCGTATCGTCATCGGCATTGGTCAGCGTGAACAGCACGTGCAGACGCTTGGCGTCGCTGTCCAGCAGCGTCAACGCCACCGCCAGCGCCTCGCCACGATGCGCTTCCTGGCGGTAGCAGAGATGCGTCTCGAGGGTGTAGATCGTGTAGCCGTGCTCGGCGCGACCGGCCTCGTCGAGCCCAACGCAATCCATCAGCGCCTCCACCGCCAGCGAGAAGACCCGGGCGTATTCGGCATCGTTCATATGGCCGTTGTAATCGACCCAGCCATCCTGCACCCGAGTCTTGAACAGCGGATCGTCCGGGATCGTGGTCATCAGATGTGCCTCGCTCATCGGATTCGTCTCGTTCATTAAATCCGCCCCTGGAGCCCTTCGGCTTCCGGCCAATATTTCTGGGTCAGCTCGAGCAGTTCGGTGAGAAACGCGTCACGGCGTGTCTCGAGCTCGGCAACGCTGCGTCCGGCGGCCTGATGCTCGCAGCCATCGGCCACCTTCTCGATCAGTTCCTCGGTCAGCTCGGGTGCTTCCAGCTTGGTCCACGGCAGTTTCAGCGCCGGCCCGAACTGGTGCAGCATGTGGCGCATGCCGCCATCGCCACCGGCCAGGTGGAAGGTGAGGAATGTCCCCATCAGCGACCAGCGCAGACCACAGCCGTAGACCACGGCCGCGTCGATCTCCTCGGTGGTGGCGACGCCGTCGTTGACCAGGTGCAGCGCCTCGCGCCACAGCGCCTCCATCAGCCGGTCGGCCACATGACCCTCGATTTCCCGGCGAACGACCAGCGGACGCATGCCCAGCGCGGCGTACTGCGCCTGAGCGCGCTCGAGTACCACCGGCGCGGTATGCTCGCCACCGACCAGTTCCACCAGCGGCAGCAGATAGACCGGGTTGAACGGGTGCGCCACGATCACGCGGCCCGGCGCCCGCTGGCAGGCGGACTGCAGATCGCTCGGCTTGATGCCGGAGGTCGAGGAGCCGATCACCACTTCCGGCTCGGCCAGCGCGTCGAGCTGGCTCAGCACGTCGTGCTTGAGCGCCAGCCGCTCGGGCACGTTTTCCTGGATCAGCTCGGCGCCCTTCACCGCGGCTTCCAGCGAGTCGACGAAGGTCAGCGCCTGCGGATCGGCGTCATCGGCAAGCCCGAGTCGCTCGAGTGAAGGCCAGGCACGCTCGACGAAGGCTCGAGTGCGCGCGGCGGCAGCGGGATCGGGGTCGAAGGCGGTCACACGGCAGCCGGCGGCCAGGGCGCGGGCGATCCAGCCGTTGCCGATCACCCCGGTGCCGATGACGGCGACGGTCTTGGGAAGCGTGGTAGCGTTCATCACATCTCTCGAAATCGGGTAGGGAAAAGGTAGCGGCCGCCGGATGATGCGGCGGCCGGTTCCGTGGGCGCGAACCCAGGGGAGAATCAGCGGGGATCAGGGCTTGCGCAGCGCCAGCGACTCGCGCGTCTGCGCCGGGGTCTGCACCTTGCCGCCGAGATTCTCGACGATGGTCGCGGCACGCTCGACCAGCTGCGCGTTGGTGGCGAAGACGCCCTTGCTCAGATAGAGGTTGTCTTCCAGGCCGACACGCATGTGCCCGCCCATGATCATCGACTGCGCCGCCATGGGAAACTGCTGGCGGCCGATGCCGAACGCTGACCAGATCGCGTTCTCCGGCAGCTTGTTGCGCATCGCCAGCATGGTCTCGGTGTCCGCTTCGGCGCCCCAGGGAATGCCCAGGCAGAGCTGGAACAGCGGATCGCCGTCGATCAGGCCTTCGTCGACCAGCTGCCGCGCGAACCAGACGTGGCCCAGGTCGAAGCACTCGAGCTCCGGCTTGACTCCGGCCTGCTGAATCAGACGCGCATGCTCGCGCAGCCAGTCGGCACTGTTGAGGTAGACCATGTCACCGAAGTTCAAGCTGCCGCAGTCCAGCGTGCACAGCTCCGGCAACAGCTGGCCCACCGGCTCGTGGCGCTCGGCCGCTGTCTGCAGGTCGGTGCCCTCGAGCCCGTGGATCACGCCGTCGCGGATCTCGGGGAACAGGTCGCCGCCGCCGCCGGCGGTGATGTTGATCACCGCGTCGACATCGGACTCGCGGATGCGCTCGACGACTTCACGGAAATGATCGGTGGAGTGGCTGACGCCGCCGGTTTCCGGATCGCGAACGTGCAGATGGACGATGCTGGCCCCGGCACGGGCGGCGTCCAGCGCACTGTCGGCGATCTGCTTCGGAGTGATCGGAAGATCCGGATGCTTGCCGGCAGTATCGCCGGCACCGGTGACAGCGCAGGTGAGGATGACGTCGCGATTCATGAAAGAGCCTCTCGGTCCGGCCCCGAGCCGATCACGGTACGGGGCGATGTATGAGCGCACCAGCAGGTGCGTTGCGATGACACTCATTGTGGGTGTCGAACCGGCTCACCTGTTGTCATGAGACGTCGCTACATTGACCGGAAGCGACAACCGATGACCCGTCACGACGAACGCTTGCCTCGCTGCGCCGTGGTTCGCGGCGACTCGCCGAACCGCGCCCGATAGACCCGGGAAAAATGCGCCGGCTGACCAAACCCCGCCGCCAGGGCAGCCTGGGTCACGCTGGTGCGGCTATCGGCCAGAATCTGCTGCGCCCGATCGAGCCGCAGCGACAGGTAGCGGCCTTTCGCGGTTTCGCCGCAATAGCGCTGGAACAGACGATTGAGCTGGCGCTGCGACTGTCCGATACGTCGGCAGATCTCGGGAATCGTCAACGGCTGGGCCAGGTTGGCCTCCATGATCGCCTCCGCCCGTCGCACGCTACGCGGGCGATAATCCGAGCCGGCGTTCAGACCGCCCTCCCCCTCGACGCGAGGGTCCAGCCGCGAATGCACCAGCTGGCGACTCAGCGCCGCGACGAGATTGGCGCCGTGTTCGCGCTCGATGAAGGCCATCATCAGATCGAGACTGGCCGCCCCGCCCCCGCCGGTCAGGCGCTGGCGATCGAAGCGATAGCGGGCATCGCTCAGTTTCAGCGCCGGGAACTCCTCCACGAACGCCGGGGCGCTCTCCCAGTGCAGCGCTACCTCGAAGCCGTCCAGCAGCCCGGCGCGAGCCAGGATGAACGCCCCCGTCTCCAGCGCCGCCAGCAGTCCGCCGTGGGCCGCGACCTGACGTAACATCGCCCATTGCGACGGCGCCACGGTCGCCTCGGCTTCATAGGAGGCGACGACGAACAGGTTGTCGAAGATTGGCGCCTCCCCCAGCGCCGCATCGACATCGACGGTCACGCCGTTGCTGGCCGTCACCGGCCCGCCATCGTTGGAAAACAGCCGCCACGCGAACAGCGAACGCCCGAAGCGGTTGGCGACGCGCAGCGGCTCGAGCAGGCAGTAAAGCGTCAGCATCGAGAACTTGGGCAGCAACCAGAGATTGACCGTGACGTCCGCCTCGTCGGGCGAGAGCACGGGCGGCAGGTCGGGGCGGGGGTAGAGCCATTGTGGCGTCGAATGATCGGTCATGGCGAAAAGCGTCGCCGATAAGGCCAAAAAGATCAATTGATCCGAGACGCCACCTTCTAGGGTATCAGGACACTGACACACCGAGAGATGTCGCCATGGACGTTTTCGTCGAGATCATTCCGGGCACCCGGGCACGGCAGCTGAGAGTGGTCGAAGGGAATCGGGAGACGCGCTTCCACGCGCTGTGGCTGCGCGAGCGCGCCCCGAATGCCGAAACCCTCGACCCACGTACCGGCCAGCGCCTGATCGAAGCGGCCGCGCTGCCGCTGGATCTCTCGCTGCTAGAGGCAAGCTGCGATGGCGAGCGGATCGACCTGACGTTCAGCGACGGTCATCACGCCCGCTTCGACCTGAGAGACCTCCATCCCGCGCCACGATCCCGCGTGGTCCAGCAACGCTGGGACGCGTCACTGACGGAGCTCCCCAGCGCCGATTTCCGGCAGGCTCTCGACAGCGACGAGGCGCTGGCGGCGATGCTCGAGTCGCTCGAGCGCTACGGTTTCGTCAAGGTGAGCGGCGTCCCGTTGACGCTCGACGGCATGATGCCGCTGGTTGAGCGACTGGGGCCACTGCGCCGCACCAATTGGGGCGGCATCGCCGACGTCAAGTCGATCGCCGAAGCCTACGACCTGACCATGACCCAGCGCGGGCTCGAACCGCATACCGACAACCCCTATCGCGATCCGATTCCCGGCTATATCTGGCTGCACTGCCTGAGCAATGCCGACAGCGGCGGCGACAGCACGCTGGCGGACGGTTTCATGGCCGCCGAACGGCTCCGCCGGCAGGACCCCGCGGCCTTCGACTGCCTGACGCAGACATCGACCCGCTTCCGCTACGTCGACGACAGCGCGCATCTGGAGAGCGAAGGGCCGCTGATCGAGCTGGACAGCCGCGGCGAGGTGATCCGGGTGCGCTACAACAATCGTACCGAACGGATTCCGCCGCTGCCGCCCGAGCAGCTGGAGCGCTACTACGCTGCCCGGCGCGCATTCTTCGCGCTGATTACCGCACCGGAACTGACGCTGACCCCCAAACTGGCGCCGGGCGAGATGCTGATCATGGACAACTACCGGCTACTGCACGGACGTACCGCCTTCCGACTCAGCCAGGGAGTACGCCACCTGCGCCAGGGTTACGTCGACCGCGATACCACCGCCAGCCGGCGCCTGACCCTGCGCCGCCAGGCCGATGCCACTTCACCTTCTCTGCAGGAGCCCGCATGAGCGCTACCTTCACCCGATTCGACCATAGCCAGGCGGATGACTGGCGCGAGATCGATGCCCACTTCCGCGACTACCGCGAAGGCGTCGTTGACCGCGTCATCGCCCACCTGCTGCGGCTCGAGGGCGATACCCACGGCTACCCGGTCGATCGTTACACGCACTGCCTGCAGACCGCGACCCGGGCCGAACGCGCCGGCGCCGACGAGGAGACCATCGTCTGCGCGCTGCTTCACGACATCGGCGACGATCTGGCGCCGGACAATCATGCCGAGATCGCGGCGGCGATTCTGGAGCCGTTCATCGAACCCTTGAATGTCTGGATGATTCGTCATCACGAGCTGTTCCAGGGTTATCATTATCGCCACTTCTATGGTCTGGATCGCCACGCGCGCGACGACTACCGCGACCATCCCGCCTACGCGCGTACGGTTCGCTTCTGCGACGAGTGGGACCAGACGTCGTTCGATCCCGACTACGACACCTATCCGCTCGAGCACTTCCGCCCCCTGCTCGAGCGCGTTCTGGCGCGCCCGCCGTTCGAAGGCAACGGCCTGCCCAGCGTATCGACCGGTTGAACGCGAAAGTTCATCGATCGACGCGCCCATCACGACAATCGAAGCGCCCATCACAACAATGAGGAGTCACAATGACACTGCGTACCACGCTTCTGGCCGCCACGCTGCTGCCGCTATCGCTAATGACCGTATCGATGGCGGCTTTCGCCCAGAGCCCGCAACAGGATGAGGCCGACAGCGTCAATTTCGTCGTCCCGCCATGGCCCGGCGTCACCGTCAAGACCGAGGTGTTCAGCCAGCTGATCGCCCCGCTCGGCTACGACAGCGAGACGCAGGAGGTCAGCAGCACCGTCGGCTACCAGACCCTGCAGACCGGCGACAGCGACGTCTTCCTGGCCGGCTGGATACCCGCCCAGCAGGAGAGCCACGACCAAGCGATGGCCAGCGGCAAGATCATGGATCTCGGCAACAACGTCACCGGGGCGCAGATGGGCTTCGCGGTGCCGGGCTACGTCTACGACGCCGGCATCCACAGCGCCGAGGATCTGGACGCGCATCGCGACCGATTCGGCGGGCGCTTCTACTCGATCGAATCCGGCTCGACCGTGAGTACCTTCATTCATGACGCCCAGGACAACGACACCTACGGCCTGGGGGATTGGCAGATTCTCGACTCTTCGACGCCGGGCATGCTGTCGGAAGTGAAGGCAGCCTTCAACGACGAGCGCTGGATCGTCTGGTACGGGTGGACCCCGCACTGGATGGCCCCGGCCTACGACATGCGCATCCTCGACGATCCGCAGTCGGTCTACGGACCGGACAACGGCAGGAGCGACGTGCGCACCATCGTCAACAAGGCGTTCGCCGAGGCCAACCCGAACTTGCTCGCCCTGCTCGAGCAGTTCACGCTGACGGCGGACGAACAGAGCGAATTCATCGACGGCTACGGCCGCCAGGAGCTTCCGGCCGAGCAGGTCGCCCGCACCTGGTTGCAGGACCATCCCGAGCGGGTCGCCACGTTCCTCGACGGCATCACCACCCGCGCCGGCAAGCCGGCGCTGGAAGCGGTGAAGGCCAGCCTCGACTGATCCTCTCCTGACAACGCACGAATCCCGCCAGGTGGCGGGATTCGTGGCTTGGTATCGGAATGACGGCGCCGGGATGGCGAACGTCTCTCAGCTATCTGGCGCGAGTTCGGTCGTGGATGCCGGAACGGCTTCGACAACGGCGCGCATCGAGCCGTCGCGCCGCGCGGTGGCGTGCCAGGCCAGCGCTCGCTCCAGGCAGTGCGGCGTATGTCCGCCACGGGTGCAGGCAGTCTCGAAGTAGTCCGCCAGCGCCGGACGGTAATAGGGATCGGCGCAATTCTCGATGATGCAGCGGGCACGCTCGCGGGGCGCCAGGCCACGCAGATCGGCCAGGCCGTGTTCGGTGACCACGATATCGACATCGTGCTCGGTGTGGTCGACGTGGCTGACGAAGGGCACCACGCTGGACAGGTCGCCATCCCTGGCCGTCGCCGTGGTGATGAAGATCGACAACTGGCCGTTACGGGCGAAGTCCCCCGAGCCGCCGATACCGTTCATCATGTGGGTGCCGTTGACGTGGGTCGAATTGACGTTGCCGTAGATGTCGATTTCCAGCGCGGTGTTGATGGCGATCACCCCCAGCCGACGCACGATGCCGGGATGGTTCGAGAGCTCCTGCGGCCGTAGCACCACACGATCCTTGTAGCGTTCGAGATGGTTCCACACGCGCTGGCCGCAGCTCGACGACAGCGTGATGGAGCTGCCGGAGGCGAACGTCATCTTGCCGCTGTCGAGCAGATCGAAAGTGCTGTCCTGCAGCACTTCGGAGTACATCGTCAGACCTTCGAAAGGGCCTTCCATCAGGCCATGCATGACAGCATTTGCCATGCTGCCGATACCGGCCTGCAGCGGCAGCAGCGAGGGCGTCAGCCGTTCCTCGCGCACCTCGTTCTCGAAGAACCCGATCAGATGCCGGGCGATGCGTCGCGTGGCGTCGTTGGGCTGGTTGACGGTCGAGGGGCTGTCGTGGCCCTGGGTCAGCACGATGGCGGCAATCTTGTCCGGATCGATGGGGATATGGGGCGTTCCGATGCGCGAATCCGGCGCTGTCACCGGGATCGGTTGACGGTTGGGCCGCATGCCGGGAATGTAAATGTCGTGCAGCCCGATCATCGCCTCCGGCGTGGCCAGGTTGAGTTCGACGATCACCTTGTCGGCGAGAATCGCGAAACTGGCGGAGTTGCCGACTGAAGCCGTGGGCACGATGCCACCGTCGGCGGTGATCGCGGCGGCTTCTATAACCGCAACGTCCAGCTTGCCGAGCTGCTTGTTGCGCAACAGTTCCACGGTTTCCGACAGATGCTGGTCGGTGAACATCACCTCGCCTGCGTTGATCGCGGCACGCAGGCTGCGATCGACCTGGAACGGCATGCGCCGTGCCAGCACGTGGGCATCGCTCAAGATGCCATCGATATCGTTGCCGAGCGAGGCGCCGGTCATCAGGGTGATCTTGAGCGGATCGCGCTCGGCGCGCCGTGCCAGTGCCAGCGGCACCGCCTTGGCTTCCCCGGCGCGGGTGAAGCCGCTCATGCCGACGACCATGCCGTCATCGATCAGAGTGGCCGCTTCGTCGGCACTCATCATTCGGTCGCGCCAGTTGGGTAACTGGCAGCGCTGGTCTGCAAGCTCGGTCATACGGTCCTCGTTCTTGTCATGCGCGGTTCTTATGCACGATTCTCATGCACGGCATCAGCGCCTTCGACGTTCGTCTCGTTTCATCCTCCGCCGTTCGCGCAAGATCACCTATAAAACTTTAGTCGCATACCGCTACCGCCACCGCATGGCGCTGGACGCTCTGTTCGCCAAGCCGACGAACCGTTAGGCTGCCAAGATATCCTTGCCCGCAACACGGAACCGCCATGCCCTATTCCGCACTGACACAGCGCATCGCCGGCGAAGGCGCCAGCGCCTGGAACATCCACTTCCGCGCCAAGGCGCGCCAGGCTCGCGGCGAGGATGTCATCATCCTGTCGGTGGGCGACCCCGATTTCGACACGCCACCTTCCATCGTCGAGGCGGCCGTCACCAGCCTGCGCAGTGGCGCCACCCATTACGCGGACGTACAGGGGAAGCACGCCCTGCGCGAGCGCATCGCCGCCTTTCACCGCAGCCACGGTGGCCATGCCGAGACCGACGCGGAACACGTCGCCGTACTTGCGGGGGCGCAGTGCGGTCTCTACGCCACGGCCCAGTGCCTGCTCGATCCGAGCGACGAGGTAATCATCCCCGAGCCGGCCTACGTCACCTACGAGGCCGTGGTCCAGGCCACCGGCGCCGTGCCGGTCTGGGTGCCGCTGTCCGCCGACGACGGTTTCCAGCCGCGGGTGGCGGCCATCGAGGCGTCGATCACGCCGCGCACGAAGGCGATCCTGCTCAACAGCCCGCACAATCCCACCGGCCAGTGCCTGACGCCGGCGATGTGGGAGTCGATCGCCACGCTCTGTCGCGAACACGATCTGTGGCTGATCGTCGATGCGGTCTATGCCGATCTGATCTTCGACGGCGAACACGCAAGCCCCGACAGCCTGCCGGGCATGCGCGAGCGCACCGTGGTCATCAGCAGCCTGTCCAAGTCCCATGCCATGACCGGCTGGCGGCTCGGCTGGGTCGTCGGCCCCCGCGAGCTGATGTCGCACCTGGTCAACCTCGCCCTGTGCATGCTCTACGGATGCCAGCCGTTCATCCAGGACGCCGCCATCGCCGCGCTGGACGAACCGCCGGCAGCGCTGGCCGCGATGCGTGATACCTACCGGGAACGCCGCGATGCCGTGGTCGAGACGCTGCGCGACAGTGAGATCGTCGCCACGCTGTCGCCCGCCGCGGGCATGTTCATGATGATCGATATCCGCGCCACCGGGCTCGGCACGCACGCCTTCGCCGACCGGCTGCTCGAAGAGCACGGCGTTTCGGTACTCGCGGGCGAGGCCTTCGGCGCCTCCGCCGCGGGCTTCGTGCGCCTGAGCCTGACCGTGGACGCCGAGCGCCTGCGCGAGGCCTGCCGGCGAATCGAGCGCTGCGCCCAGGAGTGCCAGGGAGAATCCCGACTGGCGGCCAGACCGCTCAACGGCATGACAAGCTGAGCCCGAATCCGCACAATATCGCGATCGCGGCATCGTCAAAGATCAACGGCAGGAAAAACGCTCATGGCACTCAAGGACTTGTTCAAAGTCTATGTCGACGGACAGGAAGGCACCACCGGCCTGCGGCTGTTCGACTATCTCCAGGCTCGCGACGACATCGAGCTGCTGCGCATCGACAGCGACAAGCGCAAGGATCCGGCCGAACGGGCACGGCTGCTGAACGCCGCCGATGTCGCCTTCTTGTGCCTGCCGGACGCGGCCTCCCGCGAGGCGGCGGCGATGGTCGAGAATCCGGAGACCTGCCTGATCGATGCCAGCACGGCGTTCCGCACCGATCCCGACTGGGTCTACGGGCTGCCCGAACTGAGCGACGGCCAGCGGGAGCGGATTCGCGCCAGCAAGCGCATCGCCAATGTCGGCTGCCACGCCAGCGCGTTCATCCTGCTGGTGCGCCCGCTGGTGGATGCCGGGCTGCTGCCGGCGGACTACCCGCTCTCCGCCTTCTCGCTTACCGGCTACAGCGGCGGCGGCAAGAAGATGATCGCGGACTACGAAGCCGCTATCGAGGAAAGATCCAGCAGCGAGGGCCGCCTCGACGCGCCGCGCCCCTACGCCATGGCGCTCGGCCACAAGCACCTGCCGGAAATGCAGCAGCACGGCCGTCTGGCCCGGCCGCCGGTCTTCTCGCCGATCGTCGGCCCCTTTCTGAAAGGCTTGATGGTCAACGTACCGCTGCAGCTTTCCCATCTGCCGGCCGGGGTGCGGGCGGAAGATCTGCTCGACGCCTATCGCGCCCATTACGCCGACGAGCCGTTCGTCCAGGTCAGGCCTTTCGAGGAGATCGACAACCTGGACAACGGCTTCTTCGACGTCCGGGGCGCCAACGAGACCAACCGCGTCGACCTGTTCGTGTTCGGCAACGAGGAGCGGGTCTGCCTGGTATCCCGGCTCGACAACCTCGGCAAGGGTGCTGCCGGCTCCGCGGTGCAGAACATGAACGTTCACCTGGGCGTGGACGAGACGACGGGTTTGAGCGTCTGAGGTCCGAGGTCTGAAACGAAAATCGCCGGGCCGAATTCGAACATCATCCGGCCCTCCGGTTCGGCGTCGCGTCTCGCCGAAGGTGATGGCACCGCTTTATCGGTGCCGATACTTCTCCAGATAGGCGTGGATCGAGGCGATATCCTCCTCGCCATATCCGGCGCTGACTGCATCGGACCAGAGATTGCGGATCTGCGTCAGCGATGGCAGTGCCTTGCCATCGCCCGCTTCCAACGCCAACCCGGCATCCTTCAGCCCCCACTGCATCGCCATCTGCGGGTCGAAGTCGCCGCTGGCGATCATGTCCAGCTTGAGCTTCATGTAGGGCGTGGCCAGCGGCCCGCCATCGAGCACCTGCCACAGATCGTCGGTGGTGAAGCCGAGCGTGTCGGCGAGATGCGCGGTCTCGGCGATTCCCTGCATCATCGAGACCAGCCAGGCGTTGACGACGATCTTCATCCGCGCCCCCTGGCCGGCCTGGCCCAGCCAGTGGGTCTGCTTGCCCAGCACGTCGAAGATCGGCTCGACCACGGCAGCGGCACGCTCGCGATCGCCGCTGGCCAGGATGGCGATCTTGCCCTGCTCCGCTGGTGCCTTGGTACCGGAAACCGGCGCGTCGATGAAGACGATGTCGTCACGCGCATCGTCTGCCTCGGCGATCAGGCGGTCGGTCTCGGCCACGCCGAGGGTGCCCATCTGGATCAACGTCGCGCCTTCGGGCATCGCGGCCAGCGCGCCGCTGTCCCCCAGTAGCACGTCACGCGTCACCGCGAGGTCCGGCAGCATCAGTATCACCGCCTGGGCTTGCGCGACGGCGTCGGCGGGCGAATCGGCCAGGCGCGCGCCCGCCTCGACCAGATCCCCCGCCTTGTCGGCAGAACGGTTCCAGACGGTGACCTCGAAATCGGCTTTCAGAAGGTTGGTCGCGAAGGCGTGCCCCATGGCGCCCAGGCCAAGCACGGCGACGGAACGAGAATCGGACATCGGGTTGATCCTTGAGAGAAGTGTAGGCTCCTAACTATAGACGAAAGTCGTACACTTCAAAGACCGGGATCGACCCAAGACTCATATCGACAAGACTCATATCGACCAAGCCCCATATCTCCCCAGGATCAGCGCCGAGGCCATCGTACCGAGTCCGATTTGCCGTTCTCTCTAGGAAATCACCGCTCTTGCCATGACGACAGCAGTGTTCCGCCGACCGGATCGTCGTCGGGCAACGCCACGGCGGCGACTCGGCGGCAGGCGGCCTCGATCTCGTCGGGCTTGCCGCGCTCCACTTCCCACGACTGCCCCGGCGGATAGGCGCCTACCATGGAGAAATCCTCGCTGGCCTCGAGACAGGCATGCCCGACGCCCGCCGGCAGCACCAGCACGTCGCCGGCGGCGATATCGTGCTCGCTGCCGTTGGGGCCGCCGAGACGGATATGCGCGCGGCCGCGAAAGACGCCCAGCGCCTCGTGCGCCGTGGAGTGGAAATGATCGAAATCGTAGAGGCCGTACCGCCATTGCGGCGGCCACCGGTGACGGTCGAACAGCGCTTCGAATCGCGCCGCCGGGTTCTCCTCGGAGGCATCGATGACCTGGCGATAAAGCAGCACCGGCAACGGCGAGTTGGGAAAGCCGCTGGCCGCATCCGGTTCCAGTACCAGCATCTCGGGTTGGGGCGTCGTCATGGTTTCCTCCTCGATTCTCGGTTCTAAGTTCTAGGTTCCAAATTCCAGGCTCGACACCCTGGAAACCTAGGTGATAGCCGCGGAATCGCCAGCCTCCTTTGCCGACATCGGCATGCGCGGGATCGCGCAGAGGCTCAGCGCGGCAAACAGCAGCATCGGCCATAGCGCCAGGTTCGCGTCGGCGAACCGTTCCGCCAGCCAGCCGCCGATCATCGGCATGACGAAAGCCATGGAGTAGCCGACGAAGGACATGCCGGCGGTCAGCGACGCGACCGCGTCGCCTCGCTCCAGGCACGGCGGCAGCGCCATGATCAGCGTGAGTTCGAGGGTGATGCCGAAGCCGGAGATCACCAGCGCGACCAGCGCCGGCCATCCATCCAGCGCCAGGAAGGCGGCCAGGCCCAGCACGCCGAGCGTGGCGAACAGCCCCAACGGCCAGCGGCGGGAAACCCAGCGTCGCCCCCGCCACAGCATGGAGAGCGATGCCGCCAGCGGGCTCGCGTTGTAGAGCAGCAACGCCAGCGCCAGCAGATCCGCCTCTCCACGGGCATCGAGAATGCTGCTCATGTAGGCGTTGGTCGCCATGAAAAGCCCCACCGAGGCCGCCAGCGGCACGCCCATCAGCCAGACGCGGGCGGTGCGCAACGAGATCGAGCGGCGCGGTACATCTTCGGGGTTCGCGGTCTCGTCGGGTCGCTGCGGACGCCGTCGCAGGCGCCACACCAGCAGCACGACGATCATCAGTGCCGGTAGCGACCACAGCAGCATCGCCGCCTGCCAGCTCCCCCCGGCCAGCGCCAACACGACGGGCCGCGTGCCCCCCGCGCCGATCAACTCGCCGACCGTCATGCCGTTGAGATAGACCGAGCTGCCCAGCGCCAGATGCCTCGGCGTCCAGTCGCGCAGCAGCGCCGGTATCGTCACCTGCATGACCGCCAGCCCGAGCCCCATGACCACCGAGGCGCCGAACAGCAAGGGTGCGGAGAACGTGAACCCGCGCGCGCCGGAGCCGATCGCCACGACGGCCAGCGCCAACGCCAGGGCGCGCAACATGCCGATACGCCGGGCGAATCGCACCGCCAGCATCATGCTCAACGCCAGCACCACATACGGCACCGTCGTCAGGGCGCCGATGGCGGCACTGCCCAGCGACAGCGACTCGGCGATCTCGCCGGCCAGCGGTGGCGCGATCAGGATCGGCAGCCGCATGTAGAGGCCGACCAGCCACAGCAGCGCCAGTGCGCCCCAAGGCAGGTCCGCAGCGAGGATCGTCGAGAGAATGGAAGATTGCACGCGTGAACGCAGGGCCAATGACGCCACCTGATGAACGAGCGCCACGGCTAGCCTGGCGCGGGAAAATGCGCGCGATGAACCAGCGCGATGGACAAGCGCCAGAAAATAACAGAACCGTGCTCTCCGTTCAGTCTTTCAGGTCGCTTCCCGTGCCATGGACCGGCGATGGCCAGGCCAAGCGTCTCTCATGAGCGACGCCCGGCACAAAGATCGCGCAAACGCGCCCGTTGAAAAGCCCATATTGCAACGACCCGACGTGGTTAATTTACGACAAAACAATCAAGCCATCCGAGATTTCGGCCAACGAACGCCAATGAAGAAAAAACAATACGAAACCTCGACCTTTAAATGCCGTTATTGGCATTCGTCATCGCTGATAATTCATCGACTGGCGTTCGCCATATTAACGTTCTAATAATGAACGCATGCTTTATAAGCTGGCTTCCTTAATGCATCATCTCGCTCCAGCATGCGTGCTGACACGATTAACCTCGAGTCCGCAGCCACCTCTCTGGACGCTCCACCAACAGGATTTCGATCATGCCCGAAACGCAACGGCCGAATTATCGCAGCGCGCTGGTCGTCGTCACGACGATCTTTTTCATGTGGGGTTTCATCACCTGTCTCAACGACATTCTGATTCCTCACCTGAAAGCGGTCTTCTCGCTCAACTACACCCAGACCATGCTGATCCAGTTCACCTTTTTCGGTGCCTATTTCATCATGTCGCTGCCGATGGGCAAGGTACTGGCCAAGGTCGGCTACAAGAATGCCATCAGTCTCGGGCTTCTTGTCGCGGCCGTGGGGGCGGTAATGTTCTACCCGGCCGCCCGGGCGCCCTCCTACCCGCTGTTTCTCACCGCGCTGTTCGTGCTGGCCAGCGGCGTCACCATGCTGCAGGTCGCGGCCAACCCTTATGTCAGCCTGCTGGGGCCGGAGGGCTCCGCTTCCAGCCGGCTCAACCTGGCGCAGGCGTTCAATTCGCTGGGCACGACGCTGGCGCCCTATTTTGGCGGCATGCTGATTCTGGGAGCAGCGGTACTGGGCGCCAGCGAGCTGGCCGACATGTCCGCCGCCGATCGGATGGCCTACAAGGTCGAGCAGGCCCAGAGCGTGCAGTTGCCCTACCTGCTGCTGGCTGCCGTGCTTGCGATCCTCGCGGTGGTGGTCTATCTGTGGAAGCTGCCCAACTTCAAGGAGCAGGCCAGCGACGACAGCCCGACCGAGAACGTCACCGCTGCCCAGGCCTTGCGCCACCCGCACGTGCTGTTCGGCGTGATCGGCATCTTTGCCTATGTCGGCGCCGAGGTCTCCATCGGCAGTTTCATGATCAACTATCTGTCGCTGCCGGAGATCGGCAACATGAGTGAAAGCAGCGCTGCCAGCTATGTCGCCTACTACTGGGGCGGCGCCATGATCGGCCGTTTCATCGGCTCGGCGTTGATGCAGAGATTCCGCCCCAGCCTGCTGCTGGGCCTGTTTGCGATCGTCGCGGCGCTGCTGGTGCTGACCACCATGCTGACCTCCGGCCACATCGCGATGTGGAGCATCGTCGCCATCGGGCTGTTCAACTCGATCATGTTCCCGACCATCTTCACGCTTGGGATCGCCAAGCTCGGCCCGCTGACCAGCAAGGCGTCCAGCCTGCTGATCATGGCCATCGTCGGCGGCGCCATTCTCCCGGTCGCCCAGGGCGCGATCGCCGACACGGTCGGCATCCATCACGCCTTCGTGCTGCCGCTGATCTGCTACCTGTTCATCGCCTTCTATGGCTTCCGCGGTTCCCGGGTCATCAACCCGCACCCGTCGGCCCAGGCTGAAGCCAAGATCGCTTCGTAATGCTTCGACCGGAAACGCCCCTCCATGGAGGGGCGTTTCCGGCTTACTGCTTGGCTATCTCTCCCTGACGGCCGTGACCACGATCTCGATCAGGGTGCCCGCGCCGAGATCGCCGGCGCCAATCGTCGCGCGAGCCGGTAACGCATCGCCGAACCACTCTGTCCACACCGCATTCATCTCCTGCTTCAATGCGAGGTCGGATACGAAGACATTGGCCGACACGACCTGCGAGCGGTCGATACCGACCTCGCCCAGATAAGTGCCGAGCTTTTCCAGCACCTGACGTGTCTGCCCTGCCATATCCAGTGACATGTCGTCGGCGGCAATACCACCGAAGAACAGGATTCCGTTGGCTTCCACGATGCGATGCATAATGGGTGTCTTGAGGTGACGCGTGATCATGAACAGCTCTCCTGTGAGAAAGCGCCAACGCTATCAGTCGCTTTCTATCACGGATAATGCCAATCGCCGCGCACGCTATAGCGCGTTGTTATGACCACGACGAAAGATTGAGCGTTTCCAGCTTGCGCAGAAAAGCAGCACGGAATGCCTGGGCCAGTTGCGACAACGGCTGATCGCGCGGCGTCAACAGGGAGAAATCCTCTCCCAGCTCGACTGCCAGCGGCTTGAGTGTCACCCCGTCCTGCCCCCATGAAGCTGCACTGATCGGATCGAGAATGGCTATCCCCAAGCCGTGGGAGACCAAGCGAGTCGCCTGTAGCGCCAATGACACCTCGATACGGCGGCGAGGCCTGGCGCCCGCGCTTTCCAGGCGGCGATCGAGTTCTATCCGTAGCGGGCCGTGGCGTTCGAAGCAGATCAATGCCTGATCGTCCAGGTCGCTGATCGCGATGGCGTCTCGCCGGGCCAGCGGGTGATCCAGGGACATGGCGCAAAGGCTTGGCAGCCGGTAACGAGTCTGATCCACGCGATCCTCGTTTTCCGCCACGATGGCAAACCCCAGATCGCAGCGTTGCGTCATGACTTCGTCGATCACCTGCTCGGAGCGGAAGGTGGTCAACTCGACATCGGCGTCCGGATGCTCGGGGACGAAATCGGCCAGGACGTCTGGCACGAAGGTCATGCCTAGCAGGGGCATGGTGCTGATTCTCAATCCGCCGACTTCCCGTTCACGAATGCGAGTCGCGGTATCACGCAGATGATCGATGCCGCGCCACACACTCACGACTTCGCGATGGAATAGCCGCGCTTCCGGCGTCGGAGTCAGCCGGCCGCGTACCCGCTCGAACAACGCAAAACCAACGTCATGTTCGAGCTGCTTGAGCAAGCGCGTCACCCCGGGCTGAGCGGTACGCATTCGTTGAGCGGCGGCGGTAACGGTGCCGCACTCCATCATCCATTTGAAGGCAAGGATCTGCCGATCGCGCAGTTGAGGTGTACGCATAACAATAGACTATAGGGCGACCATTGATTGGTATTGGATAGTATACCGGCTCTATCGCTATCGTCAGCCAAATGCCTCGGTTGGACGACAGTATGCGTCAGGACTTCTTTATCGTCGGTGGTGGCGTGGTCGGGATGGCGATCGCCTATGGCCTCGCCCGTGCCGGTCAGGGCGTGACGGTCCTGGACGCCGACGATACGGCCTTTCGGGCATCGCGCGGCAATGCCGGATTGACATGGGTCCAGGGCAAGGGCGTAGGCATGCCGAGCTATGCGGAAATGAGCCTGGATTCGGTCCAGGCCTGGCCATCCTTCGCTCTCGAACTGCAGCAGCGTACCGGCCTCGAGCTCGAGTATGAGCAACGCGGTGGCGTCGAGTAAGTATCCCCCGGCAAAGCCGGGGGCTTTATATTGTTAGCCCCTCAAAGGGGCAAGAATCTGAGCCGCCTGAAGGCGGCTGCCTCACATTCCAAACTTGAGCTGATCATAATGCTCATCCACCTTTTCCTGATTCCGGATATAGGCCCTTACCATTCCTTCATCAAGCCCTACTGTCGAGACGAAATAACCTCTCGCCCAGAAGCTTTCACCAGAGAAATTTCGCGATCTGCCCATGAAATTTCTGGCTATAGATATCGCACTCTTACCTTTGATGTAGCCAACCACATGTGACACCGAGTGCTTCGGAGGGATGCTGATACACATGTGAACGTGATCACGCATCAGGTGCCCCTCTACGATCTGGCACTCCTTCTGTCTTGCCAGCTCATGGAACACCTCACCAAGGTGTTTTCGGATACCACCAAAGATCGCCTTCTTTCGCTTTTTGGGGATGAACACGACATGATACCTGCAGTTCCATGTTGTGTGAGCAAGACTCTGGTACTCTCTCATTGGGAACTTCCTATCTCTTGGCCGAGATTGGAGGTTCCCTTTGACCGCATCACACGGTCAAACCTCGGGTAGTCCCCCGGCAAAGCCGGGGGATTACCTTATTTATTTATGTCTGGACGAAGAGGAAGCTCACGCCAGACGAACGGAATATCGCGAGCTTCAGGCACAGTCCGAACGTCTGCGTCGGGATTTTCATTGGGAATATCTGGATCGGGAGCAATTGCTCCCGTTTCTGCCCGGCCTGGGCAAACGCGTCGCTGGTGGTACCTGGTCGCCCCATGACGGGCATTGCAATCCGCTGTACCTGCTCCGAGCGCTTCATGCTGCCTGCCGGCGTCTTGGCGTCGACATTCGTCAAGCGACCCCGGTCGAAAATCTGGCGCGAACCGAATCGGGCTTTCGGGCGACATTACGCGAGGGTCATGTCGAGGCCGAACGCTGCATCGTCGCTGCCGGGCTCGGCGCCAAAAGGCTTGCACCGCAGCTCGGGCTTTCGGGTGATGTCTTTCCGTTACGAGGGCAGATGCTGATCACCGAGCGCATGCCTCGGGTCGAGCAGTTGCCCACGCCCCAGATTCGCCAGACAGCGACCGGCGGCTACCTGATAGGTGACACCCATGAACGAGTCGGTCACGACAAGGGCGTTACGCTTCCGATGTTGCAAACGCTGGCCGACAAGGCAGTCCGTATCTTCCCGTTTCTGCGCTCGACCCGCCTGGTTCGTGCCTGGGCCGCTCTCAGAGTCATGACGCCGGATGGCTATCCGCTCTACGAACGCTCGATGACTCATCCCGGCGCCTATAACGTCAATTGCCACAGCGGCATCACCCTGGCTGCCTTTCATGCCGATGGCCTTGCCCAGGCAATCCTGAACGACCGGATTCACACACATTTTTCGCAATTTTCGGGAGCACGCTTCCATGTTCCGTCGACTCCCTGAAACGGCGAGCGATTCGGCCGAAGTCACCCTGTGGGTGGATGGTGAACCACGGCAGGTGGGCGCCACGCTGAGCGTTGCTGCGGCACTCCTGCAACAGCACGGTTGGGCCGAATACCGCCTTCACCATGACGGTACGCCCCGTGCGCCGTTGTGCATGATGGGAGTTTGTCACGACTGCCTGATCACGATCGACGGCGAGCCCAATCGTCAAGGCTGTCTCGTCATCGTCAAAGACGGCATGCGTATCGAAACGCAAATGCCCGCGGCCCAGCCAACGCCCGGAGCGTCGACAGGATGAGCGAGAATTCCACATCGTCCCAGGTCGCCGAAGTTGCCATCATCGGTGCAGGCCCCTCAGGCCTCGCTGCCGCCACGCGCCTGGCCAAGGCGGGTCTGAAGCCGGTGGTATTCGATCTCAATGCCGCCCCCGGCGGACAAGTCTATCGGCAAGTCGAATCTCCGCAGGCCGATCTTAGAGTGACAGGCATCGACTACCGCCTCGGCCAACGAGTGGTGGAAGCCTTTCGCCGCGCCCGGGTCGATTATCGACCCGATAGCCGGGTGTGGTGGGTACAGCGCGTCGATGCCGGCTTCGAGCTGGGCGTGTTGCATGAAGGCCGTTCCGCTGTCTGGCGGGCCCGGCGTCTAATTCTCTGCCATGGTGCGATGGAGCGTCCGTTTCCTTTTCCCGGCTGGCAACTACCAGGCGTGATGACCGCCGGTGCCGCCCAGATCCTGCTCAAACAAGGCGGCCTGCTCCCCGAGGACGCGCCGATACTCGTAGGCAGTGGGCCGCTGATCTATCTGCTCGGCTGGCAATATCTTCAGGCTGGACGTCCCCCGACCTGCATACTCGATCTCACGCCGCGCCACCAGTGGCGCCTGCCGCTTCGCCAACCGGTGAAGGCCTGGCATGCACGCGGCTACCTGTTCAAGGGCCTGAAAATGATGCTGGCCCTGAAGCGGGCCGGCGTTGCCATCGAGCGTGATATCGACGCCCTCGAGGCGATCGGCGACAAGGTCCTGGAACAGATTCGCTATCGCCAGCGTGGCCATTGGAAGCAGCGCCCGGCGAGTCTGTTGCTGAGCCATGTCGGCGTCGTGCCAGAAACCCACCTCACGCGCTCGCTCGGCCTGACGCATCGTTGGCACGCCGAACAACAGAGCTTCTTGCCGGTACGCGACGACACCCTGAGCGCTGACGAGAATCTATGGGTCGTGGGCGATGGTGCTGCGATAGGCGGCGCGGTGAATGCCATGCGGGAGGGAACGTTGAGCGCGCTGGAGGTCATTGCGTCCCATCACGGGCTCACGAAGGAGGAACGGGACGAACGTGATGGCTTACGCCGCGAGCGCGCCCGGGATCTCTGCGCGCGCCAGTTGCTGGACGCCATGTTTCTCCCGCCGCTGAACATCGATGCCATGCCCGAAGAAACCATCATCTGCCGTTGCGAAGCGCTGACCCGCGGCGATCTCGATCAAGCGATCTCGGATGGTGCCGAAGGCCCCAATCAACTCAAGGCCTTCACCCGCTGCGGCATGGGGCCGTGCCAGGGACGTCAGTGCAGCCTCAACGCCACGCTGCTGCTTTCCCGACGCCTGGCGCAAACACCAGATCAGATCGGGCAGTGGCAGATACGCCCCCCGGTCCAGACGATCACGCTGGGCGAACTGGCCACATCGAGCATGGTCGAGAACCGCGCAACCTAGTCATAACGATGCTGAGCAAAATCCACGCACAACAACAGCAAGAGGAAATGGCAATGCAACGCAAGACTTTCATTGGCGCCGTGGCGCCGACGCTGCTACTGACGCTAATGCTGGGCAACAGCGCCCAGGCCGAGAACGACACTCTCAGAATCGGGGTCGACGTGCCCTACATGCCGTTCCAGTTCAAGAAGCCCGACGGCACCATTGCCGGCTTCGAGGTCGATCTGGTCAATGCGGCCTGCGAACGCATGCAGCGGCACTGCGAGTGGGTCGAACAACCCTGGAACGGCATCATCCCCGCCCTGCAGGCGCGCAAGTTCGACCTCATCGCCTCGTCGATGAACATTACCGAAGATCGCGCCAAGACGGTGCTGTTTTCCGATCCCTACTTCCAGGTGCCGTCGGCTTGGGTCGCCCGGGCCGGCAGCGACTGGCAGCCCGATGACGGCGACCTCGCGGGGGCGATGATCGGCGTCCAACAGGGCACGATCCAGGATGAGTACGTGACTCAGTATTACCCCAATGCCGAGATAAATCGGTATAGCGATTCTGCCGCCATGGTCAATGACATGCTGGCCCAACGCCTGGATCTCGCCTTCACCGCGTTTCCGCTCGCTCAGGAAACTCTACTCGGGGACTCGCATTTCGAACGCATCGGCGAATTGGTCACTGGTCCGGAATCGATCTATGGCCCGGGTATCGGCGCGGCTTTCCGCAAGCGAGATCGCGAACTCGTCGACGAGTTCAACCGAGCGATGCACGAGGTGAAGCAGGACGGCACCTACGACCGTCTGCATCAACAGTACTTCGGCGACTGAGTTCGATTCGCTTTAACGACGGACGGCGCCGCTCTGGCGCCGTCTTCGATCTCTCATCCGGTTTCGTCACGAGATATCGTCGATGAAGTGGTTCTATATAGCCTCGTCATAGCTTCGTCGCGCCATCACTCACCTTGTGGATAATCGGCCGCTTCGCCGACGGCGCGCCACTCGCGAATTTCCGCCAGCGTCTCCTCGAGATTCTCGATCACCTTGTCGACACCCCAAGCGCCCAGCACCAGATGGCGTGGCGGCTGCGGATGGGCGACCAGGTCGATCATCGCCTGGGCGGCGCGAACGGGATCGCCGGGCTGCTTGCCGCTGTTGCCACTGGTCCCTTCCATGCGCGCCTTGACCGTATCCACGTAGTCATCGATCCGGCTCGGCGTCTGCTGCAAGGATCGCCCGGCCCAGTCGGTGCGAAACGGCCCCGGCTCGACACAGGTCACGCGAACGCCCAGCGGCCCGGCCTCGGCCCTGAGCGAGTCGGACCAGCCTTCCACCGCATGCTTGGTGGCCGCGTAGTAACCGGATCCGGGAAAGCCGATGAAACCCGCTACCGAACTGATGTTGATGACATGGCCAGCGCGGCGTTCGCGCATGCCGGGCAGCACCGCCCGCGTCATCGCGAACAGGCCGAAGACGTTGGCATCGAACTGGGCGCGAATCGCACTTTCCTCGCCTTCCTCGCAGGAGGCCTGATAGCCGTAGCCCGCGTTGTTCACCAGCACGTCAATTCGCCCGAACTTGGCCTCGGCGGCGTCGACGGCCTCGCGAATCTGCGCACCATCGGTGACATCCAGCGCCAGGGCGAGCGCGCGATCTTCGGCACCCTCGACCAGATCCGCCACGCGTTCGCTTGAACGGGCGGTTGCGACGACCTTGCCGCCCTGCTCGATGATCAACCGGGCCAGCTCGCGACCAAAGCCGGTGGAGCACCCCGTGATAAACCAGACGGGAGAATCGGGCATGGACATGAAACACCTCCTTTCGAAAGCACGACGCCGGAAAATAAAACGTCACTGACACGGCGGCGTCGTCGATGAACGTGAACTCCCAGCGTAGACGATACCGCAGCGATTGGCGCCTGCGCCCGCAGATTGAAGCCCCTGCACGTTCTTCGACCTTGGTCGCAAGCACCTTGAAAGTCAGACAACTGAATCGGGATAATCTCTTAGCGAGCAAAAAATAGACGCGTTATCGATTCGCCTGCTTTCTTAGTCGCCGGACCTCCACGCCCTGTCAGGGGCTTCCGGCTCGATTTCCCGCCCAGGTTCGATGCTCACTGCCTCGTCTACCCGCGCGGCCTGGGACGGTATCGCGTCAACGAAACGAACAAGGACAACCATTGCCTTTCACCCGCCGGACAGCCTCCGACATCGATAGCCGGGATGACGACACATGACGCAGGTCGAGCAGTTCTTCGAGCGCTACGGCCCGCGCTACCGGCTGTGGGTCACGCTGACGGTAATGCTGGGGCTGGTAGCGCTGGGCATGTCGATCACCATCGTCAACGTGGCCATCCCTTATATCAAGGGCGCCTTCGGCATGAGCGACTCTCAGGTCCAGTGGCTTTCCACCGGCTTCCTGGCGTCGACCACCGTATCGCTGCTGGTCGCTCCCTGGCTGGTGGCCGCCGTCGGTCAGCGCGCCACGTTCGTCGGCCTGCTCGATGATCAACCGGGCCAGCTCGCGACCAAAGCCGGTGGAGCACCCCGTGATAAACCAGACGGGAGAATCGGGCATGGACATGAAACACCTCCTTTAGAACACGACGCCGAAAAATAAAAAGCCACTGACACGGCGGCGGCGTCGATGAACGTGAATTCCCAGCGTAGACGATACCGCAGCGAGCGGCACCGGCGAGCGTCGGCCGGAGCCCAGCCCGGAAGCCGATTCTCCGGGCTGATCACGTCGAGGCGCTGCCCTATTAGCCCCGCAGCGCCCGACAGTGGCGCTGCGCCGACTCCTCGATGACGTGCTTGGCATCGATCAGTATCTCGCGACCCCAGAAAGCGGAATAGGCACTGTCGAAGTCGAGCGGCTCGAGGCGCCTGGCGATGCTCTCGACCGCTCCCGCATCGAGCGGAATGTTGTTGGGATAGGACCACATGAACGACGCCATCCGATCCGGCGTCACCAGCAGCGTATCGCCGGTCAGCAGAATCCGGTGCTCGGGCCAGTGGAGCACGCTGGCGCCGGGAAAATGACCGCCCAGACGATAGACATCGATGCCGGGCAAGATCTCGCGTGACTCTCCTTCCCAGAACTCGATCCCAGGATCCGCCACGGTGACCCAGTCACGATCCGCGGCGTGGACATGAATCGGGCAGCCGAACGTCTGCGCCCAATCCGCCATGGTGGAAAAGAAATGCGGATGCGACAGCACGATGGCATCGAGCCCGCCGAGACCTTCGATGATCTCGATGGTCGCCTCGTCGAGCAGCGTCAGGCAGTCCCACAGCACGTTGCCCGCGGGCGTTCGTACCAGGAAGGCGCGTTGGCCGATGGCGAAATGTGGCGTGGTGCCTATCGCCATCAAGCCCGGCGCCATATGGCGGAAAGTATTAGCGTGGCTGGCCGCCAGCTCGCTCGGCGTCGTCCAGCGCTGGCCTTCGACGGGCACGAACTGGCGCTCGTCCTCGCAGATTTCACAGTGTTCCGGCGGTGTCTCGCTCGGCGGATATTGCACACCGCAGGTGGCGCAGATAAAACCATGGTTACGCATTTCGCATTTCCCCGTAGAACCGACTCAGGTCATCTCTTGTCGCTACTCTTCTTACCGCTACTCTTCTTGTCGCTGCTTTTCTTGTCGATACTCTTGATCAATGTCGCTTGCTATCAACCCCGTTGTTACCAACTCAAGTGTAATCCACTTAGCTTGAGGTCGAGCGCTTGCCACGCCCGATCATGGCTTTTATCGACGAATCGCCAGCCATCCCGCCATCAGGACAATCGCCATGCCCACCAGCGTTGGCCCATCGGGAATCTCATCGAACAACCAGATTCCCCACCCTATGGCGAATAGCAGATAGGCGTAATCGAACGCCCCCACCAGCGACGAAGGCGCAAGCTGATAGGCTCGGGCAACCGCGGTATTGACGCTCACCATGAGTAACGCGTAGAGCAGGATCAGCAGACACGGCACCGTATCGAGTCGCTGCCAGCCACGGGTGAGAAACCCGGATAACGCCTCAGACACGAGGACAGTCACGGTGACACTGCCGACCACACCCGCCAGCAGGAAAGCGACATTGAGCCCGAGGGCCAACAGCCACGGAGACACGTCGCGGCAGCGCGTTCGCGTCACAACCATCGCCCCGGCATAGCAGAGCGCCGCCAGTAACGGAAGCAACATGGCTGGCGAGAACAGCGCCCCACCGGGACGCAGCACGGTCAACACGCCAGCGAAACCGAGCCACAGTGCGGCCCAGCGTCGCCCCGTCAACGGCTCGCCCGTCAGCGCGGCCAGCATCGCGATAAACAGCGGCGTGGTGTAGATTCCAACGGCGGCAATGCTCAGTGGAATCCAGGGCAGCGCGGCATAAAACGCAATCCACATTGCCAGCAGCAGCAGGCTCCGCAACGCGATCCAGCCCCAGCTATCGAGGCACCGAGGAAGATTGCCGCTCTGACATCGCCAGCCCATCAGCAGTATCGGCAACGAGATCGAGGGCGCAATTACCAACAGTTGCCAAAGTGAGAGGCTGTCGCTGAGATACTTGACCAACGCGTCTGCCAGGGCGAGGAGGAAAACCGCGCCGACGATCAGCAGAATGCCGCGGCGAGGGTTATCTTCGAACGTGGAAGGTGCTTTCATGGCGGTTCCTGTCGGTGGCAACCGCCAGAGCGTGCCCCACCGACCGCCGCCGTCACCAGCGATGGTGGCGTCACTATCCATGAGCCAGGGTTATGTTTCCGCTGAACCGTTCGCTGCCGCCCCTCGCCACCCTGCTCCCGTTCGAAGCCGCCGCCCGATGGGAAAGCTTCACTCGCGCTGCCGAAGAGCTCGGCCTGACTCAGGCGGCCATCAGCCGCCAAGTGCGATCGCTGGAAAAGGATCTTGGCGCGACCCTGTTCGAGCGCAGAAACCGCGGCGTCTTCCTGACGCCGGCCGGACGCGAACTGGCCAACGTCATCACCGATGGATTGTCCCGGATCGCACAGCAGGCCGACGATCTCCGCGGCGGCGAGCGCGCGCCCCGAGTGATTCTATTCTGTCAACTCTGCGAAGCGTTCTACTGGCTGATGCCCCGGTTGGCGACGTTCAATCAGCGCCACCCCGACATCGATCTGAAGCTGGTGACATCGACCCGACCGATGACCGAGCAACGCGACCCGTTCGATATCGCCCTGCAGACGCATGGCAGACCTAGTGGCAACCACACGCTGGCATTTATCGCCGCGGATACGATCTATCCCGTCTGCAGTCCCGATCATTCGGCCGCGCGGAACGCGCCAATCTCGCTGGAATCGTTGGCGGGCGAGGAGCTGCTTCATCATCGCGCAGAACCGCCCGACTGGATGGAGTGGAGCGGCTGGTTCACGGCCATGGGCCAGGAGGTCTCGCCACCGCTGCCGGGGAAAGTGTTCGACAGCTATCCGCTGATGCTGCAGGCGACACTGGCCGGGCACGGTATCGCACTGGGATGGCGGCGCACGACCGAGCGTTTGATCGACGCTGGAGAGCTGATAAGACCCGTCGAGGAAGCTCTCATTCAACCCGAGGCGATCGCCGTCTATACCCACCGAGAGGCGATGGATCGCTACGCGTGTCGGGTGCTGCTCGACTGGCTGGCAGAAACACTGAACGATACACCCAGCTAGCGACGACTCCACCCGCCCGTCATGGCGACCTCTGATTAACGAGCACTAGACGACCGGTCTATTCAAGGCTAGAGTGGACGCATGAACAGCTCACTAGCCACCCGCGACGTCAAGACGCAGATCCTGGATATCGCTCAGTCCACCATGGGGAGCCGAGGGTTTTCCGCGGTCGGGCTGAATGAAATTCTCAAGGC
Organism: Salinicola sp. NYA28a; assembly: GCF_976982775.1. Next base: position 3,325,724 of record NZ_OZ334582.1, read on the forward strand.
GGCCCAGGTACCCAAAGGCTCTTTCTACCACTACTTCGAGTCGAAAGAGGCGTTTGGTGTCGCACTGCTGGAACGTTACTTCAGCCGCTATCTGGCCGAACTTGATGAGTTGCTCGCCACTCGCGACGAGAGTTCCTCCGTCTCAAGGCTGATGCGTTACTGGCAACGCTGGGTGGACACCCAGACCGGGCACGACCTGCAAAGCCGTTGTCTGGTGGTCAAGCTGGGTGCCGAGGTCAGCGATCTTTCCGATTCGATGCGCCAGGTACTGGAAAACGGCACGGATCGAATCATCGAACGCCTGACCCGCGAGCTGACCCGCGCCCGGCAGAATGGAGAAATCACCGCCGATGACGATGACGGAGAGCTGGCCGCCTCGCTGTATCAGATGTGGCTAGGGGCCAGCATGTTGGCTAAGGTGACCCAGGACGATAGACCGTTGCAGTCGGCATTGAGCACGACACGACGCTTGCTCGGCCGTCACTGAATCGAGAGTGAATCCAGGGCCGATGATTTGGCCCTTTTATTTACCTTGGGACTAGACGGCTGGTCTAATCGAATCAGATTCATTGAAGTGAAAGGAGTACATCATGACGCAGAATCATACGATCAACCGACAGTGGGTACTGGCCTCGCGCCCCCACGGCGAGCCGCGTCAGGATAACTTCCGCCTGGAAGAGACCGAGATTCCCGCCGCCACGGAAGGCACGGTCTTGCTGCGCACGGTCTATCTCTCGCTCGACCCCTACATGCGGGGCCGCATGAGCGACGCACCCTCTTATGCCCCGCCCGCGAAGATCGATCAGGTCATGGTGGGCGGCACCGTCAGCCGCGTCGTCGAATCTCGACATGCCGATTTCCAGCCAGGCGATTGGGTGCTGGGCTACAGCGGCTGGCAGGACTACGCCCTGTCGGACGGCACGGCCCTGACCAACCTGGGACAGCAGCCCGAGAATCCTTCCTACGCTCTTGGCGTCATGGGCATGCCGGGCTTTACCGCCTACATGGGGCTGACGGATATCGGCAAACCCAAGGCGGGTGAGACCCTGGTGGTCGCTGCCGCTACCGGCCCTGTCGGTGCGACGGTTGGACAGATCGGCAAGATCAAGGGCATGCGGGTCGTCGGTATTGCCGGCGGTGACGAAAAGTGCCGCTATGTGGTCGAGACACTGGGCTTCGATGCCTGTATCGACCACCGAGCCGACGACTTCGAAGCCCAGCTCGAGGCCGCCTGCGATGCCGGCATCGACGTCTACTACGAAAACGTGGGTGGCAAGGTCTTCGATGCGGTCCTGCCGCTGCTGAATACCAGCGCTCGGATACCGGTCTGCGGGGTGGTCGCTCAGTACAACGCGACGGATCTACCGGAGGGGCCGGACCGCCTGCCACTGCTGCTGGATACCATTCTCAAAAAGCGTCTCACCGTGCGCGGCTTCATCATCTTCGATGACTACGGTCACCGCTTCGACGAGTTCTTCAACGAGATGTCGGGCTGGATCGAGGAAGGTCGCATTCACTATCGCGAAGAGATCAAGGAAGGCCTGGAAAATGCCCCCAAGGCGTTCAGCGGTCTGCTGAAGGGTGAGAACTTCGGCAAACTCGTCATCCAGGTCGGCGAGCGCTGATCCCATGTCGCTCGATCTCGTCCCCCTCGATCTCGTCCTCCTCGACTTCGAAGCACCGGATCCCGCGGTCATCGATTGCGTAACCACCACAAAGGCATTCATCCCATGAAAGTATTAATGGTACTGACATCACACGATCAACTTGGCGACACCGGTGAGAAAACCGGCTTCTGGCTCGAAGAGCTGGCAGCGCCTTATGTCGTCTTCCAGGACGCCGGCGCCGATATCACGCTGGCCTCGCCCAAGGGGGGTCAGCCCCCGCTGGACCCTAAAAGCGACGACCCGACGGCGGATACCGAAGAGGTCAAACGTTTCCGCGCTGACGCGGAGGCCATCAAGGCACTTGCCAGCACCCACGTGCTGGCAGATATCGATAGCGACGATTTCGACGCAGTCTTCTACCCTGGCGGCCACGGCCCGCTGTGGGACCTGGCCGAAGACAAGGCATCCATTGCGCTGATCGAACGTACCCTGCGGACCGGCCGTCCCGCGGCGCTCGTTTGCCATGCGCCTGGCGTACTGCGTCACGTGAAGGACGCTGACGGCGCGCCGATCGTGAAGGGTAAAAAGGTCACCGGCTTTTCCAACAGCGAGGAAGAGGCTGTCGGCTTGACAGACGTGGTGCCGTTTCTGGTCGAGGACGTGCTCAAGTCACAGGGTGGCGACTACAGCAAAGGCGCTGACTGGTCCTCTTACGTTCTGACCGACGACCTGCTGATTACCGGCCAGAACCCGGGCTCCTCCGCCGAAACCGCGAAGACCCTGCTGAAACGACTCAACGAAAAGGGGTAGTTCAATGAGCACTTACGTGATCTTCATCAAGGACGCCACCCTCGATAGCGAGGAGATGGCGATCTACGCCGACAAGGCCAGCAAGGCAAGGGGGGAGGTCCCTCCCAAGCCCCTGGCATTCTATGGCGATATCACCACCCTAGAGGGCCCAGAAGCCGAGGGTGCCGTGGTGCTGGAGTTTCCCGACCGCCAGGCCGCGCTGGCGTGGTATGAAAGCCCGGCCTATCAGGAGGCCAAGCAGCATCGGCTCAAAGGCGCCGACTATCGTGTCATGATGGTGGAAGGGGTTTAACGGCTAGCGGTTGCCGGTAGAAATTCCAGTGCAAAGGGGGCGGCAAGTGATAATGCCGCCCCCTTTATTGTGCAGCCTCTCCGGTATGGACCGACAACCTCCGGCCGTCATCGATGCCACCGCCAGCTCGGCAGAAAAAACCGCCGGATCGTCTACCTCCAGAAGTTGCTCTTCACCAGATCGACCACATCGCTCATGCGGCCGTTGAGCACGGCCTTGCCCGAATAGAGCGCGGTGGACGTTACCTGCCCCGGTTCGATCTTGGGCGGCATCACCAGCTCCATGCGGTTGACCTTGACGTCGAGAATCGCCGGGCCGGGATGGGCCAGCCACTCGGCGATGGCGTGCTTGAGCTCGTGTTCCTGCTCGACCCGCCGCCCCCACAGGCCGATCGACTGCGCCAGCAGCCCGAAATCGGGGTTGTCGAGGTCGGTGTAGCTGTCCAGCAGACCGTCGACTTTCTGCTCCAGCTCGACGAAGCCCAGCGAGCTATTGTTGAAGACGACGATCTTGAGCGGAATCTTCTCCTGCTTCAGGGTCAGCAGGTCGCCCATCAGCATGGTCATGCCACCGTCGCCGCACATCGCGATGACCTGACGCTCGGGGAATGCCTTCTGAATGCCGATCGCCTGCGGATAGGCGTTGGCCATGGTGCCGTGAACGAGGCTCGACAGCGTGCGGCGCTTTCCGTTGGCGCGGATGTGACGCAGCATCCAGACCATCGGGCTGCCGCCATCGGCGGTAAAGAAGGCGTCGTCGTGGGCGGCTTCGTCCAGCGCCAGCGTCAGTTCCTGGGGATGGATCAGGCCGTCGTCGTCGGACTCGTGAGCGTCGCGCTCCAGCGCCTTGTGGTAGCTCTTGCGGCAGCGCTCCAGCCAGGACGTGTCGCTCTGCTCGTCGACGATCTGGGCCAGCGCGGCACAGGTATCGCGCACGCTGCCGAGCAGTCCGATGTCGACCGGGTGACGTTTGCCGATCTGCTGCGGATCGATATCGACCTGAATGATCGTCGCTTTCTCCGGGTAGAACTGGGTCCAGGCGAAGCTGCAGCCCAGCAGCAGCAAGGTGTCGCATTCGGCGACAGCGTGGTAACCGCCGGCCAGCCCGAAGACGCCGGTCATGCCGACCTCGAACGGGTTGTCCGGCTCGATGAAATCCTTGGCCCGCGAGGTCCACGCCACCGGCGCCTTCAGCTTGGCCGCCAGCGCCATCACCTCATTGCGCGCGTGCTGACAGCCGGAGCCCGCGAAAATCGAGATCTTGCCGCCGGCGTTGAGCGCCTTGATGGCCGGCACCAGCTCCTCGGCGCTCGGACGAGCGATCGGATCGAAACGATGCACCCGATAGGGCAGATCCTGGCTCGGTTTCTGCGTGAACAGGTCCCCATGCACGATCAGCACCGCCACGCCGTTCTTCGACAACGCCGCCTGTGCTGCCAACGCTGTCATCCTACGCGCCTGGTCGGGGTTGATGATCGTCTCGCAGAAGACGCTGTACTGATCGTAGATCGGCTTGGGGTCGACATCCTGCGGGAAGCCGATGCCGGTATCGGCGGTGCCGACCTGAGAAGCGATCAACACCACCGGCGAACCGCTGCGATGGGCTTCGAACAGCCCGTTGACGAAGTGCAGCGTGCCCGGACCGCAGGTGCCGGCGCACAGCGCCAGCTCCCGGGTCATGTAGGCTTCGCCACCGGCGGCGAAACCGCCGACCTCCTCGTGGCGGACATGCACCCATTCGAGATCGCTGCGCCGGATCGCGTCGGTAAAATGATTGATGGTGTCGCCAACCACGCCATAGCAGCGCTTGGCGCCCGCCTCGGCAAGCGTTTCGACAATGATTTCAGCGACATTCTGATGGCTCATGATGCGACTCCTTTCGCGGACGACTAACTCGCGCGGACGGCGAACTCGTCGAAACGAGGAAGCTTCGGCCGTCGCGGGCCCGATGAACTGGGCGATGAAAGACGAATTGCCAGGCGCCATGCTGCGTGCATGACGCCTCATCCAAGCGTAGTCGGCAATCAGCGCCTCGCTCGAACTCAGGCCATTTCGGAAGGATCGGGCACCCGCGGGAACCGCGGCGGATGCGCTTTCATGTAGGCGTGACAGGCCCGCAGCACTCGGACGTCATCGTGCTTGCCGCCGGCGAGCTGGAACCCGACCGGCAGGCCGGATTCGGTGAATCCGCAGGGAACGGACGCTGCCGGCTGCTGGCTCAGATTGAATGGATAGGAGAACGGCGCCCACTCTTCCCAGTCGCGCATGCCGCTGCCGGGCGGGACTTCGTGACCCGCCTCGAACGGCTCGATCGGTACGGTCGGCGTCATCAACAGATGATAATCCTGATTGAAGCGCTCCAGGCTCAGGGTCAAGTCGGCCCGTTGCCCCAGAGCCTGGAACAGGTCGAGCGCGCTCCACTGCTGCGCGGTACGCGCATTGGCGACGAGGCCCGGATCGAGCTGTTCGCGTTGCCGGTCGCTGCATTTCGACCAGAAATCCAGCGACGCGGTAAACCAGAGCTTCTGGAAGATATCGATCGGCGACTCGAACCCCGGGTGAATCTCCTCGATCTCGGCGCCAAGCTGCTCGAGATTGCGAGCCGCTTCGCGCACGCGAGCGGCGACCTGGTCATCGACCTCGGCATAGCCCAAGGTCGGCGAGTAGGCGATGCGCAGCCCGCGCAGATCCTTGCCGAGATCGGCCCCCCAATCCTTCGGCTGGCCCCGCGTGGCGTAAGGGTCACGATAGTCGTAGCGCCCGATCACGTTGAGCATGCGCACCGCGTCGTCGACGCTGCGAGTCAACGGGCCGATATGAGAGAGCGAAGGTTCTGTCGCCGGCGGCCATTGCGGGGTCCAGCCGTAGGTGGGCTTGAAGCCGAAGACGCCGGTGAACGCGGCGGGAATGCGGATCGAGCCGCCGGAGTCGCCCCCCTGATGCAGCACGCCCATGTTGAGCGCGGCAGCGGCAGCGGCCCCGCCGGAGGAGCCGCCCGGCGTCAGGCGCGTATCCCAGGGATTGTAGCTCGCACCGAACACCCGGTTGTCGGTCACCGCTTTCCAGCCGAACTCCGGCGTGTTGGTCTTGCCGAGAATCACCGCCCCGGCTTCGCGGAGCATGCGGGCCGGCGGGCAGTCTTCCTCGCAGAGCGATTCCGATGTGGTCAGCGAGCCGCCACGCGCCGGCATGCCGGCCACTTCGGCCAGATCCTTCATCGAGACGGGAATGCCGTCGATGGCGCTCAGCGGCTTGCCCTGCCCCCAGCGCCTGGCAGAAGCCTTGGCCGCCTTCTCGGCCCCCTCGCGGTCGACATGAACGTAGGCGTTCACGGCGTCGTTGAAGCGGTCGATACGGTCGAGCGCCGCCCGCGTCGCCTCCAGCGGCGAAGCCTCGCCGGTTCGATAGAGCTGCTCGAGTTTTCCAGCGTCCAGATTGCCAAGGTCGGTGTCGCTCACGATTCCTCCACGTCCTGTGGTACGAGTTTCATGTCGCCAAGGTTAGTCGGCGTCCTGAAAGACGCGCAACGTCGCTACCGGAAGGATGACGACTTTCAGCACGTCAGAAATCGTGCTCGGCCTCGGATGGAGAGGGCGATGCGGCGTTCATGCGCTGCAGATGCAGGCGCCGAAGCAGGCGAATGACCGGACGGATCAGCATTTCGATACTGCCGATCACGAACAGCCAGGTACCGGCATACGCCAGGGAGTCGTAGAAGAAGAAAATGCTGCCGATCACGAACCAGACACCGATCAGAATATCGTTGATGATGCTCACGACTTCGTAACGCTGACGAATGACCAGCTCATCCCGGCCGAAGTGAAGGGTCAATGGTTCATTGGCGCTATTTGAATGGACGCCACGCTGTCGTGTCCTCTCGTGCATATCACTTTTACTCCCTTCGAGATTGGTCACGATATTCTGGTTCAGCCCGCCGTGCTCCGCAAAGACAGCGCCCGGCCTCGAAGCAGATTCACTGGCTCCCGTGCGGTTTGTCTTCCATGATGAAGTCGAACGAGACGACCTGCTCCGGCAACGACATGAAGAGGTGAAAGTCCGTGTCCCATTCGACGCAAGCGCAGTACGAGCAGACGCCAGCGGCCGACAACACCACGATGTTCGTCTTCGGTGCCGGCGGTGATCTGGTGAAACGGCTGCTGATTCCTTCGCTCTACAACCTGGACCGGGATCAGTTGATCGATTCCAACATGCGGATCGTCGGCGTCGATCTCGCCGAGCATGACGACGCGGGATTTCGCGCCCATCTCAAGCAGTTCATTGCCGACAAGGCCGCCGATCACCACTCGGAAGGCCGCGGCAGCGCACTGGACGAATCGCGCTGGCGCGAATTCGAGCAGCGGCTCCATTATCTGCAGGGCGACTTCACCGACGAGGCGATTTACCGCCAGATCGAGGACGCGATTGCGTCATCCGACAGCGGCAATGCAATCTTCTATTGCGCGACCGCGTCCCGCTTCTTTGGCGAGATCGCCAGGCAACTGGGCCAGGCCGGATTACTGACGGAGCAAGGCGGAAACTACCGCCGGGTCATCGTCGAAAAGCCGTTCGGCCACGATCTCGAATCGGCCCAGGCATTGAATGCCGAGCTGCTCGACGTGATGCGGGAAGATCAGATCTACCGGATCGATCATTTTCTCGGCAAGGAGACGGTTCAGAACATCCTCGTCGCCCGCTTCGCCAACGTGCTGTTCGAACCGTTCTGGAACAATCACTACATCGACCATATCCAGATCACCGCCGCGGAAACGGTCGGCGTCGAAGAGCGGGCCGCTTTCTACGACAAGGCCGGGGCCATGCGCGACATGGTGCCCAATCACCTGTTCCAGTTGCTTGCCATGGTCGCCATCGAACCCCCGGCCGCGTTCGGCGCGGATGCCCTGCGCAGCGAGAAGTCGAAGGTGCTGGGCGCCATTCGCCCCTGGACGACGGAAGAGGCCGCTCACAACTCGGCGCGCGGACGCTACGAGGCCGGCAGGCTGGGCGAACGTGAGGTGCCCGGCTACCTCGAGGAACCAGGCGTCGACGCCGACAGCCGGACCGAAACCTTCGTCGCCATGAAAGTGATGGTCGACAACTGGCGCTGGATCGGCGTGCCGTTCTATCTGCGGACCGGCAAGCGCATGAGCGCGCGGGATACCGAGATCGCGATCTGCTTCAAGCCGGCGCCCTACGCGCAGTTTCGCAATACCGACGTGGAGCGGATGGCCTCCAACTGGCTGATCATCCAGATCCAGCCCAACGAAGGCATGTGGTTCGACTTCCAGGCCAAGCGGCCCGGCCCCGAGCTGGAAATGGACACCGTCAAGATGGGCTTTGCCTACAAGGATTTCTTCGACCTGCCGGCGGTCACCGGCTACGAGACATTGATCTACGACTGCCTGACCGGCGACCAGATGCTGTTCCAGCGTGCGGATACCATCGAGAACGGCTGGCGCGCCGTGCAGCCGTTTCTGAAAGCCTGGTCCCGCGAATCGGGGACCGGAGAATCGGAGAGCGAAAAATCGGGCATCGAAGGTTATGCCGCAGGCACCGACGGCCCCAGCGGCGCCCATGAACTGATCCAGCGCGACGGCCGTCTGTGGCACAAGGTCGGCGAGCCCACCGGCCCTGGCGTGGCACCGGTGCCGAAGCGTGGCGAGAAGTCGCCTTCATGAGACTCCGCGCTCGGCGAAACCGCCGAGCGCTTCACACGTCTTTCGAGCGCCTCAGGAAACCAGTCGGCCCAGCGCGAATCCGGCGATGGCGGTGTCCTGCACGCCGGTACCGGTGAGATCGCAGATGGTGATCTGCGAATCTGTCGTGCGCAGGCTCTTGCCGGACGCGATCACCTTGCCCAGTTCGTTGACGGTGAACGGCGGCTGGTGGCCGGCGTAGGCCTTGAGTTCACCGTTGTTCTCGCTCTGGGCGCGGGTATCGGCGACGAAATGATCGGCGCGCTCCATGACGGAGGTATCCAGCTCGCGCTTGTCCGGGCTGTCGGAGCCCATGGCGGTGACATGCACGCCCTCGCGCAGATGCTCTCCGGAGAGTAACGGCTCGCGCGACGGCGTGGTAGTGACGATGATGTCCGCCTCACGACAGGCGTCGGCGATATCGGTATGTACCGCCACGGTCAGCCCGTACGTTTGCTGCATCCGCGCCGCGTAGGCTTCGGCCTTCTTCACGTCCCGTGCCCAGACATCCAGTGTGTCGATATCTCGTACCAGCTTGAGCGCGGCAATCTGGAGTTCCGCCTGCAACCCGGCACCCAGCACGGTGACACGCTTGCTGTCGGCGCGGGATAAATGCTTGGCGGCGATGGCGCCGGCCAACGCGGTGCGGATGTCGGTGAGATAGCCTTCGTCGAACAGCACCGCCTCGACCAGTCCGGTCTTCGCCGAGAACACGATCATCAACCCGTTAAGACTTGGTAGTCCCAGTTTCGGGTTGTCGAAGAAGCCGGGGCTGACCTTGATCGCGAAGCGCGAGTTACCCTTGATATGCGCGGTCTTGACGTCGACCTCGCCGTTGGCCTCCTCGATCGCCATCGACAGGATCGGCGGCTGGACGACATTGCCCTCGCCCAGCGCGCGAAAGCCGGCTTCGACCGCCTCGAGCGCGTCGCGGTCGAGGCTGACGACGTTCTGAATCTGTGCGCGGTTGTAGAGTTCCATCGAGGTTGCTCCTGATTCCATTCGTTCGAATTCGTTTTTTGTCCGGACCTTCAGCGTTCCGGATAATCGAGCATGGCACGGGCCCGCATCAGCGTTCCCGCATCGACGCCGTTACCGGAAATGATCAGCGCCACCTTTTCGCCACGGATATCGATGGCGCGCTCTTCGATGGCGGCGAGCCCGACCACCGCGGCGCCTTCCACCAGCATCTTCTCCTGCTCGAAGAAATGAAGCATGGCGCGGGCGATGGCCGCTTCCGAGACCTGGTGGTGATCGTCCATCACCTCGCGGACCAGCTCGAAGGTGCAGCGGTTGTCGAGACCGATCCCGCCGCCCAGCGAATCCGCCAGCGATGCCTCTTCCTCGACCTCGACGGGCTTGCCGGCGGCCAGGCTTTCGATCATTGCCGCACCCTCGAGCATGCTCACGCCGGTGACTCGTACCTTCGGATTGACGCCCTTCACCGCGCGGCCGATGCCACCCAGCAGGCCGCCGCCGGAGAGTCCGATCAGCACCCGGTCCAATTCGGGAAGATCTTCCATCAGTTCGAGCCCGATGGTGCCCTGGCCGGCCGCGATCAACGGATCGTCGAAGGGCTCGATCAGCGCCATGCCCTCCTCGCTCACCAGCCGTCGTGCCTCGACGAAAGCATCGTCCTGGGAACGGCCGACCACGCGGGCTTCGGCGCCCAGCGCCTCGATGGCGGCCACCTTGTTGGCCGGCACCAGCTCGGAGACGCAGATGATCGCGCGGGCACCGAGGCGCCTCGCGGCCCACGCCACCGCGCGGCCGTGATTGCCGGTGGATGCCGTGGTCACGCCGCGCTCGAGCTGTTCCGGCGACAGCGACGCGATCTTGTTGAGCGCGCCCCTGAGCTTGAACGCCCCGCTCGGCTGCAGCGTCTCGAGCTTGAGATAGACCTCGGTATCGAATCTCGCCGACAGGCTCTGGGAGAGAATCAGCGGCGTGCGCATTGCCTGGCCGGCGATGCGGCTTCGGGCCAGGTAGATGTCATGAAGCGTGACGGGGTCGGACATCGTTGGGGAATCCCGGTTGGTAAGGCAAGTGCGGCAGAGTGGATCTCTCCACCCTGCCGCAGGCTTGTTGTGTCATCAAGACGATATGGCTATGGCAAGACAATGTGACGACGGTTGCGACTTAGCCCTTGAGATCACCACTACGCGTCAGCTCATCGGTCACCTTGTCGATGGCACGCTTGGCGCGGGCGATCACTTCGTCGACCTGGCCGCGGTCGATCACCAGCGGCGGCGCGAAGCCGAGGATGTCGCCGTTGGGCATGGCGCGAGCGATCAGGTTCTCCTCGAGCGCTGCGGCGGCAACGCGCGCGCCGACCTTGAGCGACGGCTCGAACGGCGTGTACTCGCCTTTGGTGGGCGCGAATTCCAGCGCGGCCATCAACCCCTCGCCGCGGACGTCGCCGACCAGCGGATGCTCGCCGAAGGTCTTCTTGAGCTGGGCGTTGAAGTAGGCGCCGGTTTCGGCGGCGTTGCCCACCAGGTTCTCGCGCTCGATGATGTCCAGGTTGGCCATGGCGGCGGCGGCACCCAGCGGGTGGCCGGAGTAGGTCCAGCCGTGGCCGATGGGGCCATATTCGCCGGTGCCGTCTTCCAGCGCTTTCCACACCCGTTCACCGACGATGACGCCGGAAAGCGGCTGGTAGGCGCTGGTCAGCCCCTTGGCGATGGTCACCAGATCCGGCTGGATGCCGTAGTGCTGGAAGCCGAATTCGCTGCCCAGGCGGCCGAAGCCACTGACCACTTCATCGCAGATCAGCAGGATATCGTGGCGCTTGAGCACGGCCTGGATCTCGTCCCAGTAGCCTTCCGGCGGCGGGATGATGCCGCCGGTTCCCAGAACCGGCTCGCCGATGAAGGCGCCGATGGTGTCCGGCCCTTCGCGCTGGATCATCGCTTCGAGCTGTTCGGCGCAGTAGGCGGAGAATTCGCGCTCGCTCATGTCGCCACGCTCACGCCGATAGTAGTAAGGCGCCTTGGTATGCAGCACGCCGTCGATCGGCAGATCGAAATGCTGGTGGAACGCCGGCAGGCCGGTGAGCGAACCGGCAGCGATGCTGGAGCCGTGATAGCCACGCTGGCGCGCGATGATCTTTTTCTTCTTCGGCTGGCCGATGACGTTGTGGTAGTAGCGCACCAGCTTGATCTGGGTCTCGTTGGCGTCGCTGCCGGAGAGGCCGTAGTAGACCTTGTTCAGACCGTTGCCGGCGAGCTTGGCAATGCGCTCGGAGAGCGCGATCAGCGGCTCGTTGGAGTGGCCGACATAGGTGTGGTAGTACGCCAGCTCCTTGGCCTGGGCATAGATCGCCTCAGCGATCTCGGTGCGCCCGTAGCCGATATTGACGCAGTAGAGCCCGGCGAAGGCGTCGATCATCTCGCGGCCATCGCGATCGACGATGGAGATTCCCTTGCCACCGGTGATGACGCGCCCCGGCGCATCGCCTTGGGCGTAATCGCGCAGATGGGTGGACGCATGGAAAACGTGGCGGCGATCGTTTTCGATCAGAGCACGAGTATCGGTCATAACCTTTCCTTAACCAGAATGAAACGCCGCCATCTGTCCGGACGGCGTTTCAGGGGCGGGCGCAGCGATCGGAGCGATCCTTGTGTAATACCCGCTTGTAGAATGTTATCTCTGGACCGGCCAGTGGCGTCCAGCCGGTCATTGTCCACGTCAGCGACGCGCGGGCGCGACACCGTCAGGGCACCGCGCCGCCGTTCACGAGACAGCGCGTAAGCGCTAGGCGAGCGGACGAAGCGCAAGGCGCACGACACGCAGGAGCCGGAGCCTATGGGTTATAGGTGAGGACTCCGAGTATCGGGCAACGCGGCGATTCGCTCGCGCAGTCAGCGATTCCGCGCTGGCTCAAGAAGAGCTGGCCGACGGCATATTGCCCAGACAGTAATACTTCGTATCGAGATACTCATCGAGCCCCGCGGCGCCGCCCTCGCGACCGAGGCCGGACTGCTTGACGCCGCCGAACGGGATCGGCGCGCCGGTCATCTTGACGCTGTTGACGCTGACCATGCCGTACTCGAGCCTGCGCATCAGCTTCCAGATTCGACGCACGTCGTGGGTGTAGACGTAGGCGGCGAGCCCGTACTCGGTATCGTTGGCGAGTTGAATGACTTCGTCGTCGTCATCGAACGCACAGACGCCTGCGACCGGCGAGAAGGTCTCCTCGCGGAACACGCGCATCTCCGGCGTGATATCGGCCAGCAGCGTCGGCATGAAGAAGTTCTCGCCGGGCGCCTGGCCCTCTCCGCCCAGTTGGCGCGCCCCTTTGCTGATACCGTCCTCGACGATACCCTTGGCCATGTCCACCGCCCGCTTGTGGATCAGCGGCCCGATGTCGTTCTCCTCGAGACCGTTGCCGACCTTCAGTGCCTCCATGTGCGCCACGAACCGCTCGACGAAGGCATCGTAGATGCCACGCTGAACGAAGATACGGTTGGCGGCGAGGCAATCCTGGCCGGCGGTCTGGAACTTGGCGGCGACCGCTTCCTTCGCCGCGGCGTCCGGGTCCATGTCGTCGCAGACGATGAACGGCGCATTGCCGCCCAGCTCCAGCGACATGCGCTTGACACTGGACGAGCTCTGGCGCATCAGCAGCTTGCCGACGCGGGTCGAGCCGGTGAACGAGATGTTGCGGATGCGGTTGTCGTTGCACAGCACTTCGGACACGGTCGCCGGATCGCCGGTAACCACGTTGAACACGCCCGCCGGAATGCCCGCCCGCTCGGCCAGTTCCGCCAGTGCCAGCGCGGAATATGGTGTCTCGTTGGCCGGCTTGACGATGACCGGGCAGCCCGCCGCCAGCGCCGCCCCGGCCTTGCGGGTGATCATCGCCAGCGGGAAGTTCCAGGGCGTGAACATCGCCGAGACGCCCACCGGCTCCTTGATCGTGCCCAGCGCCGCGTTGGGGATATGGCTGGGAATGGTCACGCCGTAGGCGCGCTTGGCCTCTTCGGCGAACCACTGAATGAAGCTGGCGCCGTAATCCACTTCACCACGGGCATCGGCGAGCGGCTTGCCCTGTTCGCGGGTCATCAGCAGCGCCAGGTCTTCCTTGTGTTCGTGCAGCAGGCGATACCAGGTGTTGAGCTTCTCGGCCCGCTCATGGACGTTGATCGCCCGCCACTCGGCGAAGGCGTTCTCGGCCGCCGTCACCGTGTCGGTGATCTGTGCCGCTTCGAGCAGGGCGCAATGGCCCAGGGTTTCTCCGGTGGCGGGATCGACGACCGCTTCCTCGCGGCCCTCGCTACCATGGGTCCATTTACCATCGACATAGGCATACTGGCGGAAAAGCCGGGGATCGTTGAGTTTCATATCGCCTCCTGCTTGGCTCTGGACAAAAAAGGCTGTCGGCGGTGGGGCAGAACAAGTGGCCTATCCTGCGAGTACGATCATGGTACCGACTCGGCGAGAGGGAATTTTCTTGTCTCGACCGCTTTGCGCCACGCTTTCTTTCGAAAGCCCGGCCAGGAGTTGCGGTTTTTTTGGCGGGGGAGTTTCGGTTTTTTTTGGCGGGATATAGGCAAGAACCAATGAGCCCGGCCAAGGCCGGGCTCATTGTCATCCGATTTCAGACAAGCGATTCATTTGACCCCGATAATGCCGGCGGCCCTTCGCGCTTGACCGTCTTGGTGACGATGTAGGTGAAGTAGCGCTCGATACCCAGATCGGAGACGAGCCAGGCATCGATCAGGCGCTGATAGGCGTCGATACTGTCGGCGGCGATCTTGACCAGATAGTCGACCCCGCCGCCCACCGCGACGCATTCGGCCACGGCGTCGGTCTCCGCCACCATGCGCTCGAAGCGGGCGAAGCTTTCGGCGTTGTGCTGCTTGAGCTCGATCTGCACCCACACTGGCGTGCGCTTGACGATGGCGTCGGGATTGATGCGGGCGCTGTAGCCCTCGATAATCCCGGCTTTCTCCAGCCGCTTGACCCGCTCCCAGCACGGGCTGACGGAAAGGCTGATCGCCTCCGCCAGCCGCGACTTGGTGATGCGGCCGTCGCGACTGAGAATCTCGAGGATTTTGAAATCGTAGCGATCAAGCTTCATACCAGACACCATCCAAACTGATTACGCTCGGCCATACATCGTTGAGCGCTGTTTCAAAATGCTCATTTACCCCTCGTAAACTCCGCTCTTTCAACAGCGCTCGCCTCGTCTGACCTTCGCTCATTGGCGTTTGGTCTGGGTCTGGTTCTGAGCACGCTCCAGCGACTCGACCACTTCGGCCACCACGGCAATGGTATCGCCCATCCCGACCTTGGCCGGGAACCGCCGGGCGATGAGGATGCCGTCGCGCTGGGCGCGGTATTCGACCGGCGCGGCGCCGGTGCGCGTCATGTCGTAGACCCGGGCGATCACTTCGCCCTTCTCGACCGTATCACCCAGGGACACCGTCAGTTCCAGCAGGCCGGAATGCTCGCTCTGCACGTAGCAGCTGGCATCCGGCATATCGACGTAGATCATCGGCTCCGCCGGCTGCTCGATCTCACCCGCGATCAAACCCGTTTTTAGCAAACCATAGTGAACCAGAAAGTTGCGCACCCCGCGCTCGGTCACGGCCAGGCTGGCCGGCGTCGAGGTGCCGCCGCCACCCAGCTCGGTGGTGACGAAGGTCTTGCCCTGAGACTCCACCGCCGTGTCATAGAGCTTGGTGGCGTCGAGTTCGAACATCATCATCGCGTAGGGCGCACCGAAGGCGACCGCACCGGCCAGGCTCGCGTTCTCCTGGGCGAGATCGTCGAGCCGGTGGGCGGCGGCAAACGGCACGATATCCAGCGTGCGGCCGCCGGAGTGCAGGTCCAGCGCCACGTCGCACATCGGCACCAGAACCCGATTGAAGTAGTCGGCGATCTGTGAGGTGACGCCGCCGTTGGGATCGCCGGGGAAGCTGCGATTGAGGTTGCCGCCATCCAGCGGCGAGGTCCGCTTGCCCGCTTCCGCCGCCGGCGTGTTCATCATCGGCACGATGATCACGCGACCGCGCACGTCCTTCGCCTCGAGCGTGCTGGCGAGCTTGAGCAGCGAGGTGATGCCTTCGTACTCGTCGCCGTGGTTGCCGCCGGTCAGCAGCGCCGTCGGACCTTCGCCGTTGGCGACCACGGTGATCGGGATCATCACCGCGCCCCAGGCCGACTCGTCGACCGAGATCGGCAGCTTGAGAAAACCGTGCTGAACGCCCTGGGCATCGAAGTCGACGGTGGCGCTGATCGGGCTGGGACGCAGGGTTGCGGACATGCGAACTCTCCTCAATGAAGCGGATGACGCGCCCTGGCGGATCGCTGCAGGCGCGTCATTGAATGGTAGCAAAATAGCCGGGCGAGCCGGATTCGTGGCGGGCTCCAGGCCCGCTGTTTGGCCTTGTTCCACGATCGACTTTCACGAACGATCGACTTTCACGGACGCCCGGCACGTTCTTGTTTGACGAACAGCTGACGCGTCTTACTTGACGAACAGCTGGCGCGGAAAATTGCACAGCGGCTCGGCACCGTTCTCGGTGATCAGGATGCTTTCGGTGATCTCGAGCCCCCAGTCGTCCATCCACATGCCAGGCATGAAGTGGAAGGTCATGCCGGGTTCGAGGATCGTCTCGTCGGAGGGACGCAGACTCATGGTGCGCTCGCCCCAGTCCGGCGGATAGCTGATCCCGATCGGATAACCGCAGCGCGCGCCGCCCCGGTCGAAGCCGTACTTGTCCATCGCCGCGCCCAGCGCCAGCGCGATATCGGCGCAGCGATTGCCCGGTTTGGCTACCGCCAGGCCGTTCTCGATCCCTTCGAGCAGGGCCGATTCACCGCGAATGAAGTCCTGCGGCGGCTTGCCCAGAAAGACGGTCCGCGACAGCGGCGCGTGGTAGCGCTTGTAGCAGCCGGCGATCTCGAAGAACGTTCCTTCGCCCTTGCGGAACGGCGTATCGTCCCAGGTCAGGTGCGGCGCGGCGGCATCGCTGCCAGTCGGCAGCAGCGGCACGATCGCCGGATAATCGCCGCCATGGACCGTGCCGTGCTCGTCGGTCCAGCCCTCGGTGCCGACCCGATAGATCTCGGAGACCAGCTTGCTCTTGGCAAGGCCGGGCTCGATCATCTCGAGGATGCGCGTATGCATGCACTCGACGATTCGCGCCGCCGTGCGCATGTAGGCGATTTCCTGCGGCGACTTGATCGCACGGCACCAGTTGACCAGCGCCGTGGCGTCGACCAGTTGGGCATGCGGCAACTCCTTGAGCAGGCTTACGTAGGCCTTGCCCGAGAAGTAGTAGTTGTCCATCTCCAGCCCGACATTGCCGGTATGCCAGCCATACTCCGGCAGCACCGACTGGGCCAGATATTCCATCGGATGCATGTCCGGGTTCTGGACGTAGTAATCCGGGTAGTAGCGCACGCGTTCGGCGTCCATCCAGCAGGTGCGCCAGGCGCCGTTGGCATCCTGACGCCGGCCGTACCAGACCGGCTCGCCTTCCAGGCCCACCAGCACACACTGATGCACATAGAACGACCAACCGTCGTAACCCGTCAGCCATCCCATGTTGGAGGGATCGCTGACGACGAGAACATCGATTCCGCGGCTCGCCATGGAAACGCGCACTTTGTGCAAACGACTGGCGTACTCTTCACGCGAGAAAGGTAAAGAAACCTGAAACATGGAGCCACTCGACTAACGGGACCAAATTTTGTAGGGACATCGGCGGTCGAGGGGATCGAGCCGGGTGTCCTGCCGCTTGCCGACCGGGTGTGAAATTGTCATGATTTAACTATCAACATTCATGACAATTATCGGTCAATGCATCGAGAACGATAGTAGCATCGTCGCTCAGCGTGCCGTCAAAGGCTTTATTGCATCATGACAATCGACCTGACGCCCTTCCTCGGCGGCCACGGCCCCAAATATCTTTCCATCGCCCGCGCCCTCGCCGAAGCGGTCCGCCACGGCGTGCTCTCTCCCGGCATGCGCCTGCCCACGCACCGCGAGCTCGCCGAAACGCTCGGCGTCAGCGTGCAGACGGTTTCCCGCGCCTACGAACAGGCCGAGAAGAGCGGCCTCGTCCAGGCCCGGGTTGGCAGCGGCACCTGGATTCGCGACGCCGAAGGTGATTCCGAAAACGAGTACCTGCGCGCCCCGGCGGCCGTCACCGATGCCGCGCCCATCGACCTGTCGATTGCCCATCCGGTCTGCCCGCCTTCCCACCATCGGCGCTTTCGCGATGCGCTGGCGGAACTCGCCGAAACCGCCCACGCCGACGTGATCGGCGCCTGCCGACCGATCGCCGGCCTGCAGCATCAGCGCGAGCGCGCCAACACCTGGCTCAAGGAGCGACTCGGCGTGCCCGGCGAGACCGACGACCGGCTGCTCTGCAACGGCGCGGCCCATGGCCTGATGCTGGCGATCGCCACGGTCGTCCAGCATGGCGATGTCGTGCTGACGGAGACACTGACCGACCACGGCCTGATCGCGCTGGCGCGCACGCTGGGCTTCCAGCTTCACGGCGTGGCGATCGACGAGCAGGGCGTCATCCCCGAAGCGCTGGAGGCGGCCATCGTGAAATTCCGCCCGCGCGCCGCCTGCCTGACGCCGACCCAGCTCAATCCCACTGGCGCGACCATGGAAAACGCCCGTCGCGACGCCGTGGCCGAGATCCTGCAGCGTCACGACGTCTGGCTGATCGAGGACGACGTTCATGCACTGCTGGAACCGCCGGGCCTCAAGTCCCTGACCGCCCGCCTGCCCCAGCAGGGCTTTCACGTCACCAGTCTGACCAAGTCGACCGTGCCCGGGCTGCGCGCCGGCTATCTCACCGT
This sequence comes from Salinicola sp. NYA28a, assembly GCF_976982775.1. The sequence continues at coordinate 3,343,956 of NZ_OZ334582.1, forward strand.
GCCGCGCGGCCAGATGCATCACACCCTGCCGCGCCTGCGCGCCACCAGCTGGATGGCGACCCCGCTGATTTTCGAACTGGCGGATTACTGGCTGGCCAGCGGCATGGTCGACACGCTCGCCCACGAGCAGCGCCAGTTGCTGGCGGAACGGCAGGCGCTGGCCGCACGCAAGCTGGCGGGCCATGCCATCGAATCGCGCCCCAGCAGCCTGCATGTCTGGCTGACGCTGCCGGAGCCGTGGCGCGCCGAGGAACTGCAGCAGCAGGCGCGCCAGGAAGGCGTCGCCATCACCACAGCCCAGCCGTTTCTGGTCGAGCAGTCGGCCATGCCGCGGCGCGTGCGCATCAGCCTGGGAGCCGAACCGGATCTGTCGCGCCTGGCCAGCGGTCTGGACGTGCTTAGCCAACTGCTGGGCGAAGCGCCGCCGCCGATGCTGGAAATCGCGTACTGAGCTGCGAGCGGCGATTTCTTTCGCCGCCCATAACCTGCGATGATGACCGGCTCCAACAAGACAACGGCGACGGAGCCCAGATGCGAGTCCTGATCTATCACAACGACGCCGAGCAATGGCGCGACATCCTGCTCGAACGCCTGCCGGACGCCGAATTCCACGTCGCGGCGGACAGCGGCAACCCACAGGTGGATTACCTGGTCGCCTGGAAGCCGCCGGCCTCGGTCTTCGACGAGCAGACGGTGCTCAAGGGCGTCGTCAACCTGGGCGCCGGAGTGGACGCCTTGCTGCAGAACCCATCGCTGCCCCGCGAGATCCCCATCGTCAAGCTGCGCGACGCCGGCATGGGCGAACTGATCGGTGACTACACCCGCTACGGCGTGCTGCATTTCCAGCGCGACTTCGACCGCTATCGCCGACAACAGGCGACGAGCGAATGGCGGGAAGTGCCGGTGATCGACAAGCCCGACTGGCCCATCGGCGTGCTGGGCCTCGGCGCGATCGGCACCCGTGTCGCGAAGATGCTCGCCGCCGACGGCTATCCCGTTCACGGCTGGAGCCGCTCGCCCAAACGGATCGACGGGATCAGTTGCCATCACGGCGACGACGGGCTCGATACCCTGCTGCACCAGGTCAAGACGCTGGTTACCCTGCTGCCGGACACGCCCGCGACGCGCCACATCATCAACCGCGACAACCTGGCCAAGCTCCCCGTCGGCGCCAGCCTGATCAACCCCGGTCGCGGCACCCTGATCGACGAGCCCGCCCTGCTCGAAGCACTGGGTTATGGAGAGCGCGATGGAGTGTCCGAAGGTCGCCTGCGCGGCGCGCTGCTGGACGCCTTCCCCAACGAACCGCTGGCAGCGGACAGCCCGCTATGGCGCCACCCCCGCATCCTGATCACCCCGCACATGGCCGGGCCGACGCCGATCGGCGCCGCCGCCGACCAGGTCGCCGACGCGCTGGACGCGATGTCGAAAGGCAAGGCGGTCGAAACCATCGATCCCGAAGCGGGGTATTGAGCGAGACGGGAGCCGGCATCGCCATTTTCGGCCGGGCCACCTGATTTCACCCAAAGACGATGATAGCCTCTGTTTCAGAACGTAAAGTCGGATTTACAACCGGCTGGGCTACTCGTCTGCGAGGGATGCGGTGAACAAGAAGACGCTTACCGAACGCGATATCGGTACCAGGTTCATCACGCCGGCTCTTGAGCCAGCTCCTCCTGAAAATGAACGATATCGCATCGTCAAAAAAGTCGACGGGCTAATGGCCCTCTGCGACCAGCTCAAGGCCCGCTTGGGTGAAGCCGGTGAGCCCCGCACCCGGCTAGCCGAGGCGGTGGTAGCCAACGCCACGAGTCAGTAACCGCCATACAAATTGGCCCTCACGAAAGCGAGGGCCAATCGGGAATGGCAATGAACTAGCTATAAACGGCTGGCGACTGGTTAGGCTTTCAGCCGCTGGGTGGTTTTCGGTATAGCCGACTGATCTCGGGTGACGCTCGTCAATACATAGACGAGGGGGCGGTCATCGGTGCCGTTGATACGAAAAATCATGCCTTCCAGACCCGCACCCTGACCTATCATTCGGTGCAGCAGTTCAAGCTGCCCGCGCGGCACATAACCCAGCTTGTGTCCCTGGGCCTCAATACGGATAGCCAGGCGGTCATAAGTATTGTCAGGCTCGGGAACGAATCGAACTGGCTCGCCTGTCTGAAGCTGAGAAACCGCTATCTGTGTCTCGTGCCGAAAACCGGCCACTTCCAGCAGCATCTCAAAGGCTGCGGGTGCGTTGTCGAAGGGGTGTACCAGCTCGAACCCATCGTTGGGCAATTTTGCGCCTGTGTACCCCAGCAGACCGAAGTCACTGATGTCAGCATCCGGCGGAATGCCGCGCAGTTCGAGATAACGACCGAAGTCTCGCCGACTACGCGGCGGTAAACGCCGCATGAAAGCGTCAAGAACATGATGCCGATGTTCTGCCCGGTTCAGAGGGAATGCTGGATAACCCTGGAATCCCATTTCAATGGCCTCGGCCATATCCTGTTCATCCATGCCGTACTGAAGCCAGACGTCATCGCCATGCTTGACCAACTGGCCCACGCAGTAGCGAGAGCGGTTCTTGCTCTCACGCGCCTGCCAACACAGCAGCAAGCGTTGCGGTTCTACCAGATGTTCGATTAGACGATTCATGTCAGTTCTCCAGAGCCTGAAGCAGGCGCTCTCTCCTCGTTGAGGTCAGTAAAGTAACGAATTCGGCACGTTGCTCGGTCAAAGGATGAGGCATGTCGAAAAGCATCAATTCATGAAGCATCGCTTTCAATGACTCATGACTCCATCCGCGCAGACGTTCTATCAGGACCGGCTTCACAGCCGGATAGCGGCGACAGTAGCGCTCCACGCCTTCGATCAGCGGTAGTCGCGACGGTTCACTTCTGGACCAACGCATCTGGTGCCGCCCCCGGTTCAGATAGGCATCGAGCTCATTGGGGTCGCGCATCATGCGCCCCATCTTCTGCGGCTGCAACTCATGACCAAGGCTGGTGCCATTATCGAAGTATGGTGTGAAACGCCCGGTCGAGCCATTGTCACGCCATATCAATCCCCAATTTTCCTGATGACGGTCCGTATTGCCAATCAGTGCATCGAAGCATAAACACAACCCCCAATATATCTCCCAATCATGAGTGAGCGTGCCAGTGCGTGCCAATGCCCGGCTGAGGGAGAGGATGGTGGATAGATTGTGCTCACGCCCCTTTTCGCGGTCATAACCAGGAATCAAGCGTTGCATATAGTCACCGCCTGGGACGTGGCGCTCCTCTCCGCTATCCGGATAGCCCATGAACCACTCGTTGATCGTGCCAGGCTCGTCTCTCGATGAGTCGATTGCTACGAATACTGGCGGCAGCGTCAGTCCCATGAACCGCCCGATACGAAAAGCGATGACCTCGGCCCAGTACTGGTCAGGATGCCGTGGCTGCCCAGGATTCTTGACGCTTTTGATCGCTTCTTTGAACAGATAGCGATGCCCTGGCAGACAGAAGGTATGAGGGGCAGGATCCGGAGAAATTAGCAACGACTTATCCCGGGCGCCTACTGGGTAAACTTCGTAGTCCCCGTACATCGGCCAGTCCGCGATATCGATAATCTGATCTGGCCCTTGATCAACCCCGTCACGATCTATCAGGCACTTGCTCTCCGTCATTGCATGCTCCATTCCGCCTCTTGCATACAGTAACGCGAATTAACATTACGATGGCATCCACATGAGTCCATTCGCCAATTGAGAAAGCCAATCTGCATCCCGGAACGTCTCACCTCGATCGGCGTCTGATACGGACAGATCACCGATTCGCTTTCAAGGATGTTCATGTCATACCGATTTCTAACGATCAAGACCCTTGCCACGCTGCTGCTGACGGCTGCCAGCTCGCTGGCACTTGCCGCACCGACGCCGTTCACCGCCCATTACCGGCTCGATATCAGCGGCTGGCCGGATGCGACGATCACCCATACGCTGTCGCGCCAGGACGATGTCTCCTCCCCCGGCGAGGTATGGGAGAGCGACATGCGCGCCAGCATCAAGGTCGCCAGCGGCGAGGAACGGGGCCAGTTCCGGCTGGATGGCGGTCGGGTGCAGGCGCTGGACTACACCAGCGCGTATTCGCTGGTCGGCATCGGTGACGACTACCATCTGGACAAGGATCAGTTGCAGGCGTTGCCGGATCGCCAGACTGCTCTGTTCGAGCTGTCGCGCAAGGCGCCTGACGCTCGCTGCGCCAACCCGCAGGTGTCGCCCTGCGAACTCGACTACCAGAACCATAAGGGCAAGACGGAGCGGCTTTTCTATCGCGTGACCGACCGCAGCGATATCGAGACGCCGGCCGGCACGTTTCCCGGCGTTACCGTGGATACCTGGGATCCGGACAAGCGCGACCGCCATATCTACTTCACTTTCCACCGAGAGATACCGGGTCTGCTATTGGAGATGCGCTACGTCAAGAAGGATGAAGCGCGCAGCCACCTGACGTTGACCGATCTGACACTGGATCGGCTGAGCGACGCCGCGGACAACGCCGCAAGAAGCACTGCCGAGCAATAACCGTTCAGCTCTTCTTCCCTCTTTATCCCACATCCTCTAGAGTCTTTAGCCAATCACGGACGCCGATTTATCGGCGTCCGTTTTTTCGTGGCGCGTCATCGCCGATGCGCTACAGGTTCGCTCGGGGGAAATCATGCTGCTGGGTCTGTTGTGGATATTGCTGCCGTTGATCGTGGGCTATCTCATTCCCGTGCGGCGGACAGGAATTCGTCAGGCCATCGATCGCGGCGTCAGTGCCTCGGTCTACGTGATCCTGCTACTGATGGGCATCAGCCTCGGCGGGCTCGAGGATCTGCTTGGCCAGCTGTCGCGCATCGGGACGACCGCGCTGACGCTGTTTCTGGTGATCTCGCCGATCAACCTGCTGGCGCTGGCCTGGCTCTCCCGCCGGCGGCTGGCCCGTCGAAAATCGCAGGCGTACGGTGAAGGCAGCGCGGCCCCCGCCAGCAAGCTGCAGGCGATGCTGGGCTCGTTGCAGCTGGCGGGCGTGGTGCTTCTCGGCGTCTGTCTGGGCGCGGGCGCCCAGCTCCTGGGCTGGCATCTGGCCTCGCTGGCGGAAACGCTGGCGACCTGGGCGCTCTATGCCCTGCTCTTCCTGATCGGCTGCCAGCTGCGCAATTCCGGGCTGGGGCTGCGCCAGATCCTGCTCAACCGGCTGGGGCTGGCCATCGCGATGACGGTGTTCCTGAGTTCGATGCTGGCGGGGCTGATCGCGGCACCGCTGCTGCAATTGCCATGGAATCAGGGCATGGCGATGGCGGCCGGGTTCGGCTGGTATTCGCTGTCGGGGATTCTGATCGGCGACCAGCTCGGGCCGGTGCTCGGCGGCGCGGCCTTCTTCAACGATCTGGCCCGCGAGCTGCTCGCCTTTCTGCTGGTGCCGCTGTTCATTCGGCGCGCCGTGCCGCTGGCGATCGGCTACGCCGGCGCCACTTCCATGGACGTCAGCCTGCCGGTGATCCAGCAGTATGGCGGCATTACCTGCGTGCCGCTGGCGATCGTCAGCGGCTTTCTGCTGTCGCTGCTGTCGCCGCCGCTGATTCTGTTGCTGCTGTCGTTCTGACCCGCGTCGACGCTGTTCTCTACGACCATGGGCTTAGGGTGCTCGCCAGCCCCGGCATGATAATCTCCTCCGAAAGTTACCGGTAACACCGGACAGAATAATCGATTTGCGGGGATCTCCATGCCACGTCGTTCTTCAGGACGCGTGACGCTGCAGCATATTGCCGAACGCGTCGGCGTTACCAAGATCACGGTATCGCGCGCCCTGCGCGAGCCGCATCTCGTCTCCGCGGCGCTGCGACTGCGCATCGAATCCGCCATCGACGAACTCGGCTATATCCCCAACCACTCCGCCGGGGCTTTGGCCAGCGGGCGGTCGCACAGTGTCGCGCTGTTGATCCCCTCGCTCTCCAACGCCGTGTTCTCGGAAATCCAGCGCGGGATCGAGGAAGGGTTGGGCCAGGCCGGCTATCAGGTATTGATTGGCCATACCGGCTACTCGATCCTCGAGGAAGAGCGGCTGATCGACACCTACCTGAGCTATGGCGTCGAGGCGCTGATTCTTCCCGGCACCCGCCACACCGACCACGCCCGTCGCCTGCTGGCCCGCGCGCGCGTGCCGGTGGTCGAGACGCTGGAGCTGACCGAGACGCCGCTGGATATCAATGTCGGGCTCGATCAGCACGAAGCCGGCAAGGCGATGACGCAGGCCTTCCTCGACCGCGGCCACCGGAAGATCGGCTTTCTGGGCGCACGCATGGATTATCGGGCGCAATTGCGCATGGCAGGGTGGGAGGCGGCCATGCGCCAGGCGGGGCTGTCGGCCGAGCGCTGCCTGACGACGCCGCATCCGTCTTCCTATCGGCTGGGCGGGGAGATGCTGGCTTCCATGCTGGAGCGCTGGCCGGATCTGGAGGGCATCTTCTGTGGCAACGACGACCTGGCCGCGGGGGCGCTGTTCGAATGCCAGCGTCGCCGCCTGAACGTGCCGGATCAGCTGGCCCTGGCCGGCTTCAACGGGCTGGACATCACCGAGGCGACCGCGCCGCCACTGGCGACGGTCGTCACGCCCCGGCGCGGCATCGGGGACACCATCGCCAGACGCCTGCTGGCACGCCTTCAGGGCGCGCCGCTGCAATCCACCAGCGAAAACCTGGGGTTCCGGATTCGGCGTGGCGGCAGTCTGTGACCGACATCACGCCTCCAGACTTCAGCTCTCGGCGGCGAGAAAGCGCTTCTCGAGCCTCAACACCGCTTCGTTGACTACCTGATCGAGAGTGCCGGCGATATCGACGGTGACGGCTTCGTCATCGCCCGGCGCCTCGAGTGTCGCCAGCTGGCTGTCGAGCATTGCCTCGCCCTTGAAGAAGTGATCCTGACGCGACTGAATGCGCTGCAGCAGCAGCTCGCGGCTGCCGGCGAGGTGAACGAACGTCAACGCCTCGTCGCCCTTGCGCAGGGTATCGCGGTAGCGCTTCTTGAGCGCCGAGCAGCCGATGACCAGCGTTTCGCCCTGCGCCCTGGCTTCGGCCAGAAACGACGCCAGCCGTTCGAGCCAGCCGGCCCGATCATCGTCGTCGAGGGGCTCGCCGCGAGACATCTTGGCGACGCTCTCCGGCGAGTGGTAATCGTCTCCGTCCAGGAACCGCCCACCCAGCGCGGTCGCCAGCCGCTGCCCGACTTCGGTCTTGCCGCAGCTCGATACGCCCATCACGACGATGCGCTGACCCATCTTTGCGTCCATGACGTTGCCTTCCGATTGATGCATGTATGATTCGTGCCGTTTCGTTTTGCTGACTCGCCTATCGGCCTAAACCGATTCGGCCACGGTTGTCTCTACACCTTTAGGCGCATTGTTGAGATCCAGCTGTTACCGGTAACATTCATTTTCGCCAACTCCACCGCGAAGCACAACGCCACCAAGGGCGTATATCCCGTCTTGGCACCGTGTGCTCTCACCAAGGAATTCGTTTGACATGGATAGCCCAACATCCCTGATCCTTGCCGCGCTGGGCAGCATCATCGTGCTGCTCTATCTGGTCATGAAGCTGCGCCTGCACGCCTTCGTCGCCCTGCTCGTCGTCAGTGGCCTGGTCGGGCTGGCCACCGGCATGAATGTCGAGGAACTGCTGGATACCGTCGAGAAAGGCATGGGCGGCACGCTGGGGTTCGTCGCGACCGTCGTCGGGCTTGGCGCCATGTTCGGCAAGATGCTGGAGGTCTCCGGCGGTGTCGACCGGCTGGCCAATACGCTACTGGACAAGTTCGGCGAAAACCGTTCGCAGTGGGCGATGGGCGTCACCGGTTTTCTGGTAGCAATTCCCGTGTTTCTGGATGTCGCCTTCATCATCCTGGTGCCGCTGATCTACGCCCTGACGCGTCGCACCGGTCGCTCGCTGCTCTACTACGGCATTCCGCTGCTGGCGGGTCTCGCCGTGACCCACTCGTTCATTCCGCCGACGCCGGGCCCCATTGCCGTCGCCAAGCTGATCGGTGCCGATCTCGGCTACGTGATCCTATTCGGCGCCATCGCTGGCCTGCCGGCCATGATCATCGCCGGGCCGCTATTCGGGCGCTGGATCGGCAAGCGCATCGATGCGCAGATCCCCGATTACATGGAGCTGCCGAAGAACGATGTCGATACCACCGGTCTGCCCAGCTTCAAGCTGATCCTGTCGATCATTCTGCTGCCGCTGGCGCTGATCGTGCTCAACACCGTTTCCGGCGTGATCCTGCCGGAAGAGAGCCCAGTCCTGGCCGCCCTAACCTTCCTCGGCCACCCGTTCGTGGCACTCACGCTGGCCACGCTGCTTGCCTTCACGCTGCTGGGCACGCGCCGCGGCATGAAGCGGGAGCAGGTCATGGAAGTCGCCACCAAGGCGCTGGAGCCGGCCGGCATCATCATTCTGGTCACCGGGGCCGGCGGCGTCTTCAAGCAGGTGCTGATCGATTCCGGCGTGGGCGAAGTGATGGGCAACATCATGGCCGAAAGCGCCCTGCCCCCAATCCTGCTGGCGTTCCTGATCTCCACCGCGGTGCGCGTGATTCAGGGTTCGGCCACGGTCGCGATGATTACCGCTGCCGGCCTGATGGCACCGGTCATCACCACGCTCAACCTCGACGGCCCGGTGCTCGGTCTGCTGGTGATCTCGATCGCCTCCGGCGCCACGGTACTGAGCCACGTCAACGACTCCGGGTTCTGGCTGGTCAACCGCTACTTCGGCCTCACCGAAGCGCAGACCCTGAGAAGCTGGACGGTGATGGAGACCATCATCGGGCTGGTCGGGCTGGTCATGTCGCTGATCATCGGGCTGTTCGTCTGACCCGACACGCGCCATGCGATACAAGACGCCCGCTGTGGAGAGTTTTCCGCAGCGGGCGTTTTTCATGGATCAGGCGTCTTTCATGAATCAGGCGTTTTCTATGGGCCGGACCGACATCGGGCCAACGATCTTATGACGTTCCCAGCGCTTCCCGCACTGTTTCCTTCCGCCGTCTGGATAGCTCTTCGCCCAGCGCCGGCCCGCGAAAGCCTTCGTCGAGCAGCGCCTTCGGCACGATCTGCGAGGCAAGCCGCCAGGCCAGCGCCAGATCGTCCGCCAGGCTGCCGTCGTCGTGGGCGATCAGGGCCAGCAAGGGAGCGACCCGTTCGGGGCGTCGCCAGGCATCGATGGCATCGAGCCAGGCCATGATCGCGTCGGCATGGTCCGCTTCGGCGCCGGGCCGCTTCCCGCCGACCTGCTGGCGCAACCGATAGGACAGCGCCGCCAGCCGCATGGCATCACGGAACGCATTGGGCGCCTTGACGGCGTCGTTGAGCCGGGACTGCTCGTCGTCCTGCAGGTGCTCGCCGAGCCGCGCCCAGCGCCAGAGCGTCAGCGGGCAGGCAGCCGATTCATCGGGGACGTGCTCGAGTCGCGCCAGCACCTGTTCCAACGCCGGCGTCGACAGGGGCGGCATCAGCTCCGCCAGGGCGCCGCAGGATTCCAGCGTCTGGAAATAGGCCGCGGGATCGGCTTCCCCCAGCGCCTTGTGCGTCTCGGTCCAGACGCGTTCGGCAACCAGGTACGACATCTCGCCGCTGTCGGTGAGCTGGCGCATCAGGGTCATCGTTTCCGGGGCGATGGTGAAGCCCAGCTTGCGGTAGCGGGCCAGAAACCGGGCCGCTCGCAGTACCCGCAGCGGATCCTCGACGAAGGCGGCCGAAACATGCCTGAGCTGTCTGGCCTCGAGATCGGCAGCGCCGCCGTAGGGGTCGACCAGTTCACCGGCAGGCGTCTCGGCCATCGCGTTGATGGTGAAATCACGCCGCGCCAGATCGGCCTCCAGCGTCACGTCGGGGCTGGCGTGGACCTCGAACCCGGTATAGCCGCGCCCCTGCTTGCGCTCGGTGCGGGCCAGCGCGTACTCCTCGTGGGTGTCGGGATGGAGAAAGACCGGAAAGTCCCGGCCGACCGATTTGAACCCGCGCTGACGCATCGCTTCCGGCGTCGCGCCGACCACGACCCAGTCCCGGTCGCCGATCGGCCAGCCCAGGCGGGCATCGCGGACGGCGCCGCCCACGAGATAGACCTCCAGCCCGTCGAGCCTGGGATCGGTTTGAGGGTCGAGACGCGAATCGGGTTGCGTACTCATCGTCTGGCTCCGTAGTCAGTGCGGGGCGAAAACCTAAGGAAGCGCTGAATAAATAGGCGAACGAGATGAGGCGCAAGGCGCACGGCACACAGAAGACGAGACATAACATGGGGTTAGGCGAGTCTTCGAGTACCGCGCAACGTAGCGATTCGCTCGTGCAGGCATTTATGCAGTGGTTCCCTAACGTTCGACGCTCTCGGGCCGACGATGCGCCCAATCCACGAAGCCGCCATCCAGGCTGTAAACCTCGTCGAAGCCTTGCCCCGCCAGCCAGCCCGCGGCCTGCTGGCTGGAGTGGCCGTGATAGCAGACCACCACCAGCGGCGTTTCGCTGGGCGTGTTGTCCACCAGTTCCGCCACCGTGGTGTTGTCGAGATGGCGGCTGCCGGGAATGTGCCCCTGCGCGAAGCTCAACGGATCGCGGATGTCGACCAGCTGCAACGGGCGCCCCTCGCTCAGCCACTGCGCCAGCGTCGCCGGGTCGAGATGTTCGAAAGACTGGGTCATGGGTCGCTCCTGAAAGAATGGTGACTAGCGTACAGCTCAACGGCTTGAAGCGGCGGCGGGCACGGCGATCCGTTCGCCACTGTCGAGATCGAGTGCGGTCAATGATCCTCCCCATACGCAACCGGTGTCCAACGCCTGCGCGTTGATTCGCGCTCCCGGCGTGCGACCTTCCAGCGCCGCCCAGTGGCCGAACAGCAGCGTGAGCCTGCCACCGCCGGCAAGTTCATCGTGACGCGGATAGGTGAACCAGGGCGCGAAACCGGCCGGGGCGCTGTCCAGCCCCTCCTTGGCAGCGAAGTCCAGCGTGCCGTCGTCGGCGATGAAGCGCATGCGGGTAAAGACGTTGACGATGGCTCGAATCCGATCCTCGCCGGTCAGCTCGGGCGTGAACCGGGCCGGACGGTTGCCGTACATCACGCTCAGGAACGCATCCACCTCGTCGCCGCGCAGGACCGCTTCCGCTTCGGCAGCGAGTTCGGCAGCCTCGGCGAGCGACCACTGCGGCAACAGGCCGGCGTGGGTCATCACATAGCCATTTTTGACAGGGCCCCGCTCGCGATCGGCGACCAGCAGCGGCTGGCCGCGCAGCCATTCGAGCATCTCCGAGCGGTCCGGGGCTTCGAGAATGTCCGTCAGGGTATCGTTGCGCTTGAGCTTGCCGTGGCCTCGCGCCACCGCCAGCAGGTGAAGATCGTGATTGCCCAGCACCACGCTGGCGGCGCCATCCAGGGCGACGCTCCTGCGCAGGCAGCCGAGCGAGTCCGGGCCGCGATTGACCAGGTCGCCCGCCAGCCACAGATGATCCCGCGAGGGCGAGAAGTCGAGACGTTCGAGCAGGGCTTCGAATTCGGCGTAACAGCCCTGCAGATCGCCGATTGCGTAGGTCGCCATGCGCTTCCTCGTGTCGGTGGTGCGATCTCGTATTGATGGTGCGATCGGGAGCGGCGATTCGCTGCCGTTCGAGACGCGGCCGAGATGGTCGATTCGACCGCCTCGATCAGTGGATCTGGTTGGGACCGGCCAGCCGAAACGGCGCGATGGCGACGTCGAAGGAGGCCTGGGTGGACAGGTCGATGCAGGTATAGCTGCCCTGCATGACGCCGACGGGGCATTCGATGACCGCGCGACTGGTGTAGCGGAAACTGTGCCCGGCGGTGATCGTCGGCTGCTTGCCGACCACGCCGTTGCCACGCACTTCCTGCACCTTGCCGTGGCCCTGGGTGATCTTCCAGTAGCGCGACAGCAACTGCACGCTGCGGTCGGAATGGTTGTGAACGGTCACCGTGTAGCTGAACACGAAACGCTTGTCGTTGGGCGACGATTCGTCCTCGCGAAACGCTGGCTCGACGTCGACCGTGATGTCTGGTGTCGTCTCGCTCATGAGGTCTTCTCCGTCACTGGGTGGCTCGTCGCGCTGCCTGTCAGGTGATTGCTGATGGCGACCAGCTCCTCGACGCGCAGCGTCTGGGGGCGGCGGCCGGGGTCGATGCCCAGCGACTCCAGCGCCTCGGCGTCGATCACCCCCTTGAGATTGTTGCGCAGCGTCTTGCGCCGCTGGCCGAATGCCACCCGCACCACGTCGGCGAAATGGGCCTCGTCGTGAGCGGGCGACGGCAGCTCGGCATAGGGCGTCAATCGCACGATCGCCGAGTCCACCTTGGGCTGGGGCACGAAGGCACCGGGCGGCACGATGAACAGCGATTCGACCGCGCAGTGATACTGGGTCATCACCGACAGTCGCCCCCAGTCCGGCCCGCCGGGTTCGGCGGCGAGGCGCTCGACGACCTCCTTCTGCAGCATGAAGTGCATGTCCTGGATGGCGCCGCGCGCGGCCAGCAGATGGAAGATCAGCGGCGTGGAGATGTTGTAGGGCAGGTTGCCCACCACCCGCAACGGCCTGCCATCCTGCTGCGACAACGCGTGGAAATCGAACTTGAGCGCGTCGCCTTCGTGAATCCTGAAATCGGGGTAGTCGTAGAACTGCACCCGCAATCCGGGGATCAGGTCGCGATCGAGCTCGATCACTTCCAGCGCGCCGGCCGCTTCGAGGATCGGGCCGGTCAACGCGCCCTGGCCGGGGCCGATTTCGATCAGGCGATCGCCGCTACGCGGGGCGATGGCACGCACGATGCGGGAGATCACTCCACTATCGCGGAGAAAGTTCTGACCGAAACGCTTCCGGGCACGCGGCATCGGAGAACGGTCGGAGGAGCGTGTAGACATGAAAAACGAATTCCTTCAGTGAACGCGGGCCGTCATCTGGCGGGCCACCTGCAGTGCCACCCGGAGGCTACCCACATCGGCCAGGCCAGTGCCGGCAAGATCGAGTGCGGTGCCGTGATCGACGGAGGTCCGTACCATGCCCAGCCCCAGCGTGATATTGGCGGCCTGCCCGAACCCGGCATACTTGAGCACCGGCAGGCCCTGGTCGTGATACATCGCCAGCACCGCATCGGCGTGATCGAGATGGCGCGGCGTGAACAGCGTATCCGCCGGTAACGGCCCGATCAGGTCGAGCCCTTCTTCGCGCAGTCGGTTCAGCGCGGGCGTGATGACCTCGATCTCCTCGCGGCCCAGATGACCATCCTCGCCGGCGTGGGGGTTGAGCCCGCAGACCAGGATGCGCGGCGACGCGATGTCGAAGCGCTGCTCCAGCTCGGCCGCCAGGATCCGGCCGACACGCATCAGGCCGGGGCCGGTGATCGCGCTGGAGACCCGGGAGAGCGGCAGATGCGTGGTGGCCAGGGCGACCCGCAGCGGCCTGGCGGTGCGTTCGGTGGCCAGCATCATCACCACCTCCTCGGCACCGCAGGCGTCACGCAGATACTCGGTATGTCCGGTGAAGCCGACATGCCCGCCTTCGATGATCGCGCCCTTGTGCAGCGGCGCCGTCACCATCGCATCGGCGATGCCCTGCTGACAGGCCTCGATGGCGACATCCAGCGTCTTCAGCACGTAACCGGCGTTGGCGGGATCGAGCCGTCCTGGCGTCGAGGGCGCTGCCAGCGACACCGGCCAGACCGGCAGCCGGCCATTGATTGGCGCCGGCAATGCATCGCCGGGAGCTAGCACGTCGAGCTCGACCGACCAGCCCAGCCGCCTTGCCCGTTCGGCCAGCAGGTCCGGGTCGCCGACGGCGACTACCGTTGCATCCAGCTGCTGCCAGTCCCGCGCCGCCGCCAGGGCGAGCTCGGGACCGATACCGGCCGGTTCGCCGGTGGTCAATGCCAGTACCGGCAATGTCATCAGTTCCGGTCGAGACGGTTGTCGATGTAGGCGCTGGCACGGATTTCCTGCGTCCACGCCTCGAGCTCGTCACTCACCTTGCGCTGGAAGATCGCCTGGCTGGCCTGCTCCCGGCTCATCTGGCCACTGTCACCGCCACGGGTCTCGATCAGCTTGACCAGGTGGAAGCCGCTGGGGCTGCGGATCGGCTCGCTGACTTCTCCCGGAGAGAGATCGGGAATGACGTCGGAGAAGATGGTGGGAATCTGCGCCGACTGGCGCCAGCCGAGATCGCCCCCCTGCAACGCCTGGGCGTCGTCGGACTCGGCCACGGCGAGTTGCTGGAAGTCGGCGCCATCCCGCAGCTGCTGATAGAGCTTCTGCGCCTCCGCCTGCGCCTGGGTGACCTGATCCGGCGTCGGCGACTGGGGCACGGCGACCAGGATCTGAGCGAGATGGTAGGCAACGTTGCTGTTTTCGCTGCGCTGGCTCAGGAAACGATCGACCTCCCGATCCGACACCGTGACCCTGCTGGCGACCCGGCTCTGCTGTACCTGGCGAATCAGCAGCTCGCGCCGAACCTGCTCGCGCACTTCGGCCAGGCTCTGGCCCTGCTGTTCCAGCGTATTGGCGAACTCGTCCAGACTCATGCCGTTGTTTTCGGCAATGCCACGCATGGTGCTGTTGAGCTGGGTTTCATCGATGCTCAGATTGGCATCTTCGGCCATCTGCAGCTCGATCTGCTCGACAATCATGCGATCCAGCACCTGACGCTCCAGCGCCTGTCCCGGCGGCATCGGGATATTGTTGGCCTGCAGCTGGTCGCGCGCCTGGACGACACGCCTTTCGAGCTGACTGTGCATGATGGCATCGTCGTTGACCACGGCAACGATACGATCCAGCGGCACCACCTCCGCCATCGCGGACAACGGCGACAGCAGCATTACCAGCGCCAGGGGGATCCATACTCTAGGACGCATGCCTACCTCTCTTGCTTTGATGGAGCGGCGAGCCGCTCGGGCTCGCCGTAAACATTGATTGACTGCGATCTCTCGCCGGCCCGGTTTCGTCAGAACTGCGTCGCTTCGTAACCCGGCACGGCCTGCGCGAAGTAGCTGTCGGCTTCCTGACCGACGCCGCCCAGCCCCTTGAACACGAAACGCAGGAACAGGCCTCGGTCGGTGTAATCGTCTTCGATGGTGTTGGCAGTGTGATTGTCCTCGACCCATTCGCGCCATACCACCTGCACCGCGCTGCAGCAGCTGTTGAACTGGACACCGGCCAGGGTTTCCAGATCGCGGCTGTTGGTATTGTCGTAGAGGTAGCGGCCGATCAGATCCAGGGACGACGTCGCCTTGTAGGCGAACGACACGTCGAAATCTTCCCGGTCGTAGCCCAGACGATCCTCCGCATAACCCGAGGGATCGAACCCTTGGAGTTGCCAACGGTAGCCAAGGTTCACTACGTGACCGACAGGACTCAGATACTGGAGATACGCCGACGTTCGTTCGGTGGTGGAACGATCGGGATCGTAGAACCACTCGTAACGCGAGCGCCACTGGTCGTTGATGCGCCAATCGAGCTGGGTGATGACCGGCGAACGATCGCGGGTGGCGCGATACCAGTCCTCGTAGTTGGTTTCCTTGTCCGGCAACGTATCCGGATCGCCTTCAATGTCGATGTTGCGATCGGAGAAGTAGGCACTCTGCCCCACGGAGAGCGACAGCCGCTCACGGCCGGTATCGTCCTCGAGGAAGCGCGTCGAGGCCCCATAAGAGAGCTTGTTGACGTCTCCCACGCGATCGGCGCCCGTGAACCGGTAAGGCGACCACAGCTGGCTCCAGGAGACCGAACGCTCGTCGGTATCGAACTCCGGGAACTCCGACTGGTCGCGCTCGGGCACGTAGGCGTAGTAGAGACGCGGCTCGAAGGTCTGTTTCCAGTCGTTATCGAACAGCGACACGTCGCGCTGGAAGATCAGCCCGGAGTCGACCGAGTACACCGGCACGGTGCGCGACAGACTCTCGTCGCGGTCGGTATCCCGGTTGCCGTAGTCGAGCTCGTAATTGGTCTGCCAGAGCTGGAAGCGCGGCTCGAGGAAGCCCCAACTGGGCTGGGCACGCCAGCCGATGGCCGGCGTCAGGTTGACGCGCGTACC
Organism: Salinicola sp. NYA28a; assembly: GCF_976982775.1. The sequence continues at coordinate 3,360,038 of NZ_OZ334582.1, forward strand.
GTTGGCCGCTTCGCGCAGCAGTATGCGACGCGTGTTGCCGGTTTCCTCGTCTTCCCAGAAGCCGTCGCTGTCGACGCCTTGCAGATCGCGCCAGAAGTAGGTCGCGTTGGAGTTCCACTCCTGGTAGAAGCCGTTGTCCTGCTGCCAGCGCGCGTTGGCGGTCAGGCTCGGCAACTGATAGTAAGGACGGTCGTCCTCGTCCAGCGGGTAGTCCATCCGCTGGTAGCCCTGCGCCCGCGCATCGAGATTCCAGGTCGTGCCTTGATAGCTCAGCCGCGCCAGGCGTTCGAGATACTCGGTATCCTGCTCGCCGAAGTCGCGACCGAAGTCATCGAAGTAGCGCCCGTCACTCGCGGCGCCGTAGCGCATGGCGTAATCCAGCCGTTCGGTGAACCGACCGTAGTGGCTGTAATCGACGTACCAGCGATCCTCGCCGTCGAAGGCGTCGTCGGGATCGTTGGGGTTGTCGCTCTCGCCACCGTTGTCGTTGGGCAGGTAGGAGCCTTCGATCGAGCCCTGGTCGCTGCCGAACAGATAGCGGAATTCGCCACCCAGCATGAAGCCGTGATCGGAGATGACCCGCGGCGTGATCGTGGCGTCGTAATTGGGCGCCAGGTTGAGATAGTAGGGCTGGCTGTAATCGAGACCGTCGCTGGAGATTCCCATCGTCGGCCATAGAAAGCCGCTTTGACGCCGATCATCGATAGGGAAACGCACCCAAGGCCAGTAGAAGACGGGGACGTCTCCCATTTCCAGCCGCGCGTTGGATGCGGTGCCGAACCCCTGCTCGCGATCGATGGTGACGTCGCTTCCCACCAGACGCCATAGCCGGCTATCCGGTGCGCAGGTAGTGAAGCTGGCCTCACGCATGCGGTAGCGGCCATCGGCGAGACGCTGCATCGACTGGGCGTCGCCTCGAATCCGCTGATCGTGAACCACGTAGTGCGCGTCATCGATACGCGCGGCATCGCTGTCGAGCGATACCTGGCCTTCTTCGCCACGTACCAGCATGCCCGGATAGCGAATGGCCAGCGGTCCTTCGGCGAATGCCGTGTCGCGCGCGGCATTGACGCTAACTCGCGGCGATTCCAGCTGGCTCTCGCCGCGCCGCAGCACGACGTTCCCGCCCAGGATGGTTTCACCGTCGTTGCCGTACTCGGCCGATGCCGAGTCGGACAGCACCTCTTCGGGGGTCTTGCCTTCGGGCAGCAAATAGCCCGGTTCGATATAGCGGCCACCACACAGGGCGCCGGCCGGCGCTTGATCGCCCCATGGCGCCCAATCCAGTTGATCCGCGGGTAACGGTGCGGGGGGCGCCGCCTGGGCCGTCGATGAAATCAGGCCAGTCAGGGCAGTCCAGACCAGTCGCTTGCCCATGTCCTCTGTGTCCTTGCCGAGTGGAGTCGGTATTATACAGACCTCGACGGGAGTTGCCGCGAAGCCATTCCTTGTTGAACCGTCCGAGTGTCTACCGCGTCCATTACATCGAATTCGACGGCACCTTTCGATTTGGCGATGCGGGCCAAACGCGGCACACTGCTCGCCAGCCGTTCGATGTCTCGCCGTCGCGCTCGAAAACGTATCGCCCTGCACGAACGATGCATCGACGACTCGCACGGCACACCCAGATTAGGGCCCAGCATGCGGTGCCATCTCCGGCCCGTCAACTCGCCTCGCGAGCTGGACGCAGCGACACATCGAAACGCCTCATCATCACGACCGGAAGCCCGCATGACCTTGCGCCTCGACTCCCTTCGTCACTGGATCGCCACCCAGCACCGTCTTTCACCCGATGCCTGCCGATGGGAAGCGGTCGCCGGCGATGCCAGCCTGCGCGGCTACTGCCGTGTCACCTTTCCCGACGCCACCACCCGGATCGTCATGGATGCGCCGCCGGCATTGGAAGATAGCGGCCCCTTCGTGGCCATCGGCCGGGAATGGCACGCCGCAGGGCTGCCGGTGCCAACGATCCATGCCGTCGACCTCGAACAGGGATTCATCGAGCTCGACGATCTCGGCAATGATAGCCTGCATCGCCATTTTGATACCGATGCCGGCGCGCGGGCGGGCACCGCGCAGGCGCTCGACCTGCTCGACGCCATCGAACAGCGCGCACCGTTCTCCTCGTTGCCGCGCTACGAGCCCGCGTTTCTCGAGGAAGAGATGGACCGCTTCCCCGACTGGGGCCTGACGCGCTGGCTCGGGATCGAAACGCCGCCACAGTGGCCGGAGGTCAAGCGCCATCTGCTCGACAGCATCGCCAGACTCCCCACCGTCGCCGTGCACCGCGACTTCGACGCCATGAACCTGATGATCCGTGAGGACCGGCTGTGGATCATCGATTTCCAGGGCGCGCTGGCCGGGCCGCTCGGCTACGATCTGATTTCGCTGCTGCGGGGGCGCTACCATCGCTGGTCGCGCCAGCAGATGGACGACTGGATCGAAGGCTTCCGCCAGCGCTGCCTCGCCGCGGGGCGCATCGCACCTGACATCGACGCCCGAGCGTTCCGCACGAGCGTCGAGGCGATCGGCGCCCAGCGCCAGCTCAAGATCCTCGGCCAGTTCTGCCGGCTCTGCCTGCGCGACGGCAAGCCGCGCTATCTCGAATGGCTGCCCCACTTCTACGCGCATCTCGACGACGGACTGGAAGCACTGCCCGCCCTCGGCGACTTCCACGCCTGGCTACGTGAAAGCTATCGCCCGGCCATGGAAGCGCGCCTGGCCGAGCACCGCGCGGCCAACGGCGGCGGAGGCGACTCATGAAGGCGATGATTCTCGCCGCCGGCCTCGGCACCCGCATGCGCCCGCTCACCGACCACTGCCCCAAGCCGCTGCTGCCGGTCGCCGGCAAGCCGCTGATCGTCCATCATCTCGAACGCCTGGCAGCGGCGGGAATTTGCGACATCGTGATCAATGTCAGCTTCCGGGCGCAGCAGATCATCGATGCGCTCGGCGACGGCGACCGTTACGGTGTCTCGCTCACCTTCAGCGTCGAAGAGGCACCGCTGGAAACCGCCGGCGGCCTGCGCCAGGCGTTACCCGCGCTCGGCGAGGCGCCTTTCGTGCTGGTCAACGGCGATGTCTGGACGGACTTCCCCCTCGAGCGGCTGGCGTTGACCGAAGGCGACCTGGCCTCGCTGGTGATGGTGAACACTACCGACTTCCATCGTCGCGGCGACTTTCACCTCGATGCCCGCGGCCGTCTGCATGCCGAGGGCGAACCGCGTCTGATCTATGCCGGCCTGGGTGTCATCCACCCCCAACTGGTTGCCGACCTGCCAGTCGGCACGGTCGCCAGGCTGGCGCCGCTGCTGACCGAGGCCATGCAGGCCGGCCGTGTCGGCGGCTGGCACCATCGCGGCGACTGGGTCGATGTCGGCACCCCGGAACGGCTGGCCGAACTGGAAGCCAGGCTGCGGTCATGACGGCGCGGACATCACCAGCGAGGGCCGGGAATGTTATTCTGCCCTCATCGATCAACACGTGATTCAACGACGAATCCCCAGTAAGAGGGCATTTACAAAATGCCTGCGCTCGGCAATACGGCGTTGAAATCGATCTCAAAATACTCATTTACTCCATGTAAACTCCGCTTTTTCGACCGATTTCGCCTTGTCTTGCCTTCGCTCGTCGAATTTGTAAACACCCTCTAAGGAATCCTTGCCATGAAAGCCACAGTCAAATGGACCGACGGCCGCCAGTTCGTCACCGAATCCGGCAGCGGCCATAGTGTCGTGATCGACGGCAACCCGGACCACGGCGGCCGCAACACCGGCCCGCGCCCGATGGAAATGGTGCTGATGGGTCTCGGCGGCTGCACGTCGTTCGACGTCATCCAGATTCTCGAAAAGGCTCGCGCCAACGTCACCGACTGCGTCGCCACCCTGGAAGCCGAGCGCTTCGACGGCACCCCCAGCGTGTTCACCAAGATCCACGTCCACTTCGTCGTCACCGGCAAAGGGCTGAAGGATGCCGTGGTGAAGCGCGCCGTCGACCTCTCTGCCGAGAAATACTGCAGCGCCTCGCTGATGCTCGCCAAGGGCGGCGTGGAAATCACCCACTCCTACGAGATCGTCGAGGCGTAAGACGCGAGACGCGAGACGCGAGCCGCGAGCCGCGAAGAGCAGGCTCCTGCCTCAAACGCAAAATGCCAGCGATGTTTATCGCTGGCATTTTCGTTCGAGGATGCTTTTTAAAGCTGCCCCTTCGTCGTCGCTTGCGGTTCAGATCCGGTAGACGCTTTTCGTCATGACCTTCGACACCAACCGCATGCCCCACTTCACCGGTAGCGGGAAGCGGCTGCCGCCGGATTCCAGCGCCCAGCGTTCGTGCTGCGCTTCGTCGATGCACATCTGCTCCAGTACCGCCCGCGAGCGCTTGTCGTCGATCGGCAGCTTGCGCAGATGCGACTCGAGATGGCGTCCCACCTGCTCTTCGGTGGCGGCAACGAAGCCGAGACTGACACGGTCGCCGATCGCGCCGGCCAGCGCGCCCAAGCCGAAGGAGGCGGCGTAGAACGCGGGGTTGAGATAGCTGGTGCGGCCGTCGAGCTCCTGCAGGCGCTGGTCGCACCATGCCAGGTGATCGATCTCCTCCGCGGCGGCTTCTTCCATGCGTTCGCGGGTCTCGGTCAATTTCGCCGTCAGGCCCTGACCCTGATAGAGCGCCTGCGCGCAGACCTCGCCGGTATGGTTGATGCGCATCAACCCCGCGACCTGACGACGCTGCTCCTCGTCGAGAAAGCTTTCGGGTTGCACATTGGCCGGGGATGGTCGACTCGGCTGGGCCGCCTTGGGTACCAGCGTGCGCAGCACGGTATCGAACTGATGGATCAGATTGTCGGCACGGGAAATCTGGCGTGTCATCGGAGTCTCCTGGCGGTCTGGCGGCTTAACAAGGTCGGTCACTGTCGAGTGGGCCGGCGCGCGTTGCGCCGTTGCGCTCAGCCCGGCGGCCACTGCATCCGGCGCCCGCCCAGCAGATGCATGTGAATATGATAGACCGACTGCCCGCCCGCTTCGTTGCAGTTCATCACCACGCGGTAGCCGTCCTCGGCGAATCCGAGCTGCTTGGCCAGCTTGGCGGCGGTGTACTGCAGCCGGCCGATCAGCGCCAGGTCTTCTTCCTCGATGTCGTTGAGAGTGGCGATCGGCTTCTTGGGGATGATCAGAATGTGCGTGGGCGCCTTGGGATCGATGTCGTTGAAGGCCAGTACCTCGTCGTCTTCGTAGACGATGTCTGCCGGTATCTCGCGATCGATGATCTTGCTGAAAAGTGTCGGCTCCATGAGAACTCCTGATATCGAAATGATGTCCCGGCCTCAGCGAAAGCGTCGCTGGGCCAGCAGCTGTCGTACCTGCGGCGCGAGGATCAGATCCATCGCCAGCGACAGTCGCGCGCCGGGCACGACCAGCGTGTTGGGGCGACTCATGAAGGCATCATGAATCATGGTGACCAGATAGGGGAAGTCGACGGCCGCCGGGTCGCGGAAGCGGATGACCACGAAGGATTCGCCATCGTTGGGTACGTCCTGAAGCTCGAACGGGTTGGAGGTATCGACCGTCGGCACGCGCTGGAAGTTGATGTGCGTACGGGAGAGCTGGGGCTGGATATAGCGCACGTAGTCGTGCATGCGGCCCAGAATCGTGTCGATGACCGCCTCCTGGGAATAGCCCCGCAGCTTGGTGTCGCGATCGATCTTCTGCAGCCATTCGAGATTGATCGTCGGCGCCACGCCGATCAGCATGTCGACGTGGCGGGCGATGTCGACCTCGTGGGTCACCAGGCCACCATGAAGCCCCTCGTAGAGCATCAGGTCGGTGCCGCTGGGGATCGGCTGCCAGTCGGTGAAGGTGCCGACCTGCCAGCCCGCCTCGATCATGCGCTTGTCTTCGGCATGAATGTAGTGGCGATAGGTCCCCTTGCCGCTCTCGCCGTACTCCTGAAACAGCGCGTCGAGCCGGTCGAGCAGGTTGGCGTTGACCGAGAAGTGAGAAAGCTCGGCCTTGCGCTCCGGCTCGGTCTGCAGAATCTGCGCCAGCTCCGCCCGCGAGTAGCGATGGAAGGCATCGCCGTCGATGAACGCGGCGTGCACGTCCTCGCGGGCGAACATGCGCTCGAACGTTCGCTTGACCGTGGTGGTACCGGCTCCCGACGAGCCGGTCACCGCGATGATCGGAAATTCACGCGACATGCGATGCCTCTCTGTTTCGCCAAACTCGCTTTCGCCAAACCCGCTTTCGCCAGATCCGCTCTCGCCAGATCAGCGCGCTGCCGCGGCCATTCGACGTGGCCCCGCGATAGCTCGACAGATCGAGCCGGCGATTGGCCGGTCGTTGGCGCATCGCACGCTGCATGGCGGGTTTCCTTGTCTCTATGACGCCCGATCGTTCAGGACGACTGACGTTCTCGGGCAATGGCGCGATGGGCGATGTCGCGGCGATATTCGGCGCCGTCCCAGCGGACCATCTCGAGCCCGGCATAGGCCTGCGACGTCGCCGCGCCGACCGTGTTGCCGAGAGCGGTCACACATAGCACGCGCCCGCCGCTGGTGACGACGCGACCATCGTCGCTCATGCGGGTACCGGCGTGGAACACCTTGCAGCCGGCCGCGTCCGCCGCGTCGAGCCCGGTAATCTCGTCACCCTTGCGATAGCTGCCGGGATAGCCTTTCGCCGCCAGCACCACGCCCACGGCGGCACGGGAATCCCATTCGCACTCGACCTGATCGAGACGCCGTTCCAGCGCGGCCTGGCACAGCGCCACCAGATCGCTCTTCAGCCGCATCAGGATCGGCTGGGTTTCCGGATCGCCGAAACGACAGTTGTACTCGATCACTCTAGGGGCGCCGTCGGCATCGATCATCAGCCCGGCGTAGAGGAAACCGGTATAGGGGTGGCCTTCGGCGGCCATGCCCCGCACCGTGGGCAGGATCACCTCATCCATGATGCGTCGATGAACGCTCTCGGTGACCACCGGCGCCGGCGAGTAAGCGCCCATGCCACCGGTATTGGGCCCGGTATCGCCGTCGCCGGCGCGCTTGTGATCCTGGCTGGTGGCCATCGGCAGCACGTGCTCGCCATCGACCATGACGATGAAGCTGGCCTCCTCGCCCTCGAGGAAATCCTCGATCACGACCCGCGCTCCGGCATCGCCGAAGGCGTTGTCCTCGAGCATGTCACGGATCGCCGCTTCGGCCTCGGCTTCGGCCATCGCCACGACCACGCCCTTGCCCGCGGCCAGCCCGTCGGCCTTGATCACGATCGGCGCGCCCTTCTGCCCGAGGTAGGCCAGCGCGGATTCGACCTCGCTGAACGTCTGGTAGTCGGCGGACGGAATCGCGTGGCGTGCCAGGAAGTCCTTGGTGAATGCCTTGGAGCCCTCGAGCTGCGCGGCGCCCTCGGTCGGGCCGAAGATGGCCAGCCCCGCTGCCTGGAACGCGTCGACGACGCCGGCGACGAGCGGCGCTTCCGGCCCGACGATCGTCAGATCGACGGCGTTGTCACGCGCGAAGACGATCAGCGCTTCGCTGTCCATGACATCGATGGCAACGTTGGTCAGCCCCGGCTCCCGCGCGGTGCCGGCATTGCCCGGTGCCACGAAAACCGTCTCGACCTGCGGTGATTGTGCCGCTTTCCATGCCAGCGCATGTTCGCGCCCGCCCCCGCCAATGATCAGAACCTTCATCGCTAACCTTCTTCTGCCGAGCCTTGATTGGCTGAGTGAGTGGCTGAGTGAGAGAGTGAACGGGCATTATGTCAGAAAGGTGTCCTGCTCGCCGCTGTGTTCGGGCATCCCGCTGGCCCTGGGCGGCTATATTCGCATGCTATGTTCGCGTGCGCCGTTCAGGCAGAATGGCCGCCTGCCTGACTCCCTGTTGCCATGCGCTGAACCGCCATCTCCATGAACCTGATTCTGCTCCAGCCCGAAGATTGGGCGAACGACACTCACGCCTGTCTCCATGATCCGCGCCGCCTGCACCATCTCCGCGAAGTCCATCGCGCCGCGCCGGGAGACTGCCTGACCGTGGGCGCCCTCGACGGCCTGATCGGCCGCGGCGAGCTGCTGTCGTTGACCGATACCGAAGCACAGTTCCGGGTCACGCTCGATCGCGAGCCGCCGGCGCCGCTGCCGGTTCACCTGCTGCTGGCACTGCCGAGGCCGCGCATGCTGGCGCGAACGCTGGAGCACGTCTCGGCGCTGGGGGTCAAACGCGTAACGCTGATGCATACCCGCCGCGTCGAGAAGAGCTATTGGCAATCTCCCGAGCTGAAGCCGGAAAAGATCCGCCAGCATCTGCTGCTCGGGCTGGAGCAGGCCCGCGATACCCGGCTACCGGAGATCGCGTTCGAAACCCGTTTCAAGCCGTTCGCGGAAGATCGACTGCCGGCCATGCTCGCGGATCATCGCGGTTTGCTGGCCCACCCCGGGCTGGCTCAGGCCTGCCCGCGCGGCATCAGCGATGCCACATTGCTGGCCATCGGTCCGGAAGGCGGTTTCGTCGATTACGAGGTGGAGAAGTTCCTCGAACTGGGCTTCGAGGGGATCCATCTGGGAGAGCGCATCCTGCGCGTCGAGACGGCCGTGACGGCGCTGCTGTCTCGACTGTTCTGAGCCGCCGGCTGCCGGCCCGATGGCGCGGCGTGACGGCTGGGCCGAGAGCGCCCGCGCGCGTCAGAACATTCATGCACGCGTCAAAAATCCGTGGCCGGCTTCGGTAACTCCTCGGGCAGGCGGCGCTGCCAGTCAGCCAGGTCGCGGATGAGTTCGATATTCAGAAAGCGCCGCAGCGTCGTGCCCAGGTTGGTGAGCAGCTGCGCCGTCGCGGCATCCAGGGTGGGCCTGGCCCCGCTGTTGCCGGCGTCTTGCACCCACAGCAGCAGAGGCACGGCAGGGCCAGCGCTCGAGGCAACCGGTGCCAGCGTCCGCTTCACCCGCCGGTAGAGATCGGCCACGTCGACCTGCGCGGCATCGACCCACAGCACCCAGGCCCGCACGGTCGCCGACGCGGCCTGAGCTTCCAGCGTGACCTGCCAGCGCCGGCCCGCAGGAGCTGGTAGTTGCGCCAGCGCCTGCATCAGCGCCTCGTCGTCCGGTTCGCCGATCACCCCCAGCGACACGGAACCGGGAGCAGCCCAGGCGCGCAGCCCTGCCGCCTGATCGGTCATGCCGCCTGCCCCCGGCCGCTGGCGTCGAGCCCCATCAGTGCGTCATGGGCGCTCAGCGTATCCATCAGCGCTTCCATCAGCGCCTTGGGCCGACGACCGCAACGGCGCTGGGCGATACCGGAAAGCCGTGCGCGAACGTCCATCGCCCAGCCCGCCTCTTCCGCACTCAAGCGCACCGCCAGCGCCGCCAGCGTCGAGGCCAGCTGCCAGCGCTGCTCCCGATCTTTCACCAGTCCGCGCTCCTGCATTGCCTGATCGGCCTGCCGGGTCAGCCCGGGCAGGGTCTCGACCATGACCGCCGGGGGCAGGCGCGATGCGATATCGAGCCCCGCCTGGCTGCTGCTCAGCCAGTAACGTCTGGCCAGCCTGCGGCCATCGTCGGCGTCGCGAATTTCGCCGTACCACGCCACCACCGGCAGGCTGTAGGCATCCTGGCGCCGCTGGCTGACGCTCGTTTCCAGCCGCGTCAGGTGAAGAGTGGCGGCACGCCCCTGGTGGCGCAGGGGTTGCGGCTCGACGGCTTCGCCCAGCGTCATCGCCCGGGACAGCGGCAGCCATTCGCCGGCATGACGAATCCGGCGCGCGCCGGTCACGGCCGCCAGCCAGCCGCGCCCGGCGGCCTCGAAACGTTCGAGGTCGGCGACGGCCGGCAGTTGCGCCAGCAGATGCCAGCCCGCGCCGAGATCGTCGGCCCAGCGAAACTGTTCGGCACTGCCCGCGGGGAGCCGGTGTCGCGGCCAGGTCAGCGGTTGGGGCATGCCGTGATGATCCAGCGACACCAGCGGCATTGCCTGTTCGGCGCCACTGACGCTGGTGGCCTTGGACCAGTAGAGCGCGTGGGGCACATCCGCCGCGGACAGCAGGCTCTGCTGGGTGGCGCCCGCCATGAGCCGGGCGAACTCGTCGCTCCCGGCTTGCGTCGAGCGCTTGGCACGGCGCCAGATCTGCTCGAGCAGCGTCATGCCCAGGTTGTGCTGTCTCAAGGTATCGAGCGTCGTGACCAGGGCATCGCGCTGGCGCAGAACGCCGCGCGAAAGCGCCTGCTGTCGCGCCTGCTGCGGAGGCACCGTGGCCGCCGCCTCGCTGACGAAAGGCGAATCGCCGGCCAGTGCCAGCGCCTCGTCGAGCAGGGCGTCGGCATCGACGAGTTCGAGATCTTCCGGCACGCGCTGGCCCCGGGAGACGTAGCAGAGCCTGAGCCGGTGGCGAATGACCACGTCCAGCACGTTCCCCAGCCGCGCCGCTTCGTCGAGCTTGGTCAGAATGCAGCCCCACAGCGGCTCTCCCGCTTCCTGCGAGGCCTGCTGCCAGGCCTCGATGACCTGCGCCAGGGTGTCGCCGTGACTGGCTGCGTTGAGTACCAGCACCCGTCGAGCCGGCGCCGGGCCGGCTCCCAGCCGTGCGATCTCGCCCACCAGTCGCTGGTCCCGCTGGCTCATGCCGACCGTGTCGATCACCGTGAGCTTCTTGCCGCCGCTGCGTGACAGCAGCGCCCGGCGCGGTTGGGTCAGACGCGTCAGCAGGTCGCCGAGATTGCCGTTCTCCTCGAGCGCGTGGACTTCCGAGCCCAGCAGCCGGGCGTAGATGCGTAGCTGCTCGGCCGCACCGATACGGTAGCTATCCGTCGTCACCAGCGCGACGTCCTTCGGGCCGTGACGCATCACGTAGCGGGAGGCCAGCTTGGCGGTGGTGGTGGTCTTGCCGACACCGGTGGGGCCGACCAGGGCAAACACGCCGCCGCTCTCGAACAGGGCTTCCTCGTCATCCAGCAGCGACAGGCGAGCGCGCAGCTGGCGCACGAGCCAGGCCTTCGCGGCGGGGGACTCCGGTTGTTCGTCGCGCAGCTCTTCCGGCGGATCCTGAATGACCTCGTCGGCGAGCGAAGCGCTGAAGCCGGCCTGGATCAGACGTTGACGCAATGCGGTCGTCAACGATGCTGCGTCGCTCTGCGAGGAAGCCGTGCCCCCGCTAAGCATGGCGCGCACGTCCTCCAGCAACTGGCGGTTCAGGGCCTGCAGCGTTTCCAGGGTCGGGTTGGGGGCCGGAGCCGGGGCCGGCGCTTCCGCGGGGGGCGCTTCCGCCGCCGGCGACTCGAGGCTGGAGAGCGTCTGCTCATGCTCCTGCTCGGGCATGGCGATGATCTCGACGCCACCCTCGACGGAACGGTTGGAAAGGATCAGTACCTGATCCCCCAGCGCCGCCCTCACCTGACGCATGGCTTCGCGGCTATTGCTGGCAGTGAAACGTTGGACGCCCATGACTTCCTCGATGATGCGAGGCAGTCTGCCGTTCTACCGCTGACCGCCTCTGGAGTTTCGCGCCCACAGTCTGCCAGTCGGAAGATCGCGGGCATGGGTGGGAATGGCCATCAAACCGGCGCCAATTCGAGGGCTGACCGGACAGCTAGGCAACGAGCCCTGCCGGATCCGCGCTCGGCGCAGCGCTTGCGTCCGGCTCAGCCTTCCCTGACGGTTCAGCTCTCGGTCAGGCGCCGGAACAGCGACTGCGTGGGGTAACCATCCGGAATGACACCGATGCTGCGCTGATAGGCGCGTAATCCGGCACGGGTGTTGGGACCGACCAGGCCATCCGGAGTGCCGACATCGAACCCGTGGGAATTGAGCTCCTGCTGCATGCGCCGGATGCGATCACGTGACAGGGCCGGCTCCCCGCGCGGCCACTCGCCCTGGATGCCCGGCCGTCCGGCCAGCCGATCCGACAGCGTCGCCACCGCCAGCGCATAGCTGGTGGAGGCGTTGTAGCGCATGATCACGCGGAAGTTGTGGCCGACCAGGAACGCCGGCCCCTTGGCGCCGGCGGGCGCGATGACCGAGGCCTGATCGAAGTCCGGCAGCGGGCTGCCGTCGAGACGCTTCACTCCCTGGGTTTGCCACGCCCGGGCATCGTGGCGTACCGACAGCTCGGTCTGCGAATAGTCGAAGTCGTCCGGCAATGTGACTTCGACGCCCCAGGGCTGCCCCCGCTGCCAGCCGGAAGCCTCCAGATAGTTGGCGGTCGACGCCATCACGTCGGGAATGCTGCCCCAGATATCGCGACGGCCGTCGCCATCTTCATCCACCGCGTAGGCCAGGAAACTGCTCGGAATGAATTGGGTATGACCCATCGCCCCGGCCCAGGAACCCCGCATGCGATCGCGGTCGATATCGCCGTTCTGTAGAATCTTGAGCGCGGCCATCAGTTCGCCGCGCGCGAACGACTGGCGGCGGCCATCGAACCCCAGCGTCGACAGCGCGTCGATGGTCTCGAAGTTGCCGAAGTTGCTGCCGTAATTGCTCTCGATGCCCCAGATGGCGACGATCACCTCCCCCGGTACGCCATACTGCTGCGTTACCTGATCCGCCGTGGCGCGATGTTCGGCAAGACGCGCGCGGCCGGTGGAAACGCGCTGCGCCGAGACGGCACTGTCGAGATAGCTCCAGACCTGGCGGGTGAATTCGGGCTGGGAGCGGTCGTACTCGAGGATGCGGGGCTGATAGCTGACCGGGTCGAACGCCTCGGCCAGGGTTGCCTGATCGATACCCTCGGCGGCGGCCCGCTGCCGGAAATCGGCCACCCAGGCGTCGAACGCCGCCGGATCCTTCGGCGTTTCCGGGCTTGCTTTGGCGTCGGTTGCGGCATCAGCACTCTCACCGGCGCTGTCCGCAGCATCGGCCGATTTCGAGGAGGTCGCCCCGGAAGCGACGGAAGACGACGATGACGAAGCCACGGCGCCACTCGTGTTCGAGGCGTTCGACACAGTATGCGTATCGGCAACGCTCTGACATCCCAGAAGCGCTAGACAAAGACAGAGCGAGAGTGTGGCAGGAGCCTTGACCGGCAGTGAACGCTTCACAAAAGCACATCCTTAATGCTGAATATCCTGTATGTCGGCGTCGATACGCCAACCAAATTGCCCCCGCAGTGTAGCGTATCCCGCCGCCCCGGGAACCTCGATCGGTGATCGCCTCGATATCCGGGATACACCGATGGAAGCGCCAGGCTCACGGCTCGAGTCCCCCTTTTCGACGTCCTCCGGCGATTCTACCCGGATGACTTCCCCGGTGCCGCCCCCTATGGCTAGGGGCATATCGGCGTGGTAAAGTCGGTTCAACGCTGTCGCCCGATTCTCATAAATCATCAATACTTTCAATAATTTCGCGTATCGCAAATTATGATCGGGCGCTTTCTGAAGGGAGGAGAGACACCATGCCGGGCCACATGCCTAGCCAGCTGTCGCTGACATGCGCGACCTGTCGTATTGGTGCCCAGACTCGTATCGGTGCCCGGGCTCTGCCGCCCCGTGCCGGCACGATCACGACCCAGAACCAGACACCCGCCTGGATGCTGGCGCCTCGCGGCGTGCGCCGTCCCTATCTGACCGATCCGCCCAGCGTCTCTGACCCGGCGACGAGTTCCCGTGGCGCGACGCGCGCCGCCACCGCGGGTCCCCCGCTCGCCGTCGTCTCTTGTCCGCCTGAGCGAGCCTGCCTCGCGGAGAAGATCACTACCGCACCGACTCTCTGCCACAGTCTCGCGACCTACGCCTCGTGCGGCTGGCAACATCGCTTACACTGGAGCGAGTTACGGTCGCGGACCGATCGCGATGAACGCGAGAACGAAGCTCGAACCCACCGGACCGTCGCCCTGCGCCGGGCCGATGATCGAGCCTCCCTGATCCAAGAATAGAGCGACGATTTCATGTCACTGCCGCTGATCGTTCTACTGCCGCTACTGGGCAGCCTGATACCGTTGCTGAGCAACAATCGGCAACGCACGCTCAATGCCTGGTCCACCGCGCTGCTCCCTGCGATCGCGCTAGGCATGGCCATTTCGCATGCGCCTGGAGTGATCTCCGGCGAGGTGTATCACTTCAGCATGAGCTGGGTGCCGCAACTGGGGCTCGATCTGGCGTTCCGGCTCGACGGGCTCTCGCTGCTGTTTTTGCTGCTGATCCTGGGCATCGGGCTGCTGATCATTCTGTATTCCCGCTATTATCTGTCGCCGGACGACAGCATGCCTCGGTTCTACGCCTACCTGATGCTGTTCATGACTTCCATGATCGGCATCGTCATGGCCGACAACCTGCTGCTGCTGTGGGTATTCTGGGAATTGACCAGCCTGTCGTCGTTTCTGTTGATCGGCTACTGGTACCAGCAGAGCGAGGCACGACGAGGCGCCCGCATGGCCCTGGCCGTCACCGGCATGGGCGGGCTGGCGATGCTGGCCGGTTTCCTGCTGATCGGCCATATCGTCGGGACCTTCGACATGCAGACGGTGCTCGACAGCCGTGATCTGATCCAGGCCGATCCGCGCTATCTGCCGGCACTGCTGCTGGTGCTGCTGGGCGCCTTCACCAAGTCGGCGCAGTTTCCGTTCCATTTCTGGCTGCCCCACGCCATGGCAGCGCCGACGCCGGTCTCGGCATTCCTGCACTCCGCCACGATGGTCAAGGCCGGGGTCTTCCTGCTCGCGCGCATGCATCCGGCACTGGCCGGCTCGCAGCTCTGGCTCTATATCGTCACCCTGACCGGGCTGGTGACGATGATCTACGCCGCCTATTTCGCGCTGCTCAAGTACGATCTCAAGGGCGTGCTGGCATTTTCCACCGTCAGCCATCTGGGCATGATTACCATGCTGTTCGGGCTGGACAGCAAGATGGCGGTGGCGGCTGGGCTGTTTCATATTCTCAACCATGCCATGTTCAAGGCGACGCTGTTCATGTCGGCGGGCATCGTCGATCACGAGACCGGTTCGCGAGACATCCGCAAGCTGAGCGGCCTGCGACGCAGCATGCCGATGACGGCCGCACTGGCCGGTCTCGCCGCGGCTTCCATGGCCGGCGTTCCCCTGCTCAACGGCTTCATATCGAAGGAGATGATGCTGACCGAGACGCTGGAAACCGGGATCCTGGGCGGCCTGGCCTGGCTGATCCCGGTGCTCGCGACCCTCGGCAGCGTGCTGTCGGTGGCCTATTCGCTGCGTTACGTACGCAACGTCTTCTTCGGCCCGGAAGCGCAGGAGCTGCCCAAGACGCCCCACGAGGCGCCTTTCCTGATGCGTCTGCCGATGCTGCTGTTGGTCGCGCTGTGCGTCGTGATCGGCCTGATGCCCGCGCTGATCGTCACCGGACTGCTCGGTGCCGCCGCGCAGGTCACGATTCTGCCACCGAGACCGGAGCTGCACCTGGCGATCTGGCACGGATTCAACCTGCCCCTGCTGATGAGCGTCATCGCTCTGGCCGGCGGGGTCGGCATCTACGCCGTACGCCGCAAGCTGTTCGCCTTCCAGCGCCAGTTCCCGCAGCGCAACGCCTCGATGATCTTCGAGCACAACGTCCGCAGCCTGCTGCACTGGACCCAGAAAGCGATCGATCGCTTCGAGAACGGCTCGCTGCAGCGCTACATGCTGTGGTTGATCATTGCCGTGCTGTTCCTCACCGGCAGCGGCCTGCTGGACCTTACCCAGTTGCGCGGGCCACGTCAGCTCCAGGCACTCGATGGCCTGCTGATCGCGGGCGCGGTGATCACCATTCTGGCGGGCCTGGGCACGGCGGTCCTGCATCGCCGACGCCTGGTCTCGCTAATGATGCTGTCGGTGGTGGGGTTGATGGTTTCGCTGGCCTTTGCCCGCTTCTCGGCACCTGATCTCGCTCTGACCCAGCTGGCGGTCGAGGTGGTGACGGTCATCCTGCTGATGCTGGCGCTGTTCTTCCTGCCGCAGCGCACGCCCAAGGAGTCCAGCGGCGCGCGCGTGGTCCGCGATGTCCTGCTGGCGGCGGGCTTCGGCGGCATCGTCGCGAGTCTCAACTACGCAATGCTGACGCGGCCGCTGGACACCATTTCCGGCTTCTTCCTGGAGAACAGCGTCAGCGGCGGCGGCGGTCACAACGTGGTCAACGTCATCCTGGTCGACTTCCGCGGCTTCGATACGCTGGGCGAGATCACGGTGCTGTGTATCGCCGCCATCGGTATCTACAAGCTGCTCAACCGCCTGCGCCTGTTCATGCCCTCCAGCGATAGCGAAGGGCGCCCCTGGTCCCGGGATCTCCATCCCATGCTGCTGGGTACGGTATCGCAGAGCCTGCTGCCACTGGCGCTATTGGTGTCGGTGTTCATCTTCCTGCGGGGTCACAACGAACCCGGTGGTGGCTTCATTGCCGGCCTGGTGACGGCCGTGGCCTTGATCCTGCTGTATATCGCCCGCGGGGTCGACTGGACCCAGCAGCGGATGTCGTTCCAGTATCAGCCGATCGCCGTGGTCGGTGTCGCCATCGCCGCGCTGACCGGAATCGGCAGCTGGGCCTTCGGCCACAACTTCCTGACCTCTGCTTTCGGACACTTCTCGATTCCCTATATCGGCGAGATCGAGCTCGTCACGCCGATGCTGTTCGACCTCGGCGTCTATCTCACCGTCGTCGGCGCCACGCTGATGATTCTGGCCAATCTGGGCAAGTTGACGACACGGCACCGTCCCAGCAAAGAGAATGAAAAGGAGACCGTCTGATGGAAGCGCTCTTTGCCACCGTAACCGGTTTCCTGGCCGCCAGCGGGCTCTACCTGGCGCTGCGTGGACGCACCTTCCCCGTGGTCGTGGGGCTGACGCTGCTCTCCTACGCGGTCAACCTGTTCCTTTTCTCCACCGGCGGCCTGACCACCAATGGCGCGGCGGTGATTCGTGACGGCGTCGACTACTACGCCGACCCGCTGCCCCAGGCCCTGGTGCTGACGGCCATCGTGATCGGCTTCGCCATGACGGCGTTCTCGGTGATCCTGGCGATGCGCGTGCGCGGCGACCTGGGCAGCGATCAGGTCAACGACCAGCGTGGCGAAGAGTCGAAGGAGGACAAGTCGTGATGCAGCACCTGATCATCCTTCCGATTCTTCTGCCGCTGTTGAGCGGCCTGCTGATGCTGGTCAAGCGGGACTCGGCCGTACTGCCTCGCCGGGCGATCGCCCTGGTCAGCACGGCGCTGCTGCTGGCAGTCAGTGCCATGCTGGTGGTCCAGAGCGACAGCGGTGACATCACCTACTACGCCCTGGGCGACTGGCAGCCGCCGTTCGGCATCATCCTGGTACTCGACCGGCTCTCCGCACTGATGGTATGCCTTACCAGCTTCCTGGCGCTCGGCAGCGTGGCCTACGCCTGTGCCGGCGACGATCGCAAGGGCAGCAATTTCCACGGTCTGTTCCAGCTCCAGTTGATGGGGATCAACGGCGCCTTCCTGACTGGCGACATCTTCAACCTGTTCGTGTTCTTCGAGGTGCTGCTGATCGCCTCCTACTCGCTGCTGATGCATGGCGGCGGCAAGGATCGCACCCAGGCCGGCTTCCACTACGTGGCGCTGAACCTGGCGGGCTCGGCGATGTTTCTGATCGCGCTCGGGGTGCTCTACGGCACCACCGGCACGCTCAACATGGCCGACATGTCCCAGAAGGTGGCATCGCTCGACCCCGATCGTCTTGGCCTGCTCAAGGCGGGGGCGTTTTTGCTGCTGGTGGTGTTCGGGCTGAAGGCCGCGATCCTCCCGCTCTATTTCTGGCTGCCGCGGGCCTACAGCAGTGCACCGGCGCCGGTGGCGGCACTGTTCGCGATCATGACCAAGGTGGGGATCTACGCCATTCTGCGGGTCTATACGCTCATCTTCGGCGACAGCGCAGGCGGGCTCGCCAATTTCGTCCAGCCCTGGCTCTGGTGGTTCGCACTGGCGACGCTGGCCCTCGGCGGGCTGGGTGTCTTGTCGGCGCGGGATCTGCGTAATCAGGTGGCCTATCTGCTGCTGATTTCGGTGGGGACGTTGCTGGTCGGCGTCAGCATGAACCGCGAGGCGCCCATCGCCGCCCTGCTCTACTACATGATCCACACCACGCTGGTCAGCGGCGGCCTGTTCCTGCTGGCCGATGCGATCGGCGAACAGCGCGGCAAGGCCGGGGCACGTATCGTGCCCGGCCGGGGCGTCACCCAGCCTGCGCTGCTGGGTCTGTTCTACTTCATCGGTGCGGCGACCATCATCGGGCTACCGCCGTTTTCGGGCGCTATCGGCAAGGCACTGCTGCTCGATTCGGCCCTGCCGAGCGAACAGCCGTGGCTGTGGTCGCTGTTGCTGCTGTCGAGCCTCGCCGGTCTCGTCGCCATGGCGCGCAGCGGCTCCACCGTCTTCTGGAAGGCTGGCCGCGGCGACAACGATGGCCCCAGGCTGAAGACGGCGATGCTGGCAGGCCTGATCCTGCTGCTCGGTGCCTCGCCGGTGCTCTCGATCCTGGCCGGCCCGATCACTCGCTTCACCGATGCCAGTGCCACACAGCTGCTCGATCAAGACGCCTACGGCGAAGCGATTCTCTCCCCGAACGTTACCGGAGGTGACTCATGATTCCTCCCATTCGCTGGCTGCCGATGCCGGTGCTGTCACTGCTGCTGCTGGTCGTCTGGCTGTTGCTGCAGCAGAGCGTGGCACTCGGACAATGGATTCTTGGCGGCGTCCTGGCGATCCTGATTCCGGTGATCTGTCGACCGTTCTGGGAACGCCAGCCCACCATCAAGCGCCCCTTGAAACTGGTCGGCTACTTCTTTCGGGTGCTGGGCGACATCGTGACCGCCAATCTGCAGGTTTCGAAGCTGATTCTCGATCCCCGCGGCCGGATGCGCCCCGCCTTCGTGGAATATCCGCTGACGCTGAAGGAGAGCTTTCCGATCACCATCCTGGCCAGCACCATCACCATGACGCCGGGGACCGTCTCGGCCCACCTGCGCCTGGATGGCAAGACCCTGCTCATTCACGCGCTGGACGTGGGCGATATCAACGCCCTGATCGACGACATTCACCAGCGCTACGAGCGCCCACTGCTGGAGATCTTCGAATCATGATCGACATGGCTCTGTGGATCGCGCTGGCGCTGTTCTGCGCCGCCGTCGTACTCAATTTCTATCGTGCCGTGGTCGGGCCGAGCCTGCCGGATCGCATTTTGGCGGTGGATACCATGTACATGAACTCGATCGCTCTGATCGTGCTGTTCGGTATCTGGGTCGACAACAAGGACTACTTCGAGGCGGCGCTGCTGATCGCGATGCTCGGCTTCGTCAGCACCATCGCCGTCTGCAAGTACCTGCTGCGCGGCGACATCATCGAATAGGAGGGATAACGATGCTGAATACGGTCATCGAGGGCGTGATCGCCTTCATGCTGGTCGCCGGAGGCGCGTTCGCCTTCATCGGCTCGCTGGGCCTGACGCATTTGAAGGATTTCTACATGCGTCTGCACGGCCCTTCGAAAACGACGACGCTGGGGGTCGGCTGCACCCTGATCGGTTCGCTGATCTATTTCAGCCAGGAAGACGGCCCGATCGTTCAGGAACTGCTGATCACGATCTTCGCGTTCATCACCGCGCCGGTATCGGCACACATGCTGGCCAAGAGCGCCCTGCACCACAAGCTCAAACCGGATCCCCGCACCCGCGGCAATCCGGTCGAGCTGGAGAGCGAGAAGCCCAAGCACACCATCGAGGAAGCCCCCCAAGGCGACTCTCCCCTCCCTTGAAGGGTTAAGCGCTGAAAAGTGCGCGCCGTCTCCGAGATGGCGCGCCGGCGGCTTCACCAGCCGGCGGTGTGCTGTTCGACCAGCTTGGTCAGCAGGGTGACGTGCTCCGGGCGATCGTTGAGGGCGGGAATATAGCGATAGCGCCCGCCTCCGGCTTCCTGGAAGTAGTGACGATTCTCGGCATCGATCTCCTCGAGCGTCTCGAGACAGTCCGCCGCGAAGGCCGGGCTGATGACGTCGACACACTCGATCTTGTCCGCGCCCCATGCCTTCAACGTCTCGTCGGTGTAGGGCTTGAGCCATTCTTCACGGCCGAAGCGCGACTGATAGCTCTGGAACCACTCGCCCTCGCCCAGTCCAAGCTCTTCCGCCAGCAGCCGGCTGGTCTTCTCGCAATGCCTGGCATAGGGATCGCCGTTGTCGACGTAGCGCTTGGGGATGCCGTGATAGGACATCAGCAGCCGGCCGCGGTCGCCGTTGGCCTCCCAGTGCTGGCGAACGCTGGCAGCGAGAGCCGAAATATAGTCGGGGTGATCATGATAATCGCGCACGAAGCGCAGCTCCGGCAGGTGCGGGCAAGGTTCCAGTGCCTTGGCCAGCCGCTGGAATACGGCAGCGGTAGTGGTGCGCGAGAACTGCGGATAGAGCGGTAGCACCACGATGCGATCTACGCCGGATTCCCGCAGCTTTAAGCCGGCCTCCTCCATGCTCGGCTTTCCATAGGTCATCGCCAGCTCGACCGGGATCGACTCTCCCATCTGGCTCGCCAGACGTTCACGCAGCGCTCGCTGCTGGCGGCGGCCGATCGCCAGCAATGGCGAGCCTTCCTCCTGCCATACCGACGCATAGGCCTTGGCGACCTTGGGCGGGCGGATGCGAAGAATGACGCCATGCAGAATCGGCCACCACAGCCAGCGCGGCGCATCGATGACCCGAGGGTCCCCCAGAAACTCGGCCAGGTAACGCCTGACCGCCTTGGGGGTCGGCGCCTCGGGCGTTCCCAGATTGACCAGCAGCACTCCGTAACGGGCCGCCATAACTGCTCCTTTCCCGGTTTTCGACCGCCGCAATTCTAGCATTGCCGACCCGCTCACGGCCCATCGGCTTATCTCATCATGCCCATGCGCACGGGTTATGACGGTTCATACCGTTCGCGCGAAGGCCGCCGGTAATGGCGACAATATCGAGTGGTGGGAACGCAGGAGTTTCCCTCCGTGATCGGCCAAGTCAGCGTTCGACTTGGCGGAGGGATGTCGGTTGGGTTGGGGGCAGGATAATGATGGGGGTAATGGACGCCGAATCAGAAGACCAGCGGCATCCGCGACAGCATCGGATCGTGGTAATGCGGCTCGTGGCCCACGATCTCGTCGTTGGCGGCCTGCTGCACCAGATAGGCACGATGAACGCCGGCCTGCTTCAACTCGCCGTAGACGTCGTCGAGCGAACGAAACAGCATCGGCTTGCCGCGCCGCGTCAGCACCTGGGTGGGGCCGTCTTCCGGTTCCAGCACGAGCTGGTAATAACGACTTCCGGCATGCGCAATGACGCGAATTTCGAAGTTGTCGTGATGTTGGGTATAACTTTTGAGCTCCTTGAGTTCCATGGTTCCCTCCTGTGGGTGTGAATGGAATCGTTATTCATGGAGATCGGCCTTCCCTGCCGCTCTCTCTGCGGGCGATGTCGTCGGCAATCCGGGCATTCGCGCCCATGGCCAGACGCCATCCAGACCATTAGGTCCGATGATTGTTAAGACTATGTTGCACCATAAGAGTTCATTGTTCCCTGTCTTGCGGGCCGGCTTTCAGCGTCACTACCACTCGTCCGCTCTCGGCACGCTTGGCGGTCGGCTTGAAACGGCTCCAGAAGTCGCCGCAACTGTGCTCCCGGGCCTCGGGCAGAATCCTCAGCGCGGTGATCGAGACCCGGGTCAGCGGAAAGAACCGCAGTTGACCGAAGCGATCCTTGGCGTGGAAGCCACCGGACCGACGTTCCGACTCCGGCAGCAGCGCCAGGCTCTCGTCGGCGAAACGGCGCTGTAGCGAGCCTAGCCGGGCGTGCAGGTCGTGGTCGCTGTCGAGTAGCAGGACGAAGTCGTCGCCGCCCAGATGACCGAGGAAGTCGTCACGTTCCAGCGCTTCACTCAGCACTCGGGCCAGTGTCAGGATCATCTGATCACCCAGGGCATAGCCGAAGCGATCGTTGAATGGCTTGAAGTGATCGAGATCCAGGTAGCAGGCGACGAAGGACCGCGACCGGCGCTGGTAATGCTCCAGCGCGGTTCGAATCGGGCGATTGCCCGGCAGTTGGGTCAGTGGATTGGCCTGACGGGCGATCTGAACCTGCTGCTCGGTGACCAGTTGCAGCAGGTTGATGACATGGCCGATACCCAGATAGCGTCCACCGTCGGTGATGACGAAATCTTCGTCCCGCGTTGCCTCGTCGCGGCCGGTCACCTTGCGCGAAACCCGTTCCAGGGGCTCGTTTGCCTCGACGCACAGCACCCTGGTCTGCATGACCTTGCCGATCGGCTGGCGACCGTAGAGGTCGAAACCGAATCGCTTGCCCAACAGCGCCATCAACTGCTGGCGACCGAGCAGGCCGACCGGCAGCTGGCGTTCGTCCACCACGGCCAGGGCATTCACTTCCGGCATACGACTGAAGCGCTCGGCGGCAGTGGCCACGCTCAGCGTGGTTTCCAGCGCCGGCAGCGTGACGCAAAGCCGCCGGATCTCGGTTGCGGCGACACTGGGGCGACGCGACGCCGCCAGAGCGACAAGACAGGAATCCAGCTTCTCCCGTGCCAGATGGGGCGCTGGATTGGGGCGCGCGAACAGCCACCCCTGGCAGTAGTCGGCGCCGAGTTCCAACAGCGCATCCAGTTCCCCTTCCTGTTCGACGCCCTCGGCGATCACGCGGCTGCCCAGACTGTGGGCGATATCGATGATCGAGCGCACGAAGCGACGCTTGACCCGATCGTGATCGAGGCCGCTGACGAAGTGCCGATCGAGCTTGACGTAGTCGGGATCGAGCTGGGACCAGAGGCGCAGCCCGGCGTAGCCGTCGCCCAGGTCATCGAGGGCGATCGAGAAGCCCATCGACTGATAGTGTTCGGCGGCCTCGGCCATGAGGCCCGGGTCGATACCCGGCGACTGTTCGGTGATCTCGATGACGATGTGCGGGGGCGTCAGACCGTGATCCGCCAGCAGCTGAATCGTGATGCCACTGATATGCGACGGATCGATCAGCACTTCGGGGCTCACGTTGAGAAACAACAACTCGCTCAAGCCGGTATCGACCCAGCTCTCGATCGCCCGTTCGCGACAGACCCGTTCCAGCGACGCCAGCAGGCCATGCTCGCGTGCGGCTTGGAACATCGGTAACGGATTGGCATAGGCGGAGCCTTGCGGCCCGCGGGAAAGCGCTTCGTAGGCGAGCACGCGGCCGGTAGGCACGGACACGATGGGCTGGAAATGCACACGCAGAGCGCGACGTGCTATCACGTCTGCCAGGGTCGCGGGCTCAGCGGCGGTATCGGGGTTCATGAGTGCCATTAACAGGCAACATCATGACAACCAAATTACACAAAAACTTACAATAATGAAAAAATGGTAAACCCCACCGTTCCGAGCCCGCAGGAGGCTCACTGGTAACCCGATGGATCGATCGCCTTGCCCAGCGAGTTGCGGTCGATCCACTTGCCGGCCTTGGCTTCCTTGTAGCGAAATACGACCCGGTCACCGACGGCTACCGGCAATTCGGCATCTTCCGTCTGGTAACTGTAGAGCTCGCCGTCGACGGTCAGCCAGTGACGATAGAGATCCGGCATGCCCAGCCACTCCTTGAACGGCCCTTCCCGTTCGAGCTTTTCCAGTTGGCCGCGCACTTCGACCTTGGGCACACGCTGACGACGACCTCGCTGAAAACCGCCTGCCATGGTTTGACTCCTTGATGTCTTTTCTACGTCGGCATTGCCGACATGCTTCGGGTTGTATCGGACTGGATGTATCGACTTCCGCGTATCGACTTATTCGTAGTGCTGACCGTAACTATCCGGCGCCAGATCCTCGAAACGCGTGTACTTGCCGATGAATGCCATATGGACGGTACCGATCGGGCCGTTACGCTGCTTGCCGATGATCAGCTCCGCCAGCCCCTTGTTGTCCGGATTGTCGGTATTGTAGACCTCGTCACGATAGACGAAGGCGATGACATCGGCGTCCTGCTCGATGGCGCCCGATTCACGCAAATCCGACATCACGGGCCGCTTGTTGGGGCGCTGCTCCAGCGATCGGTTGAGCTGGGACAGCGACACCACCGGACAGTTGAACTCCTTCGCGATGCCCTTCAGCGATCGCGAAATCTCCGAGATCTCCGCGGTACGATTCTCGGAAAGCCCCGGCACCTGCATCAACTGCAGGTAATCGATCATCACCAGGCCGATATTGCCGTGCTCGCGAGCGATTCGGCGCACGCGGGAACGCAATTCGTTGGGGGACAGCGCCGGCGTGTCGTCGATGAACAGCTGACGATCCTTGAGCAGATTGACCGCCGAGGTGAGTCGCGGCCAGTCCTCGTCCTCGAGCTGGCCGGTACGGACGCGCGTCTGATCGATCCTGCCCAGGGAAGAGAGCATGCGCAGCATCAACGACTCGGCGGGCATCTCCATCGAGAAGACGATTACCGGCTTGTCATTGGAGACGACGGCATGTTCGACCAGATTCATGGCGAACGTCGTCTTGCCCATCGACGGGCGCCCGGCAATGATGACCAGATCCGACGGCTGCAGCCCCGATGTCATGTCGTCCAGATCGCGGAACCCGGTGGAGATACCGGTCATCTGGCCCTTCATGTTGAACAGTTCGTCGATCCTGTCGACGGCCTTGGTCAGCAGTTGGCTCATGCCGATGGGGCCACCGAACTTGGGCCGCGACTCGCTGATCTGGAATACCAGCCGTTCGGCTTCGTTGACCAACTCGTCCGGCAGCCGCCCTTCCGGCGAATAGGCACTGTCGGCAATCTGCCGCGAGGCCTGGATCAGCTTGCGCAACGTCGCCCGCTCGCGAACGATGTCGGCATAGGCACGAATATTGCTGGCAGAGGGCGTATTGCGCGCCAGTTCCGCCAGATAGGCGAGCCCGCCCACGCTTTCGAGCTGATCCCGGCGTTCGAGCGCTTCCGACAGGGTCACGACATCGAGCGGATGCGCTCCCTCTGCCAGTTCTGCCATCGCATTGAACGTCAGCCGGTGCTCGTGGCGATAGAAGTCGTCTGCCACCAGACGTTCCGACACCGTATCCCAGCTGCTGTTGTCGAGCATCAACCCGCCCAGTACCGACTGCTCCGCCTCGAGCGAGTGCGGCGGTACCTTCAACTGCGCGGTTTCCTGATCGTTGTCGACGCGTTGGTTCATGCTTGGCGTTCACCTATGTCATCTTGCGCTGAATGATCGCGCGCTGGACAAGCGGGAGTGGTCTGGCGCCCATTCTACCCAGTCGTTCGCCGCCTGCCGATCACGAAAAAGGCACGTAGGGCGGTAAGCCCTACGTGCCTTGAGCCAGACGTCACATCGGCGATAGAAGTCGAGCTTTACTCGGCCACGACCACGACGCGAACGCTGGAAGTGACTTCGGCGTGCAGCTGCAGCGCGATGTCGTATTCGCCGGTCTGGCGAATCGGACCTTCCGGCATGCGCACTTCGCTCTTGGCGACTTCGATACCGGCCTGTGCCATGGCTTCGGCCAGGTCACGCGGGCCGATGGAGCCGAACAGCTTGCCTTCTTCACCCGCCTTGGCGACCAGGGACAGCTCGATCTCGGCGAGCTGAGTGGCGCGTGTTTCGGCCTGGGCCTTGCGCTCGGCAGCCTGGGCTTCGAGCTCGGCACGCTGTGCTTCGAACGCTTCGACGTTGTCTTTGGTTGCCGGTACGGCCAGGCCGTAAGGAACCAGGTAATTACGGCCGTAACCGGGCTTGACGGTGACCTTGTCACCCAGATAGCCCAGCTTGCCGATGTTATCGAGCAGAATGACTTCCATTCTCGTGAACCTCTCGTCAATCACTGCGTGTCAGGCGGCCGCGAAAATCCGCGAAGGTATCTACCAACGCCAACAGCAGTACAATCAAAATCGTGGGCCAGGTGGTCAACAGCAAGGCATAGAAGCCTACCAGCCAGAACCCGCTCATTCCCTTCAAACCGATAAACCCATGTACCAGCGCCACACCGGCGACCAGTAACGGCACCCAGGCCAGCAGGCTGGCAGCGGGGACGGCCAGCACTACCCCCAGCCCCATCAGCGCGACCAGTAGCAGAAGCTGCTTTCGCGAAAGCCTCAGTGCGTGAAACTCCTCGCGAAACCCGCCGGGATTGTAGAGCCCGGCCTGCCAGCTACGAGCCAATGCCAGGCAGGCAATTCCGGCGAGCAATACCACCAAGCCGGTCGCTCCGCCGATCACCAGCGCTGCCATCATTTCGGTATCGACGCCCTGCGCCGATAACTGATCCAGCATGCGTCCGACCTCTGACGAGCTTTGGCGCAGCTCCGCCAGCAGCGATTCGGTACCACCCGCGGGGAGGAAGATCCCCAACTGGACCATCGCCATACAGACCACGCTGCCGACGATCAGGGCTTCCGTCCAGCGCATGCGCGATCGCAGTACCGTCGCCATCAGCGTCACCAGCAGAATGCTGGCCAGCGGAACCGCGTCGCCCTGCACCCACCACCAGCCGGCGGGCAGCGCCGCTGCGATCAGTACCGGTGCTGCGGTCGTCATGCCTCGGCGCAAAGTGACGAGTCCCACCACGGCAGCGCTGAACCAGAATAACCAAGGCACCAGCGCTGTCAGTGCGGCTGCCGCAACGGCCTGCGGCGTACCGCGCATGATCCAACGGGCCAGTACCAGCATGATGCCTCGCTGTGGTTTACCGAAACCTGGGTTTACCGAAACTCAGGTTTACCGATCAAGGATACCGAATCAGGGTTTACTGGTGGCTGTCGGAGTACGGCAGCAGCGCCAGGTAACGCGCCCGCTTGATAGCGGTGGACAGCTGACGCTGGTAGCGTGCCTGGGTACCCGTAATGCGGCTCGGAACGATCTTGCCGGTTTCGGTGACGTAGGCCTTCAGCGTATCGATGTCTTTGTAGTCGATGTACTTCACGCCTTCGGCGGTGAAGCGGCAGAACTTACGGCGACGGAAAAAACGTGCCATGAGAGTCTCTCCTTAGCGAAATCGGATCAGTTGGTTTCTGCGGCAGTTTCGGAACGCTCGGGGCGCTCAGAACGCTCACGATCGCCACGCTCGGAGGACTTGTCGTCACGGCGACGGCTCTTTTCTTCAGCCGGCTTCATCATCGGCGAGGCTTCGGTCACGGCCTCTTTGCTGCGCACGATCATGCTGCGGATGATGGCATCGTTGAAGCGGAAGATGTTCTCGATCTCGTCGAGGGTCTCGCCGCTGCATTCGATGTTCATCAGCACGTAATGTGCCTTGTGGATCTTGTTAATCGGGTAAGCCAGGTGACGGCGACCCCAGTCTTCGAGACGATGCACGGTACCGCCGTTTTCGGTGACGAGGCTGGTGTAGCGCTCGACCATGGCCGGAACCTGCTCGCTCTGGTCCGGATGGACCATGAACACGATTTCATAATGACGCATGTTAGCTCCTTTCGGTTTGGCAGCTTCCGCGCGGTGCCGATCATCAAGAGATGGCTACCACGAGAAGCAAGGAGTCGATACCGGATTGCGGTACTCGACCGCATCTACATCCGAATATTCAGACCAATTGGCGCTCTATCCCGGCGCTTCCGAGCCATCAGGCAAGCCTGGCGAATCGGATATACCCCGGAACGGAGCCGCATTCCATGAGCATAGCCTGCCCATAGAACCGCGCAATTGTAGAGACAGGGGCCACCGGGTGCAAGCTCAACCGGCGGCAACGAGCCCGCGCTGGCGGACGGCTTCGAACAGGCAAATCCCGGTGGCAACCGAAACGTTGAGGCTGGAAACCCCGCCCTGCATCGGCAGCTTGACCAGCCCATCGCAGGCTTCGCGAGTCAAGCGGCGCAGGCCCTTGCCTTCCGCGCCCATTACCAGCGCGCAGGGCACGGTGAAATCGGCATCATAGACGAGCGCATCGGCCTCGCCGGCGGTGCCGGTGATCCAGACGCCCTGCTGCTTGAGCTTCTCCATGCAGCGCGCCAGGTTGGTGACCTGAAACACCGGAACGAGTTCGGCCGCGCCACAGGCCACCTTGCGTACGGTGGCGTTCAGCGGTGCGGACTTGTCCTTGGGCACGATCACGCCATTGACACCGGCAGCATCGGCACTACGCAGGCAAGCGCCCAGGTTGTGCGGGTCCGTGACGCCATCGAGGATCAGTAGCAGCAGGGGCTTGTCCGCCAGCCACTGCTCGAGGCGCCACCACAAGGTAGTTTCGCTTTCCGCGACCAGCGGTTCGCAGAATCCGATCACGCCCTGGTGGGAGGCCTGGTTGGAAATCCCGTCCAGTGTTTCTCGCCCCACTCGTTTCAAATCACAGCCCGCCGCATGAGCCAGCTGCAGCAGGGCTTCCAGACGGTGCTCGGCGTGCCCTTGCTGAATCCACAGCACCCTGGGCGGCTGCCCCCGCTCGAACAACGCCCGAACGGCATGCACTCCGTAGACCGGCTCCAGCCCGTCTGGCGTGCGGGGACAATCCCCCGTTCTGGCCGATTGGCGCCGGTTCGCTGAACGGCTCATGGCATCACCCACCTTGACCCGCCTGGCACCACGCCTACAACGATCAACGCGTTCATCGCTTGCCTCGACGCTGGCGCGGACCGCGAGACCGGCGCTTGGGCGCACCGCCCTCTTCGTTGCCGGTAGAGGCGCCCTGACGCTCGCGCTTGCCGGGGCGATTCTTGCCTGATGACTTCTTGGCCGGCGCAGCGCTGTCATTGGCTTCTGCACCGGGCTTATGACTACGTGGCGTACGGTGATGACGCGGCGTCGCATCGGCCAGATCGAAATCGATCTTGCGGTCGTCGAGATCCACACGCGCCACGCGAACGGTCACTCCATCGCCCAGACGATAGGCAACGCCACTGCGCTCGCCCTTGAGGCGGTGTTTCTCGGCTTCGTAGTGGTAGTAGTCGGATGGCAGGGAAGTGACATGCACCAGCCCTTCCACGTAGACGTCGTCGAGACGCACGAAGATCCCGAACTGCGTCACCGAGGCGATCGTGCCTTCGTAGACCTCGCCAACCTTGTCCGAGAGGAACTCGCACTTCAGCCAGTCGGTCACGTCGCGGGTCGCCTCGTCGGCACGGCGCTCGGTCATCGAGCAGTGCTCGCCCAGCTCGATCATCTGCTCGAAGGTGTACGGGCACCAGGTGGAGGGTTTTTCCACCGGCGCCCCCTCGGCACGCAGCACGGTCTGCGTCTGGCGCGGCCCTCGAATGACGGAGCGGATCGCACGATGGACCAGCAGATCCGGATAGCGGCGGATCGGCGAGGTGAAATGTGCGTACGCCTGATAGGCGAGACCGAAGTGCCCATCGTTCTGCGGCGAATAGACGGCCTGGCTCATCGAGCGCAGCATTACGGTCTGGATGATATCGAAGTCCGGGCGACCCTGAATCGCCTCTCGCAGCGCCTGATAATCCTTGGGTGTCGGCTCATCGCCACCACCCAAGGTCAGGCCCAGCTCGCCCAGGAACACGCGCAGGTTCTCCAGCCGCTCCGAGGCTGGCGACTGGTGAACACGATAGAGCGCGGGCAGGTCATGCTTGTCGAGGAAGCGCGCCGTGGCCACGTTGGCGGCCAGCATGCACTCCTCGATCAGCTTGTGGGCGTCGTTGCGGCTGCGCGGGACGATCTTTTCGATCTTGCGCTCGTCGTTGAAGACGATCTGCGTTTCGGTGGTATCGAAGTCGATGGCGCCACGCACTTCCCGCGCCTTGCGCAGCACCTGGTAGAGCGCGTGCAAATTCTCGAGCGAAGGCACCAGCTCGCGATACTGCTCGCGTAGCGCCGTTCCCTCTTCGCCATCCGGCTCCTCCAGCATGGTGCCGACCTGGTTGTAGGTCAGTCGCGCATGAGACTGGATCACCGCCTCGTAGAACTTGTAGCGGCTGATCGTTCCGTTCTGCGAGATGTTCATTTCGCAGACCATGGTCAGGCGATCGACGTGCGGATTGAGCGAACAGAGCCCATTGGAGAGCAGCTCCGGCAGCATCGGCACGACCTGACCAGGGAAGTAGACCGAGTTGCCGCGAATATGGGCCTCGTTATCCAGCGCACTGCCGCCACGGACGTAATGGGAAACATCGGCAATCGCCACGACCAGTTTCCAGCTCCCGGATTTCGTCTTCCAGGCACAGACGGCGTCGTCGAAATCCTTGGCGTCTTCGCCGTCGATGGTCACCAACGGCATCTCGCGCAGATCGATGCGCGCCACCTTGTCCTCTTCCTTCACTTCGGCCGACATGCCAGCGATCTGATGCTCCACTTCCGGCGGAAACTCTGCCGGGATATCGTGGGAACGAATCGCGATATCGATCTCGAGACCGGGGTCCATCCTCTCCCCCAGGATCTCCACCACCTCGCCGACCGGCTGCTTGCGGGTTTCCGGCTGCTGGGTGATACGCACCGACACGATCTGGCCGTCTCTTGCGCCACCGCTGACGCTGTGCGGGATGATCACTTCCTGGCTGATGCGGGAGTTCTCCGGTATCAACACGGCGAATTCCGAGGTGTTCTGACGGAACACGCCGACCAGCGTCTGGGTATTGCGCGCCAGCACTTCGGCTATGGTGCCTTCGGCGCGACCACGACGATCCCGACCGCTGATGCGCGCCAGCACCACATCGCCATCGAAGACGCGGCGCATCTGACGCGGCGGCAACACCAGGTCAGGCTTGACGCCATCGTGGCGAATCAGAAAGCCCATCCCATCCCGGTGGCCCTGCACCCGGCCCTTGATCAGGTCGAGCTTGTCGATCAGGGCATAGGCGCCCTTGCGGTCCCTGAGGATCTGACCGTCGCGTTCCATGGCGGCCAGGCGCCGACGCACGGCTTCCAGCTGGTTCTCGTCCTCGAGCCCCAGCATGGCGCTCATGTTTTCGTGCGTAATCGGCTTGCCGTACTCCTCCAGACGCGACAGCAGATATTCGCGACTGGGCACGGGGTTATCGTATTTCTGGGTTTCGCGAGCCGCGTGCGGATCGTCGTTCAACGTCCAATGAGTCATGCAACCATCATCCTTGCGTTGAGCCAGCGGGGCCTGATTTGTAGAGAATAGTCACGCGGCGGGCGGCCTGGGCCGTTCGATTTTTTGGGATTCATGCCCCAAGTATAGCGGCCACGCCTGTTCGACCCAACCATGCACTGTCCAATGTGACCAATTGCCCGTGCCGCGGCGCGCATCGCCGCACCGCAAGACCATGACCGAGCGGGATATATCAACGCGCATGAGATGCTTGCATTCGGACACAGAGTCGGTATTATGCATCGCGCCTTGGCCCAGATGGCGGAATTGGTAGACGCGCTAGCTTCAGGTGCTAGTGTCCTTACGGACGTGGAGGTTCAAGTCCTCTTCTGGGCACCATCGCTTACGGCGATGGCGCTTTCGGGAATGAGAATTCACGAAAGCCATGCATTCAAGGCCGGATAAGCCCGGATGGCGGAATTGGTAGACGCGCTAGCTTCAGGTGCTAGTGTCCTTACGGACGTGGAGGTTCAAGTCCTCTTCCGGGCACCATCCAGACTGCAGTATCAGATTTGCATGACATGCCCAGGTGGCGGAATTGGTAGACGCGCTAGCTTCAGGTGCTAGTGTCCTTACGGACGTGGAGGTTCAAGTCCTCTCCTGGGCACCATGTGTCATGTCATTGTTTCCTCGCAGTCCTCTTCTCTCTGCTATTCCTGCATCTCCCGTTTTCGAAGCATTGCCTGCTTCCATCGCACGCTCAATACCAAGATTCAGGGCCGACGTCCACGGACGTTACTGATAACGCCCCGGACGTGTCGAAACGGCTTCCAGCCCCCAACCGGCAGTTTCCACGTACCCTTCCATCCGACGCTCGATGGAATCGGGCAGTTGCGGAAAGAAATCGAGCCCGGTATGCGCCTCGATCTCATCGACAGTGACCAGAAAGCGAGCCAGCGGCTCGTTGCCGCTGACGTCCTGGGGCATGAGAAATGCCAGCGCCCGCGGCGTCTGACCGGGAACGACCAGTATCTTGTAGAAGCCCACGGGGACCTGGGTAAAGCCCACCCGATGCAGTAGCTGATCGTCGAAGACCGGTCCGGTGACGACCCACACGCGGCCGAAGCGCGGCACGAAGTCATCGATGACGGCCTCCTCCAGACGCTGCCACAACTGCCGATTGAGCTTGGGCCGTTGCGGCGTGATGTTAGTCATCAGGAAACTGGCCAGCTGCGCATCGCGGCCGTGAACGACCGACATCGCGTAATTCGGCGCCAGATGCCCCCGGTCGTAGCCGCTATGGGTGTAGTCGTCGCTGCCGATCGGCCACAGACTACGCCAGTCGGGCTCGAAGCGATCGGGCCGCGGCTGACTGCGGGGATTATCGACCCGGTTCAGCACGTAGCCCACCCACAATGCTTCGCCCCGCACGTCCGACCACCCGACCAGGAAGCCGTCGTTGCGCAGCACTCGGTTCCAGCCCCGCCAGTCGTTCCACTGCCACTCCGGCACGCCCATCCAACTGAGCCGATCACGGACATCACCTTCCTGCCAGTACCACAGCCCGCTGATGACGACGACAAAAACGAGCCCGATTCGGGACGAGCGAGCCAACTGCCCCAGCAGCCCTCGCCTACGACGACGCGCCACCAGAACTTAGAGACCGACGGAGAACATGGCGTCGAGATCGTGGCGCGAATGCACCTGCATGGCATTGAGTGTCTCGGTATCGCGAATCCCCTCGACGCTCATCAGGCGCTCGGTCACCAGCGTGGCCAGAGACTCGAAATCCCGCGTGCGGGCGATGGCGATCAGGTCATAGCGACCGCAGGTCGAATAGACTTCGCTGATTCCTTCCAGGTCGGCCAGCTGTTCGGCGACACCGCGAATCCGGCCCTTTTCGACATTGATCAGAATGACGGCGTTCTGCATTTCCCTCTCCCACCGAATCAGGCCCGCAACCGGCAGACCCATAACCAGAATGATAGCGATCGGGCGAGTATATCAGCTCTGCGACGGGACATGCCGCACGGGCGTATTCACGCCGATTCTCGCGTCGGCTCGGGAATCGGCCATTGGTAGCGACGCACGATATCGTCCCCTTCCGTCGATTCGAGCTTGATGGGAAATCCCCACAACTGGTGCAGATAGCGCATGACCGGAAACAGGCTCTGCCCCAGCGGACGGCGTCGATCCTGCACATGGCGCAGCGTCAGCGAACGATCACCACGAATGTCGGCTTCCCAGACCTGGATGTTGGGCTCCCGAGCGGATAACGCGTACTGCACGCTCAACGCCTCGCGAATTCGGCGATAGCCGCGGTCGTCGTGAATCGCCTCGATCTGGAGGCTGTCGTCGCGATCATCATCGACCAGACTGAAGAGCTTGAGATCGCGAATCACCTTGGGCGACAGGAACTGCTGAATGAATGATTCGTCCTTGAAGTTCTGCATCGCGAAATGCAGCGTCTCCAGCCAGTCGCTGCCGGCGATATCCGGGAACCACTCGCGGTCCTCGTCGGTCGGTGCCTGGCAGATGCGCTGGATATCGCTGAACATCGCGAATCCCAGCGCATACGGATTGATGCCGTTGAAATAAGGGCTGTCGAAACCCGGCTGAGTGACGACCGAGGTATGCGACTGCAGGAACTCGAGCATGATGCCCTCGTCGATCAACCCGTCGTCATACAGGCGGTTCATCAGGGTGTAGTGCCAGAACGTCGCCCAGCCTTCGTTCATCACCTGGGTCTGACGCTGCGGATAGAAATACTGGGCAAGCTTACGCACGATACGCACGACCTCGCGCTGCCAGGGCTCCAGCAGCGGCGCATTCTTCTCAAGGAAATAGAGCAGGTTCTCCTGCGGCTCGCTGGGATAGCGACCATGACGATGCAACCCCAGCGGATCGTTTTCGTGATCGTGCAGTGGCTCCTGGGCCAGCTCGCTCACTACCGGCGGAATCGTGCTCCAGATCCGGTTGACCTGCGTCTGTAGATACGCCTCCCGCTCCTCCTGTCGGCGCGCTTCTTCATCGGCCGAAATCGGTGAGGGCCGCTTGTAGCGATCGACCCCATAATTCTGCAGGGCGTGACAGGCATCGAGTAACTGCTCGACGGCCTCGACCCCGTGACGCTCTTCGCACTTGGCGACATAGCTGCGTGCAAAGACCAGGTAATCGACGATCGCCGAAGCATCGGTCCAGGTTCGAAACAGGTAATTGCCCTTGAAGAACGAGTTGTGCCCGTAGCAGGCATGCGCGATGACCAACACCTGCATCATCAGCGAATTCTCTTCCATCAGATAAGCGATGCAGGGGTCGGAATTGATCACCAGCTCATAGGCCAGCCCCATCTGGCCGCGACGGTAGGCCTGCTCCACTGACAGGAACTGTTTGCCGAACGACCAGTGGTGATAGCCGATCGGCATGCCCACACTGGCGTAGGCATCCATCATCTGCTCGGAGGTGATGATCTCTATCTGGTTGGGATAGGTATCCAACCGATATTCCTTGGCCAGTTCGGCGATGGCACGTTCATAGGCTTCGAGCGCCTCGAAGTTCCAATCCGAACCGGTGGCTATGGGCTTGCGTCGCGTCATCATGGTTTCCTCGCTGCGTCCGTCCCATCCTGCCCGAGATATCGATGTCAGCCCTGCGCACGCTGACGAAAGAGCTTGCGGAAGACCGGATAGATATCTTCCGCCTGAACGATCTGCTGCATGGCGAAACGCTCGGGATAGGCCGCCCGCACCGTGTCGTAGGCCTCCCACAGCGCCTGATGGGCGTGAGGCGTGATCTCCACGTAGGTGAAGTACTGCAACTTGCGCATCAACGACTCGTTGAGCAGCTCGAGGCAGTTCGACGAGTCGTCATCCCAGTTGTCGCCGTCACTGGCCTGGGCCACGTAGAGGTTCCACTGCTCGGGCGCGTAGCGTGCCTCGATGATGCTGTTGACCAGCGTCAGGGCACTGGAGACGATCGTGCCGCCGGTCTCCCGCGAATAGAAGAACTCCTCTTCGTCGACCTCCTTGGCCACGGTATGGTGACGCACGAACACCAGCTCGACCTTCTCGTAATTGCGTTCGAGAAACAGATAGAGCAACAGGAAGAAGCGCTTGCCGATATCCTTGTGCGCCTGGGTCATCGAGCCGGAGACGTCCATGATGCAGAACATCACGGCCTGGTTCGACGGCATGGGCTGATGGGTGAGGTGGTTGTAGCGCAGGTCGTAGGTATCCAGAAACGGAATCGACGCGATCCGCTTCTCCAGCCTGGCGATCTCGGACTTCAACTCATCGATACGCGCCGGATTGCGCAATACCGGATCCTTGCGCTCCTCAGCATCGAGCGCCTCCTGGGCCTCGCGCAGTGCCCGTTTCAATGGCGCCCGCATGCCGATACGCCGGGCCTGGGCCTCGCGCATCGAACGCACGATATTGATGCGCGCCGGCACGCCTTCCTTGGAGATGCCAGCCCTTACCGGCCGGGTCTCCTCCAGAACCTGCAGCTGCTTGCGCTCCAGATGCGGCAGCTCCAGGCCATCGAAGACGAAATCGAGAAACTCTTCTCGTGACAGCGAGAACACGAACTCGTCCATGCCCTCGCCCTGGTTTCCTGCCTGACCTTCGCCACTGCCGCCACCACCGCCTCCGCCCCCAGGGCGGCGCAACCGATCCCCCTCGGCAAACTCCTTGTTCCCTGGACTCACTACCGTACGTCGACCACCCGGCCCGTGTTGAAACGAGGGTTCGGAGATGTCCTTGGTGGGAATCGAGACCTTTTCGCCGCGCTCCATATCGGTGATTGAGCGCCGATTCACCGACTCTTCCACGGCGCGCTTGATGTGGGAACGATAGCGCTGCAAGAACCGTTGACGATTGACCGCGCTCTTGTGGCGTGCGTTGGGGCGTCGATCGATGAAGTAACTCATGGCACCTCCCGCAGACTGGCTGCGACAGTGGCCATCGGGAATGGCCTCTGCCTCTGGGAGCGCGGCCCGACTCGCAGCCGCCGCTCCTGCTGACATCAACTAACCACGTGCTAGTGTGACTTGCGCACCCGCAGATACCACTCGGAGAGCAGGCGCACCTGCTTTTCGGTATAGCCGCGCTGCACCATGCGATCGACGAAATCCTCGTGCTTGCGCTGATCCGACGCCGACGCCTTGGCATTGAACGAGATGACCGGCAGCAACTCCTCGGTATTGGCGAACATCTTGTGCTCGATCACGCCGCGGAGCTTCTCGTAGGACTGCCAGCTCGGGTTCATACCGTTGTTGTGGGCGCGCGCGCGCAGCACGAAATTGACGACCTCGTGGCGGAAGTCCTTGGGATTGGAGATCCCGGCGGGCTTCTCGATCTTCTCGAGATCCTCGTTGAGCGACTGCCGGTCGAACAGCTCGCCCGTTTCCGGATCGCGATACTCCTGATCCTGAATCCAGAAGTCGGCGTAGGTCACGTAGCGGTCGAAGATGTTCTGGCCGTACTCGGTATAGGACTCGAGGTACGCGGTCTGGATCTCCTTGCCGATGAAGTCGACGTAACGCGGCGCCAGGTACTCCTTGATGAACCGCAGGTAGCGCTCGTGGACTTCCTTGGGCAACTGCTCGCGTTCCAGCGCCTGCTCCAGCACGTAAAGCAGGTGTACCGGATTGGCGGCGATCTCGTGGGCATCGAAGTTGAACACCTTAGAGAGGATCTTGAAGGCGAAACGGGTGGAGAGTCCGTTCATGCCTTCATCGACCCCGGCCGCGTCGCGATACTCCTGGATCGACTTGGCCTTGGGGTCGGTATCCTTCAGGTTCTCGCCATCGTAGACCCGCATCTTGGAGTAGATGCTCGAGTTTTCCGGCTCCTTGAGCCGCGACAGCACCGAAAACTGCGCCAGCATGCGCAGCGTATCCGGCGCGCAGGGGGCTTCGTTGAGCGACGAATGCTCCAGCAGCTTCTGATAGATCTTGATCTCTTCGGAAACGCGCAGGCAATAAGGCACCTTGACGATATAGACGCGGTCGAGAAATGCCTCGTTGTTGCGATTGTTGCGGAACTGCTGCCACTCGCTCTCGTTGGAGTGGGCCATGATGATGCCATCGAACGGAATCGCCCCCATGCCCTCGGTGGGGTTGTAGTTCCCCTCCTGCGTGGCCGTGAGCAGCGGATGCAGCACCTTGATCGGCGCCTTGAACATCTCGACGAACTCCATCAGCCCCTGGTTGGCCTTGCACAGGCCGCCGGAGAAGCTGTAGGCATCCGGGTCGTCCTGGGAATAGAGCTCCAACTGACGGATATCGACCTTGCCCACCAATGACGAGATATCCTGGTTGTTCTCGTCGCCAGGCTCGGTCTTGGACACCGCAATCTGATTGAGTCGCGACGGATGCAGACGCACCACGCGGAACTGCGACAGATCCCCACCGAACTCCTTGAGGCGCTTGGCCGCCCAGGGCGACATCGGCCCCCGCAGGTGGCGCTGGGGAATGTTGTATTCCTTCTCGAGCAGCTCGCCATCTTCCTCAGGCGAGAACAGCCCGAGCGGCGATTCGTAGACCGGCGAATCCTTGATCGCATAGAACGGTACGCGCTCCATGAGCAGCTTCAGGCGTTCGGCCAGCGACGACTTGCCGCCACCGACCGGGCCCAGCAGGTAGAGAATCTGCTTGCGCTCCTCCAACCCCTGAGCGGCATGACGGAAATAGGAGACGATCTGCTCGATCGCCTCTTCCATGCCGTAGAACTCGGCAAAGGCGGGATAGCGGCGAATGACCTTGTTGGAGAAAATACGGGAAAGGCGAGGATCCTTGGCCGTGTCGATCGCTTCCGGTTCCCCGATGGCACTCAGCATCCGCTCGGCGGCGTTGGCGTAGACACGGGGATCTTTCCGGCACAGCTCTAGATATTCCTGCAGGCTCATTTCTTCCTGTTGAACCTGTTCGTAACGGCTCTGCACGTGATCGAAGATGCTCATGGAAGCCTCCTGGTCATGACCCCCAACCGCACAGGACGGATGCCCTGCCAGCCGGGCTAGCTGACTAACAGCATAGACAGACATAGACAGATGCACGAAGCGTCGGACAGACCCGTTTCGCGAGCCTTTTCAACGCAGCGTCGGAACACACGCTTTAGAACACGCTACCACGATCCGGTTTCGATGCACGGGGAATTTTGCGCCGACAAAACGCACTGCGTCGCGCGATTTCCGGTAACTCATAGAAAAATCACGACAAAATTCGTTCGCGAATCGAGCAAGGAGAAAAAGGCGAGAAAACCGGCGCCCGAGACCTCAGGGCGCCGGATGCATCAGGGCGCGTCGAAAGCGGCCCGGGCGTCGGCCAGCAATTGATCGAGCAGCTCGGAAGTGGTGTTCCAGGAGCAGACGAACCGCGCACCGCCAGCGCCGATGAAGGTATAAAAGGTCCAGCCCTTGGCGCGCAATTGCGAAATGACCGGCTCGGGCAAACTGACGAAGACGCTGTTGGCCTGCGTTGGAAACATCAGCGAAGCACCGGGTAGCGCGGCCAACCCCTCGGCGAGATAACGCGCCATGGCATTGGCATGGTCGGCATTGCTTCTCCAGGCGCCGGATTCCAGCAGCCCCAGCCAGGGTGCGGCGATGAAGCGCATCTTGGAAGCCAGTTGACCCGCCTGCTTGCAGCGGTAGGGAAAATCCTCGGCCAGCTCCTTGTTGAAGAACAGAATCGCCTCGCCCATCGGCAAGCCGTTCTTGGTGCCGGAGAAACAGAGCACGTCGACCCCGGCCTGCCAGGTCAGCTCGGCCGGAGACGCCCCCAAGGCACTACAGGCGTTGGCAAAACGGGCGCCATCCATGTGAACACGCAGATCATACTTGTCCGCGACGGTGCGGATCGCCAACAGCTCCTCGCGAGAATAGACCGTGCCCACCTCGGTGGCCTGGGTGATCGAGACGACCCGCGGCTTGGGGTAGTGAATGTCGTTACGCTTCACCACCAGCCGCTCGATCCCTTCCGGCGTCAGCTTGCCATCTTCACCCGAGCTGGTCAGCAGCTTGGAGCCGTTGGAAAAGAACTCCGGCCCGCCGCACTCGTCGGTCTCGATGTGGGCCAGTTCGTGACAGATCACGCTGTGATAGCTCTGCCCCAGCGCCGCTAGCGACAGCGAGTTGGCGGCTGTGCCATTGAAGACGAAGAAGACGTCACAGTCGTAATCGAAAAGCTCGCGGAAACGATCCGCAGCGCGATGGGTCCAGGCATCATTGCCATAAGCGAGATCATCGCTGGCATTGGCCCGAATCAGGTAATCGAGGGCTTCCGGGCAAATGCCGGAGGTGTTATCGCTCGCCAGATAGCGAGGGCTACAATCGGATGTCATCTGGGGGTCCTTGTACGATCCCTCCATCGAGAAAAAGCGACCAAGGCCGGTCACGGCACGAGAGTCTGCGTTTTCTGAGGGTCAGGCATGGCGGTCGCGAGACACGGCAGCCTGAATAACAAGAAGCGCGACCCGGGGAGCGACGGGGTCGCCGTCGCACGGCTCGCGCTCACTGGTGAAATTCCAGTCTAACACCTGTCTTCG
Source organism: Salinicola sp. NYA28a (assembly GCF_976982775.1). The sequence goes on from NZ_OZ334582.1 coordinate 3,399,465, forward strand.
ACGCCCGGCAGCGCACGAGCACTCGCCACTCACGCTGACTCAACGCAACCGGTCGCAGCTCATAGACTCGCCGCCAGCCGCACGCCCTGATCGATGGCACGCTTGGCATCGAGCTCAGCAGCCAGATCGGCACCGCCGATTCGATGAGCCCTCACGCCGCTTGCGACCAGCGCCTCATGAAGTGCCTGCTGCGACTCCTGACCGGCACAGATCACGATATTGTCGACTGCCAGCAGCCGGGGCTCCCCGTTGACGCTGACATGCAGACCATCATTATCGATACGCCGATAGACGCAGCCCGACAACGTCTCGACCCGACGCGCCCGGAGCACCGCCCGGTGGACCCAGCCGGTGGTCACGCCAAGCCCCTCGCCCGGTTTGCCGGTCTTGCGCTGCAGCAGCGTGATCTGGCGCGGCACCGCCGGCGACATCCGCGGCTTCAGCCCGCCAGCGGTAGCCACCGACAGATCAACGCCCCACTCGTCGCACCAGCGTTCGACATCCTGCGCAGGCAACGTTGCGTGGGCCAGCAGTTCCGCGACATCGAAACCGATTCCGCCGGCACCGATGATCGCCACTCGCCGCCCTACTCGCTCGGGGTATTGGATCGCCACGGGATAGGGAAGCACGCTGGGGTGATCGATGCCTTCGAGCTCGAGCTCGCGAGGCTTGACGCCGGTGGCGACGACAACCTCGTCGAAGCCCCGCAACTGCTCGACATCGGCCTGGGTATCGAGGCGCAGTTCCACACCGCGCAGCATCAGTTGGGTGGTGAAGTAGCGTAACGTCTCGGCGAACTCCTCCTTTCCCGGGATGCGCTGCGCCAGCCGGAACTGGCCGCCAACCTTTGAATCACGCTCGAACAGCGTCACCCGATGCCCGCGCTCGGCGCAGGCAACGGCGGCAGCCAGTCCGGCCGGGCCGGCCCCCACCACGGCGATCCGTTTGGGCGTATCGGTCGGCGTCAGCGTCAGTTCCGTTTCGTGGCAGGCGCGCGGATTGACCAGACAGGAGGTCAGCTTGCCCTTGAAGGTGTGATCGAGACAGGCCTGATTGCAGGCGATGCAGGTGTTGATCTCGTCGACCCGGCCTTGCTCGGCCTTGCTCACCCATGCCGGATCGGCCAGGAAGGGACGCGCCATCGACACCAGATCGGCATGCCCCTCGGCCAGCACCGCCTCCGCCACCGCCGGCATGTTGATACGATTGGTCGCGATCAGCGGTATCGAAATCGCCTCGCGCACCGCCCGGCTGACAGGAACGAACGCCGCACGCGGCACGCTGGTGACAATGGTCGGCACTCGTGCCTCGTGCCAGCCGATGCCGCTGTTGATCATGTCCGCCCCGGCGCCTTCTATCGCCTGCGCCAGCGCCACGATCTCCTCGCGGGTGCTGCCCTCCTCGACCAGATCGATCATCGACAGTCGAAAGATCAGCAGGAAATCCGTGCCGCAGGCTTCGCGAACCCGACGCACGATCTCGATCGCGAAACGCTGGCGTCCCGCGCTATCGCCACCCCAGGCGTCATCGCGATGGTTGGTACGGCGACAAAGGAACTGATTGATCAGGTAACCTTCCGAACCCATGATCTCGACGCCGTCGTACCCGGCGGCCTGGGCCAGCCTGGCGCAGCGGACGAAGTCGTCGATCTGCCGCTCGACCTCGTCGCCATTCAGCGCGCGTGGCGTGAAGCGATTGATCGGCGCGGCGATCGCCGAGGGCGCGACCAGATCCGGCGAATAGGCATAGCGGCCCGCATGCAGTATCTGCAGGCAGATATGAGCGCCGTGGGCGTGCACTGCTTCCACGACAGGGCGATGCCGCTCGGCCTCGGCGCCATCGGTGAGCCTGGCGGCCCCCTGGAAGACCGCTCCTTCCGCATTGGGCGCGATGCCGCCGGTGACGATCAAGCCGACGCCATGACGCGCCCGTTCCGCATAGAACGCCGCCAGACGCTCGAAGCCGTTCGACGCTTCTTCCAGGTTGGTATGCATCGACCCCATCACCACGCGATTGCGCAGTGTCAACGAGCCGACTTGCAGAGGGCGAAATAGATGGGAGAAACGCGTCACGGTCGGATCCACTCATGTCGGGGCGCTTACCGCCGATAGCGGCTTTCAAACGCACGTATGAACATCAGTGTAACGAAAACACCGACGGGAACCATTCCACCAAAGCGGTATCAGGGTGCGGCCGAGGATGAGCAGCGCAGGGACGAACGGAACAAGACAGATCGATAAAATGCCAGCGAGGCTGGGGCGCGAAGACTATCGAATGGCGTGAAAACCATCGAATGGCGAGCGTGTCGGCCTGAAGGTATCGCGACAGCAGAGAATAACAGCGAGGAGATAATCGGAGCATAAGACGTCGATGGCGGACCGGACGGGACTCGAACCCGCGACCTCCGGCGTGACAGGCCGGCATTCTAACCAGCTGAACTACCGGTCCGCTGTGGTGGGTGGTACAGGACTCGAACCTGTGACCCCCAGCATGTGAGGCTGGTGCTCTAACCAGCTGAGCTAACCACCCAGACGTCAAACAATTCGATACAACAAACACTAGCAGTGCGAAGTATGGCGGACCGGACGGGACTCGAACCCGCGACCTCCGGCGTGACAGGCCGGCATTCTAACCAGCTGAACTACCGGTCCACTCGATGCATCGGGGGTATGAGTCGAAACGCAGACCAACGATACCAACTACGCGACTAGCAGGTGACATTGCATGCCTTGGGGCTTGTCAATGTCGATGGAAATGGCGGACCGGACGGGACTCGAACCCGCGACCTCCGGCGTGACAGGCCGGCATTCTAACCAACTGAACTACCGGTCCGCATTTTCCAACTGCTTCTTGCCACTCTTTCTTGCAACTACGACTTGCAACACGTGAACCCGAGCACTACGAAAACGTAATGGTGGGTGGTACAGGGTTCGAACCTGTGACCCCCAGCTTGTAAGGCTGGTGCTCTCCCAGCTGAGCTAACCACCCGTGGTCACGTGGCGCTGCATTCTACCTGTGACCGGTCGAAAGTCAACAGCTTTTCACACCACTATTTTCCATCCGGATCATTCACTTGCGCCCAGCCGGCGTGATACGTGGCCGACAGCCTCATCGATCAATGTCGACTGCGTCCGCGCGTGGCGTTTGGGCGGCTTCCAATCGTGGTCTCCGCCATCCAGGAAGTGGCACTCCGTCTGTGCCGGTAAATCGTATCCTTCGACCTCGTCGCGTCGCCCGAACGGGTCGCGCGTCCCCTGAAGCAACAGCAGCGGACACCGAATCTCCGGCCAGTGATCGAGTCGCAAACGCGCAGGCTTGCCGGGGGGATGAAACGGGTAGCCACACAGGACCAGCCCCGCCACGTCGACTTGCGTGGCCAGCAGGCTCGCGACCCTGCCTCCCATGGACTTGCCGCCAAGCCACAGCGGCGTCTCGCCATCCAGCGCCTGCAACGCCCGGTGCCATTCGGCCAGCTCCGTCACCAGCCTCTCGATCCTGGGCGGTGGCCGTCGTTTGCCCTCCTTGCGCATGGTCGCCATGTAGCCGAACTCCAGCGCCACGACCTGAATGCCGCACGCGGCCAACTGCTGGCGCAATCGGGTCAGAAACGGGGAATCGTGCCCGACCCCTGCCCCGTGACAGAGAATCAGGCGCGCATGCTTCGCCTCCCCTTCGACGACGAATCCGCCCAGGACGGCCTCATGGCTCGCGCCGTCGCCCGCTGCCAGCGCTGCACGTAACGTTTCGCTATCCTGCGTCTCGAGTGGTGGAACTGCGGCCGTTCCGGTCATCGTGCCCCCTTGTCGATCGGTTCCGGCAGATCATGCCGCTTCGGCCGGTGCCAACGAGGAATCGATAAGGCCTCGCGTCAGGCCCGGCGATGACTCCGGCATTCCCATGCGGCATCTTTTTTGCGTAGGATGACAAAACTTGATCGATCGGTCAGGTTTTCTGGTCGTGCTCATCTCGCATGACAGGTTTCTCAAGATACGTCGTTCAACGACGAATTTTTAATGACAACAAGTTAACGACAACAACCAGGACATTCCCATGACGCTGAACGTTCTCGTCATCGGCGCCGGCATGGGCGGGCTCACCGCTGCCCTGGCGCTCCAGAAGGCAGGTCACCAGGTCGAGGTCATCGACCGCGTCGCCGAGCTTCGCCCGGTGGGCGCAGCCATCTCGGTCTGGTCCAACGGCGTCAAGGTGCTCAAGGCTCTGGGAGTGGGCGATGCCGTCGAACAGGCCAGCGGGCGCATGAACGACATGGCCTATCTCACCAAGGACGGCCAGCCCCTGACCCATTTCAGCCTGCAGCCGCTCTACGACCAGGTGGGACAGCGGGCCTGCCCCATTGCGCGGGCGGCGCTCCAGCAGTTGCTGCTGGATGCCGTGGGGCCGGACAACGTCACGCTCGGTCTGGCCTGTACCGATTACCGCTGCGACGACAGCGGCGTGGAAGCCACCTTTGACGACGGTTCGACGCGCCGGGCCGACCTGATCGTGATCGCCGACGGCACGCACTCCCGATTGCGCGAACGGGCGCTTGACCATGCCGTGGAGCGTCGCTACTGCGGCTACGTCAACTGGAACGTGCGGGTCGCCGCCACGCCCGATCTCGCCCCGCTCGATCGGTGGGTGCAGTACGTCGGCGACCATCAGCGCGTCTCGATGATGCCGATGAGCGGCGAAGGCGCCTCGCCCGAGTTCTACTGTTTCTTCGACGTCCCGCTGCCCGCCGGCACGCCCAACGATCCCGCCAGTTATCGTGACGAGCTCGCACGGCATTTCGCCGGCTGGGCACCGCCGGTTCAGCGGCTGATCGAACGCATCGACCCTGCCGCGATGGCTCGCGTGGAGATTCACGACATCGAACCGCTGGAGACGTTGATCGGCGAACGTGCCGCCATTCTCGGCGACGCGGCGCACGGCATGGCACCGGATCTGGGCCAGGGGGGCTGTCAGGCGATGGAAGACGCGTGGGTGCTGGCTCGCGCACTCGATGATGCCGGTGGCGACATTCCCGCCGCCCTGCAAGCCTACGACCGTGCCCGCGTCCAGCGGGTCGGCAGTATCGTCACGCGCGCACGCCAGCGTGCCGACACGACTCATGGCGCCGATCCCGACAAGACACGCGCCTGGTACGCCGAACTGGCCGAAGAGGACGGCACCCGCATCATGGGCGGGATGAGCAAGACGATACTTGGTGGCCCGCTGGCATGAATGCAAAAGGCCCGCCGGAGATCACCTCCGGCGGGCCTTGTGGGCGCCATGTTCGCTCAGGCTTCGCGGGCGAGCAGATCGAAGGCATCGATCCGCGTTTCCTGCATCTGACGCTGCTTCGCCTCCAGCCCCGCGAAATCGAACAGGTCGCGATCCGCAAGCTGCGAGGGCGCGACGTTGGTCACCGCCTTGAACATGGTCTCGAGCCGCCCGGGATGCTTGACCTCCCACTCCGCCAGCATCTCCTTGACCACCTGGCGCTGCAGGTTGGGCTGCGAGCCGCACAGGTTGCAGGGAATGATCGGGAACGCCATCTGGCGCGCGAACTCGGCGATATCGGCCTCGCGGCAGTAGGCCAGCGGGCGGATGACGATGTTCTTGCCATCGTCCGACAGCAGCTTGGGCGGCATCGCCTTGAGCGAACCGCCGAAGAACATGTTGAGGAACAGCGTCTCCAGGATGTCCTCGCGATGGTGCCCAAGAGCCACCTTGGTCGCCCCGATCTCCTCGGCGAAGCCGTAGAGCGAGCCGCGACGCAGACGCGAGCAGAGCGCGCAGGTGGTCTTGCCCTCCGGCGTCTTCTCCTTGACCACCGAATAGGTGTCGCGCTCGAGGATGTGATAGTTCACCCCCTTGGCGTCCAGATACTCGGGCAGCACGTGTTCGGGGAAGCCCGGCTGCTTCTGATCGAGATTGACCGCGGCCAGTTCGAAATTGACCGGCGCGTTACGCTGCAGATTCATCAGAATCTCCAGCATGGTGTAGGAGTCCTTGCCGCCGGACAGGCAGACCATCACCTTGTCGCCCTCGTGGATCATCCCGTAATCAATGATCGCATTGCCGACCTGACGGCGCAGGCGCTTCTGCAGCTTGTTGAACTCGTACTTCTGGGTAACGGTAGATGCTTGCATGGGTCGAACGACACATATGGGTATGAAGGCGCGCTCATGCTATCACTGCGCCCGGCGACTTGCGATGCGCCTCGCTAACTTGTCGTCAGGGCGCCCTTCTTCAGGCGTATGTACATCAAGGCCGTGGTTGTCGCATCACCGAGGGCGGTGTGGCGGCCCATCACCGGCACATTGAGCGCCTCGGCGACCGACTCGAAATTTACCGTCGGCTCCAGCTGCGGGCGCGTCCGATGCATCTCGCGCAGATAGAGCTGTGCCACGTCAAGGCATGCATTGGGTAGGCTGAAGCCGAACAGCGGCCGAAGCTGACGGTCGATCACCGCCCGGTCGTAATCGATGCACCAACCCAACAGCGGGCGGTTGCCGATGAAATCGAGAAACTTTTCCAGCGCCTCCCCCAGCTCGTCGCCATCATTCAAGTCGATCCCGCGCATACGATGGATCTTGATGGAATCACCGCGCAGGCTGGCCGGCGGCTGGAGGCGCAGATCCAGCGAGCCGCTGGTCAGCACGCGCTCGCCCTGGATGCGTACCGCAGCGATCGAGACCAGTTCGGCGGTCCTGGTATCGAGGCCGGTGGTCTCGCAGTCGATGGCCACCATCTCGTCACCGGTGTAGGGACTGAACAGCCAGCCATAGCGGCCATCCGCCTGGCGGCGGCGATCGGCCACACGGCGTAGCGAACGTATCATCGCAGTCCTCGTCAGTATTCGAGATGAAAACGGTGCGTCAGACGTTGCTGGAAATCCTTGACGATATGCAGCGCCTGGCGCAACAGGTCGCGCTCCAGCGACGACAGGGACTGAACCACGACCAGGTTGGGTTCGTCGCTGTTCTGCCGTCCGTCGAGTTGGGCCAGCTGTTGCTTGAGGCGCAGTTCGATGAACAGCGCCAGCGCCTCGCCGAGATCCGCGGCAAAGTCCGCTTCCAGCCGCCCCTGTTCGGCAAGCGCCGCCAGCCGAGCCAGGGTCGATGTCTCGTTGATGCGACATTCCAGCGCCAGGGTGCGCACCCCGTGCACGATCGGGAAGATACCGCCTTTCTTGATGTCGATACCGTGTCTGGGTGTCTTGAGCGTGCCGAACAGGGTCAACGGCGCGGCGAAATGCAGCGCGGCCCGAGCAAAGTAGGAAAGCAGCAATTCATCGCGGGAGCAGCTGGCGAAGAGATGTTCGCGCATGCGATCCAGCAAACGAGTATCGCCGGCGACGCCACGGGCATCGAGCATGATGGCAAGGTTCATCAGCGATGCGCCGTCACGGCGCTCGACCCAGCGCGTGACCGTCCTTCGCCAGCCGCTCTCGCTATCTACCCAGGCAGGATTCGAAACCATGATATTGCCCGGACAGGGCGGGTAGCCCAGCGTATAGAGTGTTTCGGTGAAACGCTGCATGGCGATCTCGCGATCGGGCCAATCGCTGTCGTCGGCGACGATCAGCGCATTGTCCTGATCGGTCTTGAGGATCTGCTCACCGCGTCCTTCACTGCCCATTACCAATAGACAGCTCTGAGCGCGGTAGCGGGGGGCGACGAGAAACTGATAGGCCTTGTCGACGATACGCCCGTTGAGCGCCGCCAGCAGATCCATGACGAAACGGAGCTTGATCCCCTGGGCCATCAGCGCCTGGACCAGCTCCGGCAGCCGTGCGCTGGCGCGAGCCAGGGCCTCGAGATCATCGGCCTGCTCTAGCTCGAGACTGACCATGTAGGAGCGGCTCGAGAAATGGCTGAGCACATCGGTCAACTCCACTACGCCGACCGGTAGATCACGCTCGACCACCACCACCCGGGCCACCTGATGCCGGGTCATCTGCACCAGCGCTTCGAACAGATACTGATCGGGGGCGGCGGATACCAGCTCGAAGTGAGCGATGGTGACCACCGGACGCGCCTGCGTCGCGCCTTCCATCACCAACGCATTGAGCAGATCGGTCTTGGTCACCACCCCGAAGCGACCGTCCTTGCCGACCAGCAAGCTGTCGGCATGGCTCTCGTTGAGCCGGTTGACCGCCGCGGCAATACTGGTGGTCGCCTCGACGATCAATGGCGCTCGCATGCAGGCGCTGACCCGAGCCAGCATGAAACCCGCCATGTTCACGCCGCTTTCGGCGCGACGCTCGGCTAGCAGGCGGGTCTTCTGCGCCAGCCCGCGCTGGAAGAAGTCGGCGAAAGCCGGGTAATCGTCGCAAAGGTGCTCGAAGAGTGTCTTGGGCATCGCATAGCAGAGGCTTTCCTGCTCCACCTTGAAGCGATATCGGCTGGATCCTTTGAGAATGCTGATAGCACCGAACAGGTCGCCAGCCGTGTAATGGGCAATGCGCGCCTGATCGCTCGGCGCGTGGGGGTCGAGCTCCGCGACCTCGCCCTTGTGGATGATGTACACGAACTCGCCGGGCTGGCCGGCGTCGAGGATGATCTCGCCGCGATTGAAGTAGAGCAGATCGACACCACGAATGACACGCTCACGGCCGCTACCGTCGAGTAGCGTAAAGGGTGGTTGGGAAAGATCCATGTCGACCATCAGCCGGCTCCCGTCATTGCAACGGCATACCTATGCCGAGCACCCTGCCGCGAGCGGGCTCGACGAAGGCATGCTCGAACTGTCGTATCGTTTCAGCCACGAGAATTCACCCTTCAAAAAAGCGCCATTGCGGCGATGCTCAGGCAAAAACGCAATCTACGGCGCTCTGTATACTCTCCCGATATCCTTCCGGCACTCTACACTTAACGATTTGTTTGCCAACTCATCATAACTTAACGAACCTCCCCTTCCCTTATTAAGTCATGACTTATCACTTTTATAGCAAAGCAGAATATCTACACCCAGCTGGACTCAACGCCCCGCACTTTTGGCTAGACCATGGTCTTATAGATCTCAATCAAAATCATTAAAAAGCGATTTCATATCCAATCAACTACATATAAAACATTAGCCAAACGTTTCCACGATACTAAGGTAGAAGATTTAACATCTTGTTTTCGCTACTCAATATTGCTATTGAGCACTATAGGGAGATCGCAAGTCGATAACGTACCCTGTCGACGAGCCAAGGCGCGAATAAAGGAGACTTTAGTCTTCATAAATGAGTGATCGAAAAGCGGCTGTCGACCGAACCTTCCCGCGTAAAATTCGTACGCATGTGAATCACTCATGATAAATGTAGTTTGTAGTCGAGCGGTTTCCCGCCGGGCGGGCATAAACTCGGAACACTTCCCAGCTTCAATGACGCGGAGAACGATAATATGGCAGATGACAAATCCAACGCTGCTGCCTATTGGAAGGCGAATCTTCGCCTGATAACCGGCTGCCTGATCGTCTGGGCGCTGGCGTCCTATGGCTGCGCTATCCTGTTACGACCCTTGCTGGCTGGCATATCCATCGGTGGCACTGACCTGGGTTTCTGGTTCGCGCAACAGGGGTCCATTCTGATCTTCATCGGCTTGATCTTCTTCTATGCCTGGAAGATGAACCGGCTGGACAAACAATTCGGTCTCGGGGAGTAAGCCTGCATGAGTCAATTTGCCATCAACGTTCTCTTCGTCGGCGGCTCCTTTGCCATCTACATCGGCATTGCGATCTGGGCCAAGGCCGGTTCGACCAAGGACTTCTACGTCGCAGGCGGCGGGGTACACCCCATCACCAACGGCATGGCGATCGGCGCCGACTGGATGTCCGCCGCCTCGTTCATTTCCATGGCGGGCATCATCGCCTCGGCAGGCTATGGCGCCTCCACCTTCCTGATGGGCTGGACCGGAGGCTATGTCCTGTTGGCTCTGCTGCTGGCCCCTTACTTGCGCAAGTTCGGCAAGTTCACCGTCCCCGAGTTTATCGGCGACCGTTTCTACAGCAAATCGGCGCGCATGGTAGCGGTGGTCTGCCTGATCATCGCCTCGCTCACCTACGTCATCGGTCAGATGGCCGGTGCCGGCGTGGCCTTCTCGCGCTTTCTGGAAGTCGATGCGACCACCGGCCTCATCATCGCCGCCATTGTCGTGTTCTTCTATTCGGTCCTGGGGGGCATGAAGGGCATCACCTATACCCAGGTGGCTCAGTACATCGTACTGATCATCGCCTACACCATCCCGGCGGTATTCATTTCGCTGCAACTGACCGACAACCCGATACCGCCGCTCGGCCTGTTCTCCGATCACAGCGCCTCCGGCGAGCCGCTATTGGCCAAGCTCAACGAAGTCGTCACCGCACTGGGCTTCAATGAGTACACGGCGATGGTCGACAACAAGCTGAACATGGTGCTGTTCACGCTATCGCTGATGATCGGTACCGCGGGGCTGCCGCACGTCATCATGCGCTTTTTCACCGTTCCCAAGGTCGCCGACGCACGCTGGTCCGCCGGCTGGGCGCTGGTGTTCATCGGCGTGCTCTATTTGACGGCTCCAGCCGTGGCCTCGATGGCCCGCCTCAACCTGGTGACCACCATCTACCCGGACATGGCCGCCCAGGTCGAGAACTACGAGGATGCCGCCGCCAACCCCATCGCGTACGCGGACCGTCCCGACTGGATTCGCACCTGGGAAGAGACAGGACTGATAACCTTCGACGACAAGAACAACGACGGCAACATTCAACTCTACAACGGCGCCGCCGATTTCTCCGACCGCGGGTGGCAAGGTAACGAACTGGAGGTCAGCAACGACATTCTGGTGCTGGCCAACCCCGAAATCGCCAATCTGCCCGGCTGGGTGGTCGGTCTGATCGCCGCGGGGGGCCTGGCGGCAGCGCTGTCCACGGCGGCAGGTCTGTTGCTGGCGATTTCCTCGGCGATCAGTCATGACCTGATCAAGGGGGCGATCAACCCGAGGATCACCGAAAGGGGCGAACTGCGGGCAGCCCGCATTTCGATGTCCGTGGCGATCGTGGTCGCGACGTACCTCGGCGTCAATCCTCCCGGATTCGCCGCCCAGGTCGTGGCGCTGGCCTTCGGTATCGCCGCCGCCTCGCTGTTCCCCGCGCTGATGATGGGAATCTTCTCCAAGCGGATCAACAACAAGGGGGCGATCGCTGGCATGCTCTCGGGCCTGATCTTCACCCTGGTATACATCTTCGTCTACAAGGGCTGGTTCTTCATTCCCGATACCAACAACCTGCCGGACACTGAGGCCAACTGGGTAATGGGCATCTCGCCGCTGTCCATCGGCTCCGTGGGCGCCATCCTCAACTTCGCCGTGGCATACATGGTTTCCAGCGTCACTGAGGAGCCGCCGCAGGAGATTCAGGATCTGGTGGAAAGCGTGCGCTATCCCAAGGGGGCTGGTGTCGCGATCGATCACTAAGCGACAATGCTTTCTGAAGAGTCAGGCTAACTGGCACCACTCGAATCGGGCTTCCCAGCGGGAAGCCCGATTCTTTGAGCAAGGAATCACCATGATATGGCATTTGGTCGCGGCAGCCTCCGCCGGCCTGGGCGCCGCCGGCGTGGCGCTACTGTTACGTTCTCTCAGCGGTAAACGTCTACCGCGCTGGATCATCCCAGCCTGCGCGGGGCTGGGCCTACTGGCCTACCAGATCAACTACGAGTACGACTGGTATGAATACAAGCGCCAGCAGTTGCCCGAATCGGCGACAGTGGTGTCGACCGAGAAGAGCCGGATGTTATGGCGCCCATGGACCTATCTCCATCCGCTGACCACGGCGTTCAGCGTCGTCGACCGGGACAAACTGGTGCAATCGCGAGCCAACGGCGAGCGCCTCGTCGAGTTCGTTCTCTATCGTTTCGAAATGCAGTATCGCGACGTGCTGACCCACCAGGCGTATCTGGTCAATTGCAGCGCTCGCGAGAGCGTCCCGCTCGTGGGCGATAGCCGCCAGCCCGACATCGGCCGTTTGCGTCATCTCGCGGGCGACGACCCGCAACTCGAGACGGTCTGTTCCGAAAGCTGATCCGGCACGCGGCACCATCGATATCAAGCCCCGGATCGCGGCTGCCCTCGAGGTTGGCGTTGCCCTAGAATGGCCGCATATCAAGGGAGAGAGTTCATGTTCGAAGGCGGTTTATTGATCGTGGTGGCACTGCTCTATGTCGCCACGTTGTTCGCCATTGCCTGGCGCGGGGATCGGCACGCCAGACGCCACGGCGCCGCAAGCCGCCGGCCAATCGTCTACAGTCTGGCGCTGGCGGTCTACTGCACGTCCTGGACCTTCTACGGCAGCGTCGGCCAGGCCGCGACGTCGGGCTGGTCGTTTGCCAGCATCTTCGTAGGCCCGGTGCTCGCGTTCCTGCTGTTCTGGCCGGTAATCACCAAGATGATCCGGGTCGCCAAGCGCCAGAACGTGACCTCGATCGCCGACTTCATCGCCTCGCGTTACGGCAAGTCCCAGTCGCTGGCCGCTTTTGCCAGCATGATCGCCCTGATCGGGACGCTGCCCTACATCGCCCTCCAGCTGAAAGCCGTCTCCAGCGCCTTTCGAGTGATGACCAGCGACGGCCATGCAGTGAAGGCGCCGATCGTCGACGACACGGCGTTCTATATCACCATTTTCATGGCGGTCTTCGCGATCCTCTTCGGTACCCGCGATACCAACGCCACCGAGCATCACGAAGGGCTGATCCAGGCCATTGCCTTCGAGTCGGTGGTCAAGCTACTGGTCTTTCTGGTGCTGGGCGCCTACGTCACCTGGGGCATGTTCGATGGCCTGGGCGAACTGCTGACGCGCGCGGATACCTATCTGAAGCTGCAGCAGCAGCTGACCGAGCAGAACTTCGATACCAGTTTCTGGACCCAGACGCTGCTGGCGATGCTGGCGGTGTTCTGTCTACCTCGGCAATTTCATATTACGGTAGTCGAGAATACCCATACCGATGATGCCAAGCGGGCACGCTGGCTATTTCCGGTCTATCTGGTGGCCATCGGCTTCTTCGTCCTGCCCCTGGCGGCTGCGGGGCTATCGCTGTTTCCCGGTGAGGGCATTTCGCCGGACAGCTATGTCCTCGCCCTGCCGATCGTCGCCGACCAGCCGTGGCTGGCGATGATGACCTTCGTCGGCGGACTCTCGGCGGCCACCGGCATGGTGATCATGGCCGTCGTCTCCAACGCGATCATGATCTCCAACGAAATCGTGCTGCCGGCGCTGTTCCGACTGCGCTGGTTCGAGGAGCAGCCCCGGGACTACGGCCGGCTGGTGCTGCGCGCCCGTCGACTCACCATCGTCGTCATCCTGGCCCTGGCCTACCTGTTCTACCAGCTGGTCGCCGAGTACAGCTCGCTCGCCGCCACCGGCCTGCTATCGCTCTCGGCCGCCGCCCAGTTCGCCCCGGCGCTGCTCGGCGGGCTCTACTGGAAGCGCGGCAATCGTCTCGGCGTGGTGACCGGGCTCAACGTCGGCTTCGCGATCTGGGCCTACACCCTGCTGATGCCGGCGCTGATCCAGGCTAACCTGCTGCCGGAAGCGTGGCTGATCGGCGGCCCGCTGGGGCTGGAGTGGCTCTCGCCCCTGCAACTGTTCGGTCTCAACGTCACCGACAGCTTCGCCCACGGCGTGATGCTGTCGCTGGGCTTCAACCTGTTCTTCTACATTTTCATCTCGCAGTTGACGCCGCAGCGGGTCGTCGAGCGTATCCAGGCCTCGCTGTTCGTCGACAGCATCGAAACCCGCCAGACCACGGTCAACCGTCCCTGGACAGGGGCCACGACCATGGGCGACCTCAAGGTGCTGTGCGAACGCTTCCTGGGCAAATCGCAGGTCGAACGCGCCTTCGACGACTACGCCCGACGCAACGCCAAGCCGGTGGACAACAATATCCGGGCGTCGATCGACGTCATCCAGTTCACCGAGCGTCTGCTGGCCTCGGTGCTTGGCGCCTCGTCGTCCCGCATCGTGGTCAACTCCGCGCTTCAGGGCCGCGGTATCGGCATCTCGGACGTCATCTCGATCGTCGACGAAGCGTCACAGGTGCTGGAGTTCAACCGGGCGCTGCTGCAGGCGACCATCGAGAACATCAACCAGGGCATCGGCGTGGTCGACCAGAACCTCAACCTGGTGGTCTGGAACCAGCGCTATCTGGAGATCTTCCGTTTCCCCGACAATCTGATCCGCGTCGGCACGCCGATGGAGAAGGTGTTCCGCTACAACGCCCACAACGGCGAATACGGCCCCGGCGATCCCGAGGAACACGTCGAGCAGCTGATCGAGAACATCCGCAGCGGCCAGCCCCACCGCTACGAGCGCTACCGCCCGGATGGCTCGGTGCTCGAGGTGCTGGGCAACCCGATGCCGGGGGGCGGCTTCGTCTACACCTATCAGGACATCACGCAGCAGAAGCGCACCGAGGAAGCGCTGATCCGCTCCGAAAGCAACATCCGCATCTACACCGACAACGTGCCGGCACTGATCGCCTACTTCGACAAGGAGTGTCGCTATCTCTTCACCAACCGCGCCTATGAAGCGGCGATGGGGATCGACCGCAACGCGGTGATCGGGGAGCGGGCGGATAACGTGCTGCCGCCGCAGACGGCGCGTCAACGCACACCCTGGATGCAGCGAGCCCTGAGCGGCGAGCGGGTCACCTTCGAGATCTCGCTCGACGACGGCGACGGCGGCATTCGCTACATGCTGGTGACCTACACGCCGCACTTCGGCGAAGGCGGGCGAATCCTCGGCTTCTTCGCGCTCTACCAGGACATCACCGAGCGCCGGCTGGCAGAAATCGCCCTGCGCGAGACCAACGAGAATCTCGAGGAGCGAGTCCGCGAGCGTACCCAGGCGCTATCGGAGGCCAACGCAGCCCTGCGTCAGGAAAACCGCGTTCGCGCCGAGGCCGAACAGGCGCTGCGCCAGGCCAAGCAGACCGCCGAGGACGCCAACGCCTCGAAGACGCGCTTCCTCGCCGCCGCCAGCCACGACCTGCTGCAACCCCTCAACGCCGCCAGGCTGTTCACCTCGGCGCTGGGCCAGCAGATCGAGGATCCCGATCACGGTCGCACCATCGGCCATATCGACAACTCACTCCAGGCCGCCGAGGAGCTGCTGGGCACGCTGCTGGATATCTCCAAGCTCGACGCCGGCGCGCTCACGCCGCGTCGCAGCCAGTTCCCCCTGGCCGACATCCTGCGTCCGCTGCGCGCCGAATTCGAAGTCATGGCTGACGATCGCGGCCTCGATCTGGACATGGTCTCCACCAGTCTGTGGGTGGAGAGCGATGCCCAGATGCTGCGACGCATCATTCAGAACTTCCTGTCCAATGCCCTGCGCTACACCCAGCAGGGACGCGTCCTGCTGGGCTGCCGTCGCGCCGGCGGGCGCGTGACGATCGAGGTCTGGGATACCGGTCCGGGGATACCGGAATCCAAGCTGAGCGAGATATTCCAGGAGTTCCGGCGTCTCGATCAGGCCTCCCGGCACAAGGAGAGCGAGCGCGGTCTGGGCCTGGGCCTGTCGATTTCCGAGCGCATGAGCCGCGTACTGGATCACCCGATTCTCGTTCGCTCCCGAGTCGGCTTGGGAACCGTGTTCTCGGTCTCCGTGCCGATGATCGCCGATCGCCGCGGCGCCGCCACGCCGGAAGAGACGGCGCCCAACAAGCGGGCCAGCAACAAGCTGGCGGGCACGCGCATTCTCTGCATCGACAACGAGCGCCTCATCCTCGAAGGCATGAAAGCGATGCTGGAAGGCTGGGAGTGCGAAGTCTATACGGCCACCTCGATCGGTGGCGCCAAGTCGGCGCTTCGCAACATGGGGGGCGATCCGGATGCGATTCTCGCGGACTACCATCTCGACAACGAAGTCACCGGCATGATGGCCCTGGAAGCGCTGGAAGAGCTCTGCGAGCAGGCCGTACCGGGCATCGTGATCACCGCCGACCGCACCGAAGAAGTCGCCGAGGAGATCAAGCGCGGCGGCTATCAGATCCTGCTCAAGCCGGTACGCCCGGCCGCTCTGCGCGCGCTGATGACCCGGACACTGCAGGCCAGTCGCGCAGCGAGGCTGTCGGGCGACTGAGCTTCGGGCTTCGGGCTTCGGGCTTCGGGCTTCGGGCTTCGGGCTTCGGGCTTCGGGCTTCGGGCTTCGGGCTTCGGGCTTCGGGCTTCGGGCTTCGGGCTTCGGGCTTCGGGCTTCGGGCTTCGGGCTTCGGGCTTCGGGCTTCGAGCTTCGAGCTTCGAGCTTCGAGCTTCGAGCTTCGAGCTTCGAGCTTCGAGCTTCGAGCTTCGAGCTTCGAGCTTCGAGCTTCGAGCTTCGAAAATCAGGATGCTGTCCTTGAACAAAAAAATATCAGCGACGCTAGCGTCGCTGACATTTTTTATTCAAAGCCAAAATCAAACCACTCCGCATAGCAAGGCAACTAGCTTTTGCTCGAAGCCCGTGGCTCGCGGCTATGTTCTATTCGTCGAGAAACGAGCGCAGCGGTTCGGAGCGCGACGGATGACGCAGCTTGCGTAACGCCTTGGCTTCGATCTGACGGATACGCTCGCGGGTGACGTCGAACTGCTTGCCAACCTCTTCCAGCGTGTGGTCGGTGTTCATGTCGATGCCGAAGCGCATGCGCAGCACCTTGGCTTCGCGCGCGGTCAGGCCGCCGAGGACGTTACGAGTCGCCTCGATCAGACCCTCGCCGGTAGCGGAGTCGATCGGCAGCACCATGGTGCTGTCTTCGATGAAGTCGCCCAGGTGCGAGTCTTCGTCATCACCGATGGGCGTCTCCATGGAGATCGGCTCCTTGGCGATCTTGAGCACCTTGCGCACCTTGTCTTCCGGCATCTCGAGACGCTCGCCCAGCTCTTCCGGAGTGGGCTCGCGGCCCATCTCCTGCAGCATCTGACGCGATACGCGGTTGAGCTTGTTGATCGTCTCGATCATGTGCACCGGAATACGGATGGTGCGGGCCTGGTCGGCGATGGAGCGCGTGATCGCCTGGCGAATCCACCAGGTGGCATACGTGGAGAACTTGTAGCCACGGCGGTACTCGAACTTGTCCACCGCCTTCATCAGGCCGATGTTGCCCTCCTGGATCAGATCCAGGAACTGCAGGCCGCGGTTGGTGTACTTCTTGGCGATCGAGATGACCAGACGCAGGTTGGCTTCGACCATCTCTTTCTTGGCACGACGCGCCTTGGCTTCGCCGATGGAGAGACGGCGGTTGACTTCCTTCAACTGGCCGACATTGAGCAACACCATTTCCTGCTCGAAACCGATCTTGCGCTGGGCGCGCTGAACGTCACCGCGGAACGGTTCGAGACGATCGGCATACTTGCCGTTCTTGGCGATGAATTCGTCGAACCAGCCTTCGGCGGTTTCGTTGCCCAGAAACGAGCTGATGAACGTCTTGCGCGGCACTTTGCCCTGCTTGACGAACACCTGCATGATCGCCTTTTCCTGACTCCGTACCTGATCGACACTGATCCGTACCTGGCCGACCAGGCGCTCGAAATGCTTGGGCGACAGCTTGATCGGCGAGAACAGCTCGGCCAGACGCGCCTGCTCGACATTGGCTTCTTCGGAGCCGCGCCCGTGCTTCTCGATAGCCGCCTTGGCCGCTTCGTTCTGATCGCGAATCTGCTCGAAGCGCACCCGTGCCTCTTCGGGGTCGGGGCCGCCTTCGCTCGCGCTGTCGTCGTCTTCGCTGTCCTCGTCGTCTTCATCGCCGCTGATGTCGGCTTCGACTTCTTCCGGCATCTCGACTTCGGCAACCCCCGGGATCCCTTCGTCAGGATCGATGAAACCGGAGAACAGATCCGAGAGGCGCCCGGGGGCTTCCTCGTCCTGGGTCTGATCGTAGACGTCGAGAATGGAATCCACCGCGCCGGGCAGATAGGCCAGGGAAGACATGACTTCCCGCAGGCCTTCCTCGATGCGCTTGGCAATCAGGATTTCGCCTTCGCGGGTCAGCAGCTCCACCGTGCCCATCTCGCGCATGTACATGCGCACCGGGTCGGTCGTACGTCCGACATCGCTCTCCACTGCCGCCAACGCCGCCACGGCCTCTTCCGCCGCGGATTCGTCGGTGGAATCGTCGGACATCATCAGCGTGTCTTCATCAGGTGCCTCCTCGACGACATTGATCCCCATGTCGTTGATCATGGAGATAATGTCTTCCACCTGATCCGGATCAGCGATATCTTCGGGGAGATGATCGTTCACTTCGGCATAAGTCAGGAAACCCTGCTCTTTGCCGCGTGCGATCAGCTCCTTCAAACGTGACTGCTGCGCATTTCCAGCCATAGAAACCCTACTCGACGAAGAAGAATGAAGCACCTGGGGGTGACGACGCGACGACCCAAAAGCCGGCTAGTATAGCGCGCCCCCGCTTTTTGCTGCCAGCTTCTATTACCTTGCCTGCCAGGTGTGCTAGTGTGTTTGGTTAACCTATTTGGTGGCGATCACCGCCATTTCAACCTTTCGACCGCGCTCTCGGTTGATAACCTTACCGATTGACCACTTCACGCTTCCTTGCCTAGTAGTCCTGACCTTATTCGCGACGTTTCGTGCCCTACGAACTTCATGATTCACGGCCCTTCGGCCAACTTTCCGATCAGCTCTCTCAGGCGCTGCTTGTCCGCGCTGCTGAGTGCTCCCGGTTGACGGCTCTTTTCCAGTAACTGGCGGTACTCCTCCACCGGCGTCAAACGAGCGCTCTCGCGCTCGAGATAACGTACCCAGCTTTCCAGCTCACTGGCCCGAACGTCGCGCGGAATTTCCAGTTCACGACGCGCCAGCTGATCGAGGCGCTCACCGTCCGCGCTGCCGTGGAAGTGAGCCAGTAGTACCTGGGGGCTGCGATAGCGTCCGGCGCGCAACAACTGCACCACTTCGCGGCACAAGCGCCCATCGGATGCTTCGATCGGACACCACTCGACCGTCTCCGGCAGCCCCTCGACCAATCCCGGTTCGTGCAACAACAGATGCAATATCCGAGCCGGAATGCTCAGAGAAAGCGTAGCAGTTCCTGGGCGAGATGCCGGGAGTCCGCGCCGCCTTGCACGATTATTGCTATTATCGACCGTCACGCCCGGGTCTGAAGTGGCGTCGATATCGCCATCCGAGGTCATCATCAGCGCTTCGTAGCCAGCGTCCGGCGTCATCGCCTGGCGCGGCTCAGGCATCGCGTGCTTCTCCAGCCAGCCGGCGAAGTGCGACTGGTCTATCCCGCTTCTGACCGACAGCTCCTTGACCAGCAGCGATTTGAGCACGCCTTCCGGTAAAAGTTTCAGGGCGTCCAGCACCGCCGTCACGAAGCGCTCGCGCCCTTCCACCTGCTTGAGATCACGCCCTTCCGCCGCCTGCTCGAACAGAAACTCCGACAGGGGGCTGGCGCAGGTGATGCGCTTCTCGAACGCCTCCTGACCTTCCTGGCGAACCACCGTATCGGGGTCTTCGCCCTCGGGCAGGAACAGGAATCGCACCTGCCGCCCATCGATCATCGACGGCAGCGCCGTCTGCAACGAGCGACGCGCAGCCTGACGGCCGGCGTTGTCGCCATCGAAGCAGAACACCACCTCGTCGACCAGCCGGAACAGCCGCTGCAGATGGTCCGTCGTCAGCGCCGTACCCAGGGTGGCGCAGGCGTTGCGAATGCCGAACTGCGCCAGCGCGACCACATCCATGTAGCCTTCGACCACCAGAACCCGGGAGAGCTGCCGATTGGCCTGACGCGCCTCGAACAGTCCGTAGAGTTCGCGTCCCTTGTGAAAGACCGGCGTCTCCGGCGAATTGAGATACTTGGGCTTGGCATCGCCCAGCACCCTGCCACCGAAGGCGATGGTGCGGCCTTTCCAGTCGCGAATCGGAAACATCACCCGGTCACGAAACCGATCGTAGGTGCGTCCGGTCTCTTCGCGGTGCACCAGCAGCCCGTACTCGACCTGGACCGCTTCGCTGATGCCCTGTTGCAGCAGATAGCGCTTGAGCGACTCCCACTCGTCCTCGGCGTAACCGATGCCGAAATCCCGGATGATCTCCTGGCTCAGGCCGCGACGATCGAGATACTCCCGGGCCTGGCGTCCGCCGCCGAGCGCCAGGCGCTCGCGAAAGAAGCGCGAAGCCAGCTCCAGCAGATTGACGCCCTCTTCACGCTTCTGCTGACGCTGACGCGCTCCCGGATCCTCGCCGCCTTCCCGCTCGACCTGCATACCTGCCCGGGATGCCAACTGCTCGACCGCTTCGGGAAAGCGCAGATTGTCGAACTCCATCAGAAACCGCAGCGCATTGCCGTGCGCGCTGCAGCCGAAGCAGTGATAGAACTGCTTGTCGTGGCTTACCGTGAACGACGGGGAGTTTTCCTGATGGAACGGGCAGAGGCCGCTGTGGTTGCGCCCGCTTTTCTTGAGCTGCACCCGCTCGGAAATCACATCGACGATGTCGGTACGGGCCAACAGGTCATCGATGAAACGTTGGGAAATCTGTCCGGCCATATCATCAGACGCTCTCGGGGGATCCGCTCGCAGGCCAGGCTGCGAACTGCCATGCCTGTCATGGAGAGATATCCAGCTGAAGATAGGACAGGCAAGAAAACACTGCATCCGCGCCGACATGGATCTTGATCCCATGGACGTTGGCGCAATGGCAGCGGAACAAAAACAAACGGCCACCTGAACGGCGGCCGTTTGATCGTCCCTCTGGGGTGACCGAAGTCACCCGCAGTACGGATCAATACAAGCGTTCGAAACGCTTACGCTCACGCTGCAACTTCTTGGCATGACGCTTCACGGCAGCCGCGGCTTTACGCTTGCGGACTGCAGTGGGCTTTTCGTAAGTTTCGCGACGGCGGACTTCGGACAGGACTCCGGCTTTTTCGCAGGAGCGTTTGAAGCGACGCAGCGCGACGTCGAACGGCTCGTTATCACGTACTTTAACAGCGGGCATGAAGCACTCACCTACCTTGGGAATTGAGTTCGGTTTGAACGCACGCCCTTTTGAACGCACGACCCGAGAAATTCGAGACAACGCCGCGAAAGGCTTCGAATCCTGACGTGTCGCTATCCGGATCTTCCCGGCCCAGATCTGTCTCACGAGATCGATCGACAGCCGAGGACGTGTTAAAGGCGCACGACCCAGTTCTACAGAGCAGAGTATTCTAGTCGCGCCCCGGAACCAATGCAAATGGCTTTTCGACAGCGTAAACTAACGCCCCTTTTCGCTTCACGACCCCGACGGACACCCGATCATGCGCGTGCTGGGCATCGAAACCTCCTGCGACGAAACCGGCGTCGCCCTCTATGACACCGAGGCCGGGCTACTGGCCGATGCGCTCTACAGTCAGATAGCGCTACATGCCGAATTTGGCGGCGTGGTGCCGGAACTCGCCTCCCGCGATCACACCCGCAAGCTGCTGCCACTGGTGGATCAGGTGCTCGACGAGGCCGGGTTGACCAAGCGCGATCTCGATGCCATCGCCTACACTGCCGGTCCCGGCCTGGTCGGCGCGCTGATGGTGGGTGCCTGCACCGCTCACGGCATGGCGCGCGCACTCGGAATCCCCGTACTCGGCGTGCATCACATGGAAGGCCACCTGCTGGCGCCGATGCTGGAGGAGAATCCGCCGGCGTTTCCCTTCGTTGCGCTGCTGGTTTCCGGTGGACACACCCAGCTCGTGGACGTCCGCGGCCTGGGCGACTATCGGCTGCTGGGGGAATCCGTCGACGATGCGGCCGGGGAAGCGTTCGACAAGGTCGCCAAGATGCTGGAACTCCCCTACCCCGGCGGCCCGCAGGTGGCCGCGCTGGCGGAGCAGGGGCGCAGCGAGCGCTTTCGCTTTCCCCGCCCGATGACCGACCGGCCGGGGCTCGATTTCAGCTTCTCCGGGCTGAAGACCCACACCCTGACCGCACTGCGCACGCTTCGCGAACAGGACGCCCTCGACGCCCAGGCGCGTGCCGACGTCGCCCGCGCCTTCGAAGATGCCGTGGTCGACACGCTGGTGATCAAGTGCCGGCGCGCCCTCAAGGAGAGCGGGCGGAAACGCCTGGTCGTCGCCGGTGGCGTCAGCGCCAATCGGCGCCTGCGCGAGACGCTGGATACCGCGCTCGCCAAACTGGGCTCCCAGGCGTTCTACCCGCGTGGCCGCTTCTGCACCGACAATGGCGCGATGATCGCCTACGCCGGCGCACAACGTCTCGCCGCAGGCCAGAGCAGCCAGACCCTGCAGGCTCGCCCGCGCTGGCCGCTGGCGGAGCTCACTCCTCCTGCGGCCTGACCTGCTGCCTGTCCTGTTGACTGAGCTCGCGTCGATCGCACAGGGCATCTTCTTCGTCGAACGGGTCGGCCAGCGCTGGTTCGTGCGTTTCGCGGCGTCGCTCCCGCCACAACCGGATGTTCCAGGCGTGCCGAGCCAGAACCAGTAGCGAGAATACGCAGATGACGCCCGTCATCGGCGGCACCAGCCAATAACTCAGCAGCGGCGCCATCAACGCTGTGGCCAGCGAGGCCACCGCCGCCGTGCGCACCCGCCAGGCGAGCAGGAACCAGCAGGTCGCGCAGATCAGCGCCACTGGCGTCGCCAGCATCAGCAGCACGCCGAACGCACTAGCCACCGCCTTGCCGCCGCGCCCCCGATGCCAGACCGGGCAGCTGTGCCCGATCAGCACGCCGAGGCCGACCAACCCTTGGGACCAGACCGACAGCGACGCCGCGCCAGCCAGCCACAGCACCGGCATGCCCTTGGCGGCATCGATGATCAGCGTCACCAGCGCCGGCCGCCAGCCGAAGGCACGCAGCACATTGGAAAACCCCGGATTTCCCGAACCCGCCCAGCGAGGATCGCGCAGACCCCAGGCACGGCATACCCAGATCGCCCCGAGCAGCGAACCGCTAAGATAGCCGGCCCCCACCAGCAGGCCGGTAACAAGGATCGGTGGCAAGACAAGACTCCCCTGGCCGCGTGGCGCGGACATCATCGAGAGCCCTGATTCTGCCACTCTCCTCGCGTACAATCGATGGCCGTTGCGTCGAGCGGGAACCGCCCGCCGGCGAAAATCGCCACCAAAAGCATCACTGCCGACGAGGAATTCGCGTGGATCAGGTATTGATCGAAGGCTTGAGCCTGGAGACGGTCATCGGCGTCTATGACTGGGAACGCACGGTACGCCAACGCCTGGAGCTGGATCTGGAACTCGGCACCGACATCCGCCCAGCTGCCCGGGACGACGATCTCGACCGGACGCTCGACTACGCCGCCATCTGCCAGCGCCTTGTCGATTACGCCGACGCCAACGCCCACGGCCTGGTGGAAACCTTCGCCGAGCGCGTCGCGGCACTGCTGATCGAAGAGTTCGGCGTCCGCCAGCTACGCCTGACCGTACGCAAACCCGGCGCCGTGGCCGCGGCACGCGCCGTGGGCATTCGCATCGAGCGCAGTGCCGACTGATGCCGCTGGCCGTTCTCGGGCTGGGCAGCAACATCCAGCGCCAGCATCACCTGACCCGAGCACTGGACGCGCTGGCAACTCTCGCCGCCCCGGCCCCGCTACGACTCTCCCCGGTTTACGAGAGCCCCGCGGTCGGCTTCGAGGATGATCGCCCTTTCTACAATCTGGTTCTGGCGTTCGAGACCGAGCTGTCGCCGACCGCGCTCAACGACCGCTGCAAGCGCATCGAGCGCGACAATGGCCGGCCCGCCGGTCCGACCAAGTTCGTCGCCCGCACGCTGGACATCGACCTGCTGCTGTGGGGCGACGCCGTCGGCCGCCATGGCGACGCCTGCCTGCCGCGCGAAGACATTCTGCGCTACGCTTTCGTGCTGCATCCGCTGGCCGAACTGCTGCCTTCCAACGTTCATCCGGTCGACGGCCGCACGTTCGATGCGCTATGGGCCGCCTTCGACGCCACCAACCAGCCTCACTGGCCGGTGGACTTCCGGTGGAAAGGCCGACTCGTTTCCCGCGCCACCGATGCCTGACGGCAACCAGCAACGATGAAGCACTCGCAATCTCCATCTTCTTTGCCCATTGTCTGAACCATCCCTGCCGTGCGATGAGACACACTGGAGGAATCGATACCGCCCGTGAAAAAGCCGGATCCCATGTCCTTGTCGTATAGCAGATGGCGCGACTGGCCACGACTGTCGCGTCTCGGCATCAAACTGTTCGCCATTATCCTGATCACCAACGTCTTGATCAGCGGACTGGTGTTCGTGTTCGTCTCGCGCAGCCTGGACGAAGGTTTCGTCAATTATCTCGAGCGCAGCCAGTCGACACGCGCCGAGACACTGGCCAACGCACTGGGCGAACAGTGGACGCAGCGCGGCAGCTGGCAGTGGCTGCGCGACAATCCTCGCGCCTGGCAGAGCCTGGTTCGCAGCCAGCTCTGGTCGAGCGAGAAACACCCTCCCAGCGGGATCGACCGCCAGTTTTCCGATGCCCGCGGCTACGTTCTGCTCGACGAACTGAGTAATCCGGTGATCGGCGAGCCCCTGCTCAAGCCGCCTCCCCGGGACGATCTGGACATTCCGCCGCCACCGGAGCCCCATTTCGTGCCGATCCGCAGTGGCAACAAGCTGGTCGGCCAGCTGGGCTACCTGCCGCCGGAGCGACTGATGGCGCGGATGGACCAGATCTTTCTCGAGCGCCAGCAACGCAACCTGACCATCATCGTCGGTTCGCTGTTTCTTGCCTCCCTGCTCCTGGCCGGCGGGCTCGCCTGGTGGCTGGGCCGCCGTGCCCGGCTCATGACCCTGGCCACGCGCCGGCTGACTCTCGGCGACTACAGCGTGCGTCTTTCCGAGCGCGGCCGCGACGAGCTCTCGCGTCTCTCGGCGGATTTCAACCAGCTCGCCGAGACGCTCGAGGCCAACCGCCGCGCGCGCCAGCGCTGGGTCGCCGATATCGCCCATGAGCTGCGCACGCCGCTGGCGGTGTTGCGAGGCGAGATCGAAGCCATGCAGGACGGCATTCGCCCCCTGTCGGTGGACAACCTGGGATCGTTGCAGCAGGAGGTCGACCAGCTCGGGCATCTGGTCGAGGACTTGCGTCTGCTGGCCCAGAGCGACGCCGGCGCACTGGACATGCACCTCGTGCCTGTGGATCTAGAAGAGTCGCTGGTGCAGCGCCTCGAGGACAGTCAGCCGAGACTGGAAAGCCTCGGCCTCGCGCTTCAGCTCGAAACCGAACCGCTGTGGGTGCGTGCCGACAGCCAGCGTCTGCGTCAGCTTTGGGATAACCTGCTGTCCAACACCATCGCCTATACCGACAGCCCCGGCACGCTGCGCGTCACGCTGAAGCGCCGTGGCGATCAGGCGACCGTCGTCTGGGAGGACACCGCCCCCGGCGTGCCGGAGGACGAGCTGCCCCGCCTGACCGAGCGGCTGTACCGGGTGGAAGGGTCGCGCAATCGCCGCAGCGGTGGCAGCGGCCTGGGACTGTCGATCGCCAACGCGCTGATCGAAGCGCAGGGCGGCACGCTGGTGCCCTCGGTTTCGCCACTCGGCGGTTTGCGCTGGACGCTGACGTTCCCGCAGGCGCTTCCCGCCGACCGGACGGCGGACGCCTCCCTCGAGCGCGCCGACCACTCGTGCGGCTCGCCCGCCAAGGCGTCGCTCCCGGAGCGGGCCGGCGAGCGACACGAACGACACGAACGACACGAACGATACAACGAACCATTCAGTAGCCACGGCAAGTAGCCACGGCAGCCACGCCAACTGACAGGGAGCCGGTTTGATGAACGACACCATTCTGATCGTCGAGGACGAACCCAAGATTGCACGCCTGGTCGCCGACTATCTGTCGAAGAGCGGCTACGCTTCCGATCACATCGATCACGGCAATGCCGTGATGGCGTGGCTCGAAGAGAATCAGCCGATGCTGATCCTGCTCGACCTGATGCTGCCCGGCACCGATGGTCTCACCCTGTGCCGCCAGATCCGCGAACGATTTCCCGCCATCCCCGTGATCATGCTGACCGCCCGTGTCGAGGAAGTGGATCGCCTGCTGGGACTCGAGCTGGGCGCCGACGACTATATCTGTAAACCCTTCAGCCCCCGGGAGGTCGTGGCCCGTGTCAAGGCCGTGCTGCGCCGCAGCTACGGCGCCACCGGCACGGACGAATCCACCTCCGAAGGCGACCGCCTGACGCTGGACGAAGACGGCTGGCGCGCGATGGCGGGCAGCGAGGACCTGAATCTCACCGCGGTCGAGTTCCAGCTCCTCAAGGTGATGATGTACAGCCCCGGGCGCATCTTCTCCCGCGACCAGTTGATGGATCACATGTATCGCGATCACCGTATCGTTTCCGAGCGTACCGTCGATAGCCACGTCAAGAAGCTCAGACGCAAGATCGCCGATGTCTGGCCGGACCGCGACATCATCCGCTCCGTCTACGGCGTCGGCTACAAGTATCAGCCCGAGGAGTGAGACCGCCCCGGCCCGGTCTCGACGCTGGCCGGCAAGCGCCGGCACCAGTCAGCCGGCCGGGACGCCGTGGGCCAGGAAGGTATCGACATCCCTCGCCGAGAAGAACAGCAGCGTCACCTCGAGGTCGGGAAGCGTGGGCAGCAACTCGCGCATCACGCCGGCCACGATGGCGGCAGCCGCGTCGGCCGGATAACCGTAGACACCGGTCGAGATGGCCGGAAACGCCAGCCGCGTGAATCGATGCTCTCCCGCCAGGCGCAGCGCATTACGATAGCAATCGGCCAGCTGCTCGGAGCGATCCTCCGACTTGGCGAAAACCGGCCCCACGGTGTGGATCACGTGAGACGCCGGCAGCCGGAACCCCGGCGTCATCGCCACTTCGCCCACCGGTAGCCCCTCCGGCCAGGTCGTGCGTCGCAACTCGCGGCACGCCTCGAGAAGGTCCGGCCCCGCCGCGCGATGGATCGCGCCATCGACGCCGCCACCGCCCTGCAGACTCTTGTTGGCGGCATTGACGATCGCATCGCCCTCGAAGCGGGTGATATCGCCCTCGGCAACGACCAGGCGGTCGCCCTGCCAGTGAATCTTCATCACGTCTCTCCTGTGGACCACGCATACTCGATCGGTAAAACGCAAAAGGTTGGCAACGACCGAATCGCTGCCAACCCCTCTTTCCCAACCCCTCTTTCCCAACCCGTCGTTTTCACACAATGTAGGACGCGATGCCAACGCTCGCGAACCAGAGCCGTTTCGAATCAGGAGGCCTGGTGTCATTTTCAGAAGACGGCTGCACGGAATGTCAGGGGTCGATTGCACCCTCCGGGCTTGCTGCTGTGGCATAGGTAACACTCGGTCTTGCCCTTTCCCTGCCGGCTACCTCCAGGGCAGGGTCATGCGTTGACCACACCATTTCGCCCCCGTGACTTGACTGCATAGCTCGCAGCATCGGCACGCCTTACCACGTCATCGACGCTCTGGTCCGACCATTGGAAGTTGCTCACCCCGATGCTGGCCGTCACTTTCCACGTGCGGCCGTTGTGTTCCAGACCCTTGGCCGCAATGCGCGCTCGCAGCGACTCGGCAATGCGCATGGCCTGGGA
The DNA here is from genome assembly GCF_976982775.1 of Salinicola sp. NYA28a. The sequence goes on from NZ_OZ334582.1 coordinate 3,426,990, forward strand.
GAACTCGCAGCCAGGCAGCAGAATGGCGAACTCGTCGCCCCCCTGGCGGGCGGCATGGTCGCTGCTGCGCGTTTCCGCGCTCATCGCGGCCGCCACCTCGCGGAGCATGCTGTCGCCCAGGGCGTGACCGCCTGCGTCATTGATGGCCTTGAAATGGTCCAGATCGAACATCAGCAGGGCCGACTGGGTGCCGGCTTTTTTCCAAGCGGCAAAGGCTTCCTCCAGCCGGCGCTCGAAACCGCGGCGGTTGAGCAGGCCGGTCAGCGGATCGTGCTCCGCTTCCCAGCGGCGCAGGGCATCCTCGTGCTGACGCTGGGTGATATCGCGTACGACCCCCACCTGGCCGATGATCTCGCCGTCCACCCGGATCGCAGTGGCGTGGACGTCCAACCAGTACAGCTCACCATGCTCGCCGTAGTAGCGAAACTGGCGCGCGACGTCCTGGTGCCGGAGAAGGCTCGCCTGCCAGGCGGCCACCACCGGTTTGCGATCCTCTTCGTGGATACGCTGGGCCCAGGTCGGCAGGTGGACCGGCGGCGTGATCCCCAGCAGTTGTCTCAGTGCCTGATTGACGAAAGTCAGGTTTCCCTGGGTGTCGGTGACGAACATGCCCTGGGGCGAGGCGGCCAGGATACCTTTCAGGAATGCCTTACGCTGTTGCAGGTCTTCCATGGCCTTCAGACGGCCATGCTCCACCTCATTGAAGACGTCGATGACGTTGCGCAGCTCGGACAGGCGGGTGGCGATCTGAAGGGAGCGCCGGTGGCCTTGGCTCAGCTCCTTGAGCTGCTGGGCCAGGCGCGTCAGTGGCCGCAGGGTCAGCCAGATCACGGCCGCCATCATCGGCAGCAACAGCCCCAACACCCACCAGCCCCGCCACGTAATGCGCTCCATGACGTTTGCCAGGGGGGTATAGACCTGATCGAGGGGCAGGTAGAGACCCAGTATCCAGTCGGCGGGCCAAATCTGGCGATAGGCCGTCAGGCCCGCGCTGCTTCCAAGCAGGTTGCCACTGGCCTCGCCCTGCCAGCCATCGCGCGCCAGATCGAGCCAGGGGTCGCGCGCCACGTCCTCCAGCGTTGGCAGGTCTTGCCGCTGGTCGGGGTGATAGAGCAGCCGGCCCGAGGCCGTGGCGATCACCACATGGCCCTCGTCGCCCAGCCGGAGGCGCTGGAACCCCTCGAACAGCTCGCTGCGGGCGATCTCCACCAGGCCACCCACGAAGCCCGTGTAGCGGCCCTGCTCCGTGTGGCGCGGTACCAGCATCATGACCATGGGCTTGCCGGAGACCGCTCCGACGAAGGGTTCACTGACATGCGGGCGCTGCACGTTGCGCATGAAGCGCGCATAGGACCGATAGCCGATGTCCTGGCCGCGGCGACCTTCAAGCGTCGGCCAGTCATCGACGACGATGTTCTCGGCATCGACCAGAATCAGGCCCTCGAAGAGGGCGAGCAAGGGGTCATGGTTACCCCGGGCCAGCATTCCCGGCGAGGCGTCGGGATACAGCCCGGCCAGGCGCTCCAGTACCTCCAGACGCTGCTCGATCTCATGCGTGATGTCGTTGCGGATCAGCTCCGCCTCATACCGCAGATGCACGCGGTTGGATTCCTCGACCAGCAGGGTGCCGGACTGCCAGCCGAAGGCCAGTAGTGTCATGCTCAGCAGCGTCCAGATCACCACGACCCCCAACAGCAGGCGGCCCCGCAACGAGAAGAGGTAATGATGCAGGACGTGTTTCAGAGACTGGGCGACCCTCATATTCGGCACTCCTATGCTCAACGGCGACGCCACTCCCGCGGCGCAATCGGCGACGCTTGTTCCCAAAGCCTGTTTCGGTAACACCCTACGCCATGTCCGCACAGCCCGCATGGCGACCGACATGGCGCAATCCGCTGCTTGGCGGCCGTCATCTTGTAAGGTCGTCCGCCTTTTCGGCCTTATCGTGGATATCGGGCTGGCTGGCCTTCAAGGCGGCGTAGAGGGCCGTCTTGCTGACCTTGATCCGTGCGGCGGCCTCGCGGACGTTCAGCCCGTTGGCCAGGTACTCCCTTGCCCGCTTCAATTTGTCCTCGGTGACGACAGGCTTGCGTCCCCCTTTGCGCCCGCGAGCGGCGGCAGCGGCCAGTCCCGCCCTGGTACGATCCCGGATCAGGTCACGCTCAAACTGCCCCAGGGCACCGAACACATGGAAGATCAGCCGCCCACCGGGCGTGGTGGTGTCGATGGCTTCGGTCAGCGACCGGAACCCGATACCCCGCGCCTCCAGGGCACTGACGACCTCGATCAGATGCGGCAGCGAGCGTCCCAGTCGATCCAGTCGCCACACGACCAGCACATCCCCGTCGCGTAGAAACTCCAACGCGGCCGTCAGGCCCGGTCGATCCGCCTTGGCCCCGGAGACAGTGTCATCGAAGATCCGCTCGCACCCCGCCTTGCGAAGCGCATCCGTCTGCAAGGCGGTATCCTGCTCCGCCGTCGAGACCCGCGCATAGCCGATCAGCGCCATTGACCGCCCCTTTTGTCCGTTAATCCGTCCGCCTATCTTATTGTCCGAAAACCCATCAAACAAGTCTATTCTCGGACATTGTCCGGGTTGGCCGCCTAATGATCGTTTTCCGGACAAAGCATGCATTATGCACGGGAGTTCTGAGCAAGCGGGCAATCGCTTTGAACAAGTGCGCTTTCCTGTTGACCAGCTGGTCGCTGATCGAGGACATCGTCTCGCCGCTCCAGACGATGAGCTTGCCAGGGCGGGATCACCGCCAGGTATTGAACGGCCTCCTCTGGGCCCTGTGGCCCTGTGTTCAAGAACCAAATGGCGCGATTCTCCAGAATGCTATCGTCCTTGGAAGTCCGGCAGATGGAGAATGTTATCAGTCGGGCTGGTCACGGAGTCTCCTTACACTGGCCGAGCTTTCCCTAGTTGTCAGAGACGGGGTCTGGCAGGAGGACTGCGCAAATGCCTCAACCAAGTAATCGATCATCGCCCTGACCTTGGCTGGTGGGCGCCGGTCGGGGGGAAACAGCACATGCAAGCCGCCCAGGTCGAGCGTGGGCTGGTCGAGTTCCAGGGCCACCAGGGTACCGCGCGCCAGGGCCTCCCCCACGATGAAGTTCGGCTGATAGATCACGCCCTGCCCGCCAAGCGCCGCCGCCAATAATGCATCACCATTGTTGGCTTTGAGATCGCCTTGCACAGGCACCTGAATGTCGCCCTCGCGACCGAAGCTCCAGGTCCCCTCTCTCTGAGAGGGCGACAGGGTATAGCTCAGACAGTTATGGCCGGATAGTTCGGCGACGCCCCCCGGCGTGCCGTATCGTTCCAGATAGTCCGGCGCGGCACATACCCGCATCGGGCAGTCGCCCAGCCGTCGCGCCTTGAGCGAGCTGTCGGCAAGATGACCGATGCGGATCGCCAGGTCCCAGCCTTCCTGGATCAGGCCGTGCTGGGCATCGCTCAGGCCCAGTTCGACCTCCACCTTCGGATAGCGACGGTGGAACGCGGGTAGCAGTGGCGCGATGAAGCGCACGCCGAAGGAGAGCGGTACATTCATGCGCAGCCGCCCGACCGCTTCGACTCTCTGGGCGGCCACTTCCGACTCCGCCTCGTCGAGTTCCTGCAGGATGCGCCGGCAGGCCTCGAGATAGTCGGTGCCGGCGTCCGTCAACGTCAGCCGTCGGGTGGTGCGATGCAGTAGCTTGACGCCCAGCCGGGCCTCCAGGGCATCCATGTGCTTGGTGGCCATAGCCGGCGACATGCCCAGCGCGCGTCCCGCCGCCGATAGGCTGCCGTGGGTTGCCGCTTGGGTAAAGACCCGCATCCCCGTAAAACGGTCCAGCATCTATTTCGCACTCATAGTTAAAGGTGTTTGCATAAAATACCATATTCTCTTACTAAGGGAGTGAGGATACAGTATTACCTACCTAAGTATTCACCGGGCCGCATGGCCCAAGGAATTACACGATGACCAACGCGAGCGTATCGCCCCCTGATTCAACCACCCAGCCGGTGCTGTTCATTCCCCACGGCGCCGGCCCGTGCTTCTTCATGGACTGGAACCCGCCCGGCACCTGGGAAGGCATGGCAGGCTTCCTCAAGGGCGTGGCCGCCTCGCTGCCGGCCCGCCCCCGCGCGATCCTGATGGTCTCCGCCCACTGGCGAACCCCCGGCTTTCGCGTGAGCGCGGGTGAATACCCCGAGCTGATCTACGATTACCACGGGTTTCCTGACCACACCTATGAGCTCACCTACCCGGCCCCCGGCGCGCCGGCCCTGGCAGAGCAGGTCGACAGGCTGCTCTCTCAAGCCGGTCTGGCCAGCCAACGGGACACCGAGCGGGGGTTCGATCACGGTATGTTCGTGCCGCTGAAGCTGATGTTCCCCGAGGCGGATATCCCCGTAGTGCAGTTGTCGCTGCGCGATGATCTCGATCCCGCGGCCCATCTCGCCGCTGGCGAGGCCTTGGCGTCGCTGCGTGATGAAGGTGTACTGATCGTCGGCAGCGGCATGAGCTTCCACAACATGCGCGGCTACGGGGATGCGCGTTTTACCGCACCCTCCGAGGCCTTTGATGACTGGCTGACTCAGACCGTGGAGGCTGAGCCGGATCGGCGCCACGCCGCGCTTGGCGACTGGGCTCGGGCACCCCATGCGCCTCAGTGCCACCCGCCGGGCGACGAAGAGCACCTGATCCCGCTGATGGTCGCCGCCGGCGCCGCGGGGAAGGACAAGGGCCGCAAGATCTATTCGGAACAAGTGCTCAAGACGCAGCTGTCCGCCTACCGCTTCGGCTGAGGCGGCCACGCCACTTTCACAGCCACCTCACATGGCAACTCACGCAATACAGCAGGAGGTAGATGATGCGAATTGAACTTTCTGGCAAACAGGCCCTAGTCACCGGCTCCACCGCGGGCATTGGGCTGGCGATCGCCACTGGCCTGGCCCAGGCGGGTGCTAGCGTGACCGTGGTCGGTCGCGATCAGGCCAAGGTGGACAAGGCCGTGGCCCATATCCAGCAGGCCAGTGGCCGTGACGATGCCAGCGGCGTGGTGGCCGACCCCGGCACCGCCGAAGGCTGTCAGGCGCTGATCGCGGCCCGCCCCGAGGTCGATATCCTGGTCAACAACCTGGGTATCTACGGCGGCCGCCCCTTCTTCGAGATTGACGACGCCGCCTGGGAAGAGATCTTCCAGATCAATGTCATGAGCGGGGTGCGCCTGGCGCGGCACTATGCCCAGGGCATGCAGGCCCGTGGCTGGGGGCGCATCCAGTTCATCTCCAGCGAGTCGGCACTCAACATACCCGCCGAGATGGTGCACTACGGCGTCAGCAAGGCGGCCCTGCAGGGTGTCTCCCGCGGTCTGGCCAAGGTGCTGGCCGGCGGTGGCGTCACGGTCAACACCATCCTGCCCGGCCCGACCCGTACCGAAGGCGCCCAGGCGATGATGGCCAAGCTGGCCGCCGAGCGCGGCGTCTCGGCCGAAGAGATGGAGACCCTGTTCCTGGAGGAGAACCGCCCCTCGACGCTGCTCAAGCGCTTCGCCACCCCCGAGGAGGTCGCCAGCCTGTGCGTCTATGCGGCCTCGCCCCAGGCCAGTGCCACCACCGGCTCCGCCCTGCGAGTGGAAGGCGGCATCGTCGAGAGCATTGCCTGATCGAGACGTCGGGACCGCGGCGATAGCAGGCGGTTTGCTAGCCTGCTAGCTTGGAGCTGCTTGAATTTTTGAAACTACCTGGCGGAGATGTCGATGATCAACGATTCCAAAGAACGCTATGGCAGCGTCAGCAAGGCCTTCCATTGGCTGATGGCGGTATTGATCATCTGGCAGCTGCTCAAGTTTGGTGACCGGATCGCCGAGGGGGAGCACTGGGTAGGCCAGACCCTGGTTCCCTGGCACGTCTCCATCGGCACCCTGCTACTGGTGTTGATCGTGCTGCGCCTGGCGTGGGTGGCGCGTCAGCGTCATCAGCGTCCGGCCCAGGACCCGGCCACTGCCAAGCTGGTCAAGGCCGGGCATGGCCTGCTCTTCGCCGGCATGCTGCTGATGCCGATCACCGGGGTGATGGTGATGCTGGGAGGCGGCTATGGACTGACCGCCTTCGGGTTGGAGATCTTTGCGGAGAGTGAAGAGATCGCTTGGGCCGCAAGTCTCGGCAGCCTGCACTCACCGCTGGCTTGGGCGTTGACCGCGCTGGTCCTCGGGCATATCGGCATCGCCCTGTTTCACCACTTTGTCCAGCGTGACGATACGCTCAAGCGGATGCTGTAGCGCGACCGTGACAGGTACCAGGCATTGCCTTCAACAGGTTTTCGACATGGGAGAGAAAAGGATCATGAAAAAACGCAACTTGGGCCGCTCCGGGGTCGAGATCGCACCGCTCGTCTTCGGTGGCAACGTTTTCGGCTGGACCGCCGATGAAGACCGCTCCTTCACCCTGCTCGATCGCTTCGTCGAGCGTGGCTTCAACGCCATCGACACCGCCGATGTCTATTCGGCCTGGGCGCCGGGGCTCGAGGGCGGTGAGTCGGAAACGGTTCTGGGTCAGTGGCTGGCCCGGCGCGGGCGGCGCGACGATCTCGTACTGATGAGCAAGGTGGGCATGTGGGAGCCGCGCAAGGGCCTCTCGGCGGCCAACATCGAGGCCGCCGTCGAGGACTCCCTGAAGCGCCTGCGTACCGATTACCTGGACGTCTACTTCGCACATATCGATGACCAGGATGTGCCACTGGAGGAAACCCTTGGGGCCTTCGCCCGGCTGATCGAGGCCGGCAAAGTGCGAACCATCGGCGCTTCCAACTATTCCGCCGAGCGACTGGGCGAGGCCCTGGCGGTCTCCCGGAATCAGGGGCTGCCCCGCTACGAAGTGACGCAGCCGCTCTATAACCTCTATGACCGTGACGACTTTGAGGCCGGGCTTGCGAATGTGGCCGAGGAGCATGCGCTCGGGGTGGTGAGCTACTTCTCCCTGGCCAGCGGCTTTCTGACCGGTAAGTATTCGAAGCTCGAAGATCTGGAAGGTAACGCCCGGGCCGATTTCCTGAAGGGCTACTTCGATGAGCGCGGTCAGCGACTTCTGCAGGAGCTGTTGAACGTATCCGATGAGCTTGGCGCCAAGCCCGCCCAAGTAGCTCTGGCCTGGCTGCTGAGCCGCCCCGCGGTCACCGCGCCCATTGCCAGCGCCACTAGCCTAGGTCAGCTGGATGAAGTACTGGATTCCGTGAGCTTGTCGCTGCCTGAACAGGCGCTGGCCAGGCTAGATGTTGCTAGGCGATAACTGACCACCCTCCATCAACCAGGTAATCCGGTGAGCAAGCGACTAGGCTCATTCCTGTGATGGACAGGTATCAACCACTTACTTCCGGATACTCCCGTTTGTTCGAAAGATCGACAACTCGCAACACTCCCAAGGAGGTACACCCCATGACCCAGGTACTGGTGCTCTACTACTCCATGTATGGCCATATCGAGACCATGGCGAACAGCATCGCGGACGGCGCACGCCAGGTGAACGGTGTCGAAGTGACGATCAAGCGGGTCCCCGAGACGATGGACCCGGAGGCCTTCGCCAAGGCCGGCGGCAAGGCACTCGACACCCCCGAGGCGCGTCCCGAGGAACTGGCCGACTATGACGCCGTTATCTTTGGCACGCCGACCCGTTTCGGCAACATGGCCGGCCAGATGCGCACCTTCCTCGACCAGACCGGCAGTCTGTGGGCGAGCGGCAGCCTGCGCGGCAAGGTGGCCAGTGTCTTCACCTCCACCGGCACCGGCGGCGGCAACGAGACCACGATTCTCACCGCTTGGACGACCCTGGCCCATCACGGCATGGTGATCGTGCCCATCGGCTATGGTCTCGAGGCCCAGTTCGATATCTCCGAGGTCAAGGGCGGCTCGCCGTATGGCGCCGCGACCATCGCCGGTGGTGACGGCTCACGTCAACCCAGCGAGACCGAGCTGAACCTCGCCCGTTTTCAGGGCGAGCACGTCGCCGGCATCGCTGCACGGCTGGCCGGATGATAGCGCTCCTCTCGCCCTTGCCGATTAGGCCCCGCCCGGTCACCCGTGCGGGGCCTTTCGTGTGTCAGGGCCAGAGGTTCAGCCCCGGGCAAGATGCTCGGCGATGGCCCGGTCGAAGGTCTCGTGGGTAGCCGGTCGCGCTCGTCCATGACGACCAGGACGATGACCGTGTGGTCGATCTGCACTTGTTCCAGCGGCGTAATAGCAGCGGGAGGTACGCCGCCAGCACCCGCAACGGGCGCGCTTTGCACGCCTGAGCGACCTCGCGGTGAAACGCCGCCAGACTGCGCTTCTGCTTGGTCAGAAAGCGCTTTTGCAGCAGCTCACGGATGATGCGTTCGACCGACTCCGGCAGACGCCCCTTGCCTTTCCCGCCGCCGGATTGGCCGGGAGCCAGGTCCGTCACAAGGCCAGTGCCTTGCCGGGCACGGTGGATCAGGACATATACCTGTCGCCGGGACAGGCCCAGCGCTTGAGCGGCGGCGTCGACGGCCTCATGCCCCACCACCTCAAGCGCTGCCAGTGGTCCGATGATGTCCGTTCGCTGCCGGGCCTGGGCCCAGGCTTTATCGGGCAGGGTGGCCACGCCTTGCTCGGCAATCGGTGTTGAGTCTGACGCCATGCCCCCGACTCGCCTGTGGTGCATAGGAGTACTGAGCATAGTCGAGGTTGGTGAAGGTGACTGCTGATACCGGGCTGTCAGGAGCCGCCTTCACACCTGGCGTTACGCCCCGCCACCTGGTGCAGTCGTCTTCTGAAAATGACACCTGGCGGCTCGCCTCGGCCGACGCGGACTCGGGCAGGGTTGCGGCGGCCGGTGCCATGCCAGCCTCGCCACGCTTGAGCAGGGCGTAGCCGACACCGGTGATCACCGAGCCGGCAGCGATGGCCAGCAGATAGAGCAGCGCCAGGTTGACGGCGTTCGGGATCAGCAGCACGAACAGGCCGCCGTGCGGTGCCATCAGCTTGACGCCGAACCACATCGAGAGCGCCCCGGTCACCGCGCCGCCGACCATCGATACCGGAATCACGCGCAGCGGATCCTTGGCGGCAAAGGGTATCGCCCCCTCGCTGATGAAACAGAGCCCCAGCACGAACGACGCCTTGCCCGCCTCGCGCTCGGCCTGGGCGAACCGGCTGCGCCTCAGGAACGTCGCCAGGCCCATCCCGATGGCCGGCACCATGCCCGCGGCCATGATCGCAGCCATCGGCATGTAGGTCTCGGTCGACAGCAGCCCGACGCCGAAGGTATAAGCTGCCTTGTTGACCGGCCCGCCCAGGTCGAAGCACATCATCGCGCCGAGCAGCACGCCCAGCAGAACCGCGTTGGTCGAGCCCATGTCGTTGAGGAAGGCGGTCAATGCCGACAGAACCGCCGCCACCGGCGTGCCGACCACGTAGATCATGATCAGGCCGGTGACCAGGCTCGCCAGCAGCGGAATGATCAGGATCGGCTTCAGCGACTCCACGCTGGCCGGCAGCTTGACGTAGCGCGTCACCGCCTTGGCCGAGTAGCCGGCCAGGAAGCCGGCCAGAATCCCGCCGATGAAGCCGGCGCCCAGCGTCGAAGCCAGCATCCCGCCGATCATGCCGGGCGCAATGCCCGGACGGTCGGCAATCGAATAGGCGATGTAACCGGCCAGCACCGGCACCATCAGCGCAAAGGCGGTGCCGCCGCCGATCTGCATCAGCGCCGCCGCCAGCGTCCCTTCCTGCTCGTAGGCCTTGATTCCGAACACGAACGAGAGCGCGATGCACAAACCGCCCGCCACTACCATCGGCAGCATGAACGAAACGCCGGTCAGCAGGTGCTTGTAAAATCCGCGCTCCTTGGCGCTCTTCGGGGATCCGCCGCTCTTGCGCTCGCCGCTGGCGCCCTTCCCGCTGCCGGCCGATTCCACCTGCGCCTCGTCGAGCGCCTTCTGGATCGTCTGCTGCGGCTGCTTGAGCGCACTACCGGTGGACGTGCGATAGACCCGCTTGCCGGCGAAGCGGGCGTTGTCGATCTCGATATCGCAGGCCAGCAGCACGACGTCCGCGGCTTCGACGTCTTCGTCGGTGATCCGGTTCTGCGCTCCCACCGACCCTTGTGTCTCGACGTGAATTCGATGACCCAGCGCCCGCCCGGCCTGCTCCAGCGCTTCGGCCGCCATGAAGGTGTGAGCCACGCCGGTCGGGCAGGCCGTGACCGCGACGATGCGCTTGATTCCGGAAGACTCGGGCGACACTGTCTTCGCTGGTTCCGCGGGCTCACTGGCAGCATCGAACACCGTCGCCTCGCGGGCGGCGCGTTCGAGAAACGCCTCGGGGTCGGGCAGCGCCTGCTGGATCGGCGCGCGATAGAGCCGCTTGCCAGCGAAGCGAGCGGCTTCGGGCACCCGCTCCGCTGCGACGACGATCAGATCCGCCGCGGCGATCGCCGCTTCCGACACCGGCGTGACAGCTTCGAGCTCGCCATGCATTTCCGTCCGGGCCTCCCAGCCGCGACGCTTGGCGGCCTGCTCCAGGCGTCTTGCAGCCAGAAAGGTCGTCGCCATGCCGCTGGGGCAGGCGGTAATCAGAATGACATTCATGCGTTCCCCGTTCATGCATTCCCTCCGACGCGCGCTTCGCCGCAGCGGCTGACGCTCGTCTGTTGCAGTAATTCCTGGAAGTCTTCGGCGTGCGGATTGCCGACACCGATATGGCGCACCGCCTCGGCGGCCAGTGCCGTCGCCTGGCGCAGCGCCTCCTGCGGTGATTGATCCGCGATCACGCCATGCAGCAAAGCGGCCAGCAACGTATCGCCCGCGCCCACCGTATTGCGGACCTCGACCCGGGGCGGCGTGGCGCGCCACTCTCCGCGCCGGCCGATCCACAGCACGCCCTCACCACCCAGCGACAGGATCGCCTCCTCGACACCGGAAGCGTGCAGACGCCGGACCGCATCGAGCTGGGCCGCCGGATCGGCCAGCGGGCCGCCGGCCCAGTCGGCCAGCTCCTGTTCGTTGGGCTTGGCCGCGTCGGGCAGTACCGCCAGCGCCGCGGTCAGGGCCGGGCCGCTGGTGTCGATCCAGACCGGCACGCCGCTGGCCTTGAGCGCCCGGATCAGCGTCGCCAGCGCCTCAGGCGACACGCCCGGCGGCAGGCTGCCGGTCACCACGACCGCAGCCGGCGACGTCGCCTTGCAGCGCGTGACCAGATCGGCCGTCAGTTCGGCCAGTGCCGCCTCGGAGACCTCGATGCCCGGGCCGTTGATGTCGGTCACGCGACCGTCGTCCTCGGCCAGCTTGGCGTTGATCCGGGTCTCGCCGGGCAGGCGCAGACTGGCGTCCTCGATCCCGTCGCGCCGGCAGGCCTGGACGAACGCGGTGTCGTTGTCCGCGCCCAGAAAGCCGGACAGGGTGACCCGGTGACCCAGCGACGCCAGCACCTGGGCCACGTTGAGCCCCTTGCCGGCCGCCGCCAGATGCGACGAACGCGTGCGATTGACCGCCCCCGGCTCGAGCCGCGGCAGCTGGATCGACAGATCCAGCGCCGGATTGAGCGTCACCACCAGCACGTGCGCCATTAGAGCGCCTCCAGCGCATCGCGCACGGCCTGGCTGGTAGCCTGGGCCAGCGCCGTCTCGGCGTGCAGGCGAGCGCTCTCCTCGGTGATCCCGCGCAGGCGTGCCTTGACCATCGGCACCTGGCGCACGGAGACCGAGAGCTCGTCGACGCCCAGCCCGACCAGCACCGGCACGGCGGCAGCGTCCGAGCCCAGCTCGCCGCAGACGCCGACCCACTTGCCCTCGGCGTGAGCCGCCTCCACGGTCATCCGGATCAGCCGCAGCACTGCCGGATGCAAGCCATCCGCCTGGGACGACAGCTCAGGGTGGCCGCGGTCGATCGCCAGGGTGTACTGGGTCAGGTCGTTGGTGCCGATGGAGAAGAAGTCGACCTCCGCCGCCAGGCTCGGTGCCAGCAGCGCCGCTGAGGGAATCTCGATCATCACGCCAACCTGGACGTCGGACGCGCCGATCTCCTGTTGCAGCCGGTCGACGATCGCCCTGGCCTGACGGTACTCGTCGACGTCCTTGACCATCGGAAACATGATCCGCAGCGGCCGATCGCCGGCGGCGGTCAGAAGCGCCCGCAGCTGAGTTTCCAGCACGTCCGGGCGGGTCAGCGCCAGCCGGATGCCGCGCAGGCCGAGGAACGGGTTGTCCTCCGCCGCTACCGGCCAGTAAGGCAGCGGCTTGTCGCCGCCAACGTCCAGCGTACGCGCCACCAGCGGGCGGCCGTCGAGAGCGTCGAAGGCACGCCGGTACTCGCCGATCTGGGTCTCCAGATCCGGCGCCTCCGGGTGCGCCATGAACAGGAATTCGGTGCGCAGCAATCCGACGCCTTCGGCACCGTGTTCGACGGCATCCTCGGCATGGGCGGTGTTACCCAAGTTGGCAGCGACTTCGATACGCCGGCCATCCGCCGTGCGGCCCTCTTCGAAGCGCAGGCCGTGCGCTTCGCGACGCAGCCGCTCCAGCTCCTTGAGGCGTAGTTCGGCACGGTCGCGGCGCTCCGCGCTGGGCCGCACGATCACCCGGCCGAGGTCACCGTCGAGGATCAGCTCGTCGTCGTTGGCGAGTGTCAGCGCTCGCTCACCGGCACCGACCACGGCAGGAATGCCCAGCGCCCGCGCCAGAATCGCGCTGTGCGAGGTCGCGCCGCCGCGGGCGGTCAGCAATCCGCGCACCTGGGCGGTATCGAGGCGCGCCACGTCGGAAGGGCCGATATCGTCGGTGACCAGAATGTACGGGCGCTGCGGCGGTGTCGGCATCTTGACCCCGCACAGCACGCCCAGCACCCGGCGACCCACGTCGCGCAGATCGGCGGCGCGCTCGGCCAGCAGCCGATCCGCCAGCACCTCCTGGGCGCGGGCGGCGGTATCGATCGCCTGCCACCACGCCGCTTCGGCACTCATACCGTCGCGCATGCCCTCGAAGGCGGCCTCGTGCAATTCCGGGTCGTCGAGCATCTCGGCATGCATGGAGAGAATCTCGGCCACGTCGCCGCCCTTGGCGGTGCCGATCAGCGCGTGCAGCTGCTCGCGCGCTTCGACCAGGCTGGCGCGCAGTCGCTCGCGCTGCCGTTCGGCGTCGCCTTGTTTTTCCGGCGTCAGATCGCGGGCCCGTTCGGGATAATCGAAGCTGGGTGCGCGCATCACGAAGACCGGCGCGATCGCCAGTCCCGGCGAGGCGGCGGTAGCCGGCAACGCGGTATCGTCGGTGATGGGCTCCGGTACCGCCGTGCCGGGAATTTCTCCCGTTGCCTCGGCCACCGCATCGCGCCGCGAGACGTGGCTGGTGCTGGCGGCATCCGCCAGCGGCCTCACGGACTCGCCGAGCCCGCCCTGGACGGCGGCGACCATCGCCGCCAACGCCGCCTCGGCGCTCCCACCCTCGCCCCCGCCTTCGGCAGAGAAGATCAGCGTCTGGCCGCGCCGGGCACCGAGCCCGATCACCTTGGTCAGGCTGGCGGCGGAAACCGTCTCCGCCGCGCCTTCCAACAGCCGCACGCGAACCGGCACGGACTGCTCGCGGGCTGCCTGGACCAGCAGCTTGGCCGGGCGGGCGTGCAGTCCGTGGGCGTTGAGCAGCGTCACGCGAGCGGTCTCGGCGTGGCTAGACTCGCCGGACAGACGCGCCAGAACGTGGTCGGCATCGGCGTCGACCAGCGCTTCGCCTTCGCCGCTATCCAGCAGATCCGCCAGCCGTTCCAGCAGCTCCCGATGAACGTCGTCTTGCGCCGCCACGCAGAACACGCCATTGACCACGCCTTTCGGGCCAGTGAACGAGCGTTCCGGCGTCGCCAGCGCCAGCGCCGGCTGACTGACGCCGGCGGCAGCACTCACCAGCCACAGCCCCTGGCCCAGCGAGATCGGTTCCTGCTCGGTGATCGCGGCGACGAAGCGCGCATCGACGCACTCGGCCTGGCGCAGCCGCGCGGCCGCCGCCAGCGCCAGCTCGAAACGGTCACGCGCCGGAAAACCCAGGCAGAGCGTACCGGCATCCAGGCGTGCCTTGCGTTGAGGCTTGGCCAGCAGCGCCACCATCGCCTCGGCCGTGTCGGCGTTGGCCAGGCGTTCGGCCACGCTCTCGTCGTCGAGCACGTGCGTCAATCGCCGCAAAACGTCGAGATGTTCGTCGCTGGCGGCGGCGATCGTCACCAGCAGGAATACTTGATTCCCGTCGTGCCACGTCACGCCTTGGGGAAACTGCAGCAGCCGCACACCGGTTCGGTGAATCTGTTCGCGGCTCTCCGGGGTGCCGTGGGGAATGGCGATACCGCTGCCGAGAAAGGTCGAACCCTGCGCCTCGCGGGCGTGCAGCGCGTCGCGATAGCTCGCCTCGACCAGGCCGGCCCGGTGCAGCGACGCGGCGGCCTGATCCAGTGCATCCTGCCAGCTGTCGGCCTGGCAATTGAGCGCCGCGTCCTGCGGCTGGAGGGTCAGCATAACGATCTCTCCGAATGGTCGTTCGATGTCCGTAGCATGGGGCAGCGGCGCTTCCGATACCACCAGGACATCGGATGTTCCAACTTTTTGCTGAATCGTGTCACCTGTCGTGTCGACATGCTCTCCGTTCGTCGGCCGTTTGACAAGCTAGACCTTCGCAGCAGACCTTCGCCTCAGATCTTCGCCACAGTTCTCTGCGACGGAGCGGGCCGGATAGCGCCGAGCGTAAAATCAGGCTGGGCCGGGGCGGCCCGACGCGGTATCGTTCCCAACCGTGCGGACGCGTCATCGTCGATCATGAACGTTGCAGGAGCCTTGCATGAAGCTTGCCGATATCGCCCGACTGGCCGGCGTTTCTCGCACCACCGCCAGCTATGTGCTCAACGGCCAGGCCAGGACGCGTCGCATCAGCGAGGCCACGGTAGCCCGCGTGCTGGCCATCGCCAATGCCCACGATTACCGGATCGATGCCCAGGCGGCGGCCCTGCGCGGCGGCGACAGCCGGACGCTGGGCCTGATCGTGCCGGACCTGGAAAACGGCAGCTACGCACGCCTGGCCAAGCGGCTCGAACACGGCGCGCGCCAGCAGGGCTATCAACTGCTGATCGCCGGTTCCGACGACGATCCGCAAAGCGAGCGTGAAGTCGCGAAGTCGCTGCGCGCCCAGCGTTGCGACGTGCTGCTGGTCGCCAGCAGCCTGAGCCCCGAGGACGCTTTCTATATCGAACTGTCGGCCCAGGGATTGCCGGTGATCGCCATCGACCGCCCGCTGGACCCCGAGCGATTCGTCAACATCGTCACCAACGGTCGCGCTGCCGGGGAAATGCTGACCCGTTCGGTGCTGGCCGACGACGTGTCGGACGTGGTGTGGCTGGACGCGGTGCCGAATCTGTCGATCAGCACCGAACGACGGCGCGGCTTTCTGGACGCCCTGGTCGACAGGCCCCGGTGTCGCCCGCGCTGCTTCAGCGGTGAACGCTACGATCGTGACAGCGGCGCAGCGCTGATGCGCCGCCTGCTGGACGAGGGCGGTTTGCCGGATGCCATCGTCACCGCCTCCTACACGCTAATGGACGGGCTGCTCGACGTCCTGCTCGAACACGGTGCGCCGCCCGCCGAGTTGCATCTGGCGACATTCGGTGACGATCGGCTGCTCGATTTCCTGCCGTGCAAGGTCAACTCGCTCCCCCAGGATCACGACCGGGTTGCCGAACAGGCCCTGGCGCGCGCCATGCAGGCAGCTCGCGGCCAGTACGTGCCCGGGCTGGACGTGATCGACAGGACGCTCAAGCGCCGACGTTGAATGCCGGTGGATGCCGGCGAGACGGATTGTCCACGGCAGAGCGTGGGCTGAACGTCGCGACTGAAGTATGCTTGAGCTCTGCCTGAAATCTGGCTGAAAGCCGCCAAGCGCAGCCATTTTTCCGACAGAGCGTAGTTCACCGACGTATCAGGAACGACATTTGTCAGACGATCTTCCCGACATCCTGGCCGGGCCAATGCTCCGTCGCGCCATGCCGCAGCGACTGGTGATGTGGCTGATCGCTTCGCGCCCGATCGAACTCCAGTTGACGCTATCTGCCGATGACCTCTCGCAGCACCACGATCTCGAGTCGGCGACGACTCGCCTGGCGGTCGGTCATCACGCTCACCTTCACCTGATCGACCTGCCGCTCGGCGATGCCCTGCCCCGGGATGTCCGCATCGCCTACGACCTCGCCTATCGTGTGAATGCCGCAGGGGGAGTGAATGAGGAAGGGAAAGGCACCGGCTGGTGCTCGATGCGGGATTGGGGCGAGGCCCTTTGCTACGACGGTGAGCCACTGCCTACGCTGGTGCTGCGTTCGCGCTACGACAATCTGCTCCACGGCTCCTGCCGCAAGCCGCATCACGCCAGCCCCGATGGCCTGGTGCGCGCCGATCGCTGGCTGAGCGAGCGCCACGCCGACAGCGCCGCGCGGCCGGCAGCGCTACTGATGACCGGCGATCAAATCTATGCCGACGACGTGGCCGGGCCGATGCTCGCCGCCATTCATGCGCTGATTGCGAGACTGGGCCTTTACGACGAGTGCCTGGAGGGAACGGAGATCGCCAGCGGCAGCGAGCTCTACGCCCGCGACGAGACCTACTATCATCGCGACGATCTGCTGCCGGCGATCCGCTCCACCGAAGCCCTGCGCGAGAAATTCTTCGGCGGCGTACGCAAGCCGATCTTCACCACCGCCAGCGCGGAAAATCACCTGATCACCTTCGCCGAGCTGCTGGCGATGTATCTACTGGTGTGGTCACCGACACCGTGGCGGCTGATCGAGGTGGAAATTCCCCAACTCGCCGCCGAGGAGCAGGACCGCTACCGCGCCGAACAGCGCCACATCGATGCTTTCGTCGCTGGGCTGCCAAACGTGGCGCGCCTGTTCGCCCACCTTCCCACGCTGATGATCTTCGATGACCATGACGTCACCGACGACTGGAATCTCTCCGCCGCCTGGGAAGCCGCGGTCTATGAGCATCCGTTCTCGCGCCGGATCGTGGGTAACGCGCTGATCGCGTACCTGCTGTGTCAGGGATGGGGCAACGACCCCGACGGCCTGGCCGAGCCGCTGGCCGCCAGCCGCGAATGGCTCGACTCGGCCAGCCATGACGGCCGGCTCGATTGCGAGACGCACAACCGGCTCGTGACCCACCTGCTGGGCTTCACCGGCTGGGGCTACACCCTCGACTCGACGCCGCGCCTGGTGGTGCTGGATACACGCACACGGCGCTGGCGTAGCGAACGTCGCCGGCACCACCCCTCGGGCCTGATGGACTGGGAAGCGTTGAGCGAATTCCAGCAGGAACTGCTCGAGGAACCTTCGGTGATCATCGTCTCTCCGGCGCCGATCTTCGGGGTCAAGCTGATCGAAGGCATCCAGCGCGTCTTCACCTGGTTCGGCAAGCCGTTGCTGGTCGACGCGGAGAACTGGATGGCGCACCCCGGTGCGGCTCATACCATGCTCAACATCCTGCGCCATAGCCGCACGCCCCAGCGTTACGTGATTCTCTCCGGCGACGTGCACTACTCCTTCGTCTACGCGATCACCATTCGCCAGCATCGCAACAGCCCTCGCATGTGGCAGATCACCAGCAGTGGCCTCAAGAACACCTTCCCCGACACCCTGCTCGACTGGTTCGACCGCCTCAATCGCTGGCTCTACGCGCCCTGGTCACCGCTCAACTGGCTCACCAAGCGGCGTCGCATGGCGGTGGATCCCTACTATCCCGAACGGGCCTCGAAAGGCGAGCGCCTGTGGAACCGGGCCGGTATCGGTCAGGTCCTGCTCGACGATCAGGGCGCGCCACGAGAGGTCACGCAGCTGGGCGCCGACGACTGCGACACCCGTTTCTCGGAATCCCGCTCGTGATACGGCGCCATGCCGATCGAATATGCTGGTTGCCACGGTTCGATGGGCATGGCGACCGCCATGGATTGTCATCGGGTCTCCATCAACCGGCGCGAGCGATACCCGGTAGCGCTTCGACATCGCCGAACGTGCCGGTCCTCCCTTCGACATCGCGTAGTTCGACCACGATCCCCCTGGCCGCGGCATGCTCGACGAAACGATCGATATCCTCGCGAATATCCGGATCGATGTAGTTGGCACCGATAGCGTCGATGATCAGCTCGCCGTTGTCCGGCACGGTATCGAGACACTGACGCATCTCTTCGCGGTTGAGAAATGAGACATCCTGCTGGAACTTGAGCAGCACGTGATCGCCGCGCCGGGTGCAGGCGATTGCCGAGCGGTAACCCGACTGCAGCAGGAAGTAGAGACTGCACACTAGCCCCACAAGCACGCCCATCAGCAGATCGGTAGCCAGAATCGTGATCACCGTGACGGTGAACGGGATGAAACGGCGCATGCCTTCGCGATACTGATCGAGGAACAGCGCCGGCCTGGCCAGCTTGTAGCCGGTATGCAGCAGGATCGCCGCCAGCGTCGCCAGCGGAATCAGCTCCAGCCACATGGCGAGGAACGCCACGCTGACCAGCAGCAGGCTGCCGTGGATCAGGCTCGACAGCCGGGTGCGGCCACCCGCGTTGGCATTGGCGGAGCTGCGCACGATCACCGCCGTCACCGGCAGCGCCCCCACCAGCCCGCAGACCATATTGCCGATGCCCTGCGCCTTCAGCTCGCGATGCGGCGGCGAATGGCGCTTGAGAGGGTCGAGCTTGTCGATGGCCTCCAGGCTCAGCAGGGTCTCGAGACTGGCAATGATGGCGATGGTAATCGCGACCGTATAGACCGCCGGGTTGGCCAGCGCGCCGATGTCAGGACGTGTCATCTGCCCGATCAGTTCCGTCGGCCCGGATAGCCCGCCCAGGTCGATATGGTGCCCGGCACTCAGCGCCCAGCCAGGCATCGCACCGCCGACCAGGCGATCGATCGCGACGCTGCCGAGCACCACCAGCAGTGGCCCCGGGATCAGAGCCAGCACGCGATGGCGTTTGATCATCGGCTGCTCCCAGAGTATCAGCAGGCCCAGACTGAACAGCGCAATCCCGGTCGCCAGCGGCGAGATGCCACTGAACAGCGCAACCGGGTCGGCGAGCGACGGCATCTCGTCCAGCGGATGCCCCAGCGCCATCGGGAACTGCCCCAGCACCAGAATCAGGCCGATCCCCGCCAGCATGCCCTTGATCACCGAAGTCGGCACGAAGGCACCGATCCGCCCCAGCTTGAACACACCCATCAGCAGCTGCAGCACGCCGGCGAGTATCACCGCGATCAGGAACGCAGCGAAGCTGCCCAGTTGCTCGATCGCGTCCAGCACGATCACGGTCAGCCCCGCCGCCGGGCCGCTGACACTGAGCGCCGAGCCGCTGAACATCGTTACCACCAGGCCGCCCACCATGCCGGCGACGAGTCCCGCAATGGGCGGCGCGCCGGAGGCCAGCGCGATCCCCAGGCAGAGCGGGATCGCCACCAGGAAGACCACGATGCCCGCCGGGATATCGCGGGAGAGATGTCGAAGCGAGAAGGTATCGGGGCTGTCGGGACTGGTGTCACGGAAGGTATCGGAGCCGTCGTGAGCGGCCGACGCCGCAGGCGTCGTCTGTCTCGATGTCTTCTGGGTCGATGTCGTCTGTCTCGATGCCGTCATTGTCGTGTCCTCGGATCCTTGAGTCACAGCGTGGAAATGGCGTGGCTTATTGCTTTTGGTTGCTCTCGAAGATCAGCTTCTAACCGGCCGCCACACGCTGCCAGTCCGGCTCGTCGAACCCGTCCTCCGCGCCCTCGGCCTCGCGACGATAGACTTCCTCCAGGTGTCCGCTCGCCAGATCGTAGACCCAGCCATGCAGGCTTGGCGCCCGCCGCGCCTGCCAGCTCCCGGTGATCAGTTTCAGGCCGGCAAGCCGTTCGATCTGCGCGATCACATTGAGCTCGACCAGATGGTCGACCTTGTCGCCGAGTTGCGAGAACTGCGCGAGTTCGGCGTCCCGCTCGGCGACCAGTTGCTTGACCTGTCCCAGATGCCTGTCGACATGGGGCAGCGTCCGAAGGGCGTCGTCGCCGCTCACCGCCGCCTGGATGCCGCCACAGCCGCGATGCCCGCAGACGATGATGTGGTCCACCTTCAGCGCGTTGATCGCGTACTCGAGCACGCTCGACACGTTGGCATCGTCTTCATGCACCAGGTTGGCGATATTGCGATGGATGAAGAGCTCTCCAGGTCGCGCATTGCAGATCTGCTCCGCCGGCACCCGACTGTCGCAGCAGCCGATCCACAGCGCGGCGGGCGACTGCCCCTGGTGCAGACGCTCGAACAGGTCGGGGTCGGAGGCCTTCATGTCGTCGGCCCAGGCCCGGTTCTCGAGTAGCAGACGGTCGAAGAATTGCATGGCAGCACTCCTTGTGCAGTGGCGGTTTGTGTAATGGCAATATGGATAGCGACGATCGACGAGGCCGGTTTTCACGCGGTCGTTTCGGCGTCCGAGCTCGACTTTCCGGCGGTGATGTCGGCCTGGCCGTCGTCATCGTTGGCTAACGACTCGAGCATGAGACGAAAGGCGCAGACTTCGCTTCCAGTCGTACGGCGGAAAGGCAGGATCGGGCAAGCAAAAACCGCTTTGCAGGCTGCAAATTTTGTAAGGCTACGTGATGGAGTGTTGATGCAGGCGGGTCCGAAGCGGATCACGAAATCGCGATTTTTCGCGACTTGGTCGACAGCCGACGAGTGTCAAGAAACGTAAAATCTGGCCTTCCGCCCTTCGTCGATCGTGTTCATGAACTCTGCATGACAGCCGGCTTCAGGGAGGGAAAAGAAAGTCGAGAAACATCAGAAATTTAATAAAATCTAATGTAACAGAAGGCACGACAACCTTGCGTGAAGATGAACCCTTTTATACCGCTGAGAGAGCGCGACGGGCATGAACGTTACCCGCCGATAACGTTCATGCTCGGTTCATGTCACAGCGACGATTCCAGCACCTCGATCGGGTCGTTCACGCCGATGTCACCGCTATTCTCCGCCACGAGATTCTGACCGAAATAGACCTTGCCCTTCTCGCCGCGGCGATAGCCCGCCAACGTCTTCAGCGGCTCCTTGTCGGCCCGCTTTTCGCCCCTGGAAGGGTCGACCGTCACCATGGCACAGCGAGAGCATGGCGCATCGACCCGAAACGTCACGTCGCCTATCCGGATGCGTTTCCAGCCATCCTCGGCGTAGGGCTCGGTGCCGGTCGCGACGAGATTGGGCCGGAACTGCGCCATCACATGCGTCCCGTCGGTGCGGGCGTTGAGATCCTCCAGCGAGGCCTCGGAGATCAGCAGCAGCGGATAGCCGTCGGCGAAGCTGACCCTCACCCCGATCGACTGCCGATAGCGCGGCGATCGCTCCCCCAGCCACAGCAGCCGTGCGGGCTCGCCCGCGGCCTCGCTGAACCAGTCGTCGAGAGAGGCATGCGTGGTGGTCGCGCTGAAAGGATCGGCCCACACCTGGGTATCGAACGGCTGCCCCGAGAACTCCTGGCGCGCCACGTCCACCGGCGGCAGCGTGCCGTGAGTCACTGTCAGACGCTCGCCATCGAACTGCGCCCGCACCCTTTGCAGCTGGGGATGCGTACGCGCCGTGAGAAAGGTGCCGTCGGGCTTGACCACCATGAAGCGGCGATCGCCGACCAGACCCTCTTCCTCGACCCGAGCGCGCTGTAGCGACGAGCCGGCCGTGGATTTGATCGGATAACGATGAATGGCAGCAAGCGCTGGCATGAAAGGCTCCTGTCACAACATTGATCTTTTGATTCGGCGATCAGCGCCTGGATTTCAGACGACGCTGATGCTCGCGCTTGGCCTGTTGGTAGGCCTCGTCGGCCCGAACGCGATCCAGCCTTTCGCGATAGCACTCGGCGATGCGAGCCTTCTCGGCATCGGCGTTGCGCGGCTGGCGTAGACGGCCCTGGGCGTCCTTCTTACGCCCGCCGGGATAGCACGCATAGCGCCGTGCGCGGGTATAGCCCATCTGCAGGTATTTCCGCGCCATGTCCATGCCCACGAAATCGCCTCGTTCGCGATAGTCGCAATAGCACGCGTGCAGTTCGGCGACGGCCTGCCTGGCGTCCGCCTCGTTGCGGATGGCCCACAACGGAAGCAGCTCATCCTTGTAGGGCTGGACATGGAACACACCGCGCTCGCCATGGCCGATCCGGTAGCATTCCGGATGCCGACGATAATCGATAGACGCGTCGGGGAAGCTCACGCTCACCTCGCTCAGGTCATCTCGCTCAGGGTCGCGACGGGATCGCGCGGCGGAGGCAGCGCGAGACATCGCGGGGACGAAAAACGGCCGTCTCCGAGGAGACGACCGTCATGTTGCCACGCCTTTAATGCTACGTCAGGTTGCCGCGACCTGCTGGAGCTTGTTGGCCCTAGATCCGCGCCGACGTCGCTGGAGCGCCACCACCAATCCGAACAGCAAAAGCGCCGGGATCCACATCAGCTCTTTCGGCAGTTGGGACGTGGGGATACGCACCGAGACGATCTCCTGGTCGAAATCGAAGCCCAGCTTTTCCGCCTGGCTACCGAAGTCGGTCATGTCCACCAGCGTCTTGCCGTCTTCCTGCATCAGATGCAGGCCCAGGCTCGAGAGCCGCTCGGCACCGGTGTCGCCTTCCGTCGCCGGCACCTGGATCACGAAGCTGGTGGGCGCGCCGTAGGCGTCGAGACCATCGATGCGCGTCATCAGGTGCTCATTGGGTCCGATCTCTCCCAGCGCCTGCTCGAACTGCGCCGGCGGCACCTCCTCGTAGGGGGCGTCGACCATGTCCATCCAGAAGCCCGGACGGAACAGCGAGAAGGCGACCAGCAGCAGCACCAGGCTTTCGTACCAGCGGCTCCTGACCAGCATGAAGCCCTGGGTGGCGGCCGCGAAAATCAGCATCGCCACCGTCGCCACGACGAAGATGACGATCCCGTGGATCCAGTCGACGTTGATCAGCAACAGGTCGGTGTTGAAGATGAATAGAAACGGCAGCGCCGCCGTCCGCAGGCTGTAGTAGAACGCCTGGAAGCCGGTCCGGATCGGATCGGCGCCGGAGATCGCCGCCGCCGCGAACGAGGCTAGCCCCACCGGCGGCGTCACGTCGGCCATGATGCCGAAGTAGAACACGAACAGGTGGACGGCGATCAGCGGCACGATCAGCCCGTTCTGTTCCCCCAACTGGACGATGACCGGCGCCAGCAACGCCGATACCACGATGTAGTTGGCGGTCGTCGGCAGCCCCATGCCCAGGATCAGACTGAGCACGCCGGTAAGCAGCAGCATCAGCAGCAGGTTGCCCATCGACAGCGTCTCGACCAGATCCGCCAGCACCAGGCCGACGCCGGTCTGTGCCACGGCGCCGACGATGATGCCGGCGGTGGCCGTGGCGATACCGATGCCGATCATGTTGCGAGCACCATCGATCAGCCCGTCCCACAGATCCATGCCGCCGCGCTTGATGTCGTTGGCCAGATCGCTTTTGCCGCGGAAGAAGGCATCGATCGGCCGCTGGGTCAGGATGATGAAGATCATGAAGGCGGTCGCCCAGAACGCCGACAGCCCCGGCGACAGACGCTCCACCATCAGACACCACACCAGCACCACCACCGGCAGGATGTAATGCAGCCCCACCATGACGGTCGGCCGGGTGCGCGGCAGTTGAGTGATCTCCTGCGAGGGATCGTCCACTTCCAGCTCGGGATAGCGGGAACCGATCTTCATCAGCGCGATGTAGATCGCACCGACACCCAGCGCGATGACCCAGGGCGCTGCCTCTCCCAAGGCCGGCTTGAGCCAGCCGATGCCGTAATAGACCGCGAACGCCATCGCCATGATGCCGACCAGGCCGGTCAGGAAGCCGAGAATCTTGTTGAGCCACGGCCGCTGCGGGTTACCGCTGGGCAAGCCCTGCATGCCCGCCTTCAGCGCTTCGAGATGGACGATGTAGAGCAGCGCGATATAGGAGATCACCGCCGGCAGGAACGCGTGCTTGATCACCTCGATGTAGGGAATACCGACGTATTCCACCATCAGGAACGCTGCCGCGCCCATCACCGGCGGCATGATCTGACCGTTGACGGACGAAGAGACTTCCACCGCACCGGCCTTGGTCGCGCTGAAGCCGACGCGCTTCATCATCGGGATGGTAAAGGTGCCGGTGGTGACCGTATTGGCAATCGAGGAACCGGAAATCAGGCCGGTAAGGCCGGAAGAGACCACGGCGGCCTTGGCCGGGCCACCGCGATAGTGCCCCAGCAGCGAGAACGCCACCTTGATGAAATAGTTGCCCGCCCCGGCCTTGTCGAGCAGCGCACCGAACAGCACGAACAGGAACACGAAACTGGTGGAGACCCCCAGCGCGATGCCGAACACCCCCTGCGTGGTCAGCCATTGATGGTTGACCAGTCCGGAAAAGCTCACGCCACGGTGGGCCAGCATGCCCGGCATGTACGGTCCGGCCAGCGAGTAGACCAGAAAGATCAGCGCGATGATCATTAGCGGCGGGCCGAGCGCGCGACGTGTCGCCTCGAGCAGCAGCACGATCCCCACCACGCCGACGATCACGTCCTGCAGAATCGGCGCGCCGGGACGCTGGGAAAGCTGGGCATAGAAAAAGTAGAGGTAGGAGGCACAGAACGCCGCCACGAGGGCCATGGCCCAGTCGAGAATCGGCATGCGTTCGCGCGGAGAGCGCTTGAACGCCGGATAGGCCATGAAGGCGAGGAAAACGGCGAACGCCAGATGGATGGAGCGCGCCTCGGTGGCGCTGAAGACACCGAACCCGACGATGAAGGGTAGCGGCGAAGCGATCCAGAGCTGAAACAGCGACCACAGCGCCGCCACACCCAGCAGGATGCGGTTGGGCGTTCCGGTCAGCTTGCGACCACCGGTGTCGGTCGCAGCCAGTTCGTCCAGCTTGGCCTGATCGGGGCCAGAAGCCTTGTTATCCGTCATGAGCAGATCCTGACTTGAGAAGGTGCCTTCAGAAGAGCGGTACCCGGCCATACGGCGGGAAGCCGGAGACTCGCCCGTGTTGCAGACAACTTCTGAGCAAACACTGAGTAATCGCCTGCGCGAATGAATCGCTACGCTTCGCGTCCGCGTTCCGCGCTTGACTCGATGCGACGGTCGATGTCGCAAGGTATCGATCCAACGGCGCGGCGGTTGCAACCAACCGCCGCGCCGAAGATTAACGCATTCCGTCAGGAATGACGCCGTGGGCGATTACAGCCAGCCCTGCTCTTTGTAGTAGCGCTTGGCGCCTTCATGCAGCGGTGCGGAGAGCCCCTGGCTGATCATGTCTTCCGGCGTCAGGTTGGCGAATGCCGGGTGCAGACGCTTGAAGCGGTCGAAGTTGTCGAATACGGCCTTGACGGTCTGGTAGACGACTTCGTCGTCGACGTCGGCAGACGTGACGAAGGTCGCGCGCACACCGAAGGTCTCGACGTCGTCCGGGTTACCCTCGTACATGCCGCCGGGAATGGTGGACATGCTGTAGTAGGGGAACTTCTCGACCAGTCCTTTGACGGCCTCGTCGTTCAGCGGCACCAGGTTGGAGGCGACGGTGGTGGTCGCTTCCTGGATCGCGCCGTTGGGGTGACCGACGACGTACGCCATGGCGTCGATGTTGTTGTCCGCCAGCGCGGAAGCCATCTCGGCGGCGCCCAGCTCGGAAGAGAGCGAGAACACGCTGGTGTCCCAGCCTTCCGCGTCCATCAGCACTTCCATGGTGGCGCGCTGGCCGGAACCCGGGTTACCGATGTTCACGCGCTTGCCTTTCAGGTCCTGCACGGAATGGATGTTGGCATCTTCGCGCGCCAGGATGGTGAGCGGCTCGCCATGCAGCGAGAAGACCGAACGCAGGTTCTCCATCGGCTGGTCGAACTGCGCTTCGCCGTTGTAGGCGTTGTACTGGACGTCGGACTGGGCGACACCCATGTTCAGCTCGCCGGACTTGATGCCGTTGACGTTGGCAACGGAACCACCGGTGGACGGTGCGTTGCAGCGAATGCCGCTCTCTTCGGCACTGCGGTTGACCATCCGGCAGACGGACTGGCCGACGACGTAATAAACGCCGGTCTGGCCACCAGTGCCGATGGTGATGTACTGCTGCTCCTGAGCCATGGCCGGCGTGGAGATCGATGCGGCACCCATCAGGGCGGAGGAGAGAACGGCTGCGGTTAATGCATGGCGTTTCATGCGCATACCTCGAAGATTTTCCCGTTTATTGTGTTGATCGGTTTCCCGACCGCGAAGACGACAGGCTGGCCGGCGTGCGTCAGGGTGTGATTCGAATCGCACCGTGCCCGTGGACTTGCCTATTGCAACATATCTTATCCCTGACGGCGCGCCATCATATAGTGAGTTCGAGCCGGGCAAAACCGCGAGGTAACGTGTCCGCCGTCCGTTTCCCCCGATGATGCGCCATCACCGCATCCATCGCCCGCTTTCGTCGCCTAAAGCGGCCCTTCCCGGCTCAAATGCCTTCATGATCGGCATGCCTCATGCCGGACACGAATGCCGTCACGGCGCCAGCCAGGAGGAGAGATCGACTCGATCTCCCACGGCCAGGTCATGGGCGTCGAAGTAGCCGGCATTGGCCTCGAGCGCAGCCCAAAACGGCGCGCCTGCCGGATAGACGGGGCAGTCGCGAGATGAGGTCGCATGGCAGGGAGGCATCGTCCTGAGCGAGCGGATCACGCCGTCACCGCCGATGAAGGCGATATCCAGCGGGATTCTGGTCTTGTACATCCAGTAGGCGTTGCTGCCCGGCTGCTCGCGGTCGTAGAGAAACAGCATGCCCGCGTTCTCCGCCAGCGACTCGCGCTCCATGAGCCCACGCGCACGCTCGGATGCCGTCCGCGCCACCTCGACATGCAGCGTATGCTCATGCCGGCCGTCGTCGAGGATCACCGTCTGGCGCGGCAACGTCTCCGCCCATGCCGGTACCGCGAAGAGCGCGCACAACACCCATACTCCACAGGCCCGAACCCTCGCCAGCATGCCCTTCCTCCTCGCCGTTGCGGCGCCGCCTCACCCGTAGCGACGGCGCCAGTAATGCTTACCGATATGATAGAGCCAGGCCAGCACCAGCAGCCCCAGCACCAGCTTCGACGCCGGGCCGATATAGGCCTCCAGCGCGCGGAAATTCTCGGCCAGCTGATAGCCGGCTACGGCCAGGAAGGCGCTCCAGATCGCGCTGCCCGACGCGGTGAGCAGCAAAAAGCGCCCGATCGGCATGGCGTAGACCCCGGCCGGCAACGAAATCAGCGACCGCACACCGGGCACCAGCCGGCCGAACAGGATGATCCAGTCGCCGTGGCGCTTGAAGATGCGATCGGCGCGATCCAGGTCCCGCCGCGATAGCGCCAGCCAGTGGCCGTGGCGCTCGACGAAAGCGGACATCCGGTCATGGCCGAACCAGCGAGCGACGCCGTAGAACGGCAGTGCCCCCAGCACCGAGCCGACCGTGCCCGCCACGATCGCGCCGATCAGCGAAAGCTTACCCTGGCTCGACAGGTAACCCGCCAGCGGCATGATCAGTTCGGAGGGAATGGGCGGGAACAGGTTCTCCGCGAACATCAGCAGCACCAGCCCGAAGTAGCTCAGCGTATCGACCGCCTGCTGAATCAGTGAATACATGCAGCCGCTCCCGCCGGCGGCATGCCGCGCCCCTCACTCTGAAACCATATCGTCACGCCTGTTCCTCCGTCCCGGACTCGCGCTGGCGCGAGCCGTTCTGCGCCGTGGCCGTCTGACGCGTGGCGGATTCACCCTGGCCGACCCGATGGTCGATGTAGGACAGCGCGAACAGTTGGACGACGAGAAAACAGACGCAGAAGGCGATTCCCTTGAACATGTTCCGGGCTCTCGGTGGCGATGATGACGAAATCGGGGCGTCATCCTTCGGAAGACGTTGACGCATGGTAGCGCATTCCTCGGATAACGGGACGCCGAGTTAGCCGCCGGCAACCGGACATCGCCCGCGGTTCCAGCGATGGCACGCCGAGACCTGTCGGCGTTTCACGCCCGGCCGCGTGACATCTCAAAATAACCTTGCTCTCGCCCGAGTCGCTGAGACAATGGGGTATCGGCGCCATTCGGTAACGTCTCCAACGACGCCTTTCGACAACGTCTTTCAACGATGAGTACCGCGCGTGCCCCTCAAGGATTTACTGATCGGTCTCGGCATCATCGCCATCTGGGCCTTCAACATCATCGTGATCAAGCTCGGGGTCGAGGATTTGCCGCCGCTGCTGGTGACGGTCCTGCGCTTCATGCTGGTCGCGGTGCTGGTCGTACCGTTTACCCGGATCTCGCGCCAACAACTCCCCTGGATCCTGCTGCTGGCGGTCACCTTCGGCGGCCTGCACTTCCCGCTGCTGTTTCTCGGACTCCAGCAATCGGAGGCCGGTACCGGTGCGCTTCTGGTCCAGATGGGTACTCCGTTCGCCACTCTGCTGGCGGCGATGTTCCTCAAGGAGAAGCTGGGGCCCCGCCGGGTCGTCGGCCTGATCCTCGCCTTCGGTGGCGTCGTGGTGCTGGCCGGCGGCCCGTCGCTGCCGCCACCCGCTGCCACCGCCCTGCTGCTCGCCAGCGCCTTTTTCTGGGCGGTCTCGACCATGATCATCAAGCTCTCCCCACCCATCGCGCCGCTGACCATGACCGGCTGGATCTCGCTGTTCGCGATTCCCCTGGTCGCGCTGGGCAGCTGGATCTTCGAGGACGACCAGTGGCTGGCGCTTCACCAGGCCAGTTGGGCCGGCTGGGGCGCGGTGGTGTATACCGCCTTGATGTCCTCGATCGCCGCTTACGGGTTATGGTACCGGTTGCTGCAGAAGCATCCGGTCAGCCGCGTGGTGCCATTGACGCTGCTGATGCCGGTGTTCGCCGTCATTCTCGGCGTCTGGCTGCTCGACGATCCGCTGGGAATCAACAAGGTCGCGGGCGGGGCCATGGTCATCGCCGGGTTGGCCGTCATCAACATCCGTTTTCGCCGTCAACGCAAGCCGAGGCCCGTTTCATGAGTCACCCTGCCTTTCCCGATATCCTGCCCATGACACTCGACGATCATGCGGATTTCACCGCGATGATGCTGCGCACGCCGGGCGTGGTGCTCAGAACCGCCGATGGCTACGCGGCCACGCAACGCTATCTGGAGCGAAATCCAGGATTGAGCTTCGTGGCGCGCCCGGCCAGCGGGGAAAGCATCGTGGGTTGCGCCATGGCAGGCCACGACGGCCGCCGCGGCTATCTGCAACACGTCATGGTCGATCCGGATTATCGCCAGCTGGGGCTCGCCCGGGCGATGGTCGATCATTGCCTGGCCGCGCTGCTGGCGGCGGGCATCGAGAAGGTGCATCTCGATACCCTGGCGGACAATCACGAGGCTCACCGCTTCTGGCAGCATCTGGGCTGGGCCGATCGCCGCGATGAGATCGTCAAGTTTTCCCGCGTGCTGGTCGAAGACGCCAACGCCTGAGCCAACGCCACCCTAGCCTCGCGAGTGGCGAGCCGAGCGGATGTTGGTCAGGAGCGGGCTGCCGGTGGCCGGATCCTGCATCAAGGTACATTCCACGCCGTAGAGATCACGAACCAGCGCCGTCGTCACCACGTCGCTCGGCCTGCCGGCAGCGACGATCCTGCCGTCCAGCATCGCCACCAGGTAGTCGGCAAAGCGGCACGCGCTGACCAGATCGTGCACCACCATCGCCAGCGTCTTGCCCGCCGCGGCCAGGTCCCGGATCAGTTCGAACACTTCCAGCTGATGGCCGAGATCGAGCGCGGAAGTCGGTTCGTCGAGCAGCAGCAGCGGTGTCTGCTGGGCGATCGCCATGGCGATCCAGGCGCGCTGGCGCTGACCGCCGGACATGGCATCCAGGGGCCGGTCGGCGAGCGCGTGCAGATCCGCCGCCGCCAGCGCTTCGTCGACCACGCGCCGGTCGTCCCTCGACCACTGCTTGAACAGACTTTGATGCGGCTGCCGTCCGAAGCGGATCAGCTCGGCGACGGTCAGGCCTTCCGGCGCGTGAGTTTCCTGCGGCAGCAGTGCCAGCCGCTGCGCCATCTCGCGCGCCGGCAGACGCTGGATATCGTGACCGTCGAGCAGCACCGCGCCCCGATCCGGTACGTGCAGACGCGCCAGGCTCGCCAGGCTCGCCAGTAGCGTCGACTTTCCGCAGCCGTTGGGGCCGACGATCGCCGTCACCTGCCCGGCAGGGAGCTCGAGATCGAGCGCATCGATCACCGTGCGCCGCGCGCTGCCCCGCCCGTAGCTCAACGAGAGCTGGCGCGCGGCCAGGGGCGGTGCGACGTCCGGCGACACGTTCGAGGGCGACGCATCGGACGAGATAGCGGCAAACGAGTTCATGACTGGAACCTCGGTGCAGGACGTAACAGTATCCACAGAAGAAACGGTGCCCCGACGATCGCGGTCACGATACCGACGGGCACTTCGATCGGCGCCAGCAGTAACCGCCCGACCAGATCCGCGGCGACCATCACGATCGCCCCGGAGAGTGCCGAAGCGATCAGCGAAACGCCCCGGTGCGAAGAGAGCTGGCGGGCGATTTCCGGGCCGATCAACCCGACCAGCCCGACCGGGCCAGCGACCGCGACCCCCAGTGCCGCGAGCGCCACCGACACCACCAGCGCCGTGTAACGACAGGCGCGCACGCGGTAGCCCAGCCCCTGGGCCACGGCGTCCGAAAAGCGCAGTATCCGCATCGCCCGGGAGAGATAGCACGCCACCACGAGGCCGATCGCCAGACCGTACCAGAGCCAGACCAGCGCGGCACCGTCGCGGGCGTTGAGACTGCCGACGGTCCAGGGATAGGCGGCGTTGGCGGTGTCGATGGCGACCCGCGCCATCAGCAGCTGCGTCAACGCCCCGAAGACCGCGCCGACGCCAATCCCCGTCACGATGAAGCGATAGCCGCGCGTCCCGACGTCATTGGCCAGCGCAAAGGTAATGGCCGTCGCCGTGGCGGCCCCCGCCAGCGCCATCGGCGGCGGCGCCAGGCTCGTGCCGAGCCCCACGACCGAGGCAACGGCAAAGGCCGTGGCGCCGTTGTCGATGCCGACGATCCCGGGCGTGGCCAGACGGTTGCGGGCCTGCGTCTGCATCAGGCAGCCGGAGAGCGAAAACGCCGCGCCGGTCGCGACACCCGCGGCCAATCGCACCAGACGCAGCTCCTGGACGACGAAAGCGCTGACCGGATCGCCGTAACCGAAGACGCCGGCCAGCGCCTCCCGCGGGCTCAACGTCAGCGTGCCCAGGCATAGCGACAGAAGCGAAACGGCCAGCAGCGCAGCCAGCAAGCCGAGGCAGACGAAGCAGGCGCGACGCTCGATCAGGATCGAATAGTCGCGCTCGCCGAGCGCCCAGCTCAGGCGCCACGAGCCGGGCGGAGGCGTCACGCCGGCATCAGGACGATTCATCGGGCAGGCGGGCGGTGTCAGGGTACGAGTCTTCATCAGGCGTCACAGCGCGGGCAATCGGTGGGCACGGACGACAGCGATCAGCACCGGCGCCCCGACCAGCGCGGTAATCACACCCAGCGGCATCTCCGAGGGCGCCACCAACAGTCGCGCCAGAATGTCGGCGCTGAGAATCATGATCGGCCCCAGCGGTAGCGTCAGCCACAGGGTACGGCGAATGTCGGGACCGGCCAGCGCCCGGGCGACGAACGGCACCACCAGCCCCACGAAAGCGATCGGGCCGGCAACCGCCGTGGCCGCGCCGACCAGTACCGCCACCGCGATGACGCACAGGAGCCGGATCCAGCGGGGATGATGGCCCAGCCCGACGGCCACTCGTTCGCCGAGCGCGAGCGCCGCCAACGGCCGGGCGATGGCGACGATCAGCACACCGGCGAACAGCAGGCTGGGCAGGATAGCGCGAAGGTCCTCGAGCCGACGCCCGGCCAGGCTGCCGATGACCCAGAACCGGATTTCGTCGGCACTGCGCTGGTCGACCAGCAGCAGCAGTGAGGTCAATGCCCCCAGCAGCCCGGACAGGATCGCCCCGGCCAGCACCAGCCTGACCGGATCGTTGCCGACCCCGTTGACGCGCGCCATCGTCAGCACGAACAGGCATCCGGCCAGCGCCCCCAGCTGCGCCACGGAGATTCGCAGCGTCGCCGCGCTGGCGCCCAGCACCAGCGCGATCGCCACCGCCAGGGCACTGCCCGCGCTGACACCGAGAAGCCCTGGCTCGGCCAGCGGATTACGGGCGACTGCCTGGATCAGCGACCCCGCCACGCCAAGCGCCATGCCGACGGCCACGCCGATCAGTGTGCGCGGCAAGCGTAGCGACTCGACGACGAAACGCGCCTCGTCGCTACCGCCACCGGTCAGAACCGACCAGGCGTCGAGCGGGCCAACGTCGCCGGCGCCCAGGAGCAGGCTCGTCACGCCGACCAGCAGGAGGCTGGCCAGCAGGACGAGCATCAGATTGAGGAGCGACGATCGTTCACGAAAAGACGAGCGCTCACGGGAAATCGTTTCAGTCACGGCAGGTCGTCATGAAATCCGAGGCATGGAATCGAATCCAGGATCAGGGCATCAGTAGTCACTGCGTCAACACGCCCTCGATATCATCGAGAATGCGCTGCGCGGCGATGGGCCCGGAAGCGCTGGTCCAGAGCTGGCCGTCCACCGGCACCACATGGCCCTGCTGCACGACATCGAGGCGCTCGAAGGCCGGCGACTGGCGGGCGGATTCCAGCGCTGCTTCGCCGTCGTCGTTCAGCGTCGCCAGGAACAGCCAGTCGCTGTCGATACTCGACAGATTCTCGAGACTCAGCGAATCGCTGTGCGGACGCCCGGTCTTGACCACACCGCCGTCCTTCACATCGAAACCACTAGCCGCCAGCAGCCCGGTCGCGAACAGCTGGGTCGACATCACCAGCGGGCCGTTGGGCATCCAGCGCGCCAGCGTGGCGGTAGTGTCACCATTGGGCTGGCGTTGTGCAAGCGATCGAGAACGATTTTCAATTGCTTCTATGGCGTCATCGATCGCCGCCTCGCGGCCCAGCGCTTCGCCGAAGAGACGTGCTTCGGCCTTCCAGGCTTCCGGCTCGAATCCTTCGGTTTTGGGCACCACCGTCGGCGCTATCTGCGACAGCAGCTGGTACTGCGACTCGGGCAGGCGCGACGAGGCCAGGATCAGATCAGGCCGCTGCGCGATGACCGCCTCGATGTTGGTCTCGCGTGCGGTGCCGACGATGGCTATATCCGCGGCGGCCTCTCCCAGATAGCTCGCCACGCCCTCGCCGCCGCGAGTCGCCACCGCCCCCAGCGGCGTCACGCCCGCTGTCAGGACGGTATCCAGCGCCCCTTCGTACAGCGTCACCACGCGCTCGGGCTGGCCATCGATTTCGACATCGCCGTACGCCGTATCCAGCGTGCGGGCCTGGGCTTGCGGGATCAGGGCAGCCTGTGCCAATGCGGCCAGAGCGATCGCAGCGCAAAACAGCACGCCGCCACGAGAGTGAGAACGAATCTGCATGAATGATTTCCTGTCTAGCGAGTTCATGGAGTAGAAAGCCGGCATCGGCCTATGGCGATGCCGGATATGTCTTACGCTGCCCCAGAGGATGATCCTATGTGGATAGTTTCCAGGCGGCGTCATATTTCGAGATCGATAGCGAGCCAGTAGCGACGACCGTCTTCGACCAGGCTGTAGGTGTCGTAATCGATCCGCTTGTCGAAGACGTTGTAGACGCCGAACAGCAATTTGGCTTGCGGGGCGATTCGCCAGGACCCGCCCGTATCGACCAATGTGTAGGAGGGAATGGCATCGGTGGAGCCGGAACGCCCCGACGCCACATACTCTTCCTGATCGCCGCGGAATGTCAGGCGACCCCAGCCGCTGAATCGACCGGCAGGATCCCAGTCCAAGGTGGTGCTCAGCAGATGCCTGGGCAGCTGCGTGAGCTGCTCCCCTTCTGCCTCACCGGACTCCTGTTCGGAATCGGTATAGGTGTAGCTCGCCTTGGCCGACAGCGTCTCGCTCAGCGGACTTCCCAGCGTCAGCTCGACCCCCTGTGTATAAGCCTCGTCGATATTGACGCGGGTGGTGGGGCTACGGCCATAGCTGTTGTCGGGCTCCGACGCACAGGGGGCGCCCACGGCCGTACAGGGAACCCGGCTGATCTTGTCCTCGAAGTCGTTACGAAACAGCGTGATCCCGCCATTGAGCCCGCTGGGCCGACCGTAGAGCAGGCCGATCTCCTTGGTGACCGAGGTCTCGGGCTCGAGATCCGGGTTACCGTAGGTATTGCCGCCACGACTGACGGCCCCCCATTCCGGCGAGAGATCGCGTACGCCGGGCGCCTTGTAGCCCGTCGAGACGCCACCCTTCACTGTCCACAGCGGCGCTGGATTCCAGACACCGTAGAGACGCGGACTGAAGTGATTGCCGAACTCTTCGTTGTCATCCATGCGCACGCCGGCGGTGACCGAGAAAGTATCGGTGAGGTAGTACTCGTCCTCGATGAACAGCGCCCACTGGTACATGTCCAGCTCGGAGAGCTCGGAGATCTTATTAGTAGTGGTATCTTCCAGCTCCTCCTTGGAGTAGCTGCCGCCCACGCTCAGCGTATGCGAGCGAAAAGGCATCACCACCTGCGACTTGG
The DNA here is from genome assembly GCF_976982775.1 of Salinicola sp. NYA28a. The sequence goes on from NZ_OZ334582.1 coordinate 3,461,645, forward strand.
CCTCGGTATTCTTGACCGTGATGTCTCGCCCCTCGTTTTCGGTCTCTTCCTGTTGTACGTAGGTGGTCGAGGTGCCGATACCCCAGCGCCCTTCATGACGCAGCGAGTAACGCTCTGTCTCATTATCGGATTCACTAGGATCACCGCCCTCTTCGACGGTCTTCCCGACGTTCATCTCGCGCTGCTGCTTGGTGCGACCGGCTTCCAGCATGAAGTCATGGTTCTGGGTCGGCGTCAGCGTCACGCGCGCCGTGCCGTTGACCAGCTCCTTGTCCTCGTAGCCGTCGACGATGTCGTCCTCCTGCCGAGTGCTGTAGCGGCCGAAGACCTGCAGCCCGAGCAAATCATCGACCAGCGGCCCGGTGGTATAGAATTCGGTCTGCTGAGCATCGCCGGAGTCCCGATCTTCCTGGATCGTCGCTCCCAACCGCAGATTGGCATGCCATTCGTCCTGGACTTTACGCGTGATGACGTTGATCACCCCACCGATGGCATCCGATCCGTAGAGCGTCGACATCGGCCCACGGATCACCTCGATGCGCTCGATGGCATAGAGCGGCGGCAGCCAATCCTGCTCGAACCCGGCGCTACCGTTGGGGCGCGATTCACGTGTACTGACCGGCATGCCATCGACCAGGATCAAGGTATATTCGGCAGGCATACCACGGATGCTGATGTCGGCGCCGTTGTCCCCCGACCCGCCGCCCGTCACGATGACGCCGGGCACGTCCACCAGGGCATCGGTCACATCGCGGTACTGACGGCGCTCGAGCTGTTCGCGTGAGATCACACTGATCGAAGCGGGAGCACTGGTCACCTGCTGCGCGTAGCCCGCGGCCGTGACGACCATAGGGTCCAGCTCGCTCTGGGCCTGGCTATGGTTCGCAAACCCGACGGCCCCCGCAGCCGCCAGTGTGAGCGCTGAAAAGCGTAATGGCGTTGAAAACGTCATTGTTGGTTCCCTTGATAAGACGAGTCCGAATGAACAAGCGGCTCGCACGGCCGAAAATCTTAATACGAATATTTATCATTTAGATTCTTTCATACTGTCTGTCTAAAATCTCGCGACAGTGCGTTGCGTGTTTTGCAACCGCTGGAAAGATCGCACCGGGGCGATAAAACCGTTAAAGTTTCTGATAACCATTTTCATTCACGCCCGAATCCGCCCCGCCACCGGGCAGGCTTGCCAGGAAATTCATGTACGATCTCGAGGAACTCGCGACCTTCGCTGATGTGATGGAATCCGGCAGCCTGACGGTGAGCGCTCGCCGTCTGGGCGTCGCCAAATCGACCTTGAGTCGCCGCATCGCGCATCTGGAAACCCGGCTGGATCAGCCATTGCTTCGGCGCCAGGCCAACCGTCTGATGCCCACGGAGGCCGGCGGGCTTTTCCTGGGTTACGCGCGGGAGATGTTGCGGATTGCAGAACAGAGCCATCTGGCGCTGGACGACTTGAAGGCGGAAATCAGCGGCGAGGTCGTCGTCAAGGTTCACTCGGCGCTGGCGCGCGGTTTCGTGGCGAGGCAGGCAGAACGCTTCCTGGAGCGCCACCCCAAGGCCAGGCTGGAAGTGCGCACGCTTCGATCGGCCCCTTCGCTACCGGACGGCAGCGCCCTTCACCTTTGGGTCGGAGCGGTGGTGGAATGCGGCCTGCGCCAGGAGGTGCTGGGCTGGATCACGCGCGGTATCTACGCCAATCCCGAGTATCTCCGCCATCGGGGCGCGCCTAGCCATCCGCACGAACTGAAAAACCACGCTTGGGTCGACCTGCTCGGCGATACCGAAAGCGGCGTGACGCTGAGTCATCTCTACCAGGGCCGTTATCACCTGCCGTCGGCCGGCAGTCGGCTGCGTGTCGATCAACTGGCGTTACATTCCGATGCCATCGCTCGTGGCCAGGGGTTGGGGCTGATGCCCCACTGGATGGCCGAGCGCCGCTTGCGCCATCATCCGGGGACCCTGGTGCCGTGTCTGGAAGAGTGGCAGGCGCCGCCGCTACCGGTCACGCTGCTTTATCCCTATGGCCACCAGCCCCGGAAGATCACTGCACTGATCGAGCAGTTGCGCCAATCGATACCGGCCGCCTGGCAACGCGAGACGATGGAGCTGCCAACCCCGGCCATCGGTCGCTGAACCTCATTCACTCTCTGCACCTGGAGCACCCCAATGACGATGTCATTCCCCGAAATGGACATGAGCGATGCGATGCGACGCGTCATCGAGCTTTACCATCAGCGCATCGAGGCGGAAAAGCGCGGGCAAGGCGGCCCACATCGCCACATGGCGATCGGCCCCGCATCGGGGCGTCTGATCAACCTGCTGGTGCGCAGCCTCGAATCACCGCAAATCCTCGAGCTGGGCACCTCGCTGGGATACTCGACGATCTGGCTGGCCGACGCCGCACGCGCTGCGGGTGGTCAGGTCATTACCATGGAGCTGGAAGCCGAAAAGTCGGCCTATGCGCGGGACATGGCCGAACAGGCCGGACTGGCGAAGTGGATCGACTATCGCGTAGGCGATGCCTTGCAGTTGCTCGCTGACGAGGCAGGCCCTTTCGATTTCGTGCTGGTAGATCACTGGAAAGATCTCTACCTGCCCAGTTTCGAAGCGTTCCGGAGCAAACTGGCACCCGGTGCCATCGTGGTTGCCGACAACATGATTCCCCGACGTGAAGACAAGGGGCAGGCCGCCTACGCCGCCGCCGTTCGCGCGACACCGGGCATGAGCAGCGTCTTGTTGCCCGTTGGCTCGGGGCTGGAAGTGAGCCGTTACCATCCCGAATGAACGCCCCCACTCGCCCCTTCAATACCCGCTCCTTCGATACCTACCCTGCGCGCCACTGACGGCCCTTTCCTTCACACGGGCCAGGTACGCGAATTCCGGCTTTTCCGGTTAGACTGCAGGAAAGACGCGGCGGCTCCAGCGCCGCGTGTCTGACAGTGACTTAAATAGCGTGCTAACATTGATCGCTTGTCGAATCACGACTCGGCTGACAGGGAAGATATGGGTCTACAGGAAATTGCCGTTGGCGGGATCTTTCTCAGTCCACTGCTGATTTATGCCTTCTTTGGCTTCATCGCTACCCTCTTCCTTCGCTCGCTGCTGCATTGGGTGATCGGGCAGCGCGCCTTGTGGTATGAAGCCTGGTTCGACGTCTCGCTGTTCGTGCTGTTCACTGCCGGCATTACCTTTCTGTTTTCCGTCCTGCTCGAGAGTACTTGATGCGCAATTCGCTACGTATCCTCATGACCCTCGTCGTCGTCGCGATCGCCGTGGCCGCCGGCATCTGGCTTTGGAACTACTATCTTTTCACCCCCTGGACGCGGGATGCCCGCGTGCGCGCGGAAGTGATCACGATTGCGCCGGACGTCTCCGGCTGGGTACGCACGCTCAACGTCAACGACACCGACTTCGTCGCCAAGGGCGATACGCTGTTCGAGATCGACAAGGCGCGTTATCAGGCGGCACTGGATCAGGCGCAGGCGACGGTCGAAAATCGCGAGGCCACGTTGAAGCTGCGCCAGACGGAAGCCCAGCGACGCAATCAGTTGAGCAACCGCTCGATCAGCGCCGAGGATCGCCAGATCGCCCAGATCAACAGCCGGGTTGCCGCCGCCGATCTGAAGCAGGCTCAGGCCGATCTCGCCAGCGCCAGAATCGACCTGGAGCGTACCCGCGTCGTCGCGCCGGTCAGCGGCCATGTGCTCAACCTGCAGCTGTCGGCCGGCAACTATGTCAGTCGAGGCACATCGGTGATGGCGCTGGTGCAGTCGAACTCCTATTACGTCATGGGCTATTTCGAAGAGACCAAGATGTCCTCCATCGATGTCGGCGATCCCGCGGAGGTCATCCTGATGAATGGCGATACCCATCTGCATGGACATGTCGCCGGCATCGGCCGGGGGATCGCCGATACCAATACCAGCCTCAACAACCAGCTGTTGCCGCAAGTGCAGCCAACCTTCAACTGGGTGCGACTGGCACAGCGCATTCCGGTTCGCATTACCCTGGACGACATTCCGGACGAGACGCTGCTCAGCGCCGGCATGACGGCAACGGTCAGGATTCAGCACGGCGACGGCACGCCGCCATCCGAGTCTCCTGCCGACCCCGTCAGTACGACAACGAAGCCGACCCAGCCAGCCGACCGGCGCCCGACCGAGCAGGCTCAATCGAGACCGGCTGACGCAATGCCAGCCGGGAACGCTGCCGACGACACGCAGTGAGCGCCATGCCACCGCTCGTCAAGACCTACCTGATGCCCGACGCCACGGCGGTCAAGTTCGCCATCAAGACCACCGTGGCGATGATGATCGCGCTCTATCTGGCGCTCTGGTTCAACCTCGACCGCCCTTACTGGGCGTTGATTTCGGCGGCCTTTCTGCAGATCCGCCCGATGAGCGGCATGGTAATCGAGAAAGGCATCTGCCAGCTCGGCGGCACGTTCGTCGGGGCGGTGGCGGGAATCGTCATCATGTCGCTGTTTGCCCAGGCCAGGGTGCCCGCGCTGATGACCCTGACGCTATGGATCATGCTGTGTACCTATGTCGGCTCACTATGGCGCAACAACTATACCTACGGCTGTCTGATGGCAGCCGTCACCGCCATGCTGATCGTGGTGATCTCCAACGGCAGCACGCCCGGCGGGATCTTCGACATCGCCGTGGCGCGACTGTCGGAACTGGGGTTGGGCGCGATCTGTGCCACCCTGGTCAGCTCGTTGCTGTGGCCCTCCCGAGTCGGCAAGCATCTCTCAACTCAAGCTGATAGCGTCATCAACGAAGCGTTCGAGAACGCGGCCCTGCGCCTGGAGGCGAGCGACGACATTCCCGCCATGCAGAAGGCGCTGCGGGGTAGCCTCGGCCCGCTGACCACGCTGGAAACGGATAGCCAGGCGGCGCGCTTCGAGGGTCCGGAAGGCCCGGGCCGCGTCCGTGCCACCCACGTTCTGACCCGACGCACGCTGCGCTTCCTGGCCAATCTCCAGGCGCTGCATCAAATGATGCGTGACCATGCCGACAAGCTGGATCCGCGCAGCATCGAGATCGCACGCCAGGTCGCCCAAGGCTTTCGCGAGGCGGAGCAAGTCAGGGGCGTTGTCAAAGGGCGTCAGGAACTTCAGAAGCTGCGTCACCTCGTGCACCAGAGCGACGAAAAAGGCATGGCACCGTTGGACCGACGCGCACACTTGGGGCTGCGCGAATCGATCGGCCATGCCATGGTCATGCTGAACGCCCGCGAAGCGATCGCCTCACCTGGCTCGCACAAGTTGCGCTCCGCTTCTCTGGCCTGGCACCGCGATCATCTCGCCGCCGCTATCAATGCGATTCGCTCGGGCATCGTTTTCGGCACGCTCGCCACGTTCTGGATTCTCACGGCCTGGAACAGCGCCATGATTGCCATGTTGCTGGGCACGCTATTCTCGTCCTTCTTTGCCAGCCGAGACAATCCGGTCGCGATCACCATGATGTTCTACAAGGGCATGCTCGCCGCCATTCCCAGCGCGTTCCTGTTCGGACATGTACTGCTGTCGCAGGCCAACGGCTTTCCGATGCTGGCGCTGCTGTTCGGCACGCCGCTGTTTCTGGGGCTGATGGGGGCGACCAATCCGGCGACGATGGGTTATTGCCTGGCCTTCACCATCTTCAACATCCTGCTGACCATGCCCGGCAACAACATGGACTTCTCTTTCGACAGCTTCGCCAATCGCGCGGTCGCGGTGATCATCGGCCTCACCTGCGTGGTGGTGGGCTTCCGGCTGTTGCCCGGTCTGGGCACGCGCCTGCGTCGGCGCCGCTTGATCAATGCGATCTCCAGGGATATTCATCATCTGCGGCGGCGGTCGATACGCGATGCCGAAACCCGCTTCATTGGCCATATGGCGGATCGCATCCTGCAACTGGCCCAGCACGACGACATGCTGCCCCAGGATCAGCGCCACCTTTTCATACTCGGATTGACGGGGCTGGATCTGGGCACCGCTACGCTACGCCTGCGCGATCGACTCGATGATGCGCCCCATCCGGTCATTCGACGCGCCCATCGCCAGCTGCTTCAGGCGCTGGCCACCGGCTTCGAGGAGAGTGCCAACGGCCGCCAGCCGCAGGGGATCCGCGAGGCGGGCGAGCGTCTGGAAGAGGCTATAGTCAAACATGGCGATGCCTCGACGGATCACCATGTGTTGCTGGTGGGGTTGGTCGAACGACTGGAACTGGCGCTGGAACGCCTCGGGCACATCATGGCCGAGCGCCCGCATATCAAGCCCGACCGCCAGCCCGAACCCGTCACCTCCTGATCGCGACCGGCGGCCTGATGCCTATCATCGACGACCGATACGCGGCCAGGTGTCGGCGAGACGGTAGCCGGCAGGCCACGGGTCACGCGGGTCGAGGGTGTGCTGATGTGTACCGGTGATGAAAGCTCGCCCCCGGATCAGCGGCGTCACCGCTTCCTTGTCGCCGACCCGCGTCGTGCCATCGAGCCGGCAGTAGAAGCGCGAGTCGATGATCGATTCACCGATGAAGGTCTCGCCCTGCTTGAGTTTGCCCTGTGCATGCAGCAGCGCCATGCGCGCCGAGCAGCCGGTTCCGGTGGGAGAACGATCGAGCTTGCCCGGCTGGATCGCCACCGTATTGCGGCCAAGCCAGGCATCACCCTCCCGCCTGAGCGGCGCGGCAATCTGGCAGAAAGAGACGTGCTTCCAGTCGGGATTGGTGGGGTGATGGAAACCGAACTGCGCGTTGACGGCATCGGTGATCCGAATGCCGGCCTCGACCAGATCCCGCGCTTCGTCCGGTTCCAGTCTGAAACCGAGGTCCTCGGCATTCACGATCACAAAGCTGTCGCCGCCGAATGCCGTGTCGACACGCAGCGTACCGAGCCCTTCCACCTCGAGCCGCAGGTCTCGCCGATCGACGAACGCCGGCAGATTGCGCACGGTGACGTCTAGCACCCGACCATTTTCGCAGCGCGCCACGGCCTCGATCAGACCACCGGGCGCTTCCAGCACCAGATGTGTCTCGGGCTCCTGCATCGGCAGGATCCCAGTTTCGAGCAGCACGGTCGCGACACAGAGACTGTTGGAGCCGGACATCGGTGGCGTGTCTTCCGGCTCCATGATGATCCAGCCCATCTGCGCCCGTGGATCCTTGGGCGGCACCAGCAGGTTGACGTGCCGGAAGACGCCGCCACGGGGTTCGTTGAGCATGAAGTTGCGCAGCGTTTCGTCACGCGCGATCCAGCGCGACTGCTCCCAGAGCGTCTCGCCGGGTGGCGGCGCCACGCCGCCGACGATGACATCCCCCACTTCTCCCTCGGCATGACAACTGACACTATGGATCACGCGAGTGGTCTGCATACGATTCTCCGATACTTCGTTATTTACCGAGTCATTCACCGACGCCCTGTCATTCACCCACACCCAAGTAGGCCTTCACGATCGATTCGTCTTCACGCAGCCTCGCCGCCTCGCCCTGCATGCGAATCTCGCCGTTCTCGATCACGTAGGCGTAATGCGCCAGCCGCAGCGCGAGCCGTGCGTTCTGCTCGACCAGCAGAATGGTGGTACCCGCTTCGTTCAGGCGCTTGATGATGCGCATGATGTCGGTAACGAGCTTCGGCGCCAGCCCCATGGAGGGTTCGTCGAGCAGCATCACGCTGGGGCCGTGCATCAGGGCACGCCCCATCGCCAGCATCTGCTGCTGACCGCCGGAGAGCAGCGAACCGTCCTGATGGCGACGCTCGTGCAGGATCGGGAACAGCTCATAGACTTCCTCGAGCCGTTGTCGCCGCAGCGCGTTGTCCTTGACCGTGAAGGCACCCAGTTCCAGGTTCTCCTTGACCGTCAGCCCGCGCAGGATACGCCGGCCTTCCGGCACGTGAACCACGCCGCGACGGGCGATCTCGTGAGCGGCCAGCGTGGCGATCGACTCCCCTTCCAGATGGACATCGCCGCGCCGGGCCCGCACCAGTCCAGATATGGTCTTGAGCGTGGTCGACTTGCCGGCCCCGTTGCTGCCCAGCAGGGTCACGATTTCCCCTTCATGGACATCCAGCGATACCCCACGCAACGCCTGGATCTGGCCGTAGAAGGCTTCGACATCGCGGATGCTCAGCCGTACCTTGCCAGGCCGCGTGACGCTTTCCGACCTATCGTTATCGGTTTGATTGAGGGTTTCCGTCACAGTGCCAGCTCCTCATCGTCCTGGCCGAGATAGGCCTCGATCACCTTGGGATCGTTCTGCACGGTGTGCGGGTCGCCTTCGGTGATCAGACTGCCGTGGTCGAGCACGCTGATACGCTCGGAGACGTTCATCACCAGGCTCATGTCATGCTCGATCAACAGCACGGCGACGCCGCGCTCGTCACGGATACGCCGGATCAACTCGATCAGCGCCTGCTTCTCGCCGCTGTTGAGACCTGCGGCCGGTTCATCGAGCAGCAACAGCTTGGGCTGGGTCGCCAATGCGCGGGCGATTTCGACACGCCGCTGATGACCGTAGGCAAGGTTGGTGGCCAGCCGGTCCTGATGCCCCAGCAGGCCGACGAAATCGAGGCACTCGAGGCTGGTTTCGAGAATTTGGCGCTCTTCGGCGCGCTGACTCGGTAGCCGAAGGACGGCGGCGAGGGCACCCGATCGCGTCCGGCAGTGCTGGCCGGCCATGACGTTCTCCAGCACCGACATTTCCCGGAACAGCCGGACGTTCTGGAAGGTCCGAGCGATGCCCAGACGCGTCACAGCGTGCGGCTTGCGCTTGACGATGGACTCGCCATCGAGAGTGATCTCCCCCTGCTGGGGGCGATAGAACCCGGTAATCACGTTGAACATCGATGTCTTGCCGGCCCCGTTGGGGCCGATCAGGCTATGAATGCGTCCCGGTTCAACGCCGAAATCGACGTCGTGCAGGACGGTGTTGCCGGCAAAGCTCAGCGACACCTGTTTCAGTTGCAGCAGCATCGCTTCCCCCTAGGATCGTTTCTCGGGCCAGATACCACTCGGCCGAAACAGCATGATCAGCAGCAGCAGCACGGCGAATATCAGCAGTCGCAAGGTGCCGAAGTCGCGCAGCAACTCGGGGCCTAGCACCACGATGAACGCGCCCAGAATGACGCCGGGTATCTTGCCCATGCCGCCCAGCACAACGGCCAGCAGAATCAGCACGGACTGCTGGAAGCTGAAGCTTTCCGGCGAGATGGCGCCCAGATTTACCGAGAAGAAGATGCCGCCGATCGCCCCGAAGATGGCGCCGATCACGTACGCCGCCAGCTTGGTTGCGACCCGGTTGATCCCCATCGCTTCGGCGGCATCTTCATCATGGCGGACATAGAGCCAGGCCCTGCCGAGACGCGAATCGAACAGCCGCTGGCTGGCAATATAGGCCAGCACCGCCAACACCACGAAGACGTAGTAGAAGTCGATCGAGCTATCGATGTGCCAACCGAACAGTGACGGTTCCGGGATATGCGAGAGGCCGCTGGCGCCACCGGTGATTTCGAGGTTTCGTGCGGTGAAGCGCACGATTTCGCCGAAACCCAGCGTCACGATCGCGAGATAGTCGCTGCGCAGGCGTAACGTCGGCCCGCCGATGATGACGCCGGCCAGCGCCGCCGCCATCAGCGCGAAGGGGATCGCCGCCCAGAAATTGACGCCGAACTGCTGCGTCAGAATGCCGATGGTATAGGCACCGACGGCGAAGAAGGCGGCGTAGCCGAGATCGAGCAGACCGGCGTAGCCGACCACGATATTGAGCCCCAGGCACAGCACCACGTAGAGCAGCGCGTTGGTCAGGATCACCGTGGTGTACTGACTCGAGATCCAGGGTGTGATGATCAGGATCGCAATGATGGCGAGATGAAGCGCTCGTCTCCGGCCTGGCGATTCGAACGCCGCGTAAAGACGCTGGAGCGGATTGCGTGGCCTAGGCTCGTGGGTATCGGGCCTCGTGGGGGGCGAATGTCTGTCCATGTCACATCCTCTCCACTTCGGATTTGCCCAGCAGGCCGGTGGGTTTGAACACCAGCACCAGAATCAGGATCGAGAAGGTGAAGACGTCCTTCCACTCGCTGCCGATGAACGGAATGTGCGTTCCGAAGGACTCCAGCAACCCCAGGATCAGACCGCCCAGCATGGCGCCGGTGATGCTGCCGATCCCGCCGATCACCGCGGCTGTGAATGCCTTGAGCCCGATCAGAAAGCCCATGAAGTACCAGATGCTGCCGTAATAGGCGCCGGCCATGGTGCCTGCGGCTGCCGCCAGCCCCGAGCCGATGAAGAAGGTCACCGCGATGACGGCGGAGACGTTGATCCCCATCATCCGGCACATGTCCTTGTCGATGGAGACCGCCCGCATGGCTCGGCCGTAAAGCGTCCTGGAGACGAACAGCTCGAGCGCGATCATCAATACCGCTGCGGTCGCCACCAGCACGATCTGGTTGTGGGAGAGAAAGAGATTACCGAGATTGAAGCCGCCGAACCCGAGATCGGTGCGAAACGCGGTGTACTGGCCGCCGGTCAGCGCCAGCGCTGCGTTCTGCAGCACCAGCGATACCGCCAGCGCCGTGATCAGGATAGACAGCCGAGGCGCGCCGAGCATCGGGTGGTACGCCACCCGTTCGATCACCACCCCCAGGCAGCCGACGGCGAGCATGGCCAGCAGCATCGCAACGAAGATGCCAAGCCAGCCGGCGCCGAGGAATCCGGAAACCAGGGAGAGGCCACCGAAGCCTGCGAAGGCGCCCGTCATGTAGAGATCGCCATGGGCGAAGTTGAGCAGTTTGATGACCCCGAACACCATGGTGTAACCGAGCGCCACCAGGGCATAGAAAGAGCCCAGCACCAGCCCGTCGACGAGCTGCTGCAGAAAAGAATCGTACCAGGTCATGGGCGTATGTCTCTGGGCAGCGGAAAGCGGATGAGGAGAGCGAGCGCGTCGCGGGTTTCACGCCCCGCGACGCGTGACGGCACCTTCGGTCCGAGCCGAGGCTCGAACCGAAGAGCGAGTCGTCATTCCTCGTAGCGAGTCCACTTGCCGCCCTGGCCCTCGAGCACCACGAAGTTGCTGCGTGCCAGCGTGTGCTGAGGCGTGAAGGAGATCGGACCGGCCAGCCACTCCTGCCCGTCGGCGCTGTTCAGCGCCTTGATGATGGCGTCGCCATCGGTGGAGCCGGCCTTGTCGATCGCCCAGGCCATCAGCTGCATGCCATCATAGGCGAGCGGCGCATACGGCCCCGGCGCATTGCCGAACCGGGACTCGTAGTCGCTGGTGAACTGCTTGGCGGCCGGCAGGAAGTCGGCTGTCGGGTTGGAGAATGCGAATACGCCCTCGGCAGCCTGACCGGCGATATTGAACAGTTCCGGTGAGTTGGATCCGTCACCCACGGCGATGGTGCCCTGGAAGCCACGCTGACGCAGCTGACGAATCAGCAGACCGCCATCGGCGTAGTAGGCTGTCCAGAAAACCGCTTCGGCACCGGAGCCACGGATCTTGTTGACCAGCGCGGAGAAGTCCTGCTCCCCCTTGTTGACGTATTCGAAGGCCGAGACGGTGTGACCGGCACCGGTCCAGGCGTCCCGGGTCAGATTGGCCAGATCCTGGGAATAGGCATCCCCCTGATTGACGATCGCCAGTTTCTCGATGTCCTTGCCTTCGAAGAACTCGAGCGCGGTCTTGGCCTGGTCGTCACCAGTGGAGTTGATCATTACCGCGTTGCCGGGGTTGGCCGGGATCAGTTGGGTTGAGTTGGCTGCCACGATCACGAACGGGATGTTGGCATCACCGTAGGTCTTGAGCGTCGGCTGGGTCGCACCGGAACAGTAGCCGCCCACCACACCGACGACCTCCTGCGAGGCCAGACGACTGGCGGCGTTGACCGACTGCTGCGGGTCGCAGGCCGTGTCTCCGGTGACCAGTTCGATCTGGCGTCCATTCAGCAGCCCACCGTCGGCGTTGATCTCGTCGGCGGCCAGCATCATGGCGTTGTACATGTCCTTGCCGTAGGTGGCTTCGGAGCCGGTAGTCGGCACCTGGACACCGATGGTGATGGGCCCGTCCTGCGCCATGGCGAGCGAACCGGCTGCCAGATTGACGACGGCCGCAGAGGCGATCAGTTTGAGGAATTTACCCATACAGCGATTACTCCCTTCAGCGATTGTTGTTTATTCGTACTGCAAAGGGGTCGGGCGGGCGCCCTTCCGTATTCGAGCCACATCGACAGCAGCGTCGAAGTCATCCTGCCATGGATGATTACATTCCGACACTATGCTTTTCGTAGACACTAGGGTGTTTGTATAAAATATACAAGAGCATGTCCGGCGAACTTGCCTACCCCCTGTTCACGCTATTCCAACCCTTGGCATCAAGGCATGGCGTGGATGGGCAGCGCGTCGTGCAGGAATCGTGCAGAAATAAAAAAGCACCCGACAACGATGCCGGGTGCTTGATCAGGCAAGACTTTCGAAAGCTCAGTAAGTGATGCCGACGTGTGTCTGGAAGCTGGTGTGCCAACCATCGTCGACCGGCGAGCCGAAGTAGTTAAGCCCGTTCTTGTTGGTGACGATATCGAACCAGGCATAGTAGCGTCCGGCGGTGATCTTCATGCCCAGGTCGTTGAGCATCGGATCATCCATATCGCCGAAGCCGCCGTTGATCGCGGAATAGTCGTCGGCAGGATCTATATAGCTGAAATCGTTGTAGAAGTAGAGATTCTCGATCGCGCCCCAGTCCACGTCCATGCTGTAAGCCAGACTCGCCGAGTACATCTCGCCCTCGGCCGGGATCAGATAGTTGAAGTTGAACGCGCCGATCTGGATGACGTTATCGGAAATGCCGGAAACCGACTCGTCCGGGTTCTCGGCATTGAACTCGTAGGTCGTGGCCTGGAGCTGTGTCATCCAGTTGCCGTAGCTGCCATCCATGCCAAGTGCGACTGCCCAGCTGTCGCCACTCTCGTGCGTCTGGTTGTTATAGAGCTGACCGCCCTTGGCCGACAGGTTCACCTCGGTGGTGTAATCCGTACCCTGATTGAAGGTGTAGGCAATGCGGGCAGCAAGCTGGTTCTCTTCGGTATTGCCCTGATCGCTACTGCCAATCGGATTGGCGCCGTAATCCCGGCTTATTCATGAGGCCGGCCCGAAAACGAAGATAGCGGATGGTATTCTCTTGAAAATTCAGTGTGTTCCGCCAAGAATCTGAACCAAGAGAGCCATCCGCTATGGGTGAAAGCCTATCCACCTGGACGCCCTCATGCAACGGCGCTGTCCGTGTCGAGCTGAGCGGCCAGCGCACTACCAGCGACAGCGGCGCTCTGCTGTTGCGTGAGGCCCTCGACAACAGCGGCGTGATTGAGGCGCTGGAAGACAATCTGGTCGATCGACGCCACCCGCTGCGCATCCTTCATTCGCTGGCCAGCCAGTTGCGTACCCTGGTGCTGCAGCGTGCGATGGGCTGGATCGACCTCAGCGATACCGACACGCTGCGCCGTGATCCGCTCTGGCAGCTGGCCTGCAGCGATGCGCGCGGGACAACGCCCCTGGCCCAGGACCGGCCCTCTCAAGCCACGCTGTCGCGGCTGCTGACCTGCCTCGGGCGCTGCGACAATATCGATGCCGTGCACGAAGGCCTGCTGCGACTGGTGATCTGGCGCCTGACCGCGCTGAAGAACGGCGAGCGCCCCAAGCAGCTGACGCTGGACATCGACGGCCTGCCGATCGAGGTCCACGGCCACCAGGGCGGCTCGGCCTATCATGGCCTGTACGGCGCGCGGATCTATTCACCGCTGGTCGCCTCGCTGGCAGAAACCGGCGACATGGTGGGCGGCCTGCTGCGCGAGGGCAACGCCGGCCCGGCCGAGAACGCCGACACCTGGATCCCGCATCTGGTGCGGCGACTCAACGAGAGCACCGGCGCCCAGGTTCGGGTGCGCATCGACGCCGGTTTCACCGACAACGCGACGCTGGAGGCCCTGGAAGAGTGCGACATCGAGTACCTGGGCCGACTGCGCAGTCACTCCGGCCTGCAGAAACTGGCGGCACCGCACCTGAAGCGGCCACCCGGCCGGCCACCCGAGCAGCCTCGCGAGTGGTGCCACGATCTGGAGTATCAAGCGGGCTCTTGGTCGGCACCGCGTCGCGTGGTGCTGGTGGTGCAGGAACGCCCCGATGACCTGCTGCTGCATGCCTTCTTCCTGGTCACCAACCTCGGCAAGTTCGACTGGCCGCCGGAGAAGGTCCTGGCGCTCTACCGCAAGCGCGGCAGCGCCGAGGCGCACATGGGCGAGGTGAAGTCGGCGCTCGACGTGCACCTCTCGTCGACCGATCGCGGCGCCTCCACCGTTCAGGACGTGATGGCACGCAACGAGGTGAGCCTGCTGCTCAGCCTCTACGCCTACCAGGTCCTGCATGGCCTGCGCTGCCTGCTGGAGCGGCAGACCCGGCAAGGCTGGAGCCTCAGCCGGATGCGCGAGCAGGTGCTGAAGGTCGCCGCCACGCTGAGACTGCACGCTCGGCGAATCACCGTTCATCTGGGTGCCGCCGCCGACAAGTGGTGGCCGACGCTGCTGAAGGGGCTGCCGAAGCTGACCGCACTGAGCTGACGCTTCTGCGAGACCACCACAGCATCAGAAAGCGAGCGACCGGAGCGGCGGGCGGCGATCACGGCTGCTTGGACGGTCGCCATTGATTCCAAAGAGCTATAAGGAAGCGGGGAAATTTCAGCGTTTTGGCATTACTCAACAGCTATTCGCGCTGAAGAAGCCGATCCTGATAAGCGATGCCACCAGTCAGTACCTTCAGACCGCTCAATCAGCACCCTCGTGAATGAGGCGGGGTAATGATCGTTCTCGTCGCCGAGCTGGTCGCTCTTGAAGAAGGCCAGGCTGGTATCCCAGGCGCCCTGGCTGTGATTCCAGGCAACACCGGCATTCTGGTTGTCATTGAACCCGGCCAGATACGGCAGCGTGCCGTACCAACCGAGATAGCCGTAATCCATGTTGCCGAACGGCGTCTGGAACAGCCCCAGCTTGACACTGTCGTTATCGCTGAACTGATAGGCCGCCCAGGCGTGATGCAGGAAATTGTAGTCGTCGTATAAACGGTACTGGAAAGAGTACGACAGCGGCCCTTCGCCACCGTCCATCCCGAGAATGAATTTCCCGAAATCGACGTCGCCCGTGGTGTCCTTGCTGGCTTCGTCCCAGTCGTTGAAAGTGTAACCAAGTTCGACGAGCCCAGTGAACTGTGGCGTACCCACCTCGTCCAGCAGGGAGCGGTTTTCTTCGGCGATCTGACGAGTCTGAACACTATCTGCCTGCTGGCTGGCCCGCTGTTCCGCCAATTGCTGCTGCAGTTGCTGAACCTGCTGCTGCAACGCATCGAGCCGGCGTTGAATGGCTTCGCTGTCTTGAGGGGATTGCGCCAGTGCTGACGGTACGCACGCCATCATGCCCACGGCAATACCGAGGGACTTGAAGTTCTTCAAAGTCACGGCGGTCTCGATAACCAAGTGCAACACCCGAACTGTTAGCTAAGGTGTTGTCATGACTCATTGCTATCACCATCTCTGCGCCGAAGAGAGAGCTGCCATCATGTTGATGCAGGCAACTCATTCCATCCGATCCATGGCCCGCCATTTGGGTCGAGCTCCCAGCACCGTCTCGCGAGAGCTTCGGCGTCATACCCTTGCTACATGCCATCACTACGATGCGTCGCTGGCAGGCCATCGAGCACGGTTGACCCGTGAACAACCGCGCCGCCTGCCGAAACTCTGCCCTGACGGAGAACTCTTCGAATTCGTGCTTCACCGGCTCAGGCGATACTGGTCACCGCAGCAGATAGGCCGCACACTCAAGCGTATGAATCCGGATGATCCCAACCGTCAAATATCGCACGAGAGCATCTACAACGCGCTTTATGTTATGCCGCGTGGGTCGCTCAAGAAAGAACTCATCGCTTGCCTGCGGCAAGGCCAGAGCAAGCGTCGTCCCCGGAGTCGTGGGCGGGATCGGCGCCAGCAAATTCCAGATCTGGTCAGCATCCATCTACGCCCAGCCTCAATTGAAGATCGTGTCATGCCCGGCCACTGGGAAGGCGATCTGATCATGGGGGCGGACAACCGTAGTGCGATTGGTACACTCGTCGAGCGGACCACTCGGTTGGTGATACTGGCAAGGATGGATGGCACGACGGCCACCGCGGCGTCAGTCGCTTTTAGCGATAAGCTAAATGACGTTCCTCGCGCTCTTCGTTTGTCGATGACTTACGATCAGGGGCGAGAGATGACACGCCATGCTGAGATTACTCAGAAGACGGGTACAGCGATTTATTTCGCTGATCCACACAGCCCCTGGCAGCGGGGAAGTAACGAAAATACGAATGGACTACTACGGCAGTATTTTCCCAAAGGCACGGATCTCTCGGTGTACAGCCAGGAGGAATTGGATGCGGTGGCTGACGAGCTCAATGAACGCCCTCGTCAAACGCTGGGTTGGCGGCCACCCCTTGAGGTTTTTACGGAAGTCCTGCAGCGCTCTGTTGCTGGGCAGGGCAATCGTGTCCACTACGCTCTGTCTGAAAAATAGACCCGTAAACAGCGCTCGATGCAGGCCAGCGTGACCATGGCACGGTAACTTTTTGCCAGCTTGTCGTAGCGAGTACAAAGTCGCCGCTTTTCCTTCATCCAGCCAAATAGACGCTCTATCACATTGCGACGCCGATAACGCGGGCGCTCGAACAGGCGGGGTAGTCCTGGCTTGGGGCGACGGTGCATCTGTCGGTGCCGGATCGTCGGTCGTATTCCGTACCGGTCGCAGTAGCGACGCAATCGATCACTATCGTAACCTCGGTCGGCCAGCAGATGGCGGCAGCGCTTGCGGGGACGTCCCGTATGACCTGGCAAGCGGATCTGCTCCATGACAGGAACGAGATAGCGTGAATCGGCATGCTGACCAGGCGATAGCAGGAAGCTCAGGGGAACGCCATTGGCATCGCAAACCAGGTGAATCTTGGTGGTCAGGCCGCCTCGGCTTCGTCCAAGCGCATGGCCTACCCGTTCTCCAGAGCCCCTTTTTTACTGCCACCAGCGGCAGAGCGAGTCGCTCGAATCGAGGTGGAGTCCACCATCCAGGTATCGAGATCCATGTAACCATCTTCCCGAAGCTTCAGGTGAAGGCGTGACAGGCTGCGTTCGAGTGTGCCGTCATCTCGCCACTGACGAAAGCGCTGGTAGACCGTTTTCCATGGGCCGAAGCGTTCGGGCAGATCCCGCCATTTGGCGCCGGAACAGAGGATCCAGAAGATGCCGTTGAGCATCTGCCGGTCATCGCGGCGTGGGCGTCCACGCCCAGCGGGCGTGCCAGGCGAAACGATATCTTCAATCAATGTCCAACCCTGATCGGAAATCTCGTAACGTCCTGCCATGACAATACCTCCAAGTCTGAGGGAGGAAAGGCTAGCAAGACATCATTTTTCAGACAAAGCGTAGCGTTGCGCTTGGAACTTGAGACCGCCCACGTTGTCGTTCCCTTGTACGAATTCTAAGGTCTTGATAGGAAGCAGTGAGGAGCTATTGTTAGCCTGCTTCGCTTTTACCGTAACAAATCTGTTACGGTCCTTAAACCTTTGTCGTATGGGAGAGGTGCCTCGGAGAAGTTGCAGGCAAGGAACTGATTGGGTTTCGGACGGAATTGATCGCCAGCTTGGATGACCGTGACTACCCTTACTTCATGCCACAGCTTATCGCATCAGGCAGTTGGTCGCTTCGGAGCATGACCAACCTAACATCAAATATCATTCAAGGGAGAATACAGTGGCCAATACGACTTCTTCCGGCGGTGCAGGGAGCATTTTTGCCAAGCTCGTCGGAATCATTGTTGCGCTCGTTGGTCTGGCTCTGGGAGCCGGCGGCGCTTACTTGGCGACGCTAGGCGGTTCCTGGTACTACCTTATCGCCGGTGTGCTGATGCTGGTTGCTGGCATCCAACTGTTTCGCAACCAGATTTCCGGCGCCGTTATTTACGGGATCGTCTTTATCGGTACCTTCCTGTGGGCGGCCTGGGAATCGGGGCTGAATTACTGGCGCTGGATTCCTCGGCTGGATATCGTGCTGATCCTGGCCATTCTGGTCGCGCTGGTTATCCCAGCGCTGAAGAACGGCCCCTCCCGCAAGGCCGGATTCTCGCTGGCAGGCGTCCTGTTTCTGGGCCTGGTGGTGGCCGGCGCGCTAGCGTTCCTTCCCAACCGCGGCTACGAGCATCTCGAGGATGTACCTGCGATAGCCGATGCATCGCTATCGACGGATGTCGGCAACGCCCAGCCAGCCGATACGCCGGCTCCGGGCGACTGGGCCGCCTATGGTCGTGACTCGGCGGCCACGCGCTACTCGCCTCTCGAGCAGATCACGCCGGATAACGTCGGCGACCTGCAGGTGGCCTGGCAGTATCGTACCGGTGACATTCTCGATCATCGCTGGGGCGCTGAAACTACACCGCTGAAAATCGGGAACGATGTTTTTCTGTGCACATCGCGCAACATCCTGATCTCCCTGGACGCTGCAACCGGCGAGGAGAACTGGCGCTACGATCCGCAGGTTTCCGAGGACGCCATCCCCTACACGGCTGCATGCCGCGGCGTGACGTATTACGAAGTGCCGGAAGATCAATCGTCGAACGCGGGTCAATCAGCGGACCCGAGCCAGTCCACGGCAGCAAACGAGCCACAAGGCAACGATGAAGCCCAGGCGCCGGACAGCGAGGCATCGCAGAACCAGATGGCCGTCACTTCGAATGACGACCAGTCCTGCCAGGCGCGCATCATTTCGGGCACCCTTGACGGCCGCCTGATCGAAGTCGATGCCGCGACCGGCGAACCGTGCACCGGCTTCGGTGACAATGGTCAGGTGGATATCAAGCGCAATATGGGCGAGACGCCGGAAGGGTATGTCTCCATCAACTCAGCGCCTGTCGTCGTGCGCAACGTGCTCGTCACGGGTCACCAGGTCCTGGATGGCCAGCGTCGCTATCCGCCCTCCGGCGTGATCAAGGGCTATGACGTCGTAACCGGCGAGCTACTCTGGGCGTGGGATGCTGGCCGTCCGGATCAGAGCGAACCCCTGAGCGGCGATGAAACCTATGTGCGCGGCTCTCCCAACATGTGGACGACCGCTGTCGGTGACAGCAAGCTCGGCCTGGTTTATCTGCCGATGGCCAACAGCGCTGGCGATTACTGGAGCAGTTCGCGAACGCCCGAGGAAAACGAGTGGGCCAGTTCGATGATTGCCCTGGACGTCGAAACCGGCCTGCCGAAATGGCATTTCCAGACGGCGCACAAGGACGTCTGGGATTACGATCCGGGCTCACAGCCGACATTGATCGACTTCCCCACCGACAATGGCAAGGTGCCGGCATTGGTCATGCCGACCAAGCAGGGCGAGATCTACGTCTTCAACCGTGAGACGGGTGAGCTGCTGGGCGGCGGCGCCGAAGAGCGCCCGGTTCCCCAGGGCGGCGCCGAGCCGGAGCAGCGCAGCAAGACGCAACCTTTCTCGCTCTACGCAACACTGCGTCAGCCGGACATCGACGAGAAGGATATGTGGGGCATGACCCCATTCGACCAATTGTTCTGCCGCATTCAGTATCATCAGGCCAGTTGGAAGGGCATGTATACCCCGCCGACCGCCGAGCAGCCGTGGATCCAGTACACCGGATACAACGGCGGCTCCGACTGGGGTAGCGTGGCGATCGACCCGCGTCGCGGTGTCATCATTGCCAACTACAACGACATGCCCAACTACAACGAACTCGTACCGCGTGACGTCGCCAACAAACTGGGCTGGGTGCCCCGCGAGGAACAGCAGGAAGATAGTGGTGGCGCCGAGGGTGCCGGTGATCCGCAGGCCAATACGCCGTATGCGATCAACGTCAACGCTGGATGGCGTGTGCCTTACACCGGCATGCTCTGCAAGCAGCCGCCGTATGGTCATATCCGCGCCATCGATCTGGCCAGCGGCGATACGCTATGGGATCGGCCGCTAGGCACGGCCCGTGCCAACGGCCCGTGGGGCATTCGTTCAGGGCTACCCATCGATATCGGCACGCCCAACAATGGCGGCTCCGTGGTGACCGCTGGTGGCTTGATCTTTATTGCTGCCGCGACTGACGATCTCATTCGTGCCATCGACATCGAAAGTGGCAAGACAGTGTGGCAGGCTCCGCTACCGGCGGGCGGCCAAGCCAACCCGATGGCGTATGAAGCCAATGGACGTCAGTACGTCGTTATCGTCGCCACCGGGCACCACTTCATGGAAACCCCTTCCGGTGACTATGTGATCGCCTATGCACTCCCGAAAAGTGACGATAGCTGATCAATGGCTTTAGCCAGCACCACTCCCTGTCGGGATAAAATCCGTGCGGGGAGTTGGTAATAAAATAAGTGTTATAAAGGATTAACGGGCGGTGGTGTCGTGGACATCACCGCCCGTTCTTTTATTGCGAAATAGTGATAGTGAAGGCCAAGGCTATCTCGATACTCAACTATTAGACGTTTCATATCGATAGCAATGAAAAGCCCGAGCGCCGTAAGCACGGCACTCGGGCCTTTTCTCCATGATCGCCTGATTAGTTTTCAGGTAAACCATGGTGATAAACGCAGAGTTTTTCCTCTCACCCTACGCGGGCACCATGACAGAATTAATTCTGCGCATCCTCTGCCTGATCCTGAATGTCTTCGCCAGCATCTTCCATCGTGCTGCCTGCGTTGTCCACGGCGTCATCGACCGACTCTCCGGCTTCCTCTGCTGGCCCTTCGTCGTTATCGCAAGCCACAACGCCAAATGCCATCAGGCCCAGTAGCATAGCCATTGCCATTTTTTTCAATAGGTCAGTGCGCATCTCGCATTCTCCTGAGCAACTGCTTCCATGTATTTGCCCTAACAACCATAGCCACAGATTGCGGAATCAGCCAACTTCAAAGCAGCCTTCCCTAATTTCTCCTAATTATTCGAAAATGGGCAAAAGTGTCTGCTTCTGGCGTCAAGGGGTTCCGTCCCTTGCCATGAGATATCAAGAATGGCGCTAGCGAAGTAACGGAGGGCTCTCTTCAAGCTCACCCTTATCCACATACCCATACGGGCTTCGCCATGAGGCCACCAAGTCATCGCGATGCCGCTATGACAGGCTGGGTGGCCCGTGACGTTTCTTGCGGACATAAAAAAACCCCAGCCTTGTGGGCTGGGGTTTCGGGATAGATGCCTGACGATGACGGGGGCGGCCACCCGTCGTCCGGCGCTCTCCATGGGAGACCCCTAAACGAATGAACCCCGACCAATGGCCGGGGTTCGAAATAAGTGCCTGACGATGACCTACTCTCACATGGGGAGACCCCACACTACCATCGGCGCTAAGCGGTTTCACTACTGAGTTCGGCATGGATCAGGTGGTTCCCGCTTGCTATGGTCGTCAGGCAAAACTGACGTCGGGATGCGTGGCGTGACTGCAAATTGCCATCATCCCAACCGATTCGGATCATGCTGACTGAGACACGTCTCGCCTGCCCGCTCTACGAGGCAGGGCGTATCCAGTCTGTCGGTGATCATCACCGACCGCACGCGGTACGTCTCGTACCGGTGTCGTAAACCCCTTGGGGTTATATGGTCAAGCCTCACGGGGCATTAGTACACGTTAGCTCAACGCCTTGCAGCGCTTCCACACCGTGCCTATCAACCAGCTAGTCTTGCTGGACCCTTTAGGAGACTCGAAGTCTCGGGGAGATCTCATCTTGAAGAAGGCTTCCCGCTTAGATGCTTTCAGCGGTTATCCCGTCCGCACATAGCTACCCGGCGATGCCACTGGCGTGACAACCGGAACACCAGAGGTGCGTCCACTCCGGTCCTCTCGTACTAGGAGCAGCACTTCTCAAATCTCCAACGCCCACGGCAGATAGGGACCGAACTGTCTCACGACGTTCTAAACCCAGCTCGCGTACCACTTTAAATGGCGAACAGCCATACCCTTGGGACCGACTTCAGCCCCAGGATGTGATGAGCCGACATCGAGGTGCCAAACACCGCCGTCGATGTGAACTCTTGGGCGGTATCAGCCTGTTATCCCCGGAGTACCTTTTATCCGTTGAGCGATGGCCCTTCCATACAGAACCACCGGATCACTAGAACCTACTTTCGTACCTGCTCGACGTGTCTGTCTCGCAGTTAAGCACCCTTATGCTCTTGCACTCAATGCACGATTTCCAACCGTGCTGAGGGTACCTTCGTGCTCCTCCGTTACGCTTTCGGAGGAGACCGCCCCAGTCAAACTACCCACCACACACTGTCCTCACACCGGATCACGGTGCCAAGTTAGAACGCCAATGATGCCAGGCTGGTATTTCAAGGTTGGCTCCACCGGAACTAGCGTCCCGGTTTCCAAGCCTCCCAGCTATCCTACACAAGCAACATCAGCGTCCAGTGTGAAGCTATAGTAAAGGTTCACGGGGTCTTTCCGTCTAGCCGCGGGTACACAGCATCTTCACTGCGATTTCAATTTCACTGAGTCTCGGGTGGAGACAGCGTGGCCATCATTACGCCATTCGTGCAGGTCGGAACTTACCCGACAAGGAATTTCGCTACCTTAGGACCGTTATAGTTACGGCCGCCGTTTACCGGGGCTTCGATCAAGAGCTTCGCCCGAGGGCTAACACCATCAATTAACCTTCCGGCACCGGGCAGGCGTCACACCCTATACGTCCGCTTACGCGTTAGCAGAGTGCTGTGTTTTTAATAAACAGTTGCAGCCACCTGGTATCTTCGACCGGTTCAAGCTCGGGACGCGAGGTCCTTCACCCTAAGCCGGCGCACCTTCTCCCGAAGTTACGGTGCCATTTTGCCTAGTTCCTTCACCCGAGTTCTCTCAAGCGCCTTGGGATTCTCACCCTGACCACCTGTGTCGGTTTGGGGTACGGTCGCATGTGATCTGAAGCTTAGAGGCTTTTCCTGGAAGCGTGGCATCGATGACTTCCGGACCGTAGTCCGTTCGTCTCGTCTCTCGGCCTAAAGGACCCGGATTTGCCTAAGTCCTCAGCCTACTGACTTTCACCAGGACAACCAACGCCTGGCTCACCTAGCCTTCTTCGTCCCCCCATCGCAATCACATCCGGTACGGGAATATTAACCCGTTTCCCATCGACTACGCTTTTCAGCCTCGCCTTAGGGGCCGACTCACTCTGCTCTGATTAGCATAGAACAGAAAACCTTGGTCTTCCGGCGGGGGAGTTTTTCACTCCCCTTGTCGTTACTCATGTCAGCATTCGCACTCGTGATATCTCCAGCATGCTTCTCAACACACCTTCACAGACTTACACGACGCTCCTCTACCGCGCATCCAGAGGATGCACCCGTAGCTTCGGCATCTGGTTTGAGCCCCGTTACATCTTCCGCGCAGGCCGACTCGACTAGTGAGCTATTACGCTTTCTTTAAAGGATGGCTGCTTCTAAGCCAACCTCCTAGCTGTCTATGCCTTCCCACATCGTTTCCCACTTAACCAGAATTTGGGGGCCTTAGCTGACGGTCTGGGTTGTTTCCCTTTTCACGACGGACGTTAGCACCCGCCGTGTGTCTCCCACGCTCTACTCACCGGTATTCGGAGTTTGCCTCGGGTTGGTAACCCGGGATGGGCCCCTAGCCGAAACAGTGCTCTACCCCCGGCGGTAATACGTGAGGCGCTACCTAAATAGCTTTCGAGGAGAACCAGCTATCTCCGAGCTTGATTAGCCTTTCACTCCGATCCACAGCTCATCCCAGCATTTTTCAACATACTTGGGTTCGGGCCTCCAGTTGATGTTACTCAACCTTCACCCTGGCCATGGATAGATCGCCCGGTTTCGGGTCTATATCCAGCGACTGGTCGCCCAGTTAAGACTCGATTTCTCTACGCCTCCCCTATACGGTTAAGCTCGCCACTGAATATAAGTCGCTGACCCATTATACAAAAGGTACGCGGTCACAGAACGAGTCTGCTCCCACTGCTTGTACGCACACGGTTTCAGGATCTATTTCACTCCCCTCTCCGGGGTTCTTTTCGCCTTTCCCTCACGGTACTGGTTCACTATCGGTCAGCCAGGAGTATTTAGCCTTGGAGGATGGTCCCCCCATGTTCAGTCAGGGTTTCACGTGCCCCGACCTACTCGATTTCACACATTCAGGTTTTCGACTACGGGGCTATCACCCACTATGGCCGGCCTTTCCAGGCGCGTTCGTCTAACCAGTCACATGCTTAAGGGCTACTCCCCGTTCGCTCGCCGCTACTGGGGGAATCTCGGTTGATTTCTTTTCCTCGGGGTACTTAGATGTTTCAGTTCTCCCGGTTCGCTTCCCAACACCTATGGATTCAGTGTGGGATATCCAGCTTGTGCTGGATGGGTTTCCCCATTCGGAAATGTCCGGGTCGCAGGTTGTTTGCCACCTCACCGAACCTTATCGCAGGCTACAACGTCCTTCATCGCCTCTGGCTGCCAAGGCATCCACCGTGTGCGCTTAATCGCTTGACCATATAACCCGAAGGAGTCTGGTCAGTGATTAATCATTCGACAATTGCCGGATACGCTTGAGACGTATCTCGTTTTGCTCTTCTCTAGAGAGAAGAACTGTCAGCATGATCCAAATTGTTAAAGAGCGTTTAGAGCGATAAGCTCTAAGCTGTAAGCTGTAAGCTTGCTGTCACGAGTGTTTCATCGTCACGTCAAGCGTATAGCTTAAAACTTATGGTCAGACTGTCGGGTTGCGCTTGTCTCTCGGTTGTCGCGAGAGAGTGGTGGAGCCTAGCGGGATCGAACCGCTGACCTCCTGCGTGCAAGGCAGGCGCTCTCCCAGCTGAGCTAAGGCCCCGGATAGACAGATCGTAAAAAGAACCAAGAAGACTTTCTCTTTTATTTGATCTATTTAATTTTATTCAGATCGAGGCATTTCGGGGCGACGCATAGCCTGCTATGCGAGTCACGAAATAACGTGGAACTGGATAAAATTTGGTGGGTCTGGGCAGACTCGAACTGCCGACCTCACCCTTATCAGGGGTGCGCTCTAACCAACTGAGCTACAGACCCAAACAGTCTTGCTCTGGCCGATCAGGTAATTGATTGTGAGCGCTTGAACCACGCTAAGCTAATCGTTTAAGGAGGTGATCCAGCCGCAGGTTCCCCTACGGCTACCTTGTTACGACTTCACCCCAGTCATGAACCACACCGTGGTGATCGCTCTCCCGAAGGTTAAGCTAACCACTTCTGGTGCAGTCCACTCCCATGGTGTGACGGGCGGTGTGTACAAGGCCCGGGAACGTATTCACCGTGACATTCTGATTCACGATTACTAGCGATTCCGACTTCACGGAGTCGAGTTGCAGACTCCGATCCGGACTGAGGCCGGCTTTCTGGGATTCGCTCCACCTCGCGGTCTCGCAACCCTTTGTACCGGCCATTGTAGCACGTGTGTAGCCCTACCCGTAAGGGCCATGATGACTTGACGTCGTCCCCACCTTCCTCCGGTTTGTCACCGGCAGTCTCCTTAGAGTTCCCGACATTACTCGCTGGCAAATAAGGACAAGGGTTGCGCTCGTTACGGGACTTAACCCAACATTTCACAACACGAGCTGACGACAGCCATGCAGCACCTGTCTCAGAGTTCCCGAAGGCACGAAGGCATCTCTGCCAACTTCTCTGGATGTCAAGGGTAGGTAAGGTTCTTCGCGTTGCATCGAATTAAACCACATGCTCCACCGCTTGTGCGGGCCCCCGTCAATTCATTTGAGTTTTAACCTTGCGGCCGTACTCCCCAGGCGGTCGACTTATCGCGTTAACTGCGCCACTAAGTCCTTAAAGGTCCCAACGGCTAGTCGACATCGTTTACGGCGTGGACTACCAGGGTATCTAATCCTGTTTGCTACCCACGCTTTCGCACCTCAGTGTCAGTGTCAGGCCAGAAGGCCGCCTTCGCCACTGGTATTCCTCCCGATCTCTACGCATTTCACCGCTACACCGGGAATTCTACCTTCCTCTCCTGCACTCTAGCCTGGCCGTTCCGGATGCCGTTCCCAGGTTGAGCCCGGGGCTTTCACAACCGGCGTGCCAAGCCACCTACGCGCGCTTTACGCCCAGTAATTCCGATTAACGCTCGCACCCTCCGTATTACCGCGGCTGCTGGCACGGAGTTAGCCGGTGCTTCTTCTGCGAGTGATGTCTTTCCTCTGGGGTATTAACCCAGAGGCTTTCTTCCTCGCTGAAAGTGCTTTACAACCCGAAAGCCTTCTTCACACACGCGGCATGGCTGGATCAGGCTTTCGCCCATTGTCCAATATTCCCCACTGCTGCCTCCCGTAGGAGTCTGGGCCGTGTCTCAGTCCCAGTGTGGCTGATCATCCTCTCAGACCAGCTACGGATCGTCGCCTTGGTAAGCCGTTACCTTACCAACTAGCTAATCCGACATAGGCTCATCCGATAGCGCGAAGTCCGAAGATCCTCCGCTTTCTCCCGTAGGACGTATGCGGTATTAGCGTGGGTTTCCCCACGTTATCCCCCACTACCGGGCAGATTCCTATGCATTACTCACCCGTCCGCCGCTCGCCACCAGGGAGCAAGCTCCCCGTGCTGCCGCTCGACTTGCATGTGTTAGGCCTGCCGCCAGCGTTCAATCTGAGCCATGATCAAACTCTTCAGTTTAAAGTCTGATAGTCCTTACTTCTCTCGATCCGAAGATAGAGTGAAAAGCGGACCAAACTTGGTTCAAGGTCAAACGAATCTTGACGAGTCGCTTGCCTCGATATGTCGTGACTGGCTGTCACGCGAGAACAAGCGCCCACATCAATTACCTGATCGATTGTTAAAGAGCGTCCCTACTTGAAGCGTTTCGCTTCTGCCGTCAAACCCAAGTGCTTGTCAGCGCTTGTTTTCTGGACCGCCGTAAGGAGTGGCGTATTTTAAGGATCTTGGCGGCGATGTCAACATCTTTTTTTCGTTGAATCCCGCTGGCTCCGGTCAAACCTGGTGGAGCCGATCCTTCGAAGAACTGGGAAGCGATCTTACCGGCTTCACCGCCTTGCGTCAACCGATTTATTCAATCAAATCAAACGCTTGGCCTTCTTCTCCGCTGCCTCCAAAACCCTGTCTCGGCGTCAGCGGATGCGTACTTTACGGATCCGATGCCCGCTTGGCAAGCCCCTGACTCAAAAAAAGTGAAATCGATAACAATTACCTGACACGATAGGCTCAAAGCACGCCTCTGACCGCGTCGTCAGCAGTGCCTCAAGCCTGGCGCAACAGCACGACGAGCTGCTTCGGCCCGTGCACGCCATAGACCAGCGTCTGCTCGATATCGGCCGTCTTGCTCGGCCCCGAGATCAGCAGCGCATTGGTCGGCATCCGATCTGCCCAGCATTTGTCGCGCAGCACATCGAAGAAGGTGTCGTGAACATGGTCGGCATCCAATACCGCGATATGGAGCGGCGGCACCAGGCTCAACCGCCGCGGCTCGTCCGGTGTAGGCCATAGGAAGAGACTGCCGGTTTCGGCGATACCGCCCAGAGTCGATGTCAGGCCCGCATCGACATCCTCGAACTGCTCCCGACTCCAGCTTTCAATATCCCGATCGGCGTCGACCACTTCGATGTCATGCGCCGCCAGCGTTCCTCGAGCCTCGCTAGCCACGTCATGGAGACGCCCCAACGCCAGCGTTCCGACTCCTTTGTCGGCCAGGACCTGAACCAGAGCCCGAGCCCAGTCCGCGCGGGACGTCCTCACCACCTCGCCTCGTACGGCCGTGATCATCGCTTCGAAACGCGCCAGCCGCTCTTCCCGGTTCCAGCCTCGCGCCGTCATGACGGCAAAGTCGCTGGTCGGAACCGCAATATCGCCATCCAGGCGTTGGCGCAGGCGTTCGAGAATCGCTTCCCTTGCACTCATGAGTCGCTCTCCGTTCGGCACCGCTCTCGCATCATGCCATGCAGTGTCTTGCTCGCGGGTTTGGGCGCCACGCGATAGTCCGTCCATGGCGGCAGGTGGCCGGGAGATAGCCGGCGAAAGCGCCCGGCCACTCCCGTACCCAACCTCCAGAAAGCGGGATGCGTCGCTACCCACTGCCAGCTTTTCCAGGCCGCGACTTCTTTGGCATTACGCTTGACGCCGGCACCCGGCACGTTGCCTCGCCCCTCGCCAACGGACTCCTTGCGCAGCCGCACCAGCAGATCGGGAATCGGAATCTTGACCGGACAGACTTCGCCGCAGGCGCCACACAGACTGGACGCACTGGGTAGATCGCGCGTCGCATCCAGCCCCAGCAAGTGCGGCATCAGAATCTTGCCGATGGGCCCCGGATACGTCGTGCCGTAGGCGTGCCCGCCGACACGCGTGTAGACCGGACAATGATTCATGCAGGCACCGCAGCGGATGCAGCGCAGCGTATCGAGCAGTTCGTCGTCCTGATAGATACGTGACCGGCCATTGTCGACCAGCACCAGATGGACCTCTCGCGGGCCGTCGTGCTCTTCGGTCCTGCGCGGCCCGGAGATCATGTTGAAGTAGGTCGTCACCGGCTGCCCGGTGGCAGAGCGCGTCAGCAAGGCATAGAGAGGCGCGACATCCTGCAGATGCTCGACGACTTTCTCGATCCCCGTCACCGCGATATGCACCGGCGGCACCGTGGTGGTCAGCCGCCCATTGCCCTCGTTTTCCACCAGGCAAAGCGTGCCGGTCTCTGCCACCGCAAAATTGACACCGGAAAGCCCCACGTCCGCGGTCAGGAAGCGTTCTCTGAGCTGAGCCCTCGCTGCCGCCGTCAGCGTATCGGCATCCAGCGTTCGCGCGATGCCGGTCTTGTCATGCATGAGATCGGCGATCTCGCCGGTATTCTTGTGGATCGCCGGCATGATGATGTGCGATGGCGTTTCGTGGGCCATCTGCACCAGGTATTCACCGAGATCCGACTCCAGCGCCTCGATGCCCGCCGCTTCGAGATGCGCGTTCAGGTGCATCTCCTCGGAAACCATCGACTTGCCCTTGATCATCCGCCTGGCGCCCCGCGATTCGCAGAGCTTTCGAATGATGCGGCAGGCCTCGTCGCCATTTTCTGCCCAGTGAACCTGGATACCGTTGGCCTGACAGTTGCGCTCGAGCTGCTCGAGCAGGTCCGGCAGCCTGGCCAGCGCTCGGGCGCGCACATTGGCGCCCAGCTGACGCAGCGTCTCGAGATCCCACTCGGCAAAGACATCCCGACGCTTGCGCATCAGCCCATCCATTGCGCTGCGAAAGTTGTCTCGGATCTGCGGATTGTTGAGCGCATCGTGCGCCTGCGCATGGAAATGCCGCGGGTCGAACGTCTGGACCTCCGGCGTCGCCGCCCCGCCCTGAAGCGTTTCTTTGGGGGATTTGGCCGTCGAAGGCGTATTCATGCCGTGCGCCTCCATAGATAGCTGGCGATATGCTCGCCACGCAGCGCGCGCCGTTCATGCTGGAGATGACCATCGATATTCATCAGACAGCCGCAATCGGACGTCACGAAGTGCTCCGCCTCCGCGGCTTCGAGCGCCGCACCTTTGTCGGCCACCATCGCCGCGGAAACTTCCGGGTGACGCACGGCAAAGGTGCCGCCGAACCCACAGCATTCCGCGGCGCGCGCCTGCTCGACCAGCGTCACATTACTCAGTTGCTGAAGTAGCTGCGGCCCCGTCTCCGCCAGCCCCATCTCCCGCCGAGCGCTGCACGACGTATGCATCGCCAGTCGCTGCGGTTCTCCCCGGTCGACCAGCCGCACGTGGCAGACATGGACCAGGAATTCGGTCAGTTCGAAGACTCGCGACGCTACCGCTTCTGCCTGCGCTTGGCGTTCGCTATCCGCAAAGAGCTGAGCGTAGTGCGTGCGCATCATTCCGCCGCAGGAGCCCGACGGCACGATGATCGGCCACGGTTCCGGGAACAGATCGAGTTGCGCGGCAGCGACGGCACGCGCTTCGTCATGATAGCCGGACGTGTAGGCGGGCTGACCGCAGCAGGTCTGATCGTCCGGGTAGATGACCTCGACTCCCTCCCGCTCGAGCAGGTGAACGACATCCATCCCCGCCTCGGGATAGAAGAGATCGATCAGACAGGTGCCGAACAGATAAACCTTCTCGGGCTTGGCGGGATAGAGCTTGACTGGCGTCATGTCATGGTCCTGGTTCGTCGGGATTCTGCCGTGGGCGCTGGACAACGCCTTCGCAAGCCCGCTTTGGTTTTACCAATTGACACTTTAATTTCATCCCATTATTACCGCTCAGAAATGAGGGTCAAACGAAAGCCCGCGAATTCCCGCTCCACGCCCTTATACTTTGGTTTATCTGCCGTTATAAAGCGCATTTCTCTGACCGGACATCTTTGAAAGATGCCAGAATATTGGTAAAACCAATTTCAAACTACCACCAGGAGTCCGACCAGTGGCCTACCCCTCCGTCAGACAACCTCGCTTGGCCGACGTCATTACCGAACGCCTCGAGGCAATGATCCTCGAGGGCAGCCTCAAGCCCGGCCATCGCCTGCCGGCCGAACGAGAGCTGGCCGAGCGCTTTGGCGTTTCCCGCCCCTCGTTGCGCGAGGCCATCCAGAAGCTGGCCGCTCGCGGCCTTCTGACCAGTCGGCAGGGTGGCGGTACCTATGTCAGCGAACGTCTCGCCGACAGTTATGGCGACCCCATGCTGGAGATGCTGTCACGCCACGAGGAGTTTCATCTGGACGTGCTGGAATTCCGCGACGCCATGGAAGGAATTACCGCCTACCACGCGGCGATGCGGGCGACACCAGCAGACAAGGAGATGCTGCAACGGCGATTCGAGGCACTGGATAGAAGCTACAAGGACCCTGACCAGCAGAGCGATCCGCTACGCGAAGCCAAGGCCGACGCCGCCTTTCATCTGGCCATTGCCGAGGCGGCGCACAATGTCCTGATGCTGCACACCATCCGCGGTCTCTTTCACCTGCTGGAGAAGAGCATCGTGGCCAACCTCGCGCATCTGTTCGAGCGCCCCAACGCCCGCGAACGACTGATGGCACAGCACCGCGCCCTGCTCGAGGCAATTCTGGAAGGCCGCGCCGAGGACGCCCGCACACTGGCGCACGAGCATCTCGACTACGTCAAGGCGGGACTGATGGACCTGCAGCGCGCCGAATCTCGAGCCCGGCGCGCCGAAAGGCGATCGCAGTTGCTGAACGACCGCCGCGATAGTTGATCACTCGCCGGTCAGATGCTGATCCTTCAGCTTGACGTAGTTGGCGGCAGAGTAGGCGAAGAACTCCCGCTCCGCAGGCTTGAGTTCACGTAGCGGCTTGGCGGGGTTACCGGCATAGACATAGCCGCTCTCCAGGACCTTGCCGGGTGGCACCATGGCGCCGGCAGCGATGATCACCTCGTCTTCGACCACGACCCCATCCAGCACGACGGCGCCCATCCCGACCAGCACGCGATTACCGATTTTGCAGCCATGCAGCGTGGCCTGGTGGCCGATAGTGACCTCGTCCCCGATCACCAGAGGATGGCCGCCCGGGTTGTAGTCGCTGGCGTGGGTGCAGTGCAGTACGCAGCCGTCCTGCACGCTGGTCCGCGCGCCGATACGAATGCGATGCACATCGCCACGAATGACCGCCATCGGCCATACCGAGCAGTCATCGCCCAGCGCGACGTCCCCCAGCACGACGCTGGTGTCATCGATGAACACCCGCTCGCCAAGGCTGGGCGTGACGCCCTGAAACGTTCGAATTGCCATGGTTTTCACTCCTGTTGCTATCCAGAATACGTTGGACTATCGGAAGCATTGTCTACATCAGGCTCGTCATCAGCACGACAGCGGTCAGCGGAATCGACACGTAGCGCACCAGTCCCAGCCACAGACGAAAAGCGCCGGGGCCGACGCCCAACGCTGCCATGGCAGCTTCCCGGGACATCTTCCACGCCGCGAAGATGGCAATCAGCAGACCGCCGACCGGCAGGAAGATATCCGGCGGTATGGTCGACACCAGCGCGAAGAAGTTCATCTCCCCGATCCAGTGCACATCCGCCAGCGTGGAGAACGACAACACCGACAGCAGCCCCGCCAGCCACACCGCCACCCCGATCAGGATAGCAGCCCGGCTACGCCGCCATCCGGCCCCGACGAGCATCGACACCATCGGCTCGGCCAGATTGATCGAGGAGGTCCAGGTCGCGACGAGCAGCAGCAAAAAGAAGGCGCCCAGCCAGACCTGCCCGCCGGGCAGTTCGCTGAAGGCGATCGGCAGCGTGACGAACATCAGCCCCGGCCCCTCGGCGGGATCGAGACCATGGGTGAAAACGATGGAAAAGATCGCGATGCCGGAAAGCAGCGCCACCGTAATATCGAGCACCGCCACGCCGAAGACCGCCCTCGGCAGGCTCTGCTCATCGGGCATGTAGGCGCCATACGCCATCAACGCGCAGGCCCCCACGGCCAGGGTGAAAAAGGCGTGCCCCATGGCGTTGAGCACCACGCCCCAGGTAATCGCGGACACATCGGGGGTGAACAGCCAGTGCATGGCGGCGCCGAAGCCGGAGGTCGTCACCGCGTAGCCCCCCAGCACGATCAGGATGCCGTAGAGCAGCGGCATCATCATATTGTTGAGCTTCTCGATACCGTTGGCGATGCCGGCCGCCACCACCGACATCGTCAGCAGCATGAACAAGGTATGGTTGAAGGTCATGCGCAGCGGGTCGGCCAGAAACGCATCGAAGCTCGCACCGATCTCCTGAGGCGAACGATTCACGAAACTGCCGTTCACGGCACTCACCAGATACTCGATCGACCAGCCGGAAACGACCGAGTAGAACGACAGGATGAAGAAGACGGTGATCGCGCCGAACAGCCCCAGCCATTTCCAGTGGAGGCTGACATCGGCCTCGTCTGCCAGAAAAGCCAGCGCCTGCATCGGGCTGCGGCGACCGGCGCGCCCGATCATGATCTCCGCCATCATCATCGGCAGCCCCAGCAGCAACACGAAGACGACGTAAAGGAGCAGGAAGGCCGAGCCCCCGTTCTCGCCGGTCATGTAAGGGAAGCGCCAGATGTTGCCCAGGCCGACGGCAGCACCGGTGACCGCCAGAATAAAGGCGCGGCGGGACTGCCAGCGCTCCAGA
This sequence comes from Salinicola sp. NYA28a, assembly GCF_976982775.1. The sequence continues at coordinate 3,494,780 of NZ_OZ334582.1, forward strand.
GTTTCACTCATCATTCGAGACCTATGTCTGACGGTTGCGGCCGATGTCGGCAGGCCATGATGCCATGCGACGATAACGAAAACGCGAAGAGCCTATCAGGCACCTGGCGGAGCGCCAATCTCGAGCGTGCCGACGCTTTCGCCCCGCGTATTCTGGCTGGAACCCGGAATGAACATGCGTGTGGGTACCCGGGATCGATCTGGACCGTAACCCGAGCAGGGCTTCGGATTGAAAGCGGTGCCGGCTCCCCCCATATAGGATGAAACCGATTCCATCGTCCGAGGTGACCATGTCGAATAACCCGCTGCTCGAGCATCATACCCTGCCGCCGTTCGAGGCGATTCGCCCCGAACACGTCGTCCCGGCCATCGAGAAGATCATTGCCGACAACCGTCAGGCCACGGAGGCGCTCGCCCAGCAGCAGGACGTGAGCTGGCAGACGCTCGCCGCGCCGCTGGAAGCGCTCGAAGATCGCCTCTCCCAGGCCTGGTCGCCGGTGTCGCATCTCAACTCGACGATGAACAACGATGCCCTGCGCGATGCCTACCAGCAGTGTCTCGCCATGCTGTCCGAATACAGCACCTGGGTCGGCCAGAACACCGCGCTGTTCAAGGCTTTCGAACGCCTGCGGGAGAGCGACGAGTACGCCACGCTCGATACCGCCCAGCGCAAGGCGATCGATAATACGCTGCGCAACTTCCGCCTGGCAGGCGTCGATCTGCCGGCCGAGAAGAAAAAGCGCTACGGCGAGATCCAGGCCCGCCTGTCGGAACTAGGCAACACCTTCTCCAACCAATTGCTCGACGCGACGCAGTCCTGGCAGCTGGACCTGGGCGATGCCGAGCGCCTGAGCGGCTTGCCGGAAAGCGCCCTCGAAACGCTCAAGGCGAATGCCGAAGCCAAGGGCAAGACCGGCTACCGGATTACCCTCGACGTGCCCAGTTTCCTGCCGGTCATGACCTTCGCCGAAGATCGCGAGCTGCGTCGCGAAGTCTATACCGCCTACGTCACCCGCGCTTCCGACCAGGGGCCCAAGGCCGGCGAGAACGACAACGCCCCGGTCATCGAGGAAACGCTGGCGCTGCGCCAGGAACTGGCGAAGCTGCTCGGTTTCGATACCTACGCCGACTACTCTCTGGCCACCAAGATGGCCGAAACGCCCGAACAGGTGCTGGGGTTCCTCGACGACCTCGCCGAACGTGCGCACCCACAGGCCCAGCGCGAGTTCAACGAACTCGAAGCCTTCGCCAAGGAGACCCTCGGCCTCGACTCGCTGAATCCCTGGGATACCGGCTTTGCCAGCGAAAAGCTCCGGCAGTCCCGCTACGATATCTCCCAGGAGCAGCTGCGCCCCTACTTCCCCGCCCCGCGTGCCGTCGAAGGGCTGTTCCGCGTTACCGGAAAGCTCTATGGCATCCGCATGGCGGAAAACCCGGAAGCGCCGCGTTACCACCCCGACGTGAAGTATTTCGACGTGCTCGACGGCGATCGCCCCATCGCCGGTTTCTACCTGGATCTCTACGCTCGGGAAGGCAAGCGTGGCGGCGCCTGGATGGATGTCTGCCGGACTCGCCTGCAGCGCGAGAATGGCGAGCTTCAGTTGCCGGTCGCCTACCTGACCTGCAACTTCACGCCTCCGGTCGCCGGCAAGCCGGCGCTGCTGACGCATGACGAAGTGCTGACGCTGTTCCACGAATTCGGCCACGGCCTGCATCATATGCTGACGCAACAGTCGGTCGCCGACGTTTCCGGCATCAGCGGGGTTGCCTGGGACGCCGTCGAGCTGCCGAGCCAGTTCATGGAAAACTTCTGCTGGGAGCGAGAGGGCCTCGACCTGATTGCCGGTCACGTCGATACCGGCGAAAAGCTGCCGGACGACCTGCTGAACAAGCTGCAGGCCGCGCGCAATTTCCAGTCGGCGATGCAGATGATGCGTCAGCTGGAGTTCTCGCTGTTCGATTTCCGCTTGCACCACGAGTGCCAGAAGCCGACTGCGGCGGACGTTCAAGCGTTGCTCGACGACGTACGCGCCAAGGCCTCGGTCGTACCCACCGTCGACTTCAACCGTTTCCAGAACGGCTTCGCGCACATCTTCGCCGGGGGGTACGCCGCCGGTTACTACAGCTACAAATGGGCCGAAGTGCTCTCCGCGGATGCCTACAGCGCCTTCGAGGAAGCCGGCATCTTCGATCCCGAAACCGGCCGCCGTTTCCGCGAGACGATTCTGGAACAGGGCGGTTCGCGGGAAGCCGCGGAACTGTTCGAAGCCTTCCGCGGCCGCGAGCCGAGCATCGATCCGCTGCTGCGCCATGCCGGTATCGAACCCCGGAACGCGGCATGATCGCCGGTTTCATCAATGAGCCGAGTGGACGCCTGCGGGCGTCCGCTCAACGATTGCGAGGTAACGCATGACCCAGACGCCGAAACGCTTCATCGCCGGTGCGATCTGTCCGCGCTGTTCGGCCATGGATCGCATCCGCTCGTGGGAACAGCACGGCATTCGCTATCGGGACTGCGTGAGCTGTGACTTCTTCGAACAGCTGCCCATCGAGGACGACACCATCCCGGAAGTCCCCACCCGGGTGAATCAGCCTCGGGAGCGCCAGCGACCCGCGAGCGAAGAGATCACGCCGGTGCGTATTCTCGATCCCCGCAAGCCGTATTGATATCGAGAACGACGAGGTTGACGGTCGGCCTCGTCAGGCAGCGATGATCCGCTCGACCAGACGTGCCAGATCGTCGTCATGCCAATCCGGCACCTCATCGAGTGCCGGATCCATCGCCTTGCCCGGCCGCGCGACGAAGCCGGTTCGCATGCCGGCCGCATGGGCTCCGATCAAGTCCCAGCCATGGGCGGCGATCATTGCCATCTCGTGCGTATTCACGCCCCAGTGTGCCGCCGCGTGGCGATAGGGCTCCGGCGCAGGCTTGTAGCGCTCGACGCTCTCCACGCTGAGAATGGCGCCGAAGTAACCCTCCAGCCCGGCATGTTCCAGTTGCTGATGCGCCGCCTTCAGCGCGCTATTGGTCAGTGCCGTCAGCGTATGGCCCTGATCACGAAGCGTCGTCAGCGCCGCCGTGACGTCGCCATGGGCAGGCATCGAGAGGATACCGTCGACCAGCGCCTGCTCGTCGTCGGCAGTTATCGCGACGCCTTGCTTGGCACCGAGCTGGCGCAGCGCACTCCTGGCGAGGTTGGAGAAGGGTTCGAATCGCCCGATCAGGTTGGTCGTCATCCAACGCTCCTGAAGGGTCAGGAACCACTCCGGACGTGCGGCTTCGCTGTCGAACCAGCGCTGGAACAGCGGATCGAGCGCGCGCGTGTCGAGCAGCGTTTCATTGACGTCGAATACCAGATGCATAGCGACCTCCTTGTCGTGAATGGCGGGATGGCACGTCGAGCGGACGAGATGAGCGTCTACCGCTCAAGTACGTAGAGAGGATAATTGTCGGAGAAGAAGAGTCTAGAGAGACGATGAGTGTAGAAAGAAACCGGACCGAGCGCCTGCCGATCTTCTCGCCCCACTCCGGGAAGGCGAATTACGCTTCCCTCGCCATCGAATGCGGCGCGACGGTTCCGCGTCAGTGCCAGAGCGCCATGCCTTGCGCGATCAGCTGGCGCAGTGCCGCGAAGGAAGGCAGCCAGCTCAGCAGGTGTGCCGATACCAGCGCCAGCATCAGCGCGCTGCCCGGCGCCTGCCAACTGAACAGCTTGAGCGCCGTGCCGAAAGAGCGTTTGAGTCGCGCGCCGGTGAGATCGACGCTGTACAGCTCGTCCAGCGTCAGATGAATGACGAAGCCCAGCGTCATCGCCAGCCCGTGGATCCAGGCCAGCCGCTCCGGCTGACCCAGCAGCGAAAAGCTGATCGCTGCAGTCGACAGCCCGCTGACGCCCGCCGCCAGCAGTGAATGCCAGAGCCCGCGATGCACTGTGAAGCGGGCAAACAGGGCGCCGGCCAGATAGCGGACACCGACATAGACACCGCCGCAGGCAACGAACAGATAGGCCGGCGTGACCCTGTGCTGCAGCACCAGCACCGCCAGCACCACCGCGACGACGGCCAGGATATTGAAGATCAGGCGAATGGCCTGGGACTGGTCGGCATCGATATCCGGCAGGATGCCGCCGAACGCCACGAGCAAGGCTACGGCCAGCGCCTGCCAACCGGTCCACTGCCCCGCCTGCCAACCGGCCTGAGCGACGACGGCTCCTCCGACGCTTGCCACGCCCAAATGCGTTCGAAAATTGGCCATCGGCCCGGGCGCCCCATACCTGGATAAATGAACAGATTATGGCGCGACGGCTGTCCTGAAAACAATAGCTTACGCAGAATGAACGGATAACGCGCACCGTCCCGCAACGCAGAACGGCCCTGCCAGTGGCAGAGCCGTCGTCGGTGGGTTTCTGACAGGCACGGATCAACTGCTCTTGATAACTCCGCAGGCAACCCGACTACCGCCACCGCCGAGCTTGGGCTCGTCGGAATAGTTGTCGCCGCCTTCATGGATCATGAAAGCATGACCGCTCAAGTCGGACTCCTCCAGGCGGGGGGCCAACAGCAGCGTAGTGGCATTGCCATCCTCATCGATCATCAGCGCGGGGAGATCGCCAAGATGGCCCTCGTCGCTGTATGGCCCTCGGTGAGTGCCGGTCCCCTCGGGGTCGAAGTGCCCGCCAGCGGCGCCAGCGGGCGTCACTTCACCATCGCTTTTGCTGGTCTCGCAGTTGGCGTTCTGGTGGAGGTGGAACCCGTGAATCCCCGGATTCAGACCGGAAAGATCCGGCGTCAGCAGCAAGCCGTGTTCGGTGTCCTCGGCCATCACGGTGCCGACGCTATCGCCGACGCCGTCGCTGGAGACCGAATGCATCTCTACGCGGGTCTCGGCCTGGGCCGCAGTGCTCAGCGTCATTGCCAGACTTGCGCCGAGCGCCAATAGTGTCTTCTGTCGCATGTCGTCTTCCTGTCCGTGGGTGACAGACTTCAAATTAGACAACACACGACGATGACGCGAATCACCTGGTCAATAGTCGAGTTCGGGTCAATGCTTGAACGCGAGGTTGTCGAGTACCCGTAGCGTCGGCGCCGACTGATTCAGTGTGTAGAAATGCAGGCCCGGCGCACCGCCATCCAGCAGGCGCTGGCAGAGATTCGAGATCACCTCCGTGCCGAACGCCTGAATGCTCTCGCTATCATCGCCGTAGGCTTCGAGCTGCTTGCGGATCCAGCGTGGGATATCGGCACCGCAGGCATCGGAGAAGCGGGCCAGCTTGGTGTAGTTGGTAATCGGCATGATTCCCGGCACGATCGGAATCTCGACGCCCATCGCCCTTACCCGATCCACGAAGTGGAAGTAGGCGTCGGCGGTGAAGAAGTACTGGGTGATCGCCAGGTCGGCACCTGCCTTCGCCTTGCGGGCGAAGTTTTCCAGGTCCCGTTCGAAGCTCGGTGCCTGCGGATGCGCTTCCGGATAGGCCGCTACCGCGATCTCGAAATGATCGCCGGTCTCGGCCCGGATGAATTCGACCAGTTCGTTGGCATAGCGCAGCTCGCCGGCACCGCCCATGCCCGACGGCAGATCGCCGCGCAGCGCCACCAGACTGTCCACGCCATCCTCGCGATAGGTCTGGAGCAGCTCGCGAAGCGCGCCTTTCTCGCTACCGATGCACGACAGATGCGGTGCCGTGCTGACACCGCTGCGACGCACCGTCTTGACGGTATCGAAGGTCCGGGCCTGAGTGGAACCGCCGGCACCGTAGGTCACGGAGAAGAAGCGCGGATTCCGCGCGGCCAGTGCATCGCGTACCCCGCCGAGCTTTTCCCTTCCTGCTTCGGTATTGGGAGGAAAGAATTCGAAACTGATGCCCAGCGGCGGCTGCGTGCTCATGATATGACTCTCTTCGATGCAAGCCAGCGTGACGACACGCCAGCCGAAGGTGTCGTTCTCGGACCGTGACCTGAAAACGACCACCGATGATGGATTGACGACGGATGTCGGCGATTTTGCCTGCCCGAGGCGATCACGGCCAATGAAACTTTCCCGCCGTCGTCATGAATCCCGATCATCGAGACGGCGGCCGATTCATGGATGCACGACCATGCCGTGGTTGCACTCCCCGCCGGTCAGGCAGTCTCGGGTTTCGACCTGCAGCGTGGCATGCTGGATGCCGAAGCGGCTCTGCAGCATGTCGTAGGCGCGCTCGATCACGTCATCGTGCAGCTCCGGCGTCTCGATCACCAGATGCACGCTGAGCAGCGGATCCTGCGGCGTCAGCCCCCAGACATGAATGTCGTGCAGGCTCTTGACCCCGTCGACGCCAAGCAGCGCCTGGCGGATCTGGCCGATATCGATTCCTTCCGGCGTGCCCTCGAGCAAGGTGTGCGACGAGCGCCGCAGAATCTTCCAGGCGGCGCGCAGGATCAGTCCCGCAGCCAACATCGACAGCAGCGGATCGATCGGCGTCCAGCCGGTCAGCAGGATGACGACGGAGGCGACGATCGCCGCCACGGAGCCCAGCAGGTCACCAATGACGTGCAGCACGGCGCCGCGCAGGTTGAGATTCTCCTGATCCCCGCCGTGCAGGATCTTGAAGACCACCAGGTTGATCAGCAGCCCCAGGATCGCCACCACCATCATCGGCCCCGCCAGCACCTCGACCGGCTGGGTAAATCGCCTAATCGCGGCGATGAAGATCCATACCGCGATCGCCAGCAGCGTCAGGCCGTTGACGAAGGCGGCAAGCACCTGAAAGCGCTGATAGCCGAAGGTGCGCAGCTTGTCCGGGGCCTTGTCGCCCATGTAGAACGCGAACAGCGCGAGACCGAGCGAGAAACTGTCGCTGAACATGTGCCCGGCATCGGCCAGCAGGGCCAGGGAGCCGGAGATCCAGCCGCCAACCACCTCGGCCAGCATGAACCCGGCGGTCAGGATCATCGCCAGCCTCACCCGCTTGGCGCTGTCCGCCGTTACGGTTGGCGCATGATCGTGCGAGTGGTCATGGGAATGATCATGGGAGTGACCATCACGAGAGTGGCCATGGGAATGGTCGTGATCCTGTGAATGGCCATGAGTCTCGCTGTGAGCATGGCCCTTGCCAGCGTGATCGTGTGAATCGTGACGAGAATGATCGTGCGAGGCCATGAGACCTGTCCTGACGGGAATGTCCTCGAATCTTAGCGCACGACCCCGACGCTATTGTATTACAACGCCTGCCTTGCCTTGACGATAGCTCTAGGCACCGCCATCGACAGCAACGCGGGATCGTCACCATCCGGTGACGAAAGTCCGAAGTTCGACCACGGTATCAGTCGTCACCGCGCCCCGGACGCTGTCGCCATAGATCCCAGGCGATCCCGACGGCAATGCCGGCACCGATTCCCCAACTCCACTCGGCCGTCGACATCCAGACGACCAGCCCCACCACGATACCTATCAGGGAACCTTGCATTGTCTCTCCATCGATAGCGATGCTTTGATGCGTCTCATTGTAAGGATTGCGCCTCGAAGAGAAAGCGCCTTGTCGACAGGCCCCTCAGGGAAGACTGGCCTCACGGCACGGAAGCGGGCAGGGATGGAGCGAATAGGAATAGCGTGAAGATAACGAACGGATCGCCGACGTCGACGTGTCGCACACGCCAGAACGGGACAGAAAAAGCACGAAGAAGGCAGAGAGAAAATGCGGCGATTGGAAAGAAGAGCCCACTCCCACGTTCCTTTGCGGTGAGAGCCACTTGGCTAAGTGGGCACCCTCAGGATGAACCGTCATCGCTGGCTCTCCAACGTATTTTTCGTAATCTCTCTATCAGTTTTGTTAATAGCAAAACTTAAGTGTTCTTAATCATGCGCTTATAGATGATCAGCGCTTCGATAAAAGCGCGTAATTTTTTTCAGCCGGCAAGCATCATCGCCCAGGCGCTTGACGCAGGGCGAGACACCAACGGCGGTCGCCGGCAACAACCGACGCATCCGGACAGGTAAAGGGTGGCGGAAGAGAGAGGGAGTCGAACCCACCAGGGACTGCTGGCAGCCCCTACAGGAGTTGAAGTCCTGGCGCCCCACCGGGGAACGATTCTCTTCCAGGCGTTCGGCCATCGAAGGCCAAACCCGTCATTCGAATAGCATATCCTCCCGGATCACTTTGTGACTATCCCCGATTCGCCGCGTGAAGCCGATTCGATCGAAAAACTCGAGAATCGCCACCGCCAGTTTCCGCCCGCAGCCGACCCGGTCGCGAAAATCCGCCGCCTTCGCCCCCGGCGACGCCTCGCTATCCAGCTCGCGAATCACGCCAGCCAGCTCGGCGACATGGGGCGTCAGGAAGAAATGATCTTGGCGCAGCTGATAGACGCTTCCGAGCAGCGCACAGCTTCTCAGCAGACGCCGAACCTCGCCTTCCTCCCAGCCGAACTGCTGGGCGATATCCCGCACACGCGGCGGATCGTAAGGGGAGGCCTCCAGCAGCGGGCGAACCTGCTGCCAGCGCCGGGCCTCTTCCGGCGACAGCGAAGCCTCGTGGGAGGCCAGGGCCAGGAACGGACCATGCTGCACGATCTCGCCACCCGTTTTCCAGCGTTCCAGTAGCGGCCGGAACAGATTGGCCGGCAGTTGGGGCGCCACCATCCGGCGCAGGCGATCGATATCGACGCCGCGCATCGCCGGCTCCAGCTCGTGCAACTGCGCCAGCCGGTCCAGCGCCTTGCGATAGAGCGTCTGCTGCGTCGTCTCGGGAAGCGCGTGACTGCATCCCTGACCGGCAACGACCCACCAGCCCGCAAGCGTTGCACTACGCTCGAGCTCGCTCGTATCCCGGTCTAGATTGTCCGACAGCGCAGACAGATCGATACCGATCCCGTCGGTCATCGGCCGTTGCCAGAAAGCACTGCTGTCCTGAAGGCCGCCGGCATCCGGCAGGTATTCGCGCAACTGGCGCAGCCAGGCGAGACGCTCCGGCTTTCGCGCGCCCCTTCGAGGCGGCGCGACATCGAGCACGCTGGCACCTCCCAGCGTCTGGCTGGCGCCGTGATCGCGCACCACGATCCGGTCACTGTGCGCCGCCTGGAGTGGGGACTCGAGCACCAGTTGGGCAAGCATCGACGCCCCTGGTGCCAGGGTTTCCCCTTCCAGCAGCGAGATCCGTCCGGTGACGTGGGCACTGCCGTGATGCAGATGAACCGGGGCCCAGTGCTTGATCGGCGGCGACTCGGGCAGCGCGCGCAGCACCACGTCGAGCCGGTGGCGATCGGTGACCCGGGAAGCCTCGGCGACCACCCAGTCCCCCCGCGCGAGACGTCCGGACTCGATATCGGCGCCGCTGAGATTGATGGCACAGCGCTCTCCACGGCTCGCGGACGCCGTGTCGCGATTCTGGCAACGCAGTCCTCGCACTCGGGCGGTCAGGCCCGACGGCAGCAACCGCACTCTGTCGCCACTCGCGATCCGCCCGCTGCGCACCGTGCCGGTCACCACCACGCCGGCGCCCCGCTTGACGAAGACGCGATCGATGGCGAGCCGGAAACGGCCCGCATCGGCCAGCGCCGCCGAAGGTCCGCTCGAGGCCGCATCGTCTCTCGACACATTGTCTTTCGACACATTGTCTCTCGACACATCGGCCGCTGCCGTCCACAGCGCCTGCCCGAGCGCCTCGACGCCCTCTCCCGACGTGTTGGAAAGCGGAAATACCGGCGCATCGGCGAAGACGGTGCCGACCAGCCAGTGCCGCAGCTCCTGCGTCACCTGGGCCACGCGCGACGGCTCGACACGATCGATCTTGGTCAGCGCCACCCAGGCCCGCGTTACTCCCAGCAGCTCCAGAATGCGGGCATGTTCGACGGTCTGCGGCATGATGCCGTCATCGGCGGCGACCACCAGCAGCATCGCCTGGATGCCGACGGCGCCGGAGAGCATGTTGGCGATGAAGCGCTCGTGGCCGGGCACATCGATGAAGCCCAGCGTGGCGCCGTCGAACGCCGGTGGCGATTCGGGATAGGCGTAGCCGGCCTCGATGGTCAGCCCACGCGCGCGCTCTTCCTTCAGGCGGTCGGTAGCGATGCCGGTCAGACCGTGAATCAGCGCCGTCTTGCCATGGTCGACGTGACCCGCCGTGCCGATGATCATGCCTGCTCACTCCAGCGCTGCCGAATCTCGCCGAGCTGTTCGACGAACTGCCGCTCGTCCGCTTCGGTCGCCAGGCAGCGCAGATCCAGCCACAGCGCGCCATCGTGTACACGCCCGATCACCGGACGCGGCAAGGCGCGCAGCGCACGCTCGAGCCGGGATAGCTCGCGACCGCTCCGGCAACGCAGCACCAGGGCGCGGCTATCGAGACGGTCGACCGGCAACGATCCGCTGCCGAGCTGACTACGACAATCCTCGCAGCTCACCCCGGCGAGTCCGTCGACCGCCGCCTCGAGCGTTGGCTGCAATCTCTTCCCCTGCTCGACGATCGCGTCGAGGTCCCGGGCGAGCATCGCCAGCGCCGGCAAGGCGCGTGCCGGAGAATCGCTGTCCCGGTAGCAGCGGAGCGTGGCTTCCAGGGCCGCCAGCGTGAGCTTGTCGCAGCGCAGCGCCCGCTTGAGCGGATGCTGCTTGAGCCTGGCAATCAGCTCGCGCCTGCCGACGACGATGCCCGCCTGAGGGCCGCCGAGCAGCTTGTCGCCGCTGAAGGTCACCAGATCCGCCCCTGCCGCGATCGCCTCCGCCGGGAGGGACTCATGAGGCAGGCCCAAGGCGCGAAAATCGGTCAGTGCGCCGCTGCCCAGATCGACCATGAACGGAATGCCGTGATCGTGGGCGATGGCGGCGAGCTCATGTTCCGGCACGCTGCTGGTAAACCCGGTAATCGCGTAGTTGGACGTATGCGCTTTGACGATCAGCCCGCTGTCGTCGCCGAGCGCCTGGCGAAAATCCCGCGCGTGGGTACGATTGGTGGCGCCGACCTCGACCAGCCGGCAGCCGGCGGCGGACATCACGTCCGGTATCCGAAACGCGCCGCCGATCTCGATCATTTCGCCACGCGAAATCACCGCCTCGCGGCCGGCCCCAAGGGCTGAGAGTGCCAGGAGCACGGCAGCGGCATTGTTGTTGACGACCGTTGCCGCTTCGGCGCCGGTCAATTCGATCAGCAGCGACTCCACCAGACGGTCGCGATCACCACGCCGCCCCTGTTCCAGATCGTATTCGAGCGCGACCGGATGGCGGGCAGCCTGGACCACCGCCTCGATGGCCGCCTCGGAAAGCGGCGAACGCCCCAGATTGGTGTGTATGACGGTGCCGGTCAGGTTGAAGACCGACCGCATGTTGGGCAGCACCAGACGTTGGAGTCTGGCCGTGATCGCATCGACCAATCCTGAGTCACTGGGCCAGCCATCGGCAGAGCCGGTGACGTCTTCGAAGGTCGCCGTGCCGACGCTCAGACGCTGGCGAAAGAGCGCCAGCGTTTCGCGAATGGCGCGTATCAACAGCCGATCGCCGTGGCGCTGCCGCCACGGCTGGAGTTCGGGATGCTCGAGCAGTGTCGTCACTCCCGGCAACTGGCGTCGGAGATCCATCGATGAGGCGATCGTGTCGGGCATGAATGGCTCGAGGTCGCTGATTGGAATCTCGATTTAATCGTCGAGCTGGCACCAATACAAGTCGCGTGCCGCGTGCCGCGAAAACGATCCTCGCCAACTCACGAAGTTCGCAATCCCTTCCTCGAAGCTCGAAGCTCGAAGCTCGAAGCTCGAAGCTCGAAGCTCGAAGCTCGAAGCTTAGGCCGGCTCGCCCAGCACCAGCAGGGGGTTGAAAGCGCGCCTCGCCAGATCCCGATCGGCAATCATCATGTCCAGGGCCAGGCTGGCCAGGTCATCGGCCAGTGGGTCGGCGTCCGCCTCCCATTCGCGATTGACCCGTTTCAGATAGCTGTGGCAGTGATCGCAGGTCTCGGCCTGAATCGGCAATACCCGCTCGCCCTGCTCGTCCTCGAGCCCGCTGTAGTCCAGTGTCTTGCTGTCACCGCACTGTGCGCACTTGGCGCGCTCGGCGTACCACTCGCTGGCACACAGGCCACACTGCAGGTAGCGCACCCGGGAACGCGCCATGCCGATCTGGATCAGACTGCCGACAGCGGGAGCCCCGCAGCACGGGCACAGGCCGCTGGTAGCGCCCGCCGGCCTGGGCGGCGTGGCGGGCAGCATCCGCGCCTGACGCGTCCAGGCGACTTGCAGCGCAGCGCCCATCAGCGGTGCCATGGCGCGCTGCTCCAGCGGCAGCGGCCGACCCTCGAGCATGGCATGGGCCAACTCGGCACGCTCCGTCTGCGGAAGCCGGCGCAATGCATCGAACCAGCCTCGCTGCGGTTCCACCACCTGCGCGTCGAGCTCCTCCAGCAACGCCTCGAGATCGTCGTGCCACGACATGTCCCGCCACAGGCCGTCGATCGACAAGGGGGGAATGCCATGACGCATCGCCAGCTCCGCCCCGCTCGTCAATGCCGGACGCGACTGCTGAACGACCCGGTGCTGCGCCTCGACCACCATTGCCATGAACTGCAGGTAGGCCGCCATCGCCGGGACACGCTCGGCCAGCTGACGCAGGCGCCGGGCGCGCTCGACGAACAGCTTGCGCGCCGGCAGGCCGACCATCGGAGGCGCCCCCGGTGACGGGGGCGCCTGGCCAAAGGTGTGCTCGCCGGCGACAGCCGGCTCGCTTTCGTTATCAGGGTTGCTGCTCACGGTGCTGCGCCTCCTCTTGTTCGCGGGCCCACAGGCCGTGGTGATGGCGCGCCCAGGCGCGGGTCACCCAGCCTCGGGTCATGGACCGAATCGAGCCCTTGACCCAGATGGCCGCGTAGACGTGAACCACGATGGTGACGATGGCCACGAATGCCGACACGGCGTGGAGCAGGCTGGCGAAGCGGATCAGCGGGATCGGGAAATAGCCGGCGAACCAGGGCCGCCACATGATCACGCCGCTGATCAGCAGTACCGCGATCGACACTACCAGCGCCCAATAGACCAGTTTCTGGCCCGGATTGTACTTACCGATGGGCGGCAGCTTCTCGTCGCGGTTGTCGAGCACGTCGCCGATCTGGCGCACCCACTGGACGTCGTTCTCGCCGAGCAGGTTGCGCCGCACGTGCCGGGCCGCCATGGCGTAGAACAGCAGCACCAGCACCACCCCGAGAAACGGATGCAGGATCCGCGCCCAGACCGGCCCGCCCAGCGTATGGCTGAGGAAGAAGAAGGCCGGATGGAAGAACGCCAGTCCGGAGAGCGCCAACAGCACGAAGACCATTGCCATGGTCCAGTGGTTGGCGCGATCCAGCGGCGAATAACGAATCAGACGATCGCGTGGCATCTTCATCGGTCTTCTCCCCGCGGACGGGTGGCATCGTAGCCGAGCGAATGAGGCGGCGGCGCGTCTTCCTGCACGTGCTCTTCCGGCTCCTCCTTCGGCCCCTTGGTCATGTAATGGATCACGCCCGCGAACGCGGTGATGCCGATGATCGCCGACATGATCGGCTTGGTCGCGCCCTTCCACGCCCCGACCAGCGGCGAGATGCGCGGATCCTTGGGCAACCCGCTGTAGCGGTTGGGATCATTGGCGTGATGCAGCACGTACATCACGTGCGTGCCGCCGACCCCGGCCGGATCGTAGATACCCGCGTCACGGAAGCCGAGTTCCTTGAGATCGCCCACCCGCTTCTCCGCCCGCGCCAGCATGTCCTTCTTGGTGCCGAACTCGATGCAGTTGGTCGGGCAGGTCTTGACGCACGCCGGCTCCACCCCTGCGTTGACCCGATCCGAACAGAGGGTGCACTTGTAGGACTTCTGATCCTTGGGCGAGATTCGCGGAATATCGAACGGGCACCCGGTGATGCAGTACCCGCAGCCGATACAGTGGTTGGAGTCGAAGTCGACGATCCCGTTGGCGTACTGCACGATCGCTCCGGGGGCCGGGCAAGCCGTCAGGCAGCCCGGTTCGGCGCAATGCATGCAGCCATCCTTGCGGATCAGCCATTCGAGGTTGCCCTCCTGCGTCTCGTACTCGCTGAACCGCATCACGGTCCAGGATTCCGAGGTCAGGTCGGTAGGGTTGTCGTAGGTGCCGTGGCACTCGCCGACATCGTCGCGCAGGTCGTTCCACTCCATGCACGCCACCTGACACGCCTTGCAACCGATGCATTTGGAGACATCGATCAGCTTGGCGACCTCGTCGACATGCCCCCGGACCTGCGGGGGCGTCGTCGTGGTGGCGGAGCGGGCGATGATGTTCTGGGAATTGTCCATATACGCTCCTCAAGCCTTCTCGACGCGGACGGTGAACGACTTGTATTCCGGCGTCTGGGTGTTGGCATCGCCGACGAATGGCGTCAGGGCGTTGACCAGATAGCCCTTCTTGGCCACTCCGGTGAATCCCCAGTGCAGCGGAATCCCCACGTGGTGAACCTGCTTGTCGCCGATCATCATCGGACGCAGACGCTTGGTCACCACCGCCACGGCCTTGATGAAGCCCCGCTTGGAGGAGACCTTCACCCAGTCGCCCGCCGCGATGCCGATCTCGTCGGCCAGCGCCTCGCCGATCTCGACGAACTGCTGCGGCTGCACGACGGCATTGAGCTCGGCATGCTTGGTCCAGAAGTGGAAGTGCTCGGTGAGACGATAGGTCGTCGCCGCGTGCGGGAACTCCTCGGGCGTGCCCAGCGCCTCGCGATCCTCCTCGAAGATGCGCGCGGCCGGGTTGTTGCGCGCCTTCTCCTTGCCCGGATGCAACAGGTTCTGGGGCACCGGCGATTCGAACGGCTCGTAATGTTCGGGGAACGGGCCGTCGACCATGCTCTGCCCGGCGAACAGGTGACCGACGCCTTCCGGCTGCATGATGAACGGCATCTGCCCCTGCGATGGCGGCGAATTGGTCGGAAAATCCGGTACATCCGCGCCGACCCAGGCACCCTGCTCGCTGTCCCACCAGATGAACGCCTTATCAGGCCCCCAGGGGCGTCCCTGGACGTCCGCGCTGGCCCGGTTGTAGAGGATTCGCCGGTTCATCGGCCAGGCCCATGCCCAGCCCAGCGTATTGCCGGTGCCGTAAGGGTCCGAGTTGTCGCGGTTTGCCATCTGGTTGCCGGCTTCGGTCCAGCAGCCGGCGAATATCCAGCAGCCCGCCGCGGTGCGGCCGTCGGCGGTCAGCTCGGCGAAACCGGACAGCTGCTCACCGGCGCGCCGGGTCACGTTGCCTTGCTCGTCGGTAAGATCCTCCAGCGCGCGCCCGTTGAACTCGCGTGCCAGTTCGTCCGCCTTCGGATCGGCCGGAATCCGGTAATCCCAGGTCAGGTTGAGGATCGGGTCCGGGAAGACGCCGCCCTCCTCCTGATAGAGCTGCTTCAGCTTGAGGAACAGCTCGCCCATGATGCGGGTATCCGGTCGCGCGTCTCCCGGCGGTGGTGCCGCGGACCAGTGCCACTGCAGCCAGCGGGCGCTGTTGACGATCGACCCCTCGTCCTCGGCGAAGCAACAGGTCGGCAGGCGGAACACCTCGGTGTCGATCTGGCTGGAATCGACATCGTTGTACTCGCCGTAATTCTTCCAGAATTCGCTGGTCTCGGTGTTGAGCGGGTCCATCACCACCAGATACTTCAAGGAAGAGAGCGCCTTGGTCACCTTGGCCCGGTTGGGGAACGACGCCAACGGGTTGAACCCCTGGCAGAAGTAGCCGTTGAGCTCGCCCTTGGACATGCGCTCGAACGTATCGAGAATGTCATAGAGCGGCCGCTCGAGCTTGGGCAGCCAGTCGAAGCACCAGTTGTTGGCTTCGTTGGCGGCATCGCCGTACCACGCCTTCATCAGGCTGACATGGAATTTCTCGTAGTTCTTCCAGTAGGAAACCTGGCCTTCGACGGTGGGCTGCTTGGTGCGCTTGTCGATATAGGCGCGGTAGTCCTGCTCCTTGGCGTTGGCCAGCGTCATGTAGCCCGGCAGCAGCTGGGAAAGCAGACCCAGATCGGTCAGCCCCTGAATGTTGGAGTGTCCGCGCAACGCGTTGACGCCGCCACCCGGCATGCCCATGTTGCCCAGCAACAGCTGCACCATCGCGGCCGTACGGATGATCTGGGAGCCGATCGAGTGCTGCGTCCACCCCAGCGCGTAGAGGATGGTCATGGTCTTGTCGGGGACCGCCATCGCCGCGATCTTCTTCCAGATGCGCTGGATGTTCTCGACCGCGATACCGGTGATGCTCGAGACCATGGCCGGGGTGTAACGCGCGTAGTGTTCACGCAGCAGCTGATAGACGCAGCGCGGATCCTGCAACGTCTCGTCGCGACGGACGAAACCGTCGTCGCCCATCTCGTACATCCACGACTGCTTGTCGTAGCTGCGCGTCGACTCGTCGTAGCCCGAGAACAGGCCGTCCTCGAAACCGTACCCCTCGCGCACGATCAATGCCGCGTCGGTGTAATTCAACACGTACTCGTGCTGAATCTGGTCGGTCTCGATCAGATAGCTGATCAGGCCGCCGAGAAACGCGATATCGGTGCCGGTACGGATGAACGCCTTGTCCTGCGCCACGGCGCCGGTACGGGTGAAGCGCGGGTCGATCGTGATCAACTCGGCCTTGTTGTGTTCGATGGCCTCGGTGACCCAGCGGAAGCCCACGGGGTGTGCTTCGGCAGAGTTGCCGCCCATCGAGAGAATCAGATTGGCATTGCGGATGTCGACCCAGTGATTGGTCATGGCACCGCGACCGAATGTTGGGGCAAGACCTGCCACCGTCGGTCCGTGTCAGACGCGCGCCTGGTTATCGAAAGCCACCATGCCGAGATTGCGCACCACCTTGTGGGTGATGTAGCCGGCTTCGTTGGAAGAACCCGATGCCGCCAGGAACCCGGTCGTCGTCCAGTGGTTGACCGTCTCGCCGTGCGCCGTGCGCTGGACGAAGTTGGCGTCGCGATCGTCCTTCATGTGCCGGGCGATGCGGGTCAGCGCTTCATCCCAGCCGATCCGCTTCCATTCGCTGGTGCCCGCTTCACGCACCTGCGGATATTCGAGACGTCCCTTGCTGTGAACGAAGTCGAGCAGGCCAGCGCCTTTCGGGCAGAGCGAACCTCGCGAGACCGGGTGGTCCGGATCGCCTTCGATATGGAAGACGTTCTGTTCGACGTTCTTGGCGCCATCGCCCTTGCTGTAAATCAGAATGCCGCAACCCACCGAGCAGTAGGTGCAGGTATTGCGCGTCTCTTTGGCGTGGGTCAGCTTGAACTGGCGGATAGAAGCTTCGGCGGGTTCGGGGGCAAACCCCATCATCGCCAGGCTCGAGCTCGCCAATCCCGCCCCGCCCAGTTTGAAAAACTGGCGCCGAGTGACATTGATCGACATGTATCATCCTCAACGGTCATTAACCGGCACCTCTACCGACGGGTGCTTTGGTTGTCTTATATCAAACATCAGCGACGGATGCTACTGTGGACTCTAGACAAATTGTCGCTCATGACCATGGCCGAATGTGACGTCATCGACTGCCGCCCCGACGTCATCGAACCCGACTCGTGGCCCCGAATGAAAAACGCCCGCTCTCCTCGCAAGGAGAGCGGGCGTCATCAAGGCCCGAAGGCTCGGGGCGCTATACCGCGCGAGCGGGCGTAGTCTCCGATTTCGCCTTGGTCAGCAGGAACAGCACGACGGTAATGACCGCACCGACGATATCGCTGATCATCCCCGGGAAGATCAATGCCAGCGCGCCGATCGCTGCCAGTATCCGCCAGAACGGATTGAGCGGTCGCCGCAGATAGCCCTCGACCGCGACGGCCAGCAGCAACACGCCGACCACACCGGTCACGATGACCCACAGCGTGTTCCACAACGTCGCGTCGATCATCAGCATGCTGTGCGCGAACACGAACATGTACGGCACCACGAAGCCGGCGATCGCCAGTTTCATCGCCTGGAAACCGGTCGCGTTGGGCGATCCGCCGCTGATGCCGGCGCCAGCGTAGGCAGCCAGGGCCACCGGCGGCGTCAGGTTGGCGAACAGCCCGAAGTAGAACACGAACATGTGCGCCACGAAGATCGCCGTCTCGTTGCTGCCGGCCAGCTCGCGGAACATCGGCAGGTTGAGCAGAATCGGCGCGGCCATGGTACTGGTGATGATGTAGGTCGGAATGCTGGGCAGCCCCATGCCGAGCACGATCGACGCGATCATGGTCAAGAACAGCGTGACCAGCAGCTGGATCATCGGAATCGGAATCTGCTGGCCCAGCGTCACCACCGCGTCCGCTGCCTCCAGCGCAATACCGGTCAACGTGGCGATCCCCACGATGATGCCCACCGCGCCACACGCCACCGCCACGGGGATCGCGTTACGCACCCCGTCGTGCATGGCATCGCGACAATCGGCGACATCCATCTTCTCCGCCACCATGCCCAGCCTGGCACGCATCGCGTTGACCGCTACCGGGATCGCGATGATCACGAACAGCATCCAGCGGCTGGCCGGGAAGTTGGGCATCGCATGGCCGCCGAGCAGCGCGCGCAGCTGCGGTTCGAAGATCAACAGCGCGAGAACCAGGCTGAGCCCGATGGTGACGCGGCGCGTACCGCAGATCAGAACCGTCGCCGCGATCGACCAGAAGGCCGCGAAGAACGGTGCCCGCCCTTCGAACAGCAGCCACAGCAGCACGGCCATCGGTATCAGCAGGTGGCCTCGCTTGAGCATGACCTCCTTGAGCGGCGTGAGCTGGGAGCGGGGAATGCCTTCCAGCCCGTTGCGCATGGCGCGCAGATGCACCTGGAACAGCACCCCGAGATAGAACAGCAGTGCCGGGATGATGCCGGCCAGAATGACCTGGGTATAAGGAACGGCCAGCACCTCGGCCATGATGAACGCCGCCGCCCCCATGATCGGGGGCAGGATCTGTCCGCCGACGCTGGCGGCCGCTTCCACCGCACCGGCAAAGTTCGGTTTGTAGCCGGTCTTCTTCATCAGCGGGATGGTGAAGGCGCCTGTCGTCACCACGTTGGCAATGGCCGAACCGTTGATCGAACCCAGGAAACCGCTGGCGATGACCGCGACCTTGGCCGGCCCGCCGCGGGTATGCCCGGCGATCGCCAGCGCCAGATCATTGAACAGTTGTCCCAGTCCGGACTTGCCGAGAAAGGCGCCGAACAGAATGAACAGGATGATGTAACTCGCCGACACCCCGATCGCCGTCCCCAGCAGCCCCTCGGTGATATAGACCAGGTGCGAGACGATCTGCTTGCAGGTGGCGAGCACGATCGCCTCGTTCAACTGCGGGTAGAAAGAGAGCTTGGCGTAGAAGCCATAAATCAGGAACAGCGTCGCCAGGATGGTCAGACCCCAGCCGGTGACGCGTCGGGTCGCATCGAGTACCAGCAGAATCGCCACGAGGCCGACGACCATGTCGACATTGTTGATGCGCCCTGCCGAGGCGATGACCCGGTCCGACACCATCAGCATGTAGACGCCGATCCCGAAGGCGATCAACGCCACGATGGCATCACCCCACGGCACGCGATCCCGTGCGCCTTTGCGGGTCAGCGGATAGAGAATGAAGGCCAGGCCCAGCAGGGTATAGAGGTGGATGCTGCGCTGCGCGACATCGACCAGTGGCCCCGAAAACGAGGTGTAAAGGTGAAACAGCGCCAGCAGCACCGATACCGCCATGACGAACTGGACCACCGCGCGCGGCAGCCTGTCCCGTACCAGGCTCTCGCGATCGAATTTCTCCAGCGCCTCCTTGACCGACGGATCTTCCGGGCCGTCGGTGGAGATCGTGTTCTTCTGTTCGGACATATGTCTTCCTCGCCACGCAGGAATCTATGACAACCAGGGGCGCACCAGTGCCGGCAACACTTGCCACAAGGGCACCCTGAGTATGGAAAAGGTCAAAATCGGCGGTGGGTCGCCACGCGACAGGGGAATGACATGGCCGGCAAATATCAGGCGGTAGTGTTCTTCCACCGCCGCCTGTACCGCCAGCGGATCGACCACGCGATCGATCCCGGTCATCACCACCCAGCCATCCTCGAGATGGGTTTCGTTGCCGGCACGGGATGGCACACCGGCACCGAAGGTCTTGAATCGCGTTCCGGTGATTTCGATGACATCGCCCTCGGTAACTGCGAACCACTCTTCCCAGTCCTCCTTCTCGACCGAGTGCATCCAGCGCAGAGTGAAGGTCGTCCCCTCCCACCCCGGAAAAGCAAACCGCCACTGCGGCCCGTCACGAATGACCAGCCACGGTAGCGGATACGCAGCGGTGGCGATCACCAGGATCACCACCGCTGCGATACTCAGCCAGATTTTACGCATCGCCAGGACGTGTCATGGCTTGCGGGACACGCGAGCGCTCTTGCTCAGGATTGCGGTTCTTTGTCCTGAGCGTTGTCGCCACCACTGGTATCGCTGCCTTCGGTAGGCTGAGCGTTGTCTTCAGGCGTCTCGGCGCTGGTCTGCTTGGCAGGGTCGGCCTCGGCACCGTCCGCATCGGTAGTTGCCGCCTGTTCGTTGGCTGCCTGGGAAGCCGTGGCCTCGCTGATGTCGGCCTCGTCGCCGCCGCTGGAGGCCAGCGTGTCGTAGTAGGCCTGCGCGCCCGGATGTACCGGAACGACCAGGTTCTGGTTCATGGTGGCAGGATCGAACTGCTTGAGCGCGCCGACCGAGACGTTGCCGGATTCCAGATAGTCGTGGAAACGCTTGGCCAGATCCTCGGCGACATCGTCGCGCATGGAAGACGGCACGATCATGATGTTGCGGATCGCCACGGTGTTCACGGCGTCGCCCAGGTTATAGCGCTCCGGTGCGCCGGCCGGAATCTCGTAATTCTCGTAGTACGGATATTTTTCCAGCAGCGTGGAAGCAACGTCGCCACTGACCGGCACGAAGGTCACGTCGGTGCTCTGCATCAGTCCGGTGATGCTGGAATTGGGCACGCCGGAAGTGAAGAACGCGGCATCGAGATTGCCGTTGCCCATCTCGGTCACGCTGTCGGCATAACCGGTATGGCTGACCTGGGCCAGGTCGTCGTAGCTCAGACCGGCGGATTCCAGCACCTTGGCCGCGCTCTGCTCGACCCCGGAGCCGACCTTGCCGACGCCGACGCGCTTGCCTTTCAGATCGGCGATGCTCTGGATATCGCTATCGGCCGTCGCGACGACCTGCACCACGTTGGGATACATACCGGCGATGGTTTCGATATCAGCGGGCTGACCCTCGAACTGGTTCTGACCCTTGACCGCATCATAGGCCACGTCGCTCATCACGATGGCGACCTGGTTCAGACCATCGGTGATGTTGTTGATGTTCTGCACGGAAGCGCCGGTGGAAACGACCTGTACACCATCGACCAGATCGCTCTCTTCGAACACGCTCTTGAGCGCGCCGCCGATCGGATAATAGCTGCCGCCGGTACCGCCGGTGCCGAAGATCAGATTGACCGGCTCGCCACCGCCGGCCGAAGCCTGCTGGCTATCTTCCCCGCCCGACTGGGAAGACTGGTCGTTGTCGTTGGTCGACTCGGAACCGTCAGAATCCGGCGTTCCGCCACCGTACTGAGAGGTCGATGATTCCTGAGACGACGGCTGTTTCTGATCACCCTCCTTCGCCTGGTCATCACCGTCATCGCCGCAACCGACCAGCAGTGCGCTGGAGAGTCCCAGCGCGGCGACCAGCATTCCTGTGCGTAACTTCATGTTTCACCCCGTCATTTGAATGTCATCGGCCTGTCCGGCCGAAGAAAATACACACCATGATGGCCCCAAGAGTAAGGAACGCCCGGCGGCGATACCATGCCCGAACCGTCATGTACGACCAAAGTCTAAGACTTGTCGGCCTCTTGCGATAAGACTCGCTGAACCACACCCCCAATGGTCAGACCTTGTACCAGTATCGAGAACAGCACGATGAGATAGGTCACCATCACGATGGTATTGCGGTAGTCGCTCTCGGGCAGACCCAGCGCCAGCGCTACCGAAATTCCGCCCCGCAGCCCGCCCCAGGTGAGCACACGCGTGGTCCCGGGACGATAGTGAATCCAGTGCTTCAGCATCATCATGGGCAGGCCGATGGTGACCAGTCGAGTCACCAGAATCACGCCGATAATCGGTGCGGCAACGATCAGATACGACCATTCGAAGGGAATCAGCAGCAGCTCGAGGCCGATCAACACGAACAGCACCGCGTTTAGAATCTCGTCGATCAGCTCCCAGAAGCCGTCAACGTAGCGGCGGGTGGTGTCCGACATGGCGTGCTCGCGGCCGCGGTTGCCGATGAACAACCCGGCGATGACCATCGAGATCGGCGCCGAGACGTGCAGATGCGTCGCCAGCGTATAGCCGCCCAGCACTAGCGCCAGGCTGACCAGCACCTCGATCTGATACTGGTCGATGCTCTTCATCATCCGGTAGGCGATGTAGCCCATCACCAGCCCGAGCAGAATGCCGCCGCCGGCCTCTTCCAGAAACAGCATCGCGGAATGCGTGACTGTCAGCGCTTCGGTCGCGGTCGCCGCCCCCAGCATCATGGTGAAGACCACCACCGCGACGCCGTCGTTGAACAGGGATTCACCGACGATCTTGATCTCCATGTCCTCGGGTGCGCCGGCGCTGCGCATGATGCCGAGCACGGCAATCGGGTCCGTCGGCGAGATCAACGCCCCGAAGACCAGGCAGTAGAGATAGGGCACCGCCATATGGAAGGTAGCGAAGAGCCACCAGGCCGCACTGCCGATCGCCACGGTCGAGATCACCACGCCGATGGTGGCAAGAAAGCTGATCGAATAGCGATAGCGCTTCAGTTTATGGAAATCGACGTGCAGCGCGCCGGCAAACAGCAGGAACGACAGCATGCCGTCCATCAGCAGCGCATTGAAGTTTATCTGCCCCAGCCAGGCTTCAGCCCAATCGGTAATCGCATCGAACCCGACGTGACTCAACGCAATCAACAGCAACGAAGCCATCAGCGAGATGAACATCACGCCGATCGTCGCCGGCAGCTTGATGAATCGGTAGTTGAACCACGCAAACAGCGCAGTGATGGTGATGAAGAGTGCTGCGATTTCCAGCATGGCATCCTTTCCTGTCGCCGCCAGCCGTGGCGAATGATCGATAGGCGTCCTGCCCCATACCGTAACGATAGTGGCTCATGACGATGGCAGCTATGATGCGGGTTTATCCCGACGGCAATTCGTTGGAAAAGCGAGCAACCAAAAAAGCGGACCCGTGATGGCGGGTCCGCTTTGCGTTACTGACCAGTCGGGTCTTTCGACCGATCTAGCGCATCGATCGAGTCGATGCATCCACGATCACAGGCCGGCAGCGGCCTTCAGCGTCTCGGCCTTGTCCGTCTTTTCCCACGGGAAAGCGGTGAAGGTTTCGGTCTGGGTTTCACCGTTGACGTCGGTCCAGGTGTAGCTGTGTTCGAACGGCTCGCGTCCGAAGTGACCGTAGGAGGCGGTCAGTTGATACATCGGATGGAGCAGGTCGAGCATGCGGGTGATGGCGTGCGGGCGCAGATCGAAGTGCTCGCGCACCAGCTCGATGATCTTGGCCTCGCTGACCTTGGCGGTGCCGAAGGTGTTGATCGAGACCGAAGTCGGCTCGGCGACGCCGATGGCGTAGGAGACCTGGATTTCGCACTTGTCGGCGAGACCGGCGGCGACGATGTTCTTGGCCACGTAGCGCCCGGCATAGGCGGCACTGCGGTCGACCTTGGACGGATCCTTGCCGGAGAACGCCCCGCCACCGTGGCGCGCCATGCCACCGTAGGTATCGACGATGATCTTGCGTCCGGTCAGGCCGCAATCGCCCACCGGGCCACCGATCACGAACTTGCCGGTCGGGTTGATGTGGAACCGGGTCTTGTCGTGAATCCACTCCGCCGGCAGCACGTCGCGGATGATCAGATCCTCGACCGCCTTGCGCAGATCATCCTGGGAGATGTCCGGGTCGTGCTGGGTCGACAGCACTACGGCATCGACGCCATTGGGCTTGCCGTTTTCATCATAAGTGAAGGTGATCTGGCTCTTGGCGTCGGGACGCAGCCAGGAGAGCGTGCCGTTCTTGCGCAGCTCCGCCTGACGTTCGACGAGACGATGCGAATAGTGGATCGGCGCCGGCATGAACGAGTCGGTCTCGTTGGTGGCATAGCCGAACATCAGCCCCTGATCGCCCGCGCCCTGGTCTTCGGGCTTGCTGCGATCGACGCCCTGAGCGATATCGACGCTCTGCTTGCCGATCAGATTGATCACGCCGCAGGTCTCGCCATCGAAACCGACTTCCGAGGAGGTGTAGCCGATATCCATGATCACCTTGCGCACCAAGTCTTCCAGATCGACCCAGGCGGTGGTGGAGATCTCGCCGGCCACGATGGCGACACCGGTCTTCACCAGCGTCTCGCAGGCCACGCGAGCCTGCTTGTCCCGGGCGATGATGGCGTCGAGGACGGCGTCGGAAATCTGATCGGCGATCTTGTCCGGGTGACCTTCGGACACGGATTCGGAGGTAAACAGAGAGTATTCGCTCATGGCGTACGGGGATCCCTTCGTTCACTGGTTGCGGCTCGCGGTCACGACCCGCCTGACAAAATACGCAGCGCCGCCGGTCGGAAGGACGGATGAAAACGACGCACGACATCACTGTCCCCAAGGCGCCGGGGCAGGGAATAAAAGTCTACACACAGAATCGCTAGCTGCCTATTCTTTGCCACCTAAGCCGCCGATTGACCGGCGCTATCGGACGCTTACGTATGGATGCGCTGCATACCGTGCACGATCTCGATCAGTTGCTCGATGCCGGTCGTGGCGTTCTGCCGCTGCCAGGCATTGCGCCCGAAGATCACGCCCCGCGCGCCGTTGTCCAACGCATTGCGGGTGAAGCTTGCCAGGGCCTCGTCGTCGTTCATTGCCGCCCCGCCCAGCACCAGCACCGGAACCGGGCAGCTGTCGGCCAGCGCGCGCATGTCCTCGGCCTCGCCGGTGAACTGCGCCTTGATCAGATCCGCCCCCAGCTCGACGGCGATTCTCGCGACTCGCGCAATCCGCTCGCCATCGAGACGCCCGCCTTCCCGGCTGCCCCATACCACCGCTTCGACGATCAGCGGCAGTCCGATCGCCTCGCACTGGCGGGCGGCCTCCGCCACCGCTTCGAGATTGTCGGCTTCTCGCCCGGGGTCGTCGTAACCCGAGATCAGACACATCACCACTGCGTCCGCACCCATCGCCTGCGCCTGGGCGGGTGTAGCGATCATGCGATGATGCTCCTCTCCCGCCAGGGTGAAGTCGCCCACCATCGGATAGTCGATCCGCAGCACGACCTTGGGCGCCCGGCTATCGGCGAACAGGTCGCCGCAGGATTTGAGCATGCCCGGCGACAGCAGCACCGCCTCCGGCCCGGCCGCGACGATCGCCTCGCAGGCTCGGCGCGCGTCGATCGCATGTTCCACCGGCCCCGCCAGCAAAGTGCGGTCGAACGCCACCATGCAACTCAGGCCGGTATCGCGACGAAACAACCGCCCGACACGTAACCCACTGGAAGAAAAGACGGTCGTCATGACGTGCTCTCCTGAGTCGAGATTGTCGAGTTTTCCTGGCCGGATGTGAGCGTAACGCCATGCTGGCGTGTCGCGATCTCGTACACCGCGTCGATCTCCTCGCGGCGGCGTGTCTCGGCCCAGCCGAGCGCCGCGCCGCACAGGGTCGCAACCTCGTTGATCACCGCGCTGTCGAGCTGGCCGGAGAGCGCGATGGGCAAACGCCGGAACAGCACGTCGGCCAGATGTTCGACGCGTTCGAAGCGACAGACGAAATCGATCTCCCCCACCCGATAATCGGCAAGCGAGGCGAGCGGACGCTGCCGATTCACGCCCTCGGCGCTCATTCTCGCGCAGTGCCGCCCCACCGCTTCGCCCCGCGTGCCGTAACGATCCAGCAGCGTGATCGCCCGCTGCCGGTCGCCCTCGCAGAGCGCCGTCACGCGGGAAAGCCACGCCTCCCGCGACGCGGCATCGCGGGGATAATCCCGCCCCCCGCCGATCGCCAACTGCCGGGTATCGATCTCGCGGCGCCGACCGAGCCTGGCCAGCACATCATCCGCCACCTCCTCGGCAAAGCCACGGAAGGTGGTCCACTTGCCGCCCACCAGCGACAGCACCGGCCAGTCGTGGATACGATCCTCGACGATGGCGTGATCGCGGCTGATCTGGCCCGGGTCGGCGGCATCGCTGCGCGGCAGCGGGCGCACCCCGCTGTAGCGATAGCGCACCTGTTCCGGCCCGATCGCGACGCCGGGAAACAGGTAGCGCACCGCCTCGAGCATGTAATCGCGCTCGTCGTCGTCGCAGACGGCCTGGTCCGGCTCGGTGCAGCGGATGTCCGTCGCCCCGACCAGCACATGGTTCATGAACGGATAGATCAGACAGATCCGTCCGTCCGGCGTGCCGAAGTAGATCATGCGCCCGTCGAGCTGGCGCCGGATGGCCGGCACATCGATGATCAAATGTCCGCCCTTGGTGCCGCCGATATGCCGCGTTTCCCGCCCCAACTGGCGGTTGATCTCGTCGATCCAGGCACCACCGGCGTTGATGATGAGTTGCGGCTTCACCGTGAACGCGCCGCCCTTTTCATCCTCGAACATGACCGCTTCGCCATCGGCACCGACGAGATTGACGTGATTGAGCGCCATCGCCCCGCGATGGGTTCGGCAACCGTCGTCGATCAGTTCGAACCCGAGCCGCTCGGCCTGGCTGATCGCCGCGTCGTAATAGGTGTGCAGCGCCCGCACGTCGCGCCGAATATCCGGCAGCGACCGATGCACCTTGCGACCCAGCATCACCGAATGGCGCGGCATGCTGCGAAAGTGACGGCCGAAGAAGTCGTAGAGCGTCAGCCCCACCTCGCTGATCAGGATGCCGCGGTCGTCGATCTTCGCCGGACGCCGAAAGAAGCGCTGGATCGACGGCCAGATGCCGCCCCACCAGCTGTGCGTGGGCATCGCCGTACGCAGCGGATGCACCACGTGCGGCGCGTTGCGCAACAGCAGGTTGCGCTCTCGGGTCGATTGCGCCACCAGCCGGAACTCGCCGGTCTCCAGATACTTGAGGCCACCATGGATCAACCGCGAGGGCGCGGCGCTGGCCCCGGCGCAGAAATCCTGCTTGTCGACGATCAAGGTATCGACCCCCTGCAGTGCCAGATCGCGAAACAGCCCGGCGCCATTGATCCCGGCACCGATGATCAGCACCGAGATCGAAGGGTCGCCCCGCAGGCGTTCCAGTGTCTGCTGGCGCGTCAGCGGGGCTGGATTCAGAGATTCCGTCATCGGGTGGCTCTCCCCATCGGTCTGGATTCGGATTCGGCGTCGGACGCTCCCGCCGACGAGGCCTCGGCATCGAGCACCGCCCACAGCGGACGCAGGCACTCGATCAATCGCTCATAACGCTCGAAGCCTTGCTGACACTCGGCCTGGCGATGGGCATCCGGTATGTAGCGGTGATCGACCTCGCACAGCCGTGTGGCGGTGTCGATCGACGAGAACGCACCGGCCGCGACGCCCGCGCAGATCGCCGCGCCCCAGGCCGCCGCCTCCTGGATGCGCGAGGTTTCCAGCGGCAAGCCGAGCGAATCGGCGAACAGTTGGGCCAGCCGCGGCGAGTGGCTGCCGCCGCCGGTGATACGGATGCGATCGATGGCGAAGGTCGACGCCAGCGCATCGACATGGACACGATGATTGAACACCACGCCTTCGAGAATCGCGCGCAGGACATGGCCGCGACCATGCCAGCCCTGCAGGCCGAACAGGCCCGCGCTGGCAGGCTCGTCGTAGGGCGAACCGTAAAGAAAAGGGTGATAGACCAGGCGCGACGGGCTCCGGAACGCCTCGTCCAGCGCCGCCTCCATGTCGGCGAGAAAGGCCCCGGCGCCGCCATCGCCGGCCCGGCCCCACTGGCGATGAAACCATTCGAGATTGCTCGACGACGCCGGTGAAATCGCCATGTTTAGCCATTGGCCCGGGCGCAGGCCGTTGCGGGTCGCCCAGCGCGGATCGGGCTTCGGCGCGTCGGAAAAGACTTCGTTGATGCTGAAGGTGCCGGCCGCGATGGTCAGCGTGTCCGACTCGATGTTGCCCAGCCCCACCGCGCTGGCCGTGACATCGTGAAGCCCCGTCGCCACGGGAGTTCCCGCTTTCAAGCCGGTCTCGCGGGCCGCCGCCTCGCAGACATGCCCGGCGATCTCGTCGGGCATGCGCACCTCCGGCAGCGCTTCGAAGGCGCCATCGATCCTAAGCATCGACAGCGCGTCACGGCTGTAGCGCTGGGTCTCGACGTCGGTATAGCCGGTGCTGGACTCGGTGAAGTCGGTCGCCACCGTGCCGGTCAGCTTGAAACGCAGCCAGTCCTTGCAGGTCAGCACATGGCCGAGCGCGGCGAACCGTTCCGGCTGATGATCCTGCATCCATGCCAGCAAGGTCACCGGCGAGAAAGCGAAAGGCGTCTGCCCGATCCTCGCCAGCGCTTCGTCCCGAACGCCCTCCCGGCACCAGCGCTCTACCATACCCGCCGCGCGGCTATCCAGTGAGGTGATCGCCTGGCCAAGCGGTTCTCCCTTGCGGTCGAGCGGATAGAGTCCGTCGCCATGGCCGGTAACACCGACCGCCAGGATTTCGTCACCGTCCAGCTTGGCCGCGGCCAGAGCGTTGCGTATCGCCGCTGTCGCGCTCGCCCAGGTGGCGTTCATGTCACGCTCGACCCAGTGCGCCTGAGGATGCTCGAGCCGGGAAGATTCCCGCCCGATCCCCACGACGTGGCCCTGGGTATCGAAGATCACCGCCTTGGTGGAACTGGAGCCGCCATCGAGCCCCAGCAGATAACCGCGTGACATGGCTGCCTCCCCGTTGATCGCCTTCGCCGAATCATTCAGTGGTGGCTTGCACGAACGCCACTCGCGGCCATTTCTAACATTATTCTGTGACGAAAAGTCGTTAGACGTTAGTGTTAACTATCTTTCTGATTTTAAATAATACTAATTTAATCAAAGATTTAAAAATTACCCGCCGAGCAGGAAACTTATCCGAGACCAAAGTCATACGGCAGTACGTCACTTTTTGATGTTATTTCTTCACTACTCCTTCGTTATTCGTTTCAGTCCACCAACCCAGCGCCGGAGTCTCCAATGCCTGATTCTCGAGCGTCATTCCCCGAAAGCATGCAGGCCGTGGTCTGTCGCGGCCCCGGCGACTACCGCCTGGAGAGTGTGCCGACGCCCCGGCCCGGTCCGCGAGAGCTGATCCTCAAAATCCAGGCCTGCGGCATCTGTTCGAGCGATCTGAAGTGCCGCGACGGCGCTGCCATGTACTGGGGCGACGGCGATCGCTTCGCGCCTTTCGTGAAGCCACCGATGATCGTCGGCCACGAATTCGCCGGCGAAGTGGTCGCGCTCGGTGAAGGCGCTGCCGAACACTTCAACGTCGAACTCGGCATGCGCGTGGTGCCGGAGCAGATCCTGCCCTGCCGGCAGTGCTTCTACTGCCAGCGCGGCCATTACTGGATGTGCGAGGTGCACAACATCTTCGGCTTCCAGGGCGGTGTCGCCGACGGCGGCATGGCGGAATATCTGCGCGTGCCGGCCAACGCGGTGCTGCATCCGGTCGATCCGCGCCTGAGCGTCGAGGACGCCGCCTTCCTCGAGCCGCTGGCCTGCGGCATCCATGCTGTCAATCGGGCCGAGATACAGTTCGACGATACCGTGGTGATCGCTGGTGGCGGGCCGATCGGCCTGGCGATGGTTCAGCTCGCCAGGCTCAAGACGCCCAGACAGCTGGTTCTGGTCGATACCCACGACGACCGCCTGGCGCTGGCCCGCGACTACGGCGCCGATCACGGCTTCAATCCGCATCGCGACGACATCGCCAAGGAGATCCGCGCGCTCACCGGCGGCTACGGTTGTGAGGTCTATATCGACGCCACGGGTTCATCGAGCGGCGTGATCCAGGGCCTGGAATCGCTACGCAAGCTCGGCCGCTTCGTCGAGTTCAGCGTGTTCAAGGAGCCCACCACCGTCGACTGGTCGACCATCGGCGACCGCAAGGAGCTGGATATCCGCGGCTCGCACCTCTCGCCGCACACCTACCCGGTCGCGATCGACCTGCTGGCCCGGGGCCTGGTGACGACTCGCGGCATCGTGACGCACCACGTTCCGCTGGCCGAGTTCGAACGCGGCTTCGAGATCGCCGCCCGGCGCGATTCGATCAAGGTCGTGCTCACCACCAGCGAGGCCTGACGACGAGCGCCGTCGAATCGCCGCAGCGCGGTAGACTACGTCTTCATTTCTCACGTCTCGGGAGAGCCATGACCTCGTTCGAAACCCAGGCGCCGCAGCCGGCGATCAAGGGCGCCTCGGCGCGCCGGCAGGCGATGCTGGACTACCTCATTCAAGCCGGCTCGGCGCAGGTCGACGAGCTGGCCGACCGTTTCGGCGTCAGCCGCATGACGGTACACCGCGATCTCGACACGCTTGCCGAACAAGGCATGGTCAACAAGCAGCATGGCGGCGTCACCACTCGCTCTTCCAGCGTGTTCGAGAGCAATTTCGCGCTGCGCTCGCACATCGCGACCCGGGAGAAGCAGGCGCTGGCCCGCGCGGCGCTGGAGGAGATCGCCCCCGGCGAAGCGGTGATGCTGGACGACTCCACCACCGCCAGCGAGCTGGCCGCGCTGCTGCCGGCGCGGGAGCCGCTGACCGTGATCACCAACGGCCTGGAAAGCATCGACCGGCTCAAGACCGTCGGCGGTATCAAGCTGATCACCCTCGGCGGGGACTATCAGCCCCGTTTCAACGCCACCTTCGGCCTGCTGTGCGAGCAGACGCTCGTCAATCTGCGCGCCAATGTCGCCATTCTTTCGGCTTCGGCAATACTGGGTACTACTGCTTACGTTCAGGATCCGGCCGTGACCCAGATCAAGCGCGCCCAGATGGCGGCGGCCGAGCGGCGCATTCTGCTGATCCACAGCGCCAAGTTCGGCAGCAGCGCGCTCCATCGGCTCGCCGATCTGAGCGAGTTCGACCTGGTCCTGATCGATGCTGGTCTGGCGGCCGGGCATCGGCAGGTACTGGACGACGCCGGCATTCGCTACCGCCTGATCAAGCCCTGATCCGCGCCCCCATCCAAAAACCGCCGCGAGCCAGAGCCCGCAGCGGTGAATCGACGAACGGTTGCGCGTCTTACTGCTGGAGCACGAACGGCGAGACGTACTTGTCGACGTTGTCCGGCGTGATCAGCAGGCAATCGAACAGGTGCTTCTCGCCCTGCACACCGGTTTCGCCGGTGGTAATGAACTTGTCCGCCATCTGTACGGCCGCCTTGGAGAAGATCGCTACCGGCTGCAGCACGGTATAGGCGAGCTCGCCGGACTTGACCGCCTCGACCGCGTCTGGCGAACCGTCGAAGCCACCGACCACCACGTCGTCCAGCCTGCCGGCTTCCTTGAGGGCAGCGATCGCACCCAGCGCCATCTCGTCGTTGCCACTGATCACCCCCTGGATATCCGGGTTGGCCTGCAGCAGGCTCTGCATCTTGTTGAAGCCCTGGGTGCGATCCCAGTTGGCAACATCTTCACCGACCTTGTTGAGATCCGGGTACTGACTCAGCACGGTTTCATAGCCGTTGGAACGGGTCGCGGCGTTGTTGTCGGAAGGTGCGCCCTTCAACTCGACGTAGTTGGCCGAGTCACCGACGGCCTGAACCCACTGTTGTGCGCCCAGCGCTGCGCCCTGAGCGTTGTTGGAAACCAGCTGCGCCTTGGCCAGCCCCTGCTCGTTGATTTCGGCGTTGACCAGAAAGACCGGAATGCCGGCTTCGACGGCCTTGCGTACCGCCCCGACGGAGCCATCAGCGTTGGCGGGATCGAGAATGATCGCCTTGGCCTGATTGGTGATCGCGGTGTCGATCTGGCGGCTTTCGGCGTTGGTATCCCCTTTATGGGCGCTGACGTTGGCTTCATACCCCAGCTCCTCGGCGGTCTCGCGGGCAATCTTGCCCTCGGTGAACCAGTAGGGGTTGGAGGTATCGTTGACGATGATCGAGATCAGCCCCTTGTCCTGCGCCATGGCGCTTCCGGCGAGCAACGGCGCACTGACGGCGAGGGCTGCGATCAGCAGGCGTTTTCCTGTCTTGAACATGATGGATCACCCTTCTTTTGCGGTTGTGTTTCTAACCCGTGTCGATCGACACGTACGGGTTAATGCTGCGTTGCCGGCTTGCCGGCGCTACTTTCCGCCCCGGGCGTCGCGCGGGATGCGTCGTCGCTCGAGGATGGAGAAGTGGGCGAAGCGGGCGCCTTGGGTTCAGGCGTTTCGGGCTCGGACGACTGGGTCGCGCGCTTTTTGCGCCCGCTGTACTGAATGCTGTTGAGCAGAACCGCCAGCACGATCACCGCGCCGGTGAAGACGGTCTGCCAGTAGGAGGAGACGCCAATGATGACGAGGCCGTCGGACAAAAACCCGATCACGAACGCCCCGAGCAGGGTGCCGCGCACGTTGCCGCGGCCGCCGGTCAACGCGGCGCCACCGATGACCACGCCAGCGATGGCGGTCAGTTCGTAGGTGGTACCGGCAGTGGGGCCGGCGGAGGTCAGCTGGGAAGAGAGCACCAGTCCCGCGATCGCCGCGCAGATGCCGGAGAGCACGTAGACCGAAACCTGCACCCGCTTGACCGGCACGCCGGAGAGCTCGGCCGCCCGCGCGTTGCCCCCGGTCGAATAGACCCAGCGACCGAACGGAGTCCGCGCCAGCGCCAGAATGGTGACGACCGCAACCGCCGCCAGAATCAGTACGCCCACCGGCACGCCGAACAGCCGGTTGAAGCCGAGCCAGTCGAAGCCGGTGTTGCCCAGCTCCGGGCTGCCGCCGAGATTGTTGTAGGTCAGACCGTCGGTCATCAGCAGCGCCACGCCGCGAGCGACATAGAGTAGCCCCAGGGTGGCGACGAAGGCCGGCACCTTGAAGTAGGCGATCAGCACGCCATTGATGGCACCGACGAACGCGCCCAGCGCGCAGGTGAGAATGACCACGACCCACACCGGCGGATAGAGCGTCACGCCGAACATGTCGAAGGTCACGCCCTGCATCAGAAAGCCGGCCACGACCCCCGCCAGGCCCAGGGTCGAGCCTACCGACAGGTCGATACCGCCGGTCAGGATCACCAGCAGCATGCCGATCGACAGCAGCCCGAAGATCGCCACGTGGGACGACATGGTCAGGAAGTTGTTGGTCGAGAAATAGACCGGCGATAGCGCCGAAAAGATGATGATGATCGCGATCAGGGCGAAGAAGGCGCGCCCTTCCAGCAGCAATCGACCCAGGTCGAAGCCACCGCGTTGGCGCTCTGCCGCTTGGCTGTGCTTGGACATGTCAAAACTCCATTCGAGGAAAAGTGCCGACGTGCTAGGCGACCACGGCTTCGCCGGAGGCAGCCATGATCTGTTCCTTGGAAGCGTCGGCACCGAACTCGGCCGCGATGCGCCCGCGGCTCATCACCACGATACGGTGAGCGATACTCAGGCATTCGCCGACTTCGGAGGTGGAAAAGATCACCGCGAGGCCTTGCTTCGACGCGCCTTCCGCCAGCAGCTTGAACACCTCGGCCTTGGCGCCGATGTCGATGCCGCGGCTCGGCTCGTCCAGCACCACCACGCGGGGATGGGTCGCCAGCATCTTGCCGATCACCACCTTCTGCTGGTTGCCGCCGGAGAGCGAACCGATCTCGGCTCGGGGACCATCGGTCTTGATATGGACGTTGGCGATCGACTCGTCGACCACGCCGCGCTCGCGGCTTCCCGAGGTCAACAGCCAGCGGGTGAACGCCTTGATGCTGGCCAGCGACAGGTTCTCGCCCACCGACATGGTCTGCACCAGGCCGTCCCGCTGGCGATCTTCGGGCACCAGCACCAGGCCCTTGGCAATGCGTTCGGCGATGCTCAGGTGCGAGGCGTCCTCGCCCTCGAGCAGCACCCGCCCGCCGCTCAGCGGCACGCGCCCGGCCACGCACTCGAGCAGCTCGGTCCGCCCAGCGCCCATCAGCCCGTAGATGCAGACGATCTCGCCGGCGCGAACGTCCAGCGACAGGCGATCGACCACCGACCGCTCCGGCACGGCCGTGTCGGCGACGCTGACATTCTCGAGCGACAGCGCCACCTCGCCCATGGTGTGTCCGGTCGGCGGCGAGCCGAGATCGAAGTTCTCGCCGACCATGTTGCGCACGATCCACTCCAGATCGATGTCCGCGCGCCTGGCGTAGGCGGTCATCACGCCGTCCCGCAGCACCACCGCGTGATCGGTGATGAGCAGCGCCTCTTCCAGATGGTGGGAGATATAGACGATCGACACACCGCGACTCTTGAGATCGCGAATGACCCGAAACAGGACCTCGACTTCGGTCGCCGACAGCGCCGAGGTCGGTTCGTCCATGATCAGGATGCGCGAGTTCACCGACAGCGCGCGGGCGATCTCGACGATCTGCTGCTGCCCCAGGCGGAGATCCTCCACCGGCGTCAGCGGGTCGATCGGTTCGTCGAGCTCCTCCATCAGGGCGCGGGTCTGACGCGCCTCTTCGGCATAGTCGATGCCCATCGGCCCTTTCAGCTCGCGGCCCATGAAGATGTTGTCGCGAACGCTGAGATTGGGCGCCAGGCTGAGTTCCTGGTGGATGATCGAGATGCCCAGCCGCTGGGCATCGGTGGTCGAGGCGAAGCGTACCGGCTCGCCCTCCAGTAGGATCTCGCCAGACGTGGGCTGGATCACGCCGGAAAGGATCTTCATCAGCGTCGACTTGCCGGCACCGTTCTCGCCGAACAGCGTGGTCACCTGGCCGCGGTAGACGTCGAAGTTGACGGTCTTGAGCGCATGGACGCTGCCGAAGGACTTGGCGACGTCCCGCGCCGAGAGCACGATGTCCTCGCCCGGCTCGCTCGCGGCCGACGGTCGGATCGAAGCGGAAGCCATCACTGCACCTCCATGCTGACCGGCGTCACCAGCCAGTTCTTCGGGTTGATCAGCTTGAACACCCCGGTCACGCTGACGGTCTTGCCGCTCAGGCTGGCCGTGTCGATGTCCGCCAGCACCGCCGCCTTCATCGCCTCGTTGATCGAGGCGCCCGCGTTCTGGTATTCGATCTGATTGGTGAACTCGCCGAACGAGATCTCCCCGGTGGCATCGCGCAGATCGGTGCCGTTGATCGCCGGGCCAGTCTGCACACGGATCGTGATCTCGTCGGGTACACCCTCGGCCTCGACCGTATAGATGCCCGAGCGGGCTTCACCGAACGTCCCGGTGAAGGTCACCGGCACCACTGGCCCGAAACTGTCGCCAACGCCATATTTCTGCCCTGCCGCGGACGAGTCCTCGAGAACGGCGGACGCCAGCTCGCCGGCCTCGACGGCACGCGCCTCGACGCTGTCCCGAATGGCCGGAAAGTGCTCTCCGCCATAGGTTTCGGCGGAAAACCCGCCGGCCAGCTCGGCCTCGGTGCCAATCTCGACGACCTTGGTATCCCAGGCCATCGCCGCCAGCACCACGACCACACAGGCGCCGATGATCAGACGTCCTTTCAGCTTCTTCGGCGCCGCGGGCCGACTGGCAACTGTTGCACTCATCACTGCGAGCCCTCTTCTGCGAAATCTCTGCCACGAAACTTCTGCCACGAAACTTCTGCTGCCGCTCGTCTTCGCCGGGCGACGAAACGGCTCGTCGCCTGGCACGAATCATACTCAGGGAATCAGTACGATCTTGAGTGACTTCGAACCGTTCTTCATGAGCTCGAAACCTTCCTCGTATTTCTCCAGCGGCAACTTGTGGGTGACGACGCCTTCGGTGGGGAAGTCGCCTTTACGGATGCCCTCGATGACCAGCGGATAGCAGTAAGGGCCGAGGTGCGAGCCGAGCACATCGAGCTCCTTGCGGTCGGAGATGATGCTCCAGTCGACGCTGACCGGATCCTTGAACACGCTGAACTCGACGAAGCGGCCCAGCTTGCGGATCATCGATAGCCCCTGCTCCACCGACTTGGGATGCCCGGTCGCCTCGATGTAGACGTCGCAGCCGTAGCCTTCGGTCATCTCCTTGATGATCGAAACCACATCGTCGCGTTTGGGATTGAGCGTCAGATCGGCACCGAACTTCTTGGCCAGCTCCAGACGGTCGTCGAACAGATCGAGCACGATCAGTTTTTCGGCCCCCGCCTTCTTGGCCGCGCCGACCATGCCGAGCCCCAGCGTGCCGGCGCCAGAAAGCACCACCACGTCGCCCAGCTCGATCTTCGCGCGCTGCACCGCATGTAGCGAACACGCGTAAGGCTCGATCAGGATCGCCTTCTCCAGCGGCAGCTCCTCGGGGACGTGGTAGTTGATCGCCTCCTTGGTGAACTTCATGTACTCGGCCATGCCGCCGTTGACGTTGTTCTGGAAGCCGTAAAGGTCATGCTTCTCGCACATCCAGTACTGGCCTCGGCCGCAGAAACGACAGTTCCAGCACGGCACGATCTGTTCGGAGATCACGCGGTCGCCGACCGCATATCCCTCGACCTCGGCACCGACCTTCACCACCCGGCCGATGAACTCATGACCAGGGATCATCGGCGCCTTGATATAGGCCGGCTGCGTTTCGTCGCCCCAGAAGCTGGGGGCGCCATCGTAGGACTTGATGTCACCGGCGCAGATACCGCACCCCTCGACCTTGATCAGGATCTCCTTGGCATCGATCTCGGGAACCGGCACTTCCTCGTAGCGATAGTCTCCGGGCGCATAGGCGACCACCGCCTTCATCGTCTTGGGGATATCGCCAGTGGAAGCCGTTTGCGTGGACGTGGCGGTGGACTCGCTCATGGAAGATCTCCCGTGGATAAACACATGTTCAAACTTCGGTCATATGTTTTTAGCGCAATACACAAAGGGACATCAATGCAAGTGCGATAAATCAGGCCTAAGACTTTAGGCAAATAAAATATAAATTATTGATTTATATTGATTTTTAAAACCTATATTCAAAGAGCTAAGACCAAAGTTTTTACGTATCTTTCGTGACGAAACGGCCACGTTGAAAGTATTAAAATGGGGTTAAAATGAGCAAATTGTGAACATATGAACAATCAAGCATCGTTCACGAGCGTCTTCTCGATCAAAAAATAACGGCGCGGCTTTTGGCCGCGCCGTCGATACAGCGAAAGAGTTTTACGATTTCACTGAAAATCACCCAAATTATCGCGGGTAATCAGATCGACTCCGGTATCCATATAATCCGGCGCAGCGACATCCAATACCTGTTGCCATAATGCCTGAACGGTCCAGTAGCCCTGCGCCTCCGGACGATTGGCCACAGTAGAATCGGCCACACCTTCATCAACGAGCTGCAACATTTCCGGTAGTCTTTCGAGACCGACAAGTTGTACTTCCCCCACTTTACCCCTCTTTCAATGCTTGACCGATACCAATAGGACCGGACGCTTCGGAGACAACCCAGCCATCAAGATCGGGATGTGCCTGCATGATTGTCGCCGCCTGGTTCTGGGCCTGTACGATACTGTCATTGTTGATACCCGTAGCGACGACCTCAATATCGGGATATTCGGAGAATACGGCTTGGTGGCAACGCACACGGATAGCATGATTGGGCGCGGTTGGCGTTCCCATCATGATCGCGACCTGCCCCTCTTCTCCTAACAGTTCAACCAGTCGTCGCGACGCGATCTGAGCCTGCTCGCAAAAATCGTTGCCAACGCTGCTGACCTCAAGCCCCTCCGGTGCCGGCGAGTCGAAGATCACTACTTTGATTCCCTGATCAAGTGCTTCCTGCAGAATGGCACGATTGGCGTTGGCATCCAGGGGGTCGACAGCGATGCCATCCGGCCGAGTGGCGATGGCCTGTTCGAGTATCTGATTCTGGATAGCCACCTGCGACTCCTGGGGCGCGCTATAGACGATTTCCACCTCGGCGCCGCTCTGCGCCTCGATCATCCGCGCCGCCTGTTCTGCGCCAGCGTTCACGCTATCAAACCAAGGCGCTACGGCTTTAGGGACGATCACGAAGCGGTAATGATCCTTGCCGTCAAAATTCTGGTCTAGCGTCTGTGCTTCTACCTGCACCGTTGCAAGCGCCACGGCGCCAGCGACCGCTCCCAGCAACACTTTTTGGTAGCGCTTCGTGCTCAACCACTCATTTCTTCTTTGCATTTTCAATTGCCTCGCCTGTCATCGCTCCGATGAATCGATTCTTTCCACCTGTAGCCCCTTTCAATCCCGCTTGAAATAGCGCCGCGAGATGGAATCGAGCGCGATGGCTACTACCACGATCGCGCCACTGACCATCGACTGCCAGTAAGGCGAGATGCCGAGCAATACGATGATGTTCTCGATGATGCCGATGATCGCGGCACCGAAGATGGCACCCAGAGGCGTACCGATCCCGCCGGTGGTAGGCACCCCGCCAATGACCGAGGCAGCGATCGGCCCCAGCACCCAGGAGTCGCCGATGGAGGGTTGCGCCGACCCCAATCGGGCGACCATCAGCATCCCCGCAAGGGCAGCGAGAAAGCCAGCGAAGGCGAACACGCCCACGCGCACGCGGTCGGTGCGGATACCGAGCATCTTGGCCGCCGAAAGGTTGCTGCCCACCGCATACATGTAACGCCCGAATGGCGTCTTCAGCGTAATGAAGCAAGCCACGGCGAGAAATACCAGCATGACCCAGAAAGGGATCGGCAGGCCGAGCCATTTTCCGCTGCCAAGAAATCCGATATCGGCTGGTATGCCGGTAATCGCGACGCCCTTGGTGATGACCAGATTGAGACCGCCGTAGACTCCGGCCATCCCGATCGTCAGCACCAGAGATGGCAGACGAAGCAGCGTCACCAGCAAACCGTTAATCAGCCCAAATATGGCACCGATGACCAGACACAGCGCAAATGCCAACCAAGGATCGAGCCCCATTTTCACCATCAGAATGCCACCGATGACCCCGCAGAAGCCGCCGATGGCACCGAGCGACAGATCCAGCTCGCCGAGGATCATCAACATCGACTGGGCGATGGTAATGATGCCGATGAACGCCAGCGCCCGGGAGATGATCACCAGGTTGTAGCTATTGAGAAAGTTCTCCGACAGCAACGAGGCGGCGACCACGATGATCGCCAGCACGCTGACGACGCCGCTGAGCGGATTGCTGACCATGAATCCCATTGCCTTACGCAGCATGCCCGCCTCCTTCATGGCCATGGATGGCACCGACGAGGGCGTTGCCGCTGGCCTGGTCGATGTGAAATTCACCACTGACTCGTCCTTCGTACATGGTGATGATGCGATTGGCGCAGCGTCGGAGTTCATCCATCTCCGACGACACCAGGATGATCCCGACGCCGCGCTCGGCCAGTTCTTTCATCAGCCGATAGATCTCCATCTTGGTGCGGATGTCGATCCCCTTGGTGGGCTCGTCGAAGATCAATACCCGAGGATCGCAGGCCATGGCACGGCCGATGATGGCTTTCTGCTGGTTTCCTCCCGAGAGGAACGCGATGTTCTTGTTCATGGTGGGTGTCTTGATGTCGTAATCCTTCACGATCGACGCCACCCGCTCGCGCTCGCGTCGCGCATCGATCATGCCTCCACGAGCGGTGCCGCCAAACAGCGCCATGCCGATATTGCGACGCACGCTCTGCCCCGGAAAGATCCCGTGATACTTGCGCTCCTCGGAAAGATAAAAGAGCCCGTTTCGGATGGAATAATACGTGTCTCCCAGCGGCCAATCCTGCCCCTGAATCTGTGCCGTTCCGGCACGCGCCGGAAGGTAGCCAAACAGCGTCTGCATCACCTCGGAACGGCCGGCACCGACCAACCCGGCAAACCCCAGGATTTCGCCCCGGCGCAGCGAGAAGGAGACATTCTCGAACCCTTTGCCACTCAACCCTTCGGCCTGAAGGATGACCTCTCCGCTGCCTCCTTCCGGCTGCAGGCGGGTATCGGTCTTGACCTCCTGGCCGGACATCAACGACACCAGTTGCCGATCGTCCAGCGCCGAGGCGGGCTGCGTATCGATCTTGCGCCCGTTACGCAGCACGCTGATGGTGTCGCTGATGGCAAACATTTCGTCGAACTTGTGCGAGATGAACACCACCCCGCATCCCGACGCCACCACGTCGCGTACGACGCGAAAGACACGCTCCACTTCGGTTTCCGTCAACGACGAGGTCGGCTCGTCGAGAATCAGAATCTTCATCGACTCGTTGGTGCAGGCGCGCGCGATCTGCAACAGCTGCTGATCGGAGATCGAGATATGTCGAACCTTGTCTCCCGGCTGTGCCGCAATTTTGAAACGCTCGATCCACGGTCTGGCGGCCTGCTCGAGCGCTCGCCGCCGAAACAGCAAGCCGCCGTGGTGGGAGCGCGAAAAGGGCATGAACAGATTCTCGGCAACGGTCAGGTTGCCGAACAGATTGATCTCCTGGGGCACGTACGCAATGGTCTTGTAGAGAGAGGCGTGATGCGCGGCATCCTGGCCATCGATCATGACCCGCCCCTGAGACGGTCTCTCGGTACCGGTCAGCATCTTGACCAGAGTCGACTTGCCAGCGCCATTTTCACCCGCCAGCGTGTGGACCTTACCCATCTCGATTTCGAGCACGATGTCGTCCAGCGCCTTGACCCCGGGGTACATCTTGCTGACATGGTCGACGTGAAGATACGCCATTGCCGCCCTCCTGCTGATACATCCACCTGATACCGATACATCTACCGGACACTGATACATTCACCCGGCCGCTTCCGTACGCGGCACCTCGCCGCAACCAGAAGCGGCTCGCGATATCACTCCATGAATGAATCGACGTTATCGGGCGTGATCATGACGTTGCCGGTATCGATGTGATTAGGCGTGATCGCCCCCGTGGCCAACTGCCACATGTTGATCACCGACCAGTAGCCCTGCATGGTGGGCCGTGAAGCGGACGACGAATCCGCCACCCCTTCCTTGATCAGTACCAGCATCTGGCTGAGATCATCGAGGCCCACCAACTGGACCTTGCCGACCTTGTCGGCCTCCTTGATCGCTTGACCAATCCCCACCGGCCCCGCCGCGTCGGAGGCGACCCAGCCGTCCAGGTCGGGATTGGCCTGCATGATGGCGGAGGCCTGCTGCTGCGCCGTGTTGATGTCATCGTTGTCGACACCGGTCGCAACGACCTCGATACCGTCGTGCGAATCGAAGACCGCCTGTGCGCAACGGGCGCGCTCGGCGTGGTTGGGGGCCGTGGGCACGCCCATCATGATCGCCACCTGACCTTCACCATCCAGCAACTCGACCAGGCGATTGGCCGCCATTTCCGCCTGCTCGCAGAAGTCGCTGCCGATCGTCGTCAGATTCATTCCTTCAGGATTGATCGAATCGAACAGCGTGACCGGGATTCCCTGCTCCTGCGCTTCCTGCAGCACCGTGCGGTTACCGCTGGGATCGAGCAGGTCGACGATGATGCCGTCAGGGCGGGTCGAGATGGCGCGTTCGATGATTTCGTTCTGCTGGGCGACGTTGGCGCTCTGTGGCGCCGAGTACTGAATGTCGACCTCGGAGCCGGTCTGTGCCTCGATGGCCGCCGCGGCCTGCTGGGCGCCCTGGTTGACCTTGTCGAACCAGGGATGCACCACCTTGGGCACCAGGACAAATCGATAGCTATCGGCTTTTCCTGTGCCCGGCCCCTCGGCCTGGGCCGCGGATACCATCATGGCGGATGACAGTACGCTGAATGCCAGCACGACGCCGGCTCTGACGATTTTCATGGAGACGCCTCCTCGAGTGATGATCCCTTTGCTTATGCAGCACATGAATCCATGAAGATCATATGCTCAATGCATTTCAGCGATCATTTACGGTCTTTAGCGCCGACCAAGCAATCTAGACTTTGGGAGGATAAGGCAAAAACTTACTGTTTTTTCTATTGAAAATGACAATCAACGCAACATGAATTTATCCATAACCGCAAACGCACGCGATGATCAAAAGACCTGCAATGTCATCAAATGAACATTCCCCGTAACGAACAGCGAGCGCCACTCCTCCCACCTAACCCCATTTCTCGATGACCACCCATGCCGACACGCCACCACGAGCGAGGCGACACCGGGCAACCACGCAAAAAAATGCACGACATGCCCAGCTACGGCATGTCGTGCGATCCTTTCTTAAGGACAGACTTTCGAGGTCCGGCCGATCAGCGATGGTCGCGCTCGTAAGCCTCGATCCGATCCACCTTCGGCTGTGACCGCCCGCCTGGGTCGAACTCGCTGCTCAGGAACGTCTCGGCAATCGTCTTGGCCAGCTCGATGCCGATCACACGCGCGCCCATGGTGACGATCTGCGCATCGTTACTCTTGCGCGCCCGCTCCGCCGAGTAGGTGTCGTGCGCCTGGGCCGCTCGGATGCCCGGCACCTTGTTGGCCGAGATCGCCACGCCGATGCCCGTTCCACACATCAGGATGCCGCGGTCGAAACGCCCGTCGGCAATGGCTTGCGCCACTTCGAAGGCGATATCCGGATAGAGAACCGGCTGCGCGTCGTGGGTCCCGAAGTCCTCGACTTCGTGCCCCAGCGACCTGACATGCTCGATCATCGCCTGCTTCATCTCGTAGGCCGCTTCATCACACCCCAGCGCTACCCGCCATTTCTGAGCCATTGCTCGCCTCCTGTTCAGTCGACGACGACATCATAGACCCACTCCGCTCATATGAACAAATTTTATTCATATGCTCATTTCGGCGGCATGAAAAGCGGTCGAAAAGGTGCCAAAGGCTGTAATAGCGAGCGGTATCGCGGCTTCCCGGATGCATCGACACTAGCGAAAAGAGCGCCCTCATCCCCACCAAAGTCGCATATCGTCGCCTTCTGGCGTCGCTATGATGGTCGACATACCGCACACAAACCAAATGTGCATCAAAGGATCAAATACTCAATAGCTGAAAAGTCGAAGCACAGCGGG
Organism: Salinicola sp. NYA28a; assembly: GCF_976982775.1. Next base: position 3,537,769 of record NZ_OZ334582.1, read on the forward strand.
ACTTTCCAGCGCGGCATTTACCCAACCTGTGGGAGCGTCGGTCATGACACGCCTTTACAACGACCCAGTGAATTTCGTCGACGAAGCGACCGAAGGCTTCGTCGCGGCGCACGCGCAGCGCGTCTGCCAGGTTCCTGGCGGCGTCATTCGCAGTACACGCAGCAAGCCGGGCACCGTGGCAGTCGTGATCGGTGGCGGATCGGGACACTACCCCGCCTTCGCCGGGCTGGTCGGCCAGGGCCTGGCCCACGGCGCGGTGATGGGCAACCTGTTCGCCTCGCCGTCGGCGCAGCAGGTCTACAACGTCTGCAAGGCAGCCAACAACGGCGCCGGGGTTCTGCTCAGTTTCGGCAACTACGCCGGTGACGTTCTGCACTTCGGCCAGGCGCGGGAACGCCTGATTCGCGAAGGCATCCCCTGCGAAATCGTCGCCGTCATCGACGATGTTTCCAGCGCCAGCCAGGAAGAGATTCACAAACGCCGCGGGATCGCCGGTGACCTGACCGTGTTCAAGGTCGCGGCGGCAGCGGCCGAGGCCGGTTATTCCCTTGAGGAGGTCGTTCGCGTCTCGCGCGCAGCCAACTTCCGCACGCGCTCGATGGGAGTGGCCTTCGATGGCTGTACGCTGCCGGGGGCGAAGGATGCACTGTTCCACGTGCCAGCGGGCAAGATGGCGGTCGGGCTGGGCATCCACGGCGAGCCGGGCATCAGCGAACAGGACGTGCCCACCGCCGATGCGCTGGCGGAACTGCTCGTTTCTCACCTGATGGAAGAGATTCCCGATGGTATCGGCAGTGTAAAAGGCGCTAGAGCCTCGGTACTGCTCAATGGTCTGGGGTCGATCAAGTACGAAGAGCTGTTCGTGGTCTATCGTCGGGTCCACCAGTTGCTGAGTGCAGCCGGGCTGGAGATCGTCGAGCCGGAAGTGGGCGAGCTGGTGACCAGTCTCGACATGGCCGGCGCCTCGCTGACCCTGTTCTGGCTCGATGAGGAGCTGGAACGGCTGTGGAAAGCGCCGGCGGATGCCCCGGCCTATCGCAAGGGCAGTCTCGAAGCCGCGCCACCGATCGATGCTTCCGAGCTGGACATCCCCGATGCCGATGCCATCCCGCCGGCGAGCGAGGAATCGATCGCCGCCGCCCGCTGCCTTTACCAGGCCTTGAGCGCCACGCGCAAGCTCATCGACCAGAAGGCCGAGGAGCTGGGCCGACTCGATGCCATCGCCGGAGACGGTGATCACGGCATCGGCATGCAGCGCGGCGCCGTCGCGGCCGAACTGGCCGCAGAAGACGCCGTCAGCCGCAACGCTGGCGCCGGCACTCTGCTACGCTTGGCGGCAGAAGCCTGGGCGGATCGCGCGGGCGGTACCTCCGGCGCCATCTGGGGTGTCATGCTCAGCGCCCTGAGCGTGGCGCTCGGCGATGAAGACGAGCCGACCCCCGCGCGCTATGCACAGGGGATCACCAAGGCCAGGGAAGATGTCATGACGTTCGGCAAGGCCAGGCTCGGCGACAAGACGCTGGTCGATGCGCTGGTACCGTTCAGCGAGACGCTCGAACGGGCCGTCGCTGCCGGCGACGATTTCCCGCAGGCGTGGCGCAAGGCGGTCGATGCCTCGGCCTCCGCAGCCCAGGCCACGGCCGACATGAAGCCGAAGATGGGCCGCGCTCGGCCGCTGGCCGAGAAGAGTCTCGGCACGCCCGATCCAGGGGCGATCTCGCTGTCCCTGATCGTCGGCGCCATTCAGCCCGTCGTCGATCGGCGATGAACGAGACGCCGGCGCACCGGGCGGCGACGAACAGGGACGAATCAAGGAGCGACTCGAGAACCTCATGGAAAAGCCTCCGATCACGCTGGGCATCAGCTTCAAGATGTATTTCGGCTACGCCCAGACGGTGACCTGGTGCCACCAGGTCGCCGATAACCTTTCCCGCCACCCGGCCGTTCAGGACGGCCGGGTGGCGCTGTTCGTGCTGCCCAGCTTTCCCGCCCTGCCCCCGGTCCTCGAGTGTTTTGCCGGTACGCCCGTCGGCGTCGGCGGCCAAAACCTGTATCAGTCGCCGCACGGTGCTTATACTGGCGAGGTGAGCGGGGCCATGCTGGCCGAAATGGGATGCCGCTACGTCGAGATCGGCCACGCCGAACGGCGACGCCTGTTCGGGGAAGATGCCGATATCGTCGCCGCCAAGACCCAGGTGGCCCTGGCGCATGACTTGATACCGGTGCTCTGCATCGGCGAGTCTGAGCGTGGCGATCCGCTGGATGCCATTGCCGACTGCCGCGAGCAGATCGATTCGGCACTGTCATTGGCGACGCCCGCCCAGCGGTTACAGCCACTGGTGATCGCCTACGAGCCTCACTGGGCCATCGGTGCCGCGGAACCGGCATCGCTTGCGCACATTGCGGCAGTCTGCCATGGGTTGCGCGAGCATCTGGGCGCGCATCCTTCAGCCAGCGTGATCTATGGCGGCAGTGCCGGCCCCGACCTGTTGACTCGGCTGGCAGGACAGGTCGACGGGCTGTTTCTGGGGCGGTTCGCACATGATCCAGCCGCATTCGAGGCGATCGTGAACGAAGCCTCGCTGCTTGCGTCGAATTGAGCGCCAGATCGCGTCTCGCTTCGTCATCCATTTACGACCATCATCCATCTACGACCATCATTCATTGACAACCCAGGGGATCCGAAAGCCAATGCCATCTCGTCGTCAGCTAGCCAACGCTATCCGTGCGCTTTCCATGGACGCCGTGCAGAAGGCCAATTCCGGCCATCCCGGCATGCCGATGGGCATGGCCGATATCGCGGAAGTCCTGTGGAACGACCATCTCAAGCACAACCCGGCCAACCCGGACTGGGAAGATCGCGACCGTTTCATTCTCTCCAACGGTCACGGCTCGATGCTGCACTACTCGCTGCTTCATCTGACCGGCTACGACCTGCCGATGAAGGAACTCGAAAACTTCCGCCAGCTGGGCTCGAAGACGCCCGGCCACCCAGAGCACGGTTACACCCGCGGCATCGAGACCACCACCGGCCCGCTCGGCCAGGGTCTGGCCAACGGCGTCGGCATGGCCATCGCCGAACGCACGCTGGCCGCGCAGTTCAACCGTGACGGTCACGAAATCGTCGATCACCGCGTGTGGGTCTTCGCCGGCGACGGCTGCCTGATGGAAGGCATCAGCCACGAGGCGTGCTCGCTGGCCGGTACGCTCGGCCTGGGCAACCTGGTCGTGTTCTACGATGACAACGGCATCTCGATCGACGGTGAAGTTGAAGGCTGGTTCACCGACGATACCGGCAAGCGCTTCGAGGCCTACCACTGGCACGTGATCCGTGATGTCGATGGCCACGACGCCGAGCAGATCAACAAGGCGATCGAGGAAGCCAAGCGCGTTACCGACAAGCCCACGCTGATCATCTGCAAGACCGTGATCGGCTTCGGCTCGCCCAACAAGGCCGGCAAGGAAGAGAGCCACGGTGCCGCTCTGGGTGAAGACGAAGTCGCGGCCGCGCGCAAGGAACTGGGCTGGGAACACCCCGCGTTCCAGATCCCCGACGAGTACTACCAGGCGTGGGACGCCCGCGACAAGGGCCGCAAGCTCGAAGCGGAATACGACGAGAAGCTGGCCGCCTATGAAAAGGCGCATCCGGAACTCGCCAAGGAGCTCAAGCGCCGCTACAACGGTGAACTGCCGGCCGGCTTCGACGGTGATGCCCTGATCAAGGCCGCTCAGGAAAAATCCGAGACCACCGCTTCCCGCAAAGCCTCGCTGGGCGTGCTCAACGAGCTGGGGCCGAACCTGCCCGAACTGTTCGGCGGCAGTGCCGATCTGGCGCCCTCCAACCTGACGCTGTGGAAAGGCGCCAAGGCGATCACCAAGGAAGACTTCAACGGCGGCTACCTGCACTACGGCGTGCGCGAATTCGGCATGGGCGCGATCGCCAACGGCATCGCGACCCACGGCGGCTTCATCCCCTATGACGCCACCTTCCTGGTCTTCATGGAGTACATGCACAACGCCGTGCGTATGTCCTCGCTTTCGCACACGCGCATCATCCACGTCTTCACCCACGACTCCATCGGTCTGGGCGAAGATGGCCCGACGCACCAGCCGGTCGAACAGCTGGCCGACCTGCGCAACCTGCCGGGTCTGGCGACCTGGCGCCCGTGCGATGCCACCGAAACCACCGCCGCCTGGGTCGAGGGCCTGAAGCGCGAGACCGGGCCGACCGCGCTGATCTTCTCGCGTCAGGATCTGCCGGCGCAGTCGCGTGACGAGGCGCAGCTGACGAACATCCGCCGCGGCGGCTACGTACTGAAGGATGCCGAGGGCGGCAAGCCGGAGCTGATCCTGATCGCCACCGGCTCCGAAGTCGGCCTGGCAATGGACGCCGCCAAGGAACTCGAAGGCAAGGGCAAGAAGGTTCGTGTGGTTTCCATGCCGTGCACCAGCGCCTTCGACGAGCAGGACGAGAGCTATCGCGAGTCCGTGCTGCCGCGCTCGGTACGCGCACGGCTGGCGGTGGAAGCGGCGATTCCGTCGACCTGGTACAAGTACGTCGGTCTCGACGGCGACGTCGTCGGCATGACGACCTACGGCGAATCAGGCAAGGCCGGAGATCTGTTCAAGCACTTCGGCTTCACCGTCGACAACGTCGTCGCTCGTGCCGAGAAGCTGCTGGGTTGATCAGCACCTCGATTTCGACAGCACCTCGATTGCATATTGAAGATTGCACGTTGAAGATCGTACGTTGAAGCAAGCAATGAAACGCCCGGCCTTGGCCGGGCGTTTTTCGTTGGCGAGTTCGTTACACGACGGGTCGCGCCTCGTGGCGATCAGGCTGGCTCGTCGTCGACCCGCGTGGCCTCATCCAGGCGCAGAATCGTGTGCGCATTGGTGACGCTGGTCGCCAGCGTATCGATCACGCCGGTACGCAGCGCCCCGAGAATGCCGGCCGCCTTGGTGTTCTCGGCGGCGATGGCGATGACATCGGGGATCCGCGCCAGATCGGTGATCGTCAGGCCGATCACGCGGCCCTGCATCGGCGTCAGCGACGGACGGCCGTAGATATCGATGAAGTCGTAACCCATCATGTCGCCGACGGTACCGGAAAGCCGCGCCTCGGCGGTCTCCTGTGGCGTGAACCAGCCCATGCGCACCATGTTGCTGTTCTCGCTGAGGTCGCCGATGCCGATCAGGGCGAGATCAGCGCGCCGGGCGCGGTCCAGCGTCTGGCGAATGGTCGGATTTTCATACATCGCGTCGCGCAGCTCGAGATTCTGCACCAGGGCCGGGGCGTAGAGCGTCTCGCTGTCACCGCCGAACTTGATCGCCAGGCGCCGACAGATATGGTCCGGGTTCATGTACTCCCCGGCCCGCACCGATCCCCCGATGGCGCAGACGAAGGAACACTGGCGCTGGCCCTGCTCGAAGACGTTGTCCGCCACCGCGCCGACGTTGCGGCCCATGCCGACGGCGACGATCGCCCCGTCGCTCAACTGCCGCGAGAGATGGTCGGCCACCAGGCTGGCCACGTTGGCCCGCTGGACGTCGGCATCGGCGTGATCGAGGGCAATCAATGCGCGCTTGATGCCGAAACGCCGCTTGAGCGCCTGCTCGATTTCCGCGCTGACCGCCGGGTGCTGGCGCACCCGAACGTCGACGATCCCTTCGGCTTGCGCGCGCTTGAGCAACCGCCCTGCCTTGACGCGAGAGATCCCCAGCCGATTGGCGATGACCTCCTGCGTTTCCCCCTCGGTGTAATAGAGGGTGGCAATTTCCGTCATCAGGGCGATATCGGCGTTTTCGTTGCGCTCGTTCATGCACGCTTCCATGTTTTGAGAAAATCGAATCCTGAAAGGTCGAATCCGGCCCGGCTTGGCCGCCTCACGATACCACAAGCGCCCTCGACTCCGGCTTTCTCGCGGGCCAGGAACGGCGTAGACTATCGGCGGATTGCGGTTCGCCGCAGTCGGTTCTCAGGGCGGGGTGAAAGTCCCCACCGGCGGTAATGATGCGGCGTGAAAAGACACGCCAGCCTCTAAGCCCGCGAGCGCCTGCCTAATTTCCCGGAGGCGCTGGATAAATCGACGAGCAGATTGAAGCGCAAGGCACCCGGCGCGCAGAAGACGAGGCATAACGAGTTGTTAGCCGAGTTTTCGAGCACCGCGTAACGTAGCGATTCGATCGCGCAGACATTTAGCCAGCGTCTACGGCGGCGGGGTCAGCAGATTCGGTGCAATTCCGAAGCCGACGGTCATAGTCCGGATGAAAGAGAACGGTTCCCCTTGCGACGACGATTCGGTCGGCCCCGCGTGGTTATCGGTGATTTTCGCCGTTTTCACGCCCATGCCAACTGCCTCCCGTGATTCCCAAGCGGACCCGCAGCCCTGATTCTGGTTAACGTGACCTCGGTCATCTGAATAGGAAACGACCATGAATCAGTCCTACCCCCCGCAGCTCTCCTCCCAGACGCTGTCGCAACGCATCGCCTTCATCCGCGCCGACTGGCACGGCGATATCGTCGGCAACTGTCACGCTGCCTTCCTCGACGCGGTCGCCGAACGCGGCTTTGCCGTGGAACAGGTCGACACCTTCACCGTCCCGGGCGTATTCGAGATTCCGCTGCAGGCCAAACTGCTGGCCAAGAGCGGCCGTTACGCCGCGATCGTCGCCTCAGGGTTCGTCGTCGACGGCGGCATCTATCGCCACGACTTCGTCTCCACCGCGGTGATCGACGCGCTGATGTCGCTGCAGGTCGAGCAGGAAGTGCCGGTGCTCTCCGCCGTGCTCACGCCGCATCACTTCCACGAGCACGAGGCGCATGCAACCTTCTTCCGGCAGCACTTCCTGACCAAGGGGCGCGAAGCGGCCGAGGCGTGTCTGACGACGATGGAAAACCTCAATCAGGTGCGCAAGCTAAGCGCTGATTGATCGTTCGCTATCCCGACGTAAAGAGCCCACGCCATCCTCGATGGCGTGGGCTTTTTTTGCGTTGCAGGTCTGGCTCAGCTTGCGACGGTCGCCTGCCGACGGTTGCGTACCCGCAGATAGATCGCGAAGGCCAGCGAGACCGCGATCAGCACCCACAGGGACATGGCGATCGGGCTCTTGGTGAAGAAGATCGACAGGTTGCCGTAGGACTCGATGCTTTTCACGAAGTAGACCTCCGCCGACTTGCCCAGGATGAAGCCGATGATCAGCGGCACCGTTTCCAGGCCGATCTTATGGGCGACCCAGCCGAAGATCCCGAAGATCAGCAGGGTCCAGACGTCGAACATGATGCCGTAATTGATCGCGTAGGCGCCGACCACGCACATCATGATGATCAGCGGGTACAGAATGTACTTCGGCACCTCGATCACCTTGGCGATGTGGCGAATCGCGAAGTACATGATGCCGAACATCAACACGTTGGCCGCCAGCAAGGCGATGATCATCAGATACCAGGTATCGATGTTGTTGCCGATGAACAGCGGGCCGACCTGAATGCCCTGCAGCGTGAAGGCACCGATCAGAATCGCGGTGGTGGAATCCCCGGGAATGCCCAGCGAAAGCAGCGGCACCAGCGCGCCACCGGTCAGCGCGTTGTTGGACGACTCCGAAGAGACGATCCCCTGCGGCGCGCCCTTGCCCATCTGGGAGGAGTCCCGCGAGAAGTTCTTCTCCTGGCTGTAGGCCAGCACCGAGGCCGCACTGCCGCCGACGCCCGGCAGAATCCCGACGAAGGTGCCGATGCTCGACGAGCGCACCAGGTTGAGCAGTTGCCCCTTGAACACCTTGAACTTGAACTTGGCGCCACCCTTGAGCGAAATCGGCCCCTGACCCGTCTCGTCCTTGAAACCCTTCTCGGCGTCCAGCAGCACGGTCGTCAGCCCGAAGATACCGATCAGCACCGGCAGCAGCGAAAAGCCATCGATCAGGTAATACTCCATGAAATCGAACATCAGACGGGTTTCACCGTTGCCCCCCTCCGTGATCGAGTAGGTACCGATCAGGCTGAGCCAGACGCCCAGTACACCGCTGAAGATACCCATCAACATGTTGGAGCAAAGCGAGGCGATCACGGTCAATGCCAACAGGATGATCAGGAACTTCTCGACGTAGGAGAACTTGATCGCGAAATCCGCCAGCACCGGCGCGAAGAAGAACAGTACCGCGGCGCTGAACAGGCCACCGAAGACCGAGGCGACGATGCCGATCTTGAGCGCGCGCTCGCCCTCGCCCCGCTTGGCCATCGGATAGCCGTCGAAGGTGGTGGTGATCGACGAGGGCGTGCCGGGAATGTTGATCAGCACGGCGGGAACCATCCCGCCCGAAATACCGCCGACGTAAAGCCCCAGCAGCAGCGCGATGCCATTCTCGAGCCCGAAGGCATAGGTCAGCGGCAGACAGACGGCCACCGCCATGGTGGCGGTCATGCCGGGAATCGCGCCGAAGATGATACCGATCAGGGTTCCCGCGGCGATCAGCCCGAAGAACATCGGCGTGAGGTGAGACAGGATATCCATGAGACGAGTCTCCGATGGTCAGGCCAAAAAGATCAGGGCAAGGTGATGCGGAACAGCTGTGCCAGCACATACCAGGCCAGCGTCGGGGCAATCAGCGCGTTCAGCACCAGAATGATGAACAGCCGCCGCGTCAGATGATCGACGTACAGAAGCGACAGCAGGAACACGAACAGCACCGACATGATCAGGAAGCTGTAGCCGGTGTTGGGGAACACGTCGCTCAGCACGCTCATCAGATAAAAGTAAGCCGTCGTCAACGCCAGCGTGCCGAAGAAGCGCTTGTGGTCGAACTCGCCCTCGCGCCCTGCCAGTACACGGCCGGCACGCTTCAGGCCGGGCACCAGCAGCCGATAGCGGGTGATCACGATCATCGCCAGCAGGATGACCAGGATCCAGGTGACGATACGGGGAAAGAAGAGATGCGATTGGTCGAAGTCGATGCTGACATCGAGCAGCGACAGCCATTGGCTTTCCATGGAAAGCGGCTCCTGCGCCGGGCGTCACCGGCAGCCTCAGTGGTGGAAACGAATCGTGCCGGCCGACGTTCGCCGGCCGGCACGCGGCAGGATCAGCCTTTCAGGTCGCTGATGATGGTCTTGTAGTCGTCGTTCTTCTCTTCCAGATAGCTGGCCGCTTCCTGGGTCGGCTTGTAGTCGGGCACGAAGAACGAGCGCTTCAGCTGCTCCTGGAGCTCATCCCCCTCGTACACGTCGGCCAGGGCACTGTCGATGCAGTCGATCGCGGCAGGATCCATGTCCTTGTTGTACAGCAGGAAGAATTCCTTATCGAAGGTGAAGTCCTGGTCCTCGCCCATCGGCACGCTGGCGTTCGGCGTCACGTACTGCAGCAACTGCTCGCGCGTGGTATCACCCATGCCTTCTTCGTTGGTCTGGGCAATGGTCTTCTCTCGAGCCGTGATCCAGACGAAGCGCATCGCCTTCTGGTCGTCGGCGGGCAGCTGGGTGTACTGCTCGTTGGCCTGGACCGAACCGTTGATCACATCCACCGCCCCGTCGAACAGCAGCTGGTTCTTGTCCGCCTGGGAGCCGGTGTTGACGGCAACGATGTTGCTCTCCTTGCCCGGATACTGCATCCGCACGGCGTTCTTCAGCGCGGTAAAGCCGATCTCGGAAACACCGCCCGGCTGGATGGCGACCTTCACCTGCTTGCCGTCACCGGCGGCTTCGATGATGTCGCTCATCGACTGATAGGGCGAGCTTTTCGGTACCAGGTAAGCGTTGCCCGGGTTGATGGCGATGGTCGGCCCGACGACGAACTTGCTGAAGATGTCGGGATAGCCGTTCACGCCGTAGAGATGACCCAGATAGGAGCCATCATGGAAGATCATGATCGTGTTGCCGTGCCGGCTACGCTCCAGCGCCTGGAAGCCGGGCATGACACCGACGGCGTCGACCTTGGCGTTGATGTCGAGCTGCTCGGCCAACTGGTCGACCACCATGCTGGACACCTGATAGGTATCGCCGCCGGTCGACGTCGAACCGATCACGACGCGCAGGTTGCCCGGCAGCGGACAGTCGTCGGCGGCCTGGGCGGAAGCCGATACGCCAATGGCGGCACTGGCCAGCACGGCCAGACAGGTCTTACCCAAAATCGCTTTCATGATGCGTCTCCCTCATACCGTTGTCCCACATGCGAAGCGCAACCCGATGCGCCGCCCCCGGTGGAACCAAATGATAGCGTTATCATCGAACACGCCTTGCACGGTAGAGAAAGCGACTTTGTCAGACAATTCAACTTAAGTCGCCCGACCAAAGTCGCAACCGCTCGGCTTGGGCAACTTGCTGATAACGGGACGAAAAAAGCCCGGCCATGGCCGGGCTTCTGCAACGGTTGGCGAACGTCTAACGTTCGACGAGTCTGTCAGGCGATTGTCACGTCCTTGGAGAGGTAGACATCCTGGACGGCGTTGAGCAGCTCGATACCTTCCTTCAGCGGCTTCTGGAACGCCTTGCGACCGGAGATCAGACCCATGCCGCCGGCACGTTTGTTGATGACGGCGGTACGCACGGCTTCGCCCATGTCGGAATGGCCCTTGGAGCCACCGCCGGAGTTGATCAGCCCGGCGCGTCCCATGAACGAGTTGGCCACCTGATAGCGGGCCAGATCGACCGGATGATCGCTGGTCAGTTCGCTGTAGACCTTGTCGTGGGTATGGCCGAAACCGATCGCCTTGTAGCCGCCATTGTTCTCCGGCAGCTTCTGCTTGACGATATCCGCCTTGATGGTCGCCGCCAGATGCACCGCCTGGCTGGTGAGGTCGGAAGAGACGTGGTAATCGGTGCCGTCTTTCTTGAACTCGGGGTTGCGCAGGTACGACCACAGCACGGTGACCATGCCCAGCTCGTGCGCGCGCTCGAACGCCTCGCTGACTTCCTGGATCTGGCGACGGCTATCTTCGGAACCGAAGTAGATCGTGGCGCCGACCGCGATGCAGCCCATGTCGTGAGCCTGCTCGATCTGCGCGAACATGGTCTGCTCGTACATCGCCGGCAGCGTCAGGCTCTCGTTGTGGTTGAGCTTGAGCATCATCGGGATCTTGTGCGCGTAGCGCCGCGCGACGGACGAGAGCACACCCAGGGTGGAACAGACGCAGTTGCAGCCGCCCTGCAGCGCCAGCTCGAGAATATTCTTGGGATCGAAGTACATCGGGTTGGGCGCGAAGGAGGCACCAGCCGAATGCTCGATACCCTGATCGACCGGCAGGATGCTGAGATAGCCCGTGCCACCCAGACGACCAGTATTGAACAGCGTCTGCAGGTTACGCATCACGTGCGGGCTGCGGTCGGTATCGGAGAATACGCGGTCGACGAAATCGGGCCCCGGGAGATACAGGTCTTCTTTCTTGAAACCCGTACAGGTATAGCTGAGAAGGCTGTCGGCTTCCTTGCCCAGTAACTTGGCAATATCGGTCATGTTGCTTTTCCTCTGTCCTCAAGATGGGTCATCCGGGGAATCTCGACCTGGGCCGTTTCCCTCTCTACCAAAGATGGCTACCCGATAATGGCTGCTCTAGGGCCTGTGGCCGTTTCAGCGCGAACCGCGTTGCTGCGCCGCGTACCGTCCGGAAAGGCTGGCGCCAGCCGATGACGTCGCACGGCCGGTCCCACAGAACCCGATCAGGCGCGCATTCTTCGACCCCACGCGCAACCGTTTCACGCCGCGCTGCCCATACTGCGCCCCCCTCTCCAGCCGCGGCGATCATCGATTAGCCGTAGAACGTCGCCAAGAATAAGCGACAATGCGTCGCAGTTCACGTCCATGCACCGTTTCTGCATCGCCTGTCTCTTCTGTCGGACGCCTGACGGGGCCTCCCAGATTGTCACATTTCGTATCCCGGCGATGGCTGAAAATCGTCATGGGAAAGTCTTGAGCCATCGCCGCAGAACACGTCTTTCGCATCAACCTGCAGGGGGAACGTTGCGCCTTTGGTATGATGCTCATCTTTCAGCGATCCGGGGTTTCAGCGATGTCCGTTCTGCGCGGCTTTCTGTGGCTGCTCGCCTTTCTGTTGCTGGGGCAGACCTTCGGGCGGCTATTTCACATTCCGATGCCCAGCGGCGTGGTCGGCATGCTGCTGTTGACGCTTTGGTTCGGCTACCGCGGCGACATGAATCCGGATGTCGTGCATGTCAGCCAGCCGCTGATCGCCATGCTGGCGCTGCTGATCATGCCCGGAGTGGTCGAGATATTCTTTGTCGCCGATCAATTTGCGGACCAATGGGCCGCGATCCTGACTGCCCTGATCGTCGGCACGCTGCTCAGCGTATTGTCGAGCCTGCTGCTGATGCGCCGTTATCTCCCCGGCAACGACGAGCCGGCCAACCCTCTCGGAAGCGTCGACCATGAATGACTGGCTCGCGCGTCTTTCACAGTTGCCGCACCAGTGGTTCGAGTCGCCGATCGCGGCGATCGCGCTCACTCTCGGCGCCTACTTCTTCGCCATTCGCCTGTTCAAGCTGATGCGCCGGCCCATCTGGTGTCCACCGATGCTGATCGCGGCGATCGTGATTGCCGCGGTCGTCGCCTCGTTGCCCATCGGCATCGACGACTACAACCGGGGCGCCAGCTGGCTGATGTTGCTGCTGGGCCCGGCCACCGTCGCGCTGGCCGTCCCGCTCTACCAGCAACTGCCGCAGATACGTGCATTGTGGAAGCCGATTCTGATGACGCTTCCGCTATCGGCGACGCTGGCCGCCTGCTACGCAGTGATCATCGCCGCCATCATGGGCGCGCCGAAGGACGTGCTGGCCTCGCTGGCGCCCAAGTCGGTGACCTCGCCCATCGCGCTCGGGCTGGCCGAAGAACTTGGCGGCTCGCGGGCGCTGCTGATGGGAGCGCTGCTGACGACGGGCGTCACTGCCATCTTCGGGGTGGAATGGCTGAGCCGAACCCTGCGTATTCGCGACCCGCGGCTGATCGGCCTGGCGCTGGGCATCAACGGGCACGCCCTTGGCACCGTACGCGCCTTCGAGCTCGGCACGGTCGCCGGTGCCTTCGCCTCGCTGGGCATGAGCCTGACCGGCGCCTTTACCGCCATCGTGCTGCCTCTCGTCTGGCATCTTTTTTACTAAAGACTTTTGCTGCAGGCGTTTTCTGCCGAACAGCCTCTCCATCGAACGGTGTGTCTTGCCGCGCCCCGCCCTGACAGCGACGCAAATCGCGCTACGCTGTTAGCAGGCCGTCGAGTGCTGCACGGCCCCGGCAGGGAAAGCCCAATGACAGGAAAGCCTCGACAGGAGACATCTGATGACGATAGCCAGTGACAGCGGTCAAGGAGACCCGACGCTGGTGCTCATGCACTTCTTCGGCAGTTCCCATCACGAGTGGGAGGCGGTAGTGCCGCTGCTCGACGATCGATACCGGGTCGTCACGCTGGACATGCCGGGCTTCGGCCGCGCCAGCGAAGTGACCGGGTTCGACGTCGCCTCGATGACACGGCACGTCGAGCAGTGCATCGATGCCGCCGCGCTCGACGACGTGATCCTGGTCGGTCACTCGTTCTCCGGGCGCATCGCGATGACCGTCGCCGCCAATCGTCCGGCATGGCTACGTGCGCTGATCCTGATCGCGCCGTCGCCGCCGGGGCCGCAGTCGATCGGCGAGGAGGAGCATCGGTCCCAGCTGGAGTTCGACTTCAGCGAAGCCCTGGCGCGCCAGTTCATCGACGGCGCCAGCGAGGTGTCACTCGCGCCGACGCTCTACCAACAGGCAGTGGAAGATGCCATCAACGCCAACCCGGCCGCGTGGCGCGCCTGGCCGACGACGACCTATGCCGAGGACTGGCGCGAAACCGTCGGCAAGCTGCCCTACCCGGCCTGGGTGCTGGTCGGCGACCGGGACCCGTCGCTGCCGCCCGACACTCAGCGCGAGGAAGTGATGCCGCATCTTCCGCAAGGCAAGCTGGAGGTCTTTCCCGGCTATGGTCACCTGCTTCCCATGGAGATGCCGGAAACCCTGGCCGAGCAGCTCAACGCGATTGCCGCCCAGATGACGAAGAACCGCTGACGAGCGACTGACCATAGGCGGCCAGAAACAGCCGCCATCCGCCATTTCACTCGCCTAGCCAGGCCGGCATCGCGGCGGCAAGCCGGCCGTCGACGGCAGCAGTCACGCATATCGAAAGCCCGGCGAATCTCACCTGCCGCCCCACCAGCCCCGGCGCATAGTGAGCGTACTTGGCGGAGTTGGTCAGAATCGCGCGGGCAGACGGCGGGACGATCGGCGCCTGGAGCATGCACCAGCAGGTATCGGTCATGATTCGGCTACCGAAGGCTTCCAGCGTCGCCAGATGGCCGGCGCGCCGGGCCTGCCCTGCCACGTGCCGGCTGGTCGTGACGATCAACTCGACGTCATCGTGCTTGCGCCGACCACGGCACAGCGAGGCCAGCGTCGCAAACTCCTCCAGCGAAAAGTGCGGATTCCCCAGCGCGATCAGATCGACGCGTTCGCCCCGCTCGCCATTGAGCTCCAGCCAGCCACGGCGCAGATCCGCCAGCGTCGGCGCCCAGCTCGCCTCGGGTGGCACGCCCCCCAGCGCTGACTGGCTATCCACGGCCTCCGGGGTGACACCCGCGACATGAAACAGGCCCGCCGATGCCGTGGTGGCGAAGGCCGCCCCGAACGCCTTGAGCGCCGACGGCGCCTCGCCACTCGAGATGTCCAGCCCACAGATGACCGGCACCCGATCGCCGGCATAGGCGCCGATCACGTAGCCCAGCAGCGGATACAGCGACTCATCCGCTGCCGGCAAGGGCGGCAGATCCACGCGGAGTCGAGCCCACCGATTCGTCTCCAGATAGTAGCCTGAAGAGGGCGCGCGGCCGGTCAGCGCAATGCAGATATCCAGCAGATCCGGTGTCTTGTTGGTCCGGGCGCCCAGCACGCTGTTGGCATAGACCACCGCGTTGGACTCCGCCCAGGCGATCGGTTCGTCCAGCTGCGGCGGGCCGTCGAGCAGATAGGGCGCGCAGGTGTAGGTCGGTTGCGCCCCCAGCGCCACGTAGGCATCGGCCAGGCGGCTGGCGGGAACGCCGAGGGCATCGGGAACGCCGTCCGCCTCCCAGCGGCGGCGATCCACCGAGATCGCGTTGAGCGTGGTGGGTACGCGTACCCGGCCGCCCCACGCGGCCAGTCGTTCCGCGAAGGCCAGTCCCGCGGGGCCGGTGTAGATGCAGCCATCGACATGTACCCGAGTCACGTCGAGCAGTCCGAGCGCGCCCTGCAGACGCGCCATGCGCAACACGATGCGCATGGCGGCCTGGGCCGCCGGGCCGTCCTCGCCGTCGAGACAGCGCCGATCCGCCGGCGTGAGCGCGAACCCGTCGTTGGCGGCAATCGCCGGGGCCGGCTCGTGCCCGAGCTCCCCGCCGGCCGTCACGCTGGCCAGGCCCGCCAGTCGCGGGCCGCTCAGTACCAGCCGCCTGCCCCGATGGAGCGTGACGAGATGCGCCGCCTGCGCCATGGCGAAACGCGCGTCGTCCAGCACCACGATCGGCACCGCCAGCGACAAGACTTCCTCGGCGACGATGGCGCCCAGGGCGATGATATCATCGACCCGGTTGAGCACGATCACCGCCGGCGCCTGCCCGGCATGGATGGCCTCCAGCAGCACCACGCTGCCGGTGCACGCTCCCCGCCCGTGGGGAATGACCAGCGCCCGGCCGGCGATGCCTTCCCCGCACAGCGGGTGGTGGCGATCAATGATTTCGCCTCGGTCCGGGTCCACGCCGCCCCACAGGCTGAGCGGCGTCGAACTGGCCAGTACCACCCCGCTGCCCTCGCCCTCGACCAGACATTCAGTGGCGGAAAGATAGAACGACAACGACTCGAGATGGCGCCTCATGACGAACGGGCCCGAGAATGCGACGCCGAACCCGACAATCTCGGCAGCGCCTTCGCAACGATAGACATCGCAGATATCATCCAGCAACGCGGAACATCACCTCAAACTATGGGGCAGCCCTGGCGTCGTCCAGCGGTTTGCCCGATTCGATCGAGATTTTCCCGTCCAGCGTGCCTCAGGCTCGAATTCTGCCCACCACGACCGAATGCGCTAAGATGCTCCCATTCGCTCTTCCCAGGGTTATCAGGATTCACGATTCGCCCATGACCTACCGCGTCGCCATCAACGGCTACGGCCGCATCGGCCAGAGCGTGCTGCGTGCGCTGATCGAACGCCCCGACCTGCCGCTGGAAATCGTTGCCATCAACGAGCTTTCCGATCTCGAGACGATCGCCTACCTGACTCGCTACGACACGACTCATGGACGCTTTCCCGGTCATGTCGAAGCACACGATGACTGTCTGATCATCAACGGCCGCACCATTCGCGTACTCAACGCTGCCGAACCAGAAGCGCTGCCGTGGGACGAGCTCGGGATCGACCTGCTGCTGGAGTGCTCCGGCAGCTTCAAGGATCGCGCCACTGCCGAGCGCCATCTCCAGGCCGGCGCGGCGCGGCTGCTGTTCTCCCAACCGGCGGAGGCCGACGTCGACGCCACGGTGGTCTATGGCGTCAACCATGCAGCGATCGCTCCCGACATGCGTATCGTCTCGGCGGCCTCGTGTACCACCAACTGCCTGATACCGATCCTCGACGTGCTGGAAGCCAGCTTCGGCGTATCGCACGGCGTCACTACCACCATCCATTCGGCGATGAACGACCAGCCGGTGATCGACGCCTATCACAACAGCGACCTGCGCCTGACACGATCGGCCATGCACTCGATCATTCCGGTGGATTCCGGCCTGGCCCGGGGCATCGGCCGGTTGATGCCGCATCTGGCGGATCGTTTCGAATGTCTTCACGTGCGGGTGCCGACCATCAACGTCTCGGCCATGGACATGGCGATCTCGCTCGAGCGCGAGACCGACGCCGCTGCCGTCAACGCCTGCCTGGCCGCCGCGAGTCGCGAACGCTACCCGGGGCTGCTCGGCATGACCTACGAACCGATGGCCTCGGTCGACTTCAACCACGATCCGCGCTCGGGTATCGTGGATGCCACCCAGACCCGCGTGGCCGGCGGCCGCCTGCTCAAGCTGTTGTGCTGGTTCGACAACGAGTGGGGCTTCGCCAACCGGATGCTCGACGTCGCCCGCCACTGGCTCGAACTGCCATCTTCCATTGCCGAACCCGCCACCTCCTCGGGAGAGGGTATTTAAGAAACAGGCGAACGAAGACGAGACAAGGCGAAACCGGATGAAACAGCGGAGTTTACGAGCAGTAAATGAGCATGTTGACCGGGCTCGCGCACGAGGAGGGTTTCAACGCCGTATCGGCGAGTACAGCCCTTTATTAAACACCCTCTAAGGAAAGGATTTCATGACCGTACTCAAGATGACCGACCTGGATCTCTCCGGTAAACGCGTACTGATCCGCGAAGATCTCAACGTGCCCGTCAAGGACGGCAAGGTCACCAGCGATGCACGCATCCGCGCCAGCCTGCCGACCATCAAGGCCGCGCTCGACGCCGGCGCCAGCGTCATGCTGATGAGCCACCTGGGGCGGCCCACCGAAGGCGAGCCGGCGGACGAATTTTCGCTGGCGCCGGTGGCCGAGCATCTCGCCGACCTGCTCGGCAAACCGGTACGCCTGGAAAAGGACTACCTCGACGGCAACGTCGAGATCGCCGCCGGTGAAGTCGTGCTGCTCGAGAACGTGCGCTACAACCCCGGCGAGAAGAAGGACGACGAAGCGCTCGCCAAGGCGTATGCCGCGCTTTGCGATGTCTACGTGATGGACGCCTTCGGTACCGCCCACCGCGCCCAGGCCTCCACCCATGGCGTGATCCGGTTCGCACCGCAGTCCTGCGCCGGCCCGCTGCTGGCCAACGAGCTCGACGCGCTGGAAAAGGCGCTCAGCGCGCCCAGGCGTCCGATGGCCGCCATTGTCGGCGGCTCCAAGGTCTCGACCAAGCTCGACGTGCTCTATTCGCTGTCGGAAAAGTGCGATCAGCTGATCGTCGGCGGCGGTATCGCCAACACCTTCATCGCCGCGGCCGGCTACGGCGTGGGCAAATCGCTCTATGAGGCGGATCTGGTCGACAAGGCCAAGGAGCTGATGGCCAAGGTCGAGATCCCGCTGCCCACCGATGTCATCGTTGCCACCGAGTTTTCCGAATCCGCCGAAGCGACGATCAAGCCGGTCGATCAGGTCAGCAACGACGAGATGATCCTGGATATCGGCCCGGAGACCGCCAGGCATCTCGCCAGCCTGCTGGAAAACGCCGGCACCATCCTCTGGAACGGCCCGGTCGGCGTGTTCGAGATCGACCAGTTCGGCAAGGGCACCGAAGTCCTGTCGAAGGCGATTGCCGCAAGCCAGGCGTTCTCCATTGCCGGCGGCGGCGACACCCTCGCCGCGATCGACAAGTACGGTATCGCCGATCAGGTCTCCTACATCTCCACCGGCGGCGGCGCCTTCCTGGAGTATGTCGAAGGCAAGACCCTGCCCGCCGTGGCAGCACTGGAGAAAGTCGCGCAGGAAAAGGCCTCGAGCTGACTTCCCATCCACGACAGACAAGGAGTTAGCGTGCCAAGGAAGGCGATGCCGTTCTCTCTCGACATCGCCAGCCGTGTCTCTCCGGCACGGCTGGCAGCGCTGGGCATTCTGCTGGCCGGCGGGCTCTGGGGTGTCTACTGGTATCCCATTCGTCGCATCGAGGCGCTTCAACTCGGCGGCGTCTGGGGATCGCTGATCATCGCCGCCACGGCGTGCGTGGTGCTCTCCCCCTGGGCGCTGGTCCAGCGTCGCCGGCTCGCCCGTTCGTCCGCGCTGGGGCTCGCCTCGGTCACGTTGGGCGGGGCGGCGTTCATGCTCTACTCCATCGGCCTGGTTCATGGCCAGGTCGCCGTGGTCATTCTGCTGTTCTATCTGACCCCGGTCTGGAGCACGCTGATCGAACGGCTATGGTGGCGCTGGCCGCTGACCGGCCGACGCATGACCGTCATCCTCGTGGGGCTGATCGGCCTGGGGCTGGTGCTCGGCGCCAACGGCTCCCCGCTGCCGCATGGCATCGGTGACTGGCTGGGGCTGGCGTCGGGATTGCTGTGGGCGGTCGCTTCCAGCGGCATGCGCTCGCACAACACCCTCGGCCCCGGAGAAGGCAGCTTCCTGTTCGCGGTCGGCGCCCTGGTCGCCGCCGTGCTGCTGGCGCCCTTTCTCTCTCCCTGGCCCGGCTTGCCGCCGCTGGAAACCGGATGGCGCGTAGCGGGCTGGATCCTCGCCGCGGCGGTTCTGTGGTGGTCGGCATCGCTGGCTCTCATCGTCTGGGCAGCCGGCCATCTTCCTCCGGCCCGGCTGGGTATCCTGATGATGAGCGAAGTGCTCGTCGGCGTCTTCTCGGCGGCACTGTTCGCCAACGAGTCGCTGACCTGGCTACAAGGGCTGGGCGCAGCGCTGGTGATTACCGCCGCGATTCTGGAAGTGATACCGGCGAGAGCAGACGCCTGAACGCCTGCGCTGCGGGTCGTCCAGCAACGAAAAAGCCGGCTACATGAGCCGGCTTTCATCATTCGTGGCGGAGAGGGAGGGATTTGAACCCTCGATACCCGCGAAGGTATGCCGCATTTCGAGTGCGGTGCATTCGACCACTCTGCCACCTCTCCTTGGCGAGACTCGCGACGAGCCAGTTGCCCACGCTCATAGCGTCGATACCGGCTCACGATCGTCCCGCGGCGGAAAAAATAACAGAAAAGAATCGAAACGTTAACTTCGCGACCTAAATATTCCCGCTTTCCAGCGACTGCCGGCTCAATCCGCCGCCTGCGTCTCGTCCTGGCCGCTTGCCGACAGCGCACGCTTCACGAGGCCCTCCCGCTTCATGCGGGCGAGGAAGTCCTCGACATAGCGCGTGACCGTATCCGACGCCTGCGCCTTGGGTATCGCCATGCACTGCTCGATCGCGGTGAAGCGCCAAGCAGCACATAGCAACGCTACTCAATGTGCCTGATTCATGTCATGCACAGCCCGTTCGATGATTTCGGGCGCCACGCCACGCGCCTTCAACGCCTCGACCAGCCGCTGCACGCCGTCATCGAGATACTGCGCCTCGTCACGGCGCAGCCCTTCACTGACATACGCTTTCAGCAACGTCTGGTAGCCCTGGAAACCTTTCAGCGGGGCGATCGCCTTGAGCGACGCCACCACATCGGCCGGCATTCGCAGGGTCACCGTCGTCATGGGGCGGTCCTTGGCCAAGCGCTTCTTCAGTGTGTCATTGAGCATAGATCGCCTCCTCTTTTCGTGTGGCCCGGCGCGCCGAAATGATGCGCAGTCCATTGTCCTGAATCTCGATATGCACCACGAACAGCAGCCGCGTGTGGATGTCGAAGCCGATCACGGCATCACGGGGCTGGTCGTTGCGTGAAGCATCCTGTACTACCAGTAAAGGATCGTCGAATACCGTCGCAGCTTCTTCGAAACTCACACCGTGCTTGGCCAAGTTGGCGCTGGCCTTGACCGCATTCCAGACGAATGTCGTGCCACGATGTTGAAACCGGATATCCATACGCCTCCTTGTAAATACATTGTATTTACGCACTCATGGCAAGGCAAGCCTTCGATTGAGTGAACATGCAGAGCAAAACTCGTATTTCATGCATGCACTGTGAGGCGAACCTGAGCATTCACAAGCGGCCGTTTCCTTCCTGATACACCCATCGGTCGAACGACGACGGCCCCGCCAGAGCGGGGCCGTCGAAGCAGCACGTCATTCGATTGATCTCGATCGCGGTATCAGGAAGGCTTAGCCGCCGGCATGAACCGGGCCTTCAACTTACCCGCGAACAGCGGAACCAGTACCACCAGCGCAGCAGCAATCCACAGCCCGATCGACAGGCCCGACTGGAACAGGATGGCGACATCGCCACCGCTGATCGACAGCGCCCGGCGCAGGTTCTCTTCCATCAGTCCACCCAGTACGAAGCCGAGCACCACCGGCGCCAGCGAGAAGCCGAACTTGCGCAGCAGATAGCCGAACACGCCGATGACCAGCATCAGGTAGATCGCCATCAGGTCGGAGTGCAGCTGATAGACGCCGACGAAGGCGAGAATCGCCACGCTCGGCACCAGCAGCCAGCGCGGCACCTGCAGCACGCGGGCGAATACGCCGGCCAGCGGCAGGTTCAACAGCAGCAGCATGACGTTGCCGATGTAGAGCGAGGCGATCAGGCCGCCCACGACCACCGGCTGCTCGCGAAACATCATCGGGCCGGGGTTGATGTTGTAGAGCATCAGCGCACCGAGCAGGATCGCCGTGGTGCCGGAACCGGGGATGCCCAGCGTCAGCATCGGCACGAAAGAACCCGCGGCTGAGGCATTGTTGGCAGCCTCCGGCGCGGCCAGGCCGCGCATGTTGCCGGTGCCGAAGCTGTTGTCATGATCGCTGATGCGCTTTTCGGTGGTGTAGGCCACGGCGCTGGCGACCGAAGCGCCGGTGCCCGGCAATACCCCGATGATGAAGCCGATCACGCTGGAGCGCAGGATCGCCCACTTGCAGTACAGCACTTCGCTCATCTTGACCATGACACGGCCGATCGGCGCCATCTCGCCTTCCTGGTCGTGGCGGAAGGCGTGCTCGAGCATCAGCAGGATCTCGCTGACCGCAAACAGGCCGATGATCATCACCACGAAATCGATGCCGTCGTAGAGTTCGGGCATATCGAAGGTGAAGCGCAGCACGCCGGTGCCGGAGTCGACGCCGACGGTAGAGATCAGCACGCCCAGCACGGCGCCGATCAATGTCTTGAGCGGATCCTTGCCCATCATCGCGGACATCGAGGCGAAGGCGAAAATCATCAGCGCGAAGAATTCGGCGGGGCCGAACTTGACGGCGACGATCGCCAGCAGCGGCGCGAACAGCGTCAATCCGACGATGGCGACGGTGGCGCCGATGAACGAACTGACCGCCGACAGGCCCAGGGCCGGCCCGGCGAGGCCCTTCTTGGCCAGCGGGTGGCCATCCAGCGTGGTCATGACCGCGCCGGCGTCACCGGGCACGTTGAGCAGAATGCTCGACATGCGGCCGCCGTATTCGGAACCCGTGTAGATGCCGGCCAGAAGAATCAGCGCGGACTCCGCCGGCAGCCCCAGCGTGTACGCCAGCGGCATCAGGATGGCGATACCGTTGATCGGCCCGATGCCCGGCAAGGCACCGAACAGCGTACCGAGCAGCGCACCCAGGAAGGCCAGCCCCAGGTTGAGCGGGGTCAGGGCGACACCGAAGCCCTGGATCAGAAAATCGAACATTCAGTTGCTCCCCAGCAGCGGCTCGATCCAGCTACCGGTCGGCAGCGAGATCCCCAATCCGTAGGTGAATAGCAGATAGCTGCCGAGCGCCAGCAGCAATCCGCCGATGATCGCTTTCATCGGCGTGGCGCCGAACAGCCAGGCGATGACGATGCTGACCAGAGCGGTCGTCACCAGGTAACCCAGATTGATGAACAGCGCCGCATAGATGGCGAGCACGGCCATGGTGATGACCAGGCGCAGCAGCAACGCGCCGCTCGGCCATTCACCGCTGGCGCCGGGACGGATGAAAAGCACGATCGCCAGAACCGCCAGCAGCGCCGACAGCAACAGCGGGAATGCCTTCGGCCCGACCGGGTCGTAGCTGAACGGCACCTGTAGCTGCCAGGCCTGGACGGCGATGAACGCCGCCAGACCGAGCAACAGCAGACTCAGGATTCGGTCGGCGGCGAGTTTCATTGGGTCAGACCCACTTCCTTGGCGAGTTGCTCGAAGTCGTTGACCTGCTGCTTCACGTACTGATGGAAGTCGTCACCGAACCTGGACATCGGGAACAGCCCGCGACCTTCGCGCAGCTCCTTGAAACTCTCGGTGTCGTTCAGCTCACGCAGGCGATCGGCCCACTGCTGATAGGCTTCGTCGCTGACGTTCGGCCCCATGTAGTAACCGCGCCAGATCGGCCATTCGACGTCGTAGCCCTGCTCCTTGGCGGTGGGGATATCCGCGTAGGGGCCGCCCATACGCTCTTCGGAGAGCGCCGCCAGAATGCGGATCTCGCCGCTGTCGAGCTGCGGTTTCAGCTCGGCCAGGTCGCCAGTGAACACCTGGATGTGCTCGCCCAGCAGAGCGGCCAGCGCTTCACCGCCGCCCTCGAAGGAGACGTAGCGCAGCTTGCGCGGATCGACGTCGTCGGCCTTGGCCATCAACGCCGCTTTCATCCAGTCCTGGCTGCCGATGGTGCCGCCGGCACCGATCACCACGCCGGACGGGTTCTGCTTCAGCGCTTTCATCAGCTCATCGAGGTTGTTCCACGGCGCATCCTTGCGGACCACGATCGCGCCGTAGTCGACACCCAGCGCACCCAGCCAGCGAACATCGTCGACCTTGTGCTCGAGACCGAACTTGCCCAGCGCCAGGTTGAGCGCAGCGCCGGTGCTGGCGGCCACGATCAGGTTGGGATCGTCGTCGCGCACGCCGGTGACATGGTTATAAGCCACGGCGCCGATACCGCCCGGCATGTAGCTGACCATCATCGGCTCGTCGATCAGCTTGGCGTCCTGCAGGCCGTTGGCCGCCAGACGACAGGTCAGGTCGTAACCGCCACCCGGCTTGGCTGGTGCGATACACTCGGGCGGCTTGGCCTGGGCCTGAACGGCGCCGGCCAGCAGCGCGCCGCCGGTCACGGCGGCAACCAGCCAGCGAGAGAGGAATCGAGAGTTGGGCATGCTGTGCGTCTCCTACCTGGGTTGTTATGCTCGCAAAATCTCGTGGCGGGCACCGGACTCGGGCCGGTTTTGCCTACCGACGGCGCGATGCTAGAGCGCTAACCTTTCATCAACCTGTCATCTAAGCCTTTGTCGTATAGGACATTAGTCGCACAAGACATTAGTCGTAAAAGACAGGGTTAGCAGATGACCTCGAGAAACCGCCATGCACCTGCTCGTGATCGAAGACGACCCGCTGCTGTCACGCTCGCTGAGCCAGGCAATGACTCGCCACGGTTACACTGTCGATGCGCTATCACGCGTCGACGACGCCATTCAGGCGCTGCGCCAGGGCCGCTTCGATCTGGTCCTGCTCGATCTCGGTCTGCCCGATGGCAGCGGTCTCGGCGTGCTCGAATGGTTACGCGCCCACGCCGACCCCACGCCGGTGATGATACTGACGGCGCGGGATGCGCTGGAGGATCGCGTGCGAGGTCTGGACCTCGGCGCCGACGATTATCTCGCCAAGCCGTTCTCGATCACCGAGCTGGAAGCGCGGGTTCGCGCCCTGCTGCGTCGCAGCCAGCAGCGGCTGGATAACAGCGTTCGCTTCGGCGGTTTGAAACTGGACACACGATCCGCCGGTGCCTGGCTGAACGGGACCTCGCTGGATCTGCCACGCCGGGAATTCAGCCTGCTGGAGGCGCTGATGCTCAACGCCGGCCGTATCGTGCAGCGCGAGGCGCTGGAAAATCGGCTGTTCGGCTTCGAGGCGGTCGGCGCCAACGCGCTCGATGTCTATGTCAGCCGGCTGCGCAAGCGCCTGGCGGGCTCCGGCCTGTCGATTCGCACGCTGCGCGGTCTGGGCTATCGACTGGAAGAGACAGCGGACAAACGTGAGACTGGCGCACCGAAGGAACACCCCGAGTGATATCGCCGCAGACATCGCTCAAGCGGCGCCTGGCACTATGGCTCATCGTCATCGTCGCCGGGTTGGGAACGTTGCTGCTGATCGAAGCCTACACCAGCGCGCGCAAGGCTGCCGATCGAGCGATGGACGGCCAACTGGAAGCTGCCAGCCTGACCATTGCCGAATCGCTGCAGTGGCCGGAAGGCAAGCCGACCCTGGAAATGCCCGCCTCGGCGCTGCAGATCCTCGCCACCCGCTGGCAGGAACGGGTGTTCTACTGGCTGCAGGCGGAAAACGGCCGCACCATCACCCAGAATGCCAACCTGCCGATCACCGCCGCGATGCAGGCCGAGGCCAGACGCCAGCCGGTCTATCTCGACGCCGTTTTTGATGGCCAGCCGATTCGTCTCAGCGGTCGCGAGGTGGATTCCGCCGGCTGGGACACCCAGGAGCCGGTGCAGCTGTGGGTGGGCCATACCCGTCACGGTCGCGACCTGCTGGCGCAGGAACTGTTCCGCAAGAGTGCCACCCGCTTTGCCGCAATGGTGCTGATCACTGCCGCGCTGGTAGCGATCGCCATGCATACCATGCTGGCGCCGCTGCGTCGTCTGCGCCAGGCACTTCGCGGCCGGCGCGCCGACGACATCAGCCCGTTGACGCTTGGCGTCCCCCAGGAAATGCACGAACTGATCGAAACGCTTAACCGCCTGTTTGCCGATCAGCGTCATCATCGCGATGCACTGCTGCGTTTCATCGCCGATGCCTCGCATCAGCTCAAGACCCCGCTGGCCGGGCTGCAGAGCACCAGCGAGCTGGCGTTGGCCCGCCGGGATCCCGATGCCTGGTATCAAGCGTTGACCACGGTTCACGACAGCGCCGAGCGTACCAGCCGCCTCGCCGGGCAGATGCTGAGTCTCACTCGTCTGCAGCACCTGGGGCCGGGCCACGAGCGTCAGCCGCTGGCGCTGGATCGACTGATGCGCGAGGTCGCCACCGACTGGGCCGATCGCCAGGGCAACCGCGAGCACGATCTCGGCCTGGTCATCGACATGCCCACGCCGGTATGGATCGAAGGGGAAAGCTGGGCACTGCACGAACTGCTCAACAACCTGATCGACAATGCCTGCCGCTACACGCCGCCCGGCAGCGAAATCACGCTGGGACTCGCCCACGACGATGGCGACGACGAGCAGGTCACGCTCACCCTCGAAGATAACGGCCCCGGCGTCGATGCCGAGTCGCTCGGCCGGCTGACCCAGCCGTTCGAACGCGGCCGGCGCCAGGATACGTGTGGCTCCGGGCTGGGGCTCGCCATTGCCGAATCCATCGCCGTGCGCCATGGCGGCCAGCTAGCGGTCTCCAACCGGCAGCCGCGAGGACTCCGGGTCACCCTGACGCTGGCCCGCTGTCGGCCACCCGAGGAGAGCAGGACATGAAACGACGCCTGCAGGTGATGCTCGGCTTTGCTCTGTGGCTGATTCTTGTCGGCACTGGCACCGCCCGAGCCGGCGAAAAGCTGATCATCGAAGCCGCGCTGGATCGCCCCATCGTCGAGCCGGTACTCGACGCCTTCGCTGCCGAGAACCCGCAGATCGATCTCGACTATCGCGATCGCTCGACACTGGAGGTAGACCAGCGCGCCCGGGAT
Source organism: Salinicola sp. NYA28a (assembly GCF_976982775.1). Next base: position 3,564,029 of record NZ_OZ334582.1, read on the forward strand.
CGCGACTCGCCGCCGGACGTGGTCATCAGCTCGGCCATGCCGTGGCAACTGGCGCTCAGCAACGAAGGCATGGCCCAGCCCCTCGACGCGCCGGAAGTCGACCAGTGGCCGGCGTGGGCGAAATGGCGCAACGAAGTCTTCGGCTTCACATTCGAGCCGGTGGTGATGGCCTATCGCCTCGAACTGGCCTCGCACATGCCGCCACCAGAAACCCACCGCGACCTGCTCGACCTGCTGACCCACTATCGTCACTGGCTCGACGGCCGCGTGGTCAGCTATTCGCCGCGCGACAGCGGGGTCGGCTACACCCTGCTTCAACAGGACGCCCGCTACACGCCGCGAATGTGGGATCTGATCGCCGCCATGGGCGCCGCCGACGTGCAGCTCGAAACCACCACCCAGCGCATGCTGGAAGGCTTGAGCGACGGCCGCTACTGGCTCGGCTACAACCTGCTGGGTTCCTATGCGATGCTCTGGGCGCAGACCCACCCCGACATCATCGTCCAGGTTCCCAACGACTACTCGCTGGTGCTGATGCGAATGGCGTTCGTCCACCGTGACGCACCGCACCCCGCGGCGGCCAAGCGTTTCGTCAGCTTTCTGCTGAGCCGGCGCGGCCAGCACATCCTGGCCGGCCAGACACCGCTGTTCAGCGTGCGCGATGATGTCATCGGCCCCTACACCGCCCAGCGGCTGCGCGATCAGGTCGGCGACCATCTCTACCCGATCCCGATCAATGCCACGCTGCTGGCGTTCGTCGATCCGCTGCGCCGCCAGGCGTTCCTGCGCCGCTGGTATCGCGAAATCCGGATTCTTTCAGAATGAGGGATGTCGGAATGGGCGATACCGATATGGCGACGGCTCCCGAATTGCCCCTGTGCCCGTCGTCGCAATGCCGTAAGATACGGCGCCGCCACATCGATGCAGTGCCCGAAGCACGCACCTCGATGTACAGATACCGATGACCGAGAATCCCCAATGAGCGTAGATGCGACGACCATTGCCCCTGCCCAGTCGACAAGCCAGGCCAAACGCGCCGCCATCGGCAGCTTCGTCGGTGCCGTCGTCGACTGGTACGACTTTCTGCTTTACGGCATCGTTGCCGCGCTGGTCTTCAATTCGCAGTTCTTCCCCAACGTCAGCCCCGCCGCCGGCACGCTGGCCGCGCTGGCCACCTTTGGCGTCGGCTTCCTGTTTCGCCCGCTGGGCGGCCTGGTCTTTGGCCACTTCGGCGATCGCCTAGGACGCAAGCGCATGCTGATCCTGACCGTGATCCTCATGGGTGGCGCGACGGCACTGATCGGGCTGCTGCCGACCTACGCCCAGATCGGCGTGTGGGCACCGATTCTGCTGGTTACGCTGCGTGCGATCCAGGGTTTCGCGGTGGGCGGCGAATGGGGCGGTGCGGCGCTGATGGCGGTGGAGAGCGCACCGCCTGGCCGTCGCGCGTTCTACTCCAGCGGCGTGCAGGTGGGCTACGGCGTGGGCCTGATCCTGGCCACCGGTAGCGTCTCGCTGCTCAGCTACGGATTGAGCGACGCCGATTTCACGGCCTGGGGCTGGCGCCTGCCGTTTCTGTTCAGCGTGGTGCTGGTACTGGTTGCGCTGAAGATCCGCTCGAGCCTCGAAGAGTCGCCGGAATTCGTCGAAGCGGTCGAGCGAAACGACCAGAAGCCTGCCAGACCGCCGATCCTCGAAGCGCTCAAACGCCACCCCGGCGCCTTCGTGACGATCATCGCCATGCGCCTGGCCGAGCTGTTCACGATGTATATCGTGACCACCTTCGCGCTGAGCTACTCCACCGGCTATCTCGATCTATCGCGGGACCTGTTTCTGCATATCGGTCTGCTGGTCGGCGCGATCAGCTGCGTCACCATCCCGTTGTTCGCGTTCCTGGCCGACACGCTGGGACGTCGGCGTGTCTACATCACCGGAGCCATCGTCGGCGTGCTGGCCGCCTTCCCGTTCTTCATGGCTCTGCAGGCGGGTTCGATCCTGTGGATCGTGATCTTCGCCGTGGCACTGGCCAATCTCGCCCACGACATGGTGGTCAGCGTGCAGCAGCCGATCTTCGCCGAGCTGTTCGGCGCCGCCTATCGTTACAGCGGCGCCGGGGTCGGCTATCAGGTCGCCAGCGTGATCGGCGGCGGCTTCACCCCGTTCATCGCCGCCGCCCTGGTCGACCTCTACGACGGCAGCTGGGTACCGGTGGCGATCTATCTGGCCGCCGGCTGTCTGGTTTCTGCCGTAGCTGTTGCTGGAATTGACGGCCGTCAATCAGGTCCAGGCGCTCAAGGCGGGGAGAATCGATATCGGTTTCGGCCGTATACGTCTGGACGATCCCGATATCGCGCAGAAGGTACTGTTCGATGAGCCAACCGTCGCTGCATTGCCGGCACATCATCCCTTGGTGGGTACCATCCCGACACTGGCTCAGTTAGCCGAGTATCCTAATGATCATCTATCCGGCATCGCCTCGTCCAAGCTATGCCGATGCCGTGTTCAGCCTGTTCAGACTCAGAGGTTTGAAAGTCAAGGTCATTCAGGAAACCAACGAACTATAGACCGCAATCGGTCTGGTCGCCTCGGATCTTGGTTTCAGTCTGGTGCCGGAGCAGGTCATGCGCATGCAGCGTGACGAAGTTACCTATGTACGGCTGGCGGAGCGCAACATCACCTCACCGATCATCTGCAGCCGTCGTCGTGAACCTGTGACACCGGCGATGCAAATGACCAACGATATATTGCGGGAGCTGGTAGAAAATCGAGTGAAGGGGCGTTATCCATGACGTGAGACACGCCGTAATGTTTAAAACATCCTCGTATTGACATCCGTCCAGATTAGCTGGCGATACCGACACTGCAGGACATTCTTATCCCCGCCCGGGCTGATCACAGCCACGATATCGGCTCCTGAGCGGCATCACGCGCTCGCCGCTCGAGCCACCGCTGATAGCGCAGAACGGGCCATTTCATCAGGCGACACATCGACTCAGCCTTTGTAATCCATGCGCTACGACAAGGTTTCACAGGGCAGCCTCGCCTATCCATAAAATGTCTCATGCCAGCCGCGTGCCGTCTGCTAGTAAGGGCGGCCGAACAATAAAGGGATGACAGTGGCACATTCCAAGTGCGCCACCATATCCAATATCCGCTTTCAGAATTTCGAAACCGGAAGTGCGATCGATACCCTATTCGCTGACGTCCTGATCTTCGACATCATCACGCCCTGCCCAGTGCCTCAAGAGTGCCGCGACGAAGCGTGCCGGGGCTTCGATAGAGGGCACATGCGCCACGCCTTCGAAGATCTCGAGCGGCGCCTGATCGCACTCCTGCGCCAATGCTTCGAGCGTGGCCGGCGGCGTGGCCGCATCCTCGAGACCACCGAGCAAGAGGATCGATACACGCTTGCCATGCAGGCGTCCTGTGAACGTGTCTCGCCCCAGCATCTCGCACAGCCGGGCGTAGGACTCGGCATCGCCGCGTCCCATCTGAACGCACCATCCGTCCTGCAGCGCCGGTTCGGCTTCGATCCGGGCTGGCGCAAACCAGCGAGGCACGATCTCCCCCGTCATGGCTGCGAGCCCTTCGGTACGCACGCGGCCGGCTCGGGTATTCCACAATTCGGCGTTCCCGATCACCGCCCCGGTGTTGGTCAACGTGGCGGTCAGCAGACGTTCGCCATGCGCGGCGATCAGCTGCTGGCCTATCACCCCACCGATCGAGGTGCCGACGAAGTGGAAGCGTTCGGCACCGGCGATATCGGCCAGCGCCAGCGCTTCAGCGGCCAGATCGGCCGGCGTTATCGCGCCGCCCTCCGGCGGCCAGGCCTGACTAGCCCCGTGTCCCGGCAGATCCCAGGTGAGCACACGATAATGCGGCAGCAGTTGCGATAATATCTCGTCCCACACTGCCTGTGTCATTCCGAGCGGGTGAGCGAGAACGACCAGCGGGTTGGCCTCGGCACCCAGCAATCGGTAGGCAACGGTACGCTTTTCAATGTTGGCAAAAGGCATTGTCACGTTCCTCGAGAAGTCAGTGTGTGCGGTCAGGCAAAAGGGCTCTACATTTGCCGAAGGCAAACACAATAGCGGTTAGCATTACAGCCAGCACGAATGCGCTGGGCAGATAGCGTTGGACAATGCGTACGGAAAATTGGGTGACCGCTTCCATCGTAAATACCTTATTCGTGCAGTCTTTCGACGTCGATCACACCCGTTCGATGACAGTGGCGATCCCTTGTCCAACGCCAATGCACATGGTGCAAAGCGCGAAGCGTTGATTATTACGGACCAGCTCATTGGCCGCAGAAGCGACGATACGCGCCCCGGACATGCCCAACGGGTGCCCCAGCGCGATGGCGCCACCGTTGGGGTTGAGCCTCGGGTCATCATCGGCAATACCGAGTTCGCGGGCGCAGGCGAGCACCTGAGCGGCGAATGCCTCGTTGAGTTCGATCACGTCCATCTGCTCGAGCGTCATGCCGAGCTTGCCGAGCAACTTGCGCGTTGCCGGCACAGGACCGATTCCCATGATCCGGGGCTCGACACCGGCCGTGGCCATACCGTGAATGCGCGCGACAGGTTCCAGACCGAACCGCTCGACGGCTGCCTGGCTGGCGACGAACATCGCCGCTGCGCCGTCGTTGACGCCGGAAGCGTTGCCGGCTGTCACGGTGCCGTTTTCGCGGAACGGCGCCGGCAACCTGGCCAGTTTCTCCAGCGTGGTGTCCGGGCGCGGATGCTCATCGGTATCGAAGATCAGCGGTTCCTGCTTACGCCGAGGTATCTCGATCGGCACGATGCCATCGCTGAGCCTTCCGCTCTCCTGGGCAACCTTGGTCAGTTGCTGCGAACGGTAGGCGTAGCGGTCCTGATCCTCGCGCGAAATGCCGAACTGCTCGGCGACGTTCTCGGCGGTTTCCGGCATCGAGTGGGTGCCGTAGCGCTTCTCCATCAGAGGATTGACGAAACGCCAGCCGATCGTGGTGTCCTCCATCTTCTGACTGCGCGAATAGGGTGACTGCGCCTTGCCGATGACATAGGGCGCCCGCGACATCGACTCGACGCCGCCGGTCAGGATCAGGTCGGCTTCGCCAGCCCGGATCGCCCGCGCCGCCGTGCCGATGGCATCCATGCTCGAGCCGCACAACCGATTGATGGTCGAGCCGGGCACGGAAGTCGGCAGGCCCGCCAGCAACGCCGCCATACGGGCCACACTGCGGTTGTCTTCTCCGGCCTGGTTGGCACAGCCCAGAATCACGTCATCGATCGCCTCTGGATCCACCTGCGGATGCTGGGCCAGGACGGCCTCGAACAGGCGCGCGGCGAGGTCATCGGGACGCACACTGGCGAGCGCGCCACCAAAGCGGCCCACCGGCGAACGCAACGGCCGACATAGAAAGACGTCGTTCATGCCTTGCTCCCTCTGTCAGATTGATCGGCGGCCTGACCACCCGTGTGATGGCGATCGGTCCGCGCCTTGAGCTCGCGCAGAATCGTCAATTCGTTATCATCCGGCTCCGGGGTCGACTCGAGAGACTCGGCGAACCGGATTTCCCAGCCGGTCGCCTCCTGCACCTGCTCGCGGGTGACGCCGGGATGCAGCGAGACCACCACCAGTTCCTTGGTCTCGGCATCCGGCTTCATCACACATAGATCGGTAATGACACGAGTCGGACCGCGGCCAATGTTGGGCACGCCGTCACGCGCCGCCCCGTCACGCCCGAACCCGACCGTGGTGACAAAATCCACCGCCTCGACGAAGGTGCGCGTCGAGTGTTTTACGGTGATGAATACCTCGCGGGCGTTGGTCGCGATCTCCGGCGCTCCGCCACCGCCCGGCAAGCGCACCTTGGGCTCGCGGTAATCGCCGATCAGGGTAGTGTTGAGATTGCAGTAACGGTCGATCTGCGCCGTGCCGAGAAAGCCGACATCGACATGGCCGCCCTGCAGCCAGTAGCGGAACATCTCCGGCACCGAGACCGTGGTCAGCGCGGTCTCGCACAGCTCGCCATCACCAATTGAAAGCGGCAATACGTCCGGCTTGGTCTGCAAAGTGCCGGACTCGTAGATCAGCACGACTTCCGGTGCGTGGGTCAGGCGAGCGAGATTGGCCGCCTCACTGGGCAGGCCGATGCCCACGAAACAGGTAGAGCCGTTGCTCAGCGCTCGGGACGCGGTCACGGTCATCATCTCGGCAGCGGTATAACGGTCACTCATGTGTCGTCTCCCTGAGTGAAGACATTGTCTTGAAGCCACGCATCGAAAGCGTCGCGGTCACGGGCGATGGCATCCCAAGCTTTGTAGAAGGCGTTGTCGCGGGGGTAGTAACCATGGGCATAGGATGGATAGGCCCCGTGCTTGGTCACCGAGATAGCATCGATCGCCCAGGCCGGAATCACGCAGGCGTTGGGACCCGCGGCGAGATCATCGACGACCTCTTCGACCGTGACAATGCTACGACCGGCTGCCAGCACGACTTCCTTCTGCACACCGACAATTCCTTCGACCAGCACGTTGCCTCGTCGATCGGCGCGCTGAGCGTGGACGATGCCCACGTCAGGCCGGATCGACGGCACCGCCGCCAGACGCTCCCCGCTGAACGGACATTCGATGAACTTGATCTGTGAATTGACCTTGGGCAGATCGCTACCGACATAACCACGCAACACCGCCAGGGGCAGCCCAGCAGCGCCAGCTTCGAAGGCGCAGGCCATGGCAGCGTGACTATGCTCGAAGATCTCGACTGGATAGGGATAGCCCTTCTCGACCGCATCGCGCAGCCGATGTAACGAACCGACACCAGGATTCCCACCCCAAGAAAAAATCAGGCGCTTGGCGCAACCGGCACCGATCATCTGGTCATAGAGCAGATCCGGCGTCATGCGGATCAGCGTGAGATCACGCTTCCTCTGGCGAATCACCTCGTGGCCAGCGGCAAAGGGAATCAGATGGGTAAACCCTTCCATGGCAAGGGTCGCGCCATCTTCGACATAACGCGCGACGGCATTGTGCAGAGAAAGAAATTCAGCCATGTAAGTTCGACTCTCGACAATGTTCGCAAAGCGAACATGGGTTTGTGATACGAACAACACTATCGCTTTGACATCGGTTGGTCAAACGAAGAGAGTGATTAGCAGCTCCTCATCAAACAATCAGAGGAAACAAAAATCATTAAAAAAACAATAGCTTAACTAAGATCATTAAATTATCAGCTGTTATCTCAAACGGATAAATTACGACCAAGGTATAAAGGCGTGACGTGGTTTTAGCATCCCGAATCACTAGTGTCATGGCATACAGTCAGTGAAGAAAGATGCCGGCACTAATGTAAGTCCCATTACCCATCCTTTGACAAACAGGCTTATCAGCGAGAGCATCTATTTAAGATCAGAAAGAGGTAAGGTCAGGCCCATTCAGGCCGATCCACAGCTGCTCGCCTGCCGATGTCCGAATGATGGGATCTCAATATCATATTCGTATGCGGTGCCGCCGCCCTGTCGAGTAGCTGCGTCATTCGCGCCACGTCAACATCGGGAAATCGAGGCAGCGACGACAGACGCAGCCCTGAAAACAACTGCCTGAAGATCGTCAGGTTGGGCATCCAATGATGCCTATGATAAGCAGATAATTTTTGATATTTATGGCAACTGTATGCGACAGCACCGGTATCGCGTCCCAGATCGATACGCTACAAACTCTTGTCGGTGCTTTCTCGTTACGGGTCCTATTCCATTTATACGGTTGCCAACGGGGTCACAGGTGAACCAATGGCTCCCGGTAGGCGCAGCGGTGGTGCCGTTAGCAAGAACCGGTTTCGCTCGCGGTTATGCAGCCACTCCGCTAAGTCTTTCAGATACCACAGTTCTGCCAGCGGCAAGCCTAGCTTGAAAAGACAGTGATGATGTAATGGAAGTTTGGAACAACAATTCGGTTCCAGTTCGCGATCCAAATCTTCCACCGCATAGTTATCTGCACAGATCGCCGCGATGCCGCTCTCGGTGATCCACTTCAGCAGGTCCGAATCGCTGCCATCGAGTACCGCCCCAGTATTTTTCAGCACGTCAGGCTGCGGCATGCCCTGCATATCCAATAACGTTTCGGCGAACCCAGTTCGCAATACCAGCATATCGCCGCGCTCCACTACCACACCCAATTGCTCCAGCGCCCCCATCAAATTCCTGTGCCCTACCACTGTTCTGGCCGTGCCGAAGACCTGTACCAGGTCCACCAACACAGCCCGCCCCTGCATACCATGCACTGCCAGCGTCTCGATCCCCAGACGCTCGGCATAGGAGCCGTGCCGCTGGTTCAATGCCCCGCTCAGATTGAGCACATCCTGCTCTGCCAAGTAGCCATTGTAATAGCGGCGCTCCGGCGTGCCATCGTCATCTCCATCGAACAGAGCCCCCACATGGGCAAGGGAGTCCCACTGAGTAGAGTACTGCAGAGACAACTGGACTTGGTCATCACTGATAACGTCACAAAGCGTGGGGCTTTGAGTGGCCAGGGGAAAGTTTATATATTGGTCGTCACCTAGAGCCGTCGGAGTCAGCTTTGGCGGCGAGCGACGGGGGTTTAGCACACTGCCTCCGGGGATATCCAAGGGTAACGACAAGCAAAATGTCACTCCCTCTTGCACTTCCTTGATGCCTTTGAGCACTTGCTCAGGCCCGATCAGGTTGACCCGCCCCAGTTGATCTTCAGGGCCGAACTCGCCCCAATTACTACCTTCGGGACGCTTCATCCAGCGCGGCTGGTTCATGGTTCGCCTCCACTTGAGTGTTGAGTAGCTATTTCAATAATGCGTTGCAGGCTTTTCCGCTCCTGAGCCTGGTGTCGCGCACGCGATTCATCGGTCCAGTAGTAGAAGCCTCGCCCCGCCTTGGCTCCCAAGCGCCCTTGGGCAACATGCTCTTCGAGGAGAGCCGCAGGCTCCTGACGTGCATCAAGATCTGGATAGAGGTAACGAGCGATATTCAGATGGGTATCCAGCCCATTGAGATCGCGTTGACATAACGGGCCGTTGAGCGCCATGCGTATGCCAATAGAGTATTGCACGATATCGTCTAGCGCTGCGGTCTCCACCACCCCTTTCTCCAACAAGGAGAGGCATTCGCGCATCACCGCGTGCTGGATCCGGTTGGCAACAAAACCGGGCACGCAAGTGTTCAACACGGCAGGCCGTTTACCCAGCCGCCTCAGCCAACGGCAAGTCTGCTCTACGACCGGCACCTCGGTATGACTGCCGGGGACCACTTCCACGACAGGAACGATGTCCGCCGGGTTAAAGAAGTGCGTTCCCACGAACCGCTGCGGAATATGCATGGCGCTGCTGATATCGTCGATCGGAATACCTGAAGTATTGGTCATGATGACGGTGGATTCAGCTACACCGTCCTCAATTTGTGCCAATACCTTCTGCTTGACCGTCACATTCTCGGTCACGCTCTCGATCACGAAATCGGGGCTCTTCTTCACCTTCAATTCCGTGGTGAAGCTAACAGCGGCAGCATTCGCACCCATGCGCAAACGGCTAGTTTCCAAAACTTGCGGATTGGTATCTACCACGGTGACTTTGACGCCATGCACCGCCATAAGTTTGGCCAAGGTAGCCCCCATCGTACCGGCTCCCACTACGACGGCTTGCAAAGAATCTTCCTGCATCAGCTTTCCTTCCTTTCGTTCGTTCTAGACAACACTTTTACCGAAACTAGACAAACGTCGTATTGAATAAAAACATTCGCGGGTTAACCATCTGGCCACCAAACGAACTAAAGTACGCATAACGTACATAATAGACAATGACATGCATGCCGACAATGAGGCCGCTTCCTATGAATGCGCTGGCAAATTTCTTCACCCGGCTCGTTAACCGCTACATGCCCGACCCCCTAGTCATCGCCATCCTCCTGACCGTCCTCACAATGCTTCTGGCGGTGCTCTTGCAGGATACTAGCCCATTGAATGCAGTACGCTATTGGGGCGATGGCTTCTGGGACTTGCTGGCTTTCAGCATGCAGATGACGGTCATCCTTCTGGCGGGCTACATTCTGGCCAAGACGCCATTGGTGGATGGCGCCCTCAATCGCCTCGCCGCGCGCGTCAAAACACCGTTCATGGCTATTGTCGTTGCTACCCTGGTGGGCGGCATCGGCAGCTGGTTGAATTGGGGTTTTGGACTGGTAATCGGCGGCATCGTTGCCCAGAAGCTGGCGCTCAACGTGAAAGGGTTGCATTACCCGCTGGTGATCGCCGCTGCATACTCGGGTTTCGCCCTTTACGGCATCGGCCTGTCCGGAAGTGTGCCACTTCTGATCGCCACCGAAGGACATTTCCTCGAGGACGCAATCGGACTAATCCCGTTGAGCGAAACTATCTTCTCGCCCATTCTCTTGATCACCAGCGCTCTCATTCTGCTTACCTTGCCCTTCTTTAATGCTTGGCTGCATCCCAAGCAGGAAAAAGACATCGTTGAAATCGACCCAAGTACCGTCGCCAAGCCCTCCGCAGCTCCTCTTGTCGGAGGCGACAAGATCACCATTGCCGAGCGCCTGAATCGTAGCAAAGTGGTGGGTATCGGCATCGGCCTGCTAGGCATGCTGTATATCGCGTTATACATTTTTGATGGTGGCTCGCTGAATCTCAATACCGTCAACTTTTCCTTCCTGTTCCTGGGTATCTTGCTGTTTGCCTCGCCGGCCAACTACTTGGCCGCATTGGCGGACGGGATTCGCATCGTCTCGGGGATTGTCGTCCAATACCCTTTCTATGCCGGGATCATGGGGATTCTGGTGGGGTCGGGCCTAGTGGTTTCATTCGCCACTATCTTCGTTGATATCTCCAGCGCGCAAACCCTTCCTCTCTGGTCATTCATCAGCGGCGCCATCATCAACCTGCTGGCACCGTCCGGTGGCGGCCAGTGGGCGGTTCAGGGCCCGGTCATGGTGCAAGCCGCAACGGAAATCGGGGCTTCCCAGGCAGCCACGGCACTAGCGGTACAGGTCGGTGACCAGTGGAGCAACATGATCCAGCCGTTCTGGATCCTCCCGGTACTGGCCATCTCCGGCTTGAAGTTGCGCGATGTGATGGGCTACATGGTGTTGATTCTGATCTATCTGGGAATCATCTACGCCAGCGCCATGCTGATCTGGGGTTACCTCGGCGCCTGACAAAGTTTACCAACAGAGATTTGCACATGCCTTTTCTGATCGAAACCTTCGACAAGCCCGACCGCCACGCCCTGCGCTTGGAGGTACGCCAAGATCATTTGGATTATCTGGATGCCAACGTGAATATCTTGCTGGCTTGTGGCGCCAAGCTTTCCGATGATGGCAAGACGGCTTCCGGCGGCATCTACCTAGTCGATCTAGACAACCGCGAAGAGGCTGAACGCTTCATCGAGGCCGATCCATTCCATCAGGCGGCGTTATTCACCGAGGTCAAGATCGTGCGCTGGCGGCAAGCCTACCTGAATCGGAAGAACACTCTGTAGCGCAAGTACAGTCTCGTAGCGCAAATACAATGGGGAAATCGCAATGTTGTTTCATGTAGAAATGGCGGTGAAGCTGCCGCCGGACATGCCGACCGAGCAAGCGGCTGACATCAAGGCGAAAGAGAAAGCCTACTCGCAGGAGCTACAACGGCAGGGCAAATGGCGTCATCTTTGGCGGATCGCCGGTAGCTACGCCAACGTCAGTATCTTTGACGTCACTGACAATGCCGAACTTCAGGATCTCATCAGTGGCTTACCCCTGTTTCCCTACATGGATATTCAGGTGAAGCCACTATGTCGTCATCCTTCCTCTATTCACGAGGACGATTCCTAAGAGTCCTACCAATTGCCTCGTCGTGTTTATCGAAGAGCGATTGCCCACCATAGATATGTTCAACCGACATTGAGCCATCGAGGATACCTGAATGAGCCAAGACGCTGCGCAAAGCCAAACTTCTCGACGCCACTGCGCCGTGGTTACTGGAGGAGCAAGAAATATCGGCCAGGCCATCGCACTTCGACTCCAGCAGGATGGCTATCAAGTCATCGTGGTGGATATCGTCGAGCCGGGAGCGGACTCGCTGAAAGCGGAGGCACGTCAGGTGGACCTTGCCGATGCCGACGCCACCCGGCAGGCAATGGAGGAGATCGCCGCGCATTATACGGTAACCCGGTTAGTCAATAACGTGGGTATCGTCGCCCCGGCACTGCTTGAGGAGGCAAGGCTCGAGGACTTCGACAGGTTGATGCACCTGAACGTACGCTCGGCGCTGGTCTGCACCCAGGCGCTACTGCCCAGTATGAAGGCTTCCGGCATGGGTCGTATAGTGCTGAATACCAGCCGTGTGGTACTGGGCAAGGAGGCGCGCACTATTTACAGCGCCACCAAAGGAGCACTGCAATCCATGGCCAGAACTTGGGCGCTGGAGTTGGCAGAGTATGGCATTACCGTCAACTGTGTCGCACCTGGCCCCATAGCCACTAGTGCCTTTTGGCAGAACAACCCACCCGACTCCGAACGCGCTCGTCACATCATCGATAATATTCCGCTAGGTCGCATGGGCCAGCCTGAGGATGTAGCGCAAGCCGTTAGCTTTTACTGCGACGAGCGCAGCAGCTTTATTACCGGCCAGACCCTCTTCGTATGTGGCGGCGTCACGGTCGGCTAGCAATGTAGTGCCATTCGATTCGATGCTCGGCACCCCAGCGTAGGGAAGTCAGTTCGGTACCATTGTCCGATACGATCATGCCGGGCTTTAGCCTCTGTTCGAGAAACGCTGTCAATTCACGCGCGACTCGTCGCCCGGATATCAAGGTTTCCGGGATCATGGCGAGGCATTGACCTGCCACCGAACTTTCATCTAGCGACTATTTGAGTCCCGTTAGTCTTCGTGTCTATTCGTGCAGCTGTCAACGTCTGTGCATAAGCCACCGGGGTTTGGTAATCCAGGGCCGAGTGCGGACGTTCGGTATTGTAATCATTCGCCCAGGCAGCGATTGCAACCCGCGCGTGAGCCAGGTTACGGAACAAGGTCTCGTTGAGGAGTTCGTCCCGCATCCGGCCGTTGAAGCTCTCCACAAAACCATTCTGCATGGGCTTGCCCGGTGCGATGTAGTGTCATTCGATTCGGTGCTCGGCGCACCAGCGCAGGATCGCGTTGGACGTCAGCTCCGTGCCGTTGTCCGAGACGATCATTCCGGGCTTTCCGCGCCGCTCGATCAGCGCCGCTAGCTCACGTGCCACTCGGCGCCCTGATATCGAGGTGTCCGGGATGGCGGCAAGGCACTCACGGGTGACATCGTCGACTATGTTGAGCACTCGAAATCGCTGCCCGCCAATTAACTGATCGTGCACGAAGTCCAGCGACCACCGTGCATTGGCGCGTGCCTCAATCAGAATTGGCGCCCGTGTTCCAACGGCTTTGCGTCGGGCTTTTCTCTTGCGCACCGTCAGCCCTTCCTCGCGGTAGAGCCGATAGATCCGGTTGATCCCGGATGATTCGCCCTCGCGACGCAGCAGAACGAAGAGTCGCCGATAGCCGAACCGTCGGCGCTCGTTGGCCAACGCCCGTAGTCGGTCACGCAGCACCGAATCGGGAGCGCGCTGCGCCTGGTATCGGATCATCGTGCGATCCGCCCCTGCAAGCCGGCATGCCCGCCGCTCAGACAGCCCGAGCAAGGCCTTCAGATGCGCGACCGCCTCGCGCTTCACGGCGGGCGTCACCACTTTTTTTGAAACCAGTTCCTTCATCGCAGCCAGGTCGAGCATCTGCTCGGCCAACAGCTTCTTCAGCTTGGCATTCTCGTCCTCGAGCGCCTTCAGCCGCTTCGCCTCCGACACCGTCATACCGCCGAACTTGGCTTTCCAGTTGTAGAAGGTTCCCTCCGACATACCGTGCTTACGGCATAAGTCAGCACATCTCGCGCCCGCCTCATGCTTGGCCAGAATGCCGATGATCTGCTCTTCCGTGAATTTTGCTCGTTTCATCGTCCGTCCTCCGGTTAGATCGGACTCTAATCGACGATGGAGGAAAAATCCCGTCGCAGGTCAACCTGTGCAGTTCTAAAGATAGTATTTCAAGGCGGCGAATTAGAGAATCTATCTCTACATATACTATGTTTTTAAAACTCTATATTTTCTATGCGCCCACAGCCTTTTTCCAATAGAGTGTGACTGATGCTCAACCCTGTGCCACGTTTAATTGGACAAATGCGCGCTCAAGCGATGCCTGTTGGCGACGTTCATAAAGCTCAATTTCATCTATTACAGCCTCGCCAAGCGCCTGTTCAAAAAGGTCTTGTCTAGACTGACTGACATATTGGTCGCGCATCCCATTGTTCAAATTCGACTGAAAGATCCCCGCTGCGCTGACCGGAAGGAAGTCTTCGTAGGTCATTGGCGTAGCGATCAGGACACCCTGTTCGATCAATGCCTCGATCCGGTCGAAACCGGCTTCGTCTAACGTTTTGGCACCCGGCACAGCACGATAATGAAAAAAAGCCAAGCCATCTCGGCGCAGTGTCGCTTCATCGTCGGGAATAGCAGCGAAGACCTCACGCAAGTGTTCCTGGTGGGCCTCGTTATCGTCGCCCCCCTCACATGAAGCGGCTAGTATATGGTCATAAAGTTCTCTGCCCTTGCGAGTTAATGCCACGCCGCGCTGTTCAATTTCCCCGAACCGAGCAGCATGTCGCCCTTGGGATTCGTCGGCGAAGAAGATCGATTCCTCCAGCGCCTTGAAACTCGTCTGTCGAAGCAGGATCGGGCAGCACCGCCACGGAGGACCTTCGATGATAGCCTTGGGCGTGATGCCAGTAGCTGGCATACGCCGCTGCACTTCATCAATATCCAGTGTGCGCGGGGTAAGATGGTTAATATGTGGGCCACGAAAGCAGACCACATCAGCAACCAGGCGGTGCTCAGCATGTAATTTTTCGTAGGTGGCTAGATCAACGGTCGCATCGCGATGCCAGCGAAAGGTCTCCAACGCCTCCGCAACGAAGCATTTGGCCTCTGATTCGGTTAGCCCGCCCTTCGCCTCGTACCGCTCTATCAGCGCCATTGCCTGCGAAGTGACAATCTTACGCGAGGCTATGATGTTGGCTGCTCGCTCACGCAGCTCGGTATCGGCGATCAGCTCCAAGCGCAACAGCGAAGTAAATAGGCGAAAAGGATTTCGGCGTAAGGCCTCATCGTCGACGGGGCGAAATGCGGTAGAATGTACCGGTACACCGGCCATAGAAAGATCGTAGTAGCCTACCGGGAACATGCCCATTACGGCGAACATACGTCGAAGCAGTGCCAGCTCTTCTGCGCTGCCCACACGGATCGCGCCATGTCTTTCGATTCCGAGTCGCTCAAGTTCTCCATCTTCAGCCATTGCCTTCTGTTGGGCCGGGTGGCGCTCAAGCGTGGCACGGTTAACCTGCTCGACTAGCTCCAGCAGAGTGCCGTACTGAGGCACTTCCTCCCGATACATGTCAGAAATCGCACGTGAGAAGCAATCCCGAATCCGGTCAGGGCTGAGAAAAGAATCGTTCATATGGAGTACCTCGCTACAGATAAAAAGGATCAGGTCAGTTGCCTCACGACATCGGCAGCAGCCTGATAACGATCGCCTAGATTAATCCCAGCTCAGCATGATCTTTCCCTTATGCTTGCCCGCTTCCATCATTTGGTGCGCCTCGACAATACTCTCCGCCGGCAAGACAGTCTCTATAATCGGTTTAATGGTTCGGCTGGCCAGCAATGGCCAGACTTCAGTGTGCAGCTCCCTGGCGATCGCCCCTTTAAAGGAAGCACCCTGCGGGCGCAGAGTAGAGCCAGTCATAGTCACGCGGCGGCGCAGGATGTCAGACAGTGGAATAGTTGCCTCCTTCCCACGCTGCAACGCAATGATCACAATCCGCCCATCGTCGGCAACGCAGGCCAGCTCGCGCGGCAGATAGTCGCCGCCCACCATATCGAGGATCACATCTACACCACGACCGTCAGTCAACGACATAACCTCGGAGGCGAAATCCAACTCGCGATAGTTGAGCGCTCGTTCGGCGCCCAGTGATTCGCAGAAATTGCATTTTTCACGCGAACCCGCTGTGGCGAAAACGCGATGCCCCCGCTGTGCCGCCAACTGGATAGCCACCGTGCCGATACCGCTACTGCCACCTTGTACCAGCAAGCTCTCATCCTGACCGCGCAGTCCCTGGCCCAAGGCGGCGCGTTGAAAGACATTGCTCCATACCGTGAAGTAGGTCTCGGGTAAAGCCGCTGCCTCGACATCATCAAAACCCTCAGGATAGGGTAGGCACTGCACCAATGGGACAGCGCAATACTCAGCGTAACCACCTCCCTGCAGCAAAGCACAGACCCGATCACCTAGTGCCAGACCAAAAGGGTTGTAGGTGTGGTCGAGGTCGCCCGCAACAATTTTGCCAGCCACCTCGAGTCCCGGAATGTCGGTGACGTTGGGAGGTACCGGGTAATTGCCTCGACGCTGGAAAATATCGGGTCGATTAATGCCGAAGGAGGCAACTTGAATCAACACCTCGCCCTTACCGTGCGTCGGTACGGGACGTCGCGTCAGGCGCAGCACCTCTGGTTCGCCCGACGCTATAATCTCGATAGCACGCATAGTGCTCATGGCGCCTCCTGGGAGGTGTTGTCACCGTGCGAAGAGTGACGACGCGAGGAGACAAAGCGATAGAGGGCCAGCAGAATCGACCCTATAGTAAGTACGATGAAGAACCAAGTGATAGGCCCACGGACGAAGACCGACAAGTCATTCTGACCGATCAATAATGAGCGCCTTAAATTGTCCTCGAACATTGGCCCAAGGATAAAGCCAATAAGGAAGGGAGCCGCCGGAATCGCAGCACGATTGAAAACATATCCCATGACACCGAATCCCAGCATAAGCCAAACATCGAAGATATTGTTATTCACGGCATAAGCACCGTAGGCGCAAAACATCAATACGATAGGAAAGAGGATTTCCTTAGGAATATCAGCAATAAGTGAGAAGTATTTAATGGCTCCATTGCCGACAATCAATAGCACTAGCGAGCTGCACATGATACCCATGAACAGCGCGTAGATTAAGGGTAAGTTCTCTTGAAACAGAACAGGGCCTGGCGTTAAACCATGAACCATAAAGGCCCCCAAGATAATCGCAGTGATCACGTCTCCAGGAATGCCCAACGACAACAGCGGGATCAAGGTGGCACCGGCCACACCGTTATTCCCAGCTTCTGAGGCGGCCACCCCTTCCACCTCACCCTTGCCGAAATTTTCTCGGCGTGGAGAACGTCGGCGAGCATCACTATAGGAGATGAAAGCGGCTGCGGTGGCCCCGGTACCGGGAATAGCTCCGATAATCACTCCGATCAGGCTGCCACGCACTATGCATTTCATGGAGCGCTTGAGTTCGGCAAGTGATAGCCCAGCCCCACTAGCCTTAGCCCGAACATGCGGGACCGCCTTCTTGCGATAGAACTCGATTATCTCAGGTATCGCGAACAGCCCAATCAATAACGGAATAAACGAGATGGAGTCCATCAAATTGTAGTTTCCGAAGGTTAGACGCTGCGAACCAAAAACTTCATCCAGCCCCACCAGCGAGAGCAGAATTCCCATCAGCGCCGCCAACAGCCCCTTTATCATCGACCCACTAGCAAGCGAAATGATAATGGTCAGCGAAAAACAAATCAGCCAAAAAAACTCCGGAGCACCGAAGTTAAGGGCAATTTTAGCCAAATAAGCCGCAAAGAATATCAATGCGATATTAGATATAAAATCGGCAATAACCGAAGAATACAGCGCTGTCTTTAGCGCTTTCTTAGCGTGCCCCTGCTGAGCCATCGGATAACCGTCAAGCAATGTGCATGCCGATGCAGGCGACCCCGGAGTGCGAATCAGAATAGCGGTAATCGATCCCCCGTACATACCGCCTTTATAGATGCCGACTAGTAGCAAAATAGCGGCGACCGGTTCCATCGAAAATGTGAACGGCAGCGCCAGCGCTACTGCCATGGTGGCTGTCAGACCGGGTATAGATCCAACGACGACACCAATCACGACCCCCAGCGCAATAGCTAGAAAGTTCTCGTAATGAAAAACAAGCTGAAGAGCTTCCGAAACTATTTCCATACGTCACCTAGAACCAAGTTAAATGATACGCCTCAAAAAGGCGCTACAGGAAGTGGCACATTCATGAGATTGACGAATATTAAGGTAACGACTATCGGAAAGACGATGGCCAAACTGTAGGGCCAGTAAGTACGTATCGGGTGGGCGGCAAAAAGAATTAGCGTAGCCAGAATGCCAGAAATTACAGCACCCAACGTCTCAAATAGTACTGAGTAGACCAAGAGTGCCACGATCATCAGAGCGAAACGAGGGTGGGACCCTTTTACAATGCGCCGCCCATCCTCTTTAGCAGTATTATCAATCAGCATACCCTGCACAATCAACAAAATGGATAAGCTAAACATTAACCATCCCACGATGCGCGGCAGCCAACGCGGTGACATCATAGGATTCTGAAGTATGGGCGGTTCACCGATATAATTGGGAATCAAACAGAACAACAGCACAACAGAGGCGATCAGTAGAATACCGCCTGTAAGGATATCGCCGGAGTCTCGAAACGGCAGACCTCGCTTTTGGGTAGGAGTCGACATTTCTATCACCTCTATGTAACGGGAAAGGCGAGGATGAATCCTCCTCGCCTCACTAGCATCACTGGGTTGCGATGGCTTACTGGCTAATGCCCGCTTGGTCCGCTACCGTCTGCCATCGTTTCACGTCCTTGGCAACGAACTGCTTAAACTCATCGCCAGCGACCTGGCCAGGTTTGGCACCCAACTGATCAGCGAAATCAAGAAATTCCTTCCGTTGCATTACGCGCTCAAGAGCTGATCGCATAGCTTCCTGCGCCTCCGGAGGGAAGGATTTATCAGCGATCAGGCCGAACCAGGCGGTGGTGACAAACTGGTCGAGGTTGTAATCGCCTATTTCGCGAAGAGTCGGCACGTTCGGCAGATCCTTGGAGCGCTCAGCAGAGGTTACTGCTAGCGCTTTCAAGTCACCTGACTTGATGTGTGAGAGTACGGTCGGCATGTTTTCGAAGGAAACGTCGACATCGCCGCTCAACAACGCTGGTAAAGCTGCGCCGCTGCCAGCGAAGGGAACTGCCGTCATGTTGGTCTCGGTCAATGATTTAAAGAGCTCGCCGGACATATGGATTGAGCTCCCTACACCGCTGTGACTGAATGTCATGTTTTGCTTCTTGGCCGCCTTAATAAAGTCAGTAACACTGTCATAAGGACTGTCAGCTGGAACTACCATTACATTGGGGATATCGATAAGTTTTTGCAGGAAAACAAAGTCTTCAACTGGATCATACGTCAAGTTGGGATAGATTGCCGCGCCGATGGTGTGCCCCGGCGAAGCCATCAGAATGGTGTGATCAGCATCACGACCGCCACGCGCTAAACGCGCGGTCGCTACGGTAGAACCCGCGCCGGGTCGATTCTCTACGATGATATTGGTGTCGAGCTCGCTCTGCAGCAGATCAGCCACGCGGCGCGAAAGTACATCGGTAGTGCCTCCAGGCGCATAGGGTACGACCAAGCGGATATCTTCGGTCGGCCACTCGCTAGCGAGGGCCGACGACACGAAAACGCCAAGGGCAAGCCCACTGCTACAAATTGCCCAACATGCTGCTTTTAAAATGCTTTTCATATGCCACCTTGATTTGACCAATCATCTTGTCCGCTTAGCGAACTTTAATTCGCAAACACGAATAGAGTACAGCGATCCGTCTCATTACAGAACCCGACTTTGGTCTCAACGGGGCGATGTCAAAATCTTGTTAGTAGAATGCGATCCAAGCCTGTCCTTGGGATGGATATCTATACCGCGGCACGTCGGGGCATAATTGATACTCTTCACGTATAATGCTCTGCTCTCGCTCTCTCGGTTCCCGCTGCTGCGCTTGAACCAGCCCAAGGCCGAGCGACGTATAACCAACACCCTCTGCTCAGCCCACCAACCGAAGCAGCAAGACGGCCATCGCCAGCGAGATTATCAAGAATGCTCCATTCCAACTCAGGCAGATCTGCCTCGCTGTCATGCCTGTGAAACGCGACATGATCATCATCGCCGCAGTGAACGGAGAGGACATCATGGTCAAAGACCAGCCCGCTAACATCGCTGCAGCCAGTAGAGGCAGCGAGAGTTCGGCTGGCCCTGCCTGGGCCACCATACTGGTCAAGAAAGTCACACTGATGATGGGGTTTACTCCCAACTGGGCCAGCAACACGATAAGCATCATTGCTAGTACTGGCAGCCAATTGCCTATGTACATCAGTATTTCTGCAATATCTTTCAACTGGGCGGGATTCAGTAGTGCTACGCTCAGATACCCCAGATAAGCTCCTGATCCCAGCGCCACAATCTCGTTGCCAATGCCTTCGAATACATCTGGTAGGCGACGGCCTAGTATTATGCTAGCCGGTATCACGCCCACCCACCCCAGCGCACGACACTGCCACATCAGCCACAGCCAAGCCCCCATTGGTACTGCTATCAGCACCGCCTGCGGCAGGCGCAAGGAGAGCCAGACGGAAATCGCGAACACTAAGGAGATCAAAGCCAGAAGCAACAAGCTTAATATTACCAGCGGCATTAGCGATGGATGAGCGGTGGATAAACCGTGGGAGGCCGACTGTGGCACCGACAGCTGATCACAGGCCCAGCCGAGCAGGAATAAGCCAATCGCAGTTACCAACACATAGGGAAATAGCTCCGCCCAAGTAAGTGGGTGGAGATTTCCCAGCATAACGGCCACCCCAATCCCCAGCGGTGATACCAGCGGAGCCAGCGTAAAGCCCCGCAGAGTGGCAAGCAGCATGCGACGGCGGCGCGCTTCTTGTAGCCATGTTCGGCCTTGGGCCGAAGCTAATGTGTTTGCCTTGTCTATCATCGTTATAAATAAAGTCAGCACGCCGAAGTTGAGTACGATGCCGAATAGAGTGGAGCCCAAGGAGAGTAAGGGATAACGCCAAGCAGGAGGTTGCTTCAGTAGACTCTGCCCGCAACGACGAATCAGGCGGGAGCGATAGGCAGGTAGCCGCAGCAGCGCCAATGCAGTCATGAAAGCAGCCAAAAAAGTGAAACTATTAGTAGCTTCATATAATGTGGCCCAGGGAGACGCTAGCTGCATTAATGTTAATAGTGTCGCTCCCACACACACCAGCGCTAGCAGACGTGCCATAGGACTGAAGCGCGGCCAACCCAATATCAGAAAGCCTACTAGCAGCAAATTAGATATATAACCCGCGACGTCTGAGCCGGCAAGCTCTCGCCATACAACCAAGACAGACAATGCGGCAAGTAGCCAACTGGACCACATGTTCATGGCAGGCAGGACTTTTGTGAATATCATAATCCAGCCACCCTCTGCTGATGTAGCTCAGTGGATTTTGGAAACATATCGAATGAGTTTATATGGATCGACGTTGCTACATTAGTCACAATTGACACGCTTAGCCCTAGTCTTATTACAGTTTTCGACACTGTTTCCCTTTGCCCCCTAATTACCGATTGATATCCTACATGTGTAGTGCGCAGGAATAGCACGCCATCCGGCAAGACTACCTGTTCTAGCTGCCTTTTCTCAGCTGCCGCCTTACCATTTCGTATATTTCGCAAGGCAAGATGAAACACGCCCACAGGTATGGTTTCTTCCAAGAGCAAGCGGCATCGCCAGTCGGCGGAGTTCACCCGTTCGGTTTGCACCTACCGCTATGGCCAGTTGTTTCTGGCCAAGCGCCGTAAACATTGGTCACCCGCCGGATCCGCGACCGTCCGACGACCCCGCCACCAGTACCATTTCAGGAACTTACCGGGCTGCTATTTAGTGAGCTGCTGGTGCGAGTTTTTGAGGTACTGCCATCATCCCGTCAATGGTGGGCATTGGAGCATCGGCACCGGCCTGAAAAAGTTGTTCCTCAACCGGCCACGGGGGACATTAGCAAACCCAGTCACACGGCGGCATATGCGAACTGCCTAGTCATCTGATGTTACATGTTCGGATAATTGGGGCCGCCGCCACCCTCGGGAGCTACCCAGGTGATGTTCTGGGACGGGTCCTTGATGTCGCAGGTCTTGCAGTGGATGCAGTTCTGGAAGTTGATCCGGAACTGCGGTTCTCCTCCTTCCTCGACCACTTCGTAGACGCCGACCGGACAATAGCGCTGCGCGGGCTCGGCGTATTCCGGCAGATTTCTGGCGATGGGAATGTCCGGATCGCTCAGCTTCAGATGGCAGGGCTGGTTCTCGTCGTGGTTGGTGTTCGACAGGAACACCGAAGACGGCTTGTCGAACGATAGCTTGCCATCGGGTTTGGGGTAATCGATCGGCGTCGACTCCGCCGCCTTCTTCAATTGATGGTCCGGCGTGGTGTCATGCTGCACCGGCAGCTTGCCGCCCAGCAGCTGGTCGACGAAATTGAAGGCGCCGCCGCCCACGGTGCCGAACCGATGGATGGCCGGACCGAAGCTGCGACTGGCCTGCAGTTCCTGCCACGCCCAGCTCGACTCCCAGGCCTGGGTGAAGGCGGTAAGCTCCTGACCGCCCTCGTCGCCGGAAGCGATGGCCTCGAACACGCTCTCCGCCGCGACCAGCCCCGATTTCATCGCGGTGTGAATGCCCTTGATCTTGGCGAAATTGAGCGTGCCGGCGTCGCAGCCCAGCAGCAGGGCGCCGGGCATCGTCATCCTGGGCAGACAGTTGGCGCCCCCCTTGGTGATCGCGCGGGCACCATAGGCAACACGTTTGCCGCCTTCGAGATGGCGTTTCAGCAGCGAGTGATGCTTCATGCGCTGGAATTCGTCGAACGGCGACAGATAAGGGTTGCGGTACGCCAGGTCGACGATCAGCCCCACCATCACCTGCTGGTTGTCGCCGTGATAGAGAAACCAGCCGCCATGGCTGTCGCCGCCATGGTTCTTGTCATTCAGGGGCCAGCCGGAGCCGTGCAGCACCAGGCCGGGCTCATGCTGCTCGGCGGGCACGTCCCACAGCTCCTTGAAGCCGATGGCGTAATGTTGCGGGTCGCGGTTCGCATCGAGATCGAAGCGCGAGATCAGCTGCTTGCCGATATGGCCCCGTGCGCCTTCGCAGAACAGGGTGTACTTGGCACGCAGTTCCATGCCGGGCATGTAGTTGGCGGTCTCGCTGCCGCCGGCGGCGACGCCCATGTCGCCGGTGATGATGCCCCGCACGATGCCTTCGTCGTCGACGATCGCTTCCTGGGCGGCGAAGCCGGGAAAGATTTCGACACCCAGCCCTTCGGCCTGCTCGGCCAGCCAGCGACAGAGGTTGCCGGCGCTGATGACGTAGTTCGGATTGTCGGCGTCGTTCGAGCTGGCGTGGCCGGCATTGTGCATCGTCTTGGGGACGATGGCGTTGGGCAGCTTCTGGGCCTTGTCGGCATCCTTCAGCAGATAGAGCTCGTCGCGCAGTACCGGCGTGTTCAACGGCGCGCCGCGCTCGGCCCAGTCCGGGAACAGCTCCGACAGCGCGCGCGGCTCGAGCACGGCACCGGAGAGAATGTGCGCGCCGACCTCCGACCCCTTCTCGACCACGCAGACAGAGAGCTCCCGTTCGGCCTCGCTCGCCTGCTGCATCAAACGGCACGCTGCCGACAGTCCGCTGGGGCCCGCCCCCACGATCACTACGTCGAAATCCATGGATTCGCGTTCAATTTGTGACGCCATGTCCCGCCCCTTGCTGAAGGAAAAATTCGACGGCTACGGAAAGCGCCGCTCCGGAGATAACCGGATAAACCACTGAATCAAGCCCAGTCTCATAGCTTGCTCTCAAGCAGCGGCAGCGCCTCAAAGAGATCGGCTACCAAACCGTAATCGGCCACCTGGAAGATCGGCGCTTCGTCGTCCTTGTTGATCGCCACGATCACCTTGGAGTCCTTCATGCCCGCCAGGTGCTGGATCGCGCCGCTGATACCGACGGCAATATAAAGCTCGGGAGCGACGATCTTGCCGGTCTGCCCGACCTGCATGTCGTTGGGCACGAAACCCGCGTCGACCGCGGCACGAGAAGCCCCGATGGCGGCGCCGAGCTTGTCGGCAATGCCGTCGAGCAGCTTGAAGTTGTCGCCGTTGCCCATGCCTCGGCCACCGGAGATGACCACGCGAGCGCCACCCAGCTCCGGGCGCTCGTTTTGCGCGAGCTCTTCGCCGATGAAGCGCGACAGCGCGTTGGCGACAACGGTATCCACGGGCTCGATGGTCGCGGCTCCGCCTTCGCTCACCGGGTCGAACGCCGTCGTGCGCACGGTGATCACCTTGAGCGGATCGCTGGACTGCACCGTGGCGATGGCGTTGCCGGCATAGATCGGACGCTTGAAGGTATCGGCGCTCTCGACGCTCAGGATCTCGGAGATCTGGGAGACGTCCTTGAGCGCCGCAACCCGCGGCAGCACGTTCTTGCCGTCGGTCGATGCCGCGGCGAGCACGTGGCTGTAGTCACCGGCCAGCTGGACCAGCAGATCCGCCAGCGGCTCGGCCAACTGATGCGCGTACGTCGCGTCGTCGGCCACCCGCACGCGGGAGACGCCATCGAGCTTGGCGGCCGCTTCAGCAATGGCCGCCACATGCTCGCCGGCGACCAGGATGTCGATATCGCCACCAATGGCTCGGGCGGCGCCGACG
Organism: Salinicola sp. NYA28a; assembly: GCF_976982775.1. Next base: position 3,588,761 of record NZ_OZ334582.1, read on the forward strand.
ACATGAGCCGTGCCGGCGGAGAGACGCCCTTCATGGTGTTCGGCCAGAACCAGAATACTCATGCGATCAGCTCCTTTCACAGCACTTTGGCTTCGTTCTTGAGTTTATCGATCAGCTCGTCCACGGAGCCTACCTTGACACCGCCCTTGCGCTCGGCTGGCGTCTCGACCTTGAGCAGCTCAAGCCCGCTGGAGACGGCCACGCCGAGGGCTTCCGGCGTCCGGCTGTCCAGCGGCTTCTTCTTGGCTTTCATGATGTCCGGCAGCTTGGCGTAGCGCGGTTCGTTCAGGCGCAGGTCGGTGGTCACCACCGCGGGCAGCTTGAGCGCGACGCTCTGCAGGCCGCCATCGATCTCGCGGGTGACGCGCACGTAGCCGTCTTCGACGCCATCGCCGAAGGCGACCTCCGAGGCGAAGGTGCCCTGCCCCATACCGCTCAGCGCCGCCAGCATCTGGCCGGTCTGGTTGTTGTCGGTATCGATCGCCTGCTTGCCGAGAATGACCAGGTCGGGCTGCTCTTCATCGACCACGGCCTTGAGCAGCTTGGCTACCGCCAGCGACTCGACGCGCTCGTCGGTCTCGACGTGAATGGCGCGGTCCGCACCCAGCGCCAGCGCCGTGCGAAGCTGTTCCTGAGCGGCCTTGGGGCCGACCGTGACGGCGACGATCTCCGTGGCGACGCCTTTCTCCTTGAGACGAACGGCCTCTTCCACCGCGATTTCACAGAAGGGGTTCATGGCCATCTTGACGTTGGTCAGATCCACGTCGGTGTGATCCGGCTTGACCCGGATCTTGACGTTGTAATCGATGACGCGTTTGACCGCGACGAGTACTTTCATATTCGCTCCTAAACTAAAATACTCGAGTCATGAAAATAATGATCAACCTACTACGCCGTCGTCCTTCAGCTGCGACAACTGATCTGCAGAGAGATCAAGATATTCTGAGAGTACATTGTCGGTATCCTGACCCAGTAGCGGCGCCGGTCGCTTGTACTCCACCGGCGTTTCGGAGAGGCGAATCGGGCTACCAACCATTTTGAAGTCAGGATTCATGGGATGGGGGATGTTGACCAGCATGCCACGGGCGTCCACCTGGGGCTCCGCCAACGCACCGGCAATATCATTAATTACCCCAACCGGCACCTTGACCTTGCTGATTCTTTCCACCCATACTTCGGCCGCATCTTGCTTGAAATGGTCCGAGAGAATTTGGGTGATAACGTCTCTGTTCCTGACGCGATTCTCGTTTCTTGAAAACCTGGGATCGGCGGCAAGCTCCGACAGGCCTATGGCGTTGCATAGGGCCACAAACTGAGAATCGTTGCCGCAAGCGATAATGAAATCCTTATCGCTGGCCCGAAATGAGTTGTAGGGCACAATATTGGCGTGTGCATTACCGTAGCGACCAGGCGATACCCCGGTACTCAAGTAGTTCTGGCTCTGATTACCCAAGGCCGCTACCTGAACGTCCAGGAGCGCCATATCGCAATACTGGCCTCGACCAGTCTTTTCACGGGCCAAGAGAGCTGCCTGAATCGCAATGACTGAGTACAGCCCAGTCATTACGTCGGTCACAGCCACCCCCACCTTCTGTGGCCCGCCACCGGGGACGCCATCACGCTCACCGGTGATACTCATCAGTCCACCCATCCCCTGGATGATGAAATCGTAGCCGGGTTCCTGAGCACGTGGTCCCGTCTGACCGAAGCCCGTGACGGAACAATAGACCAAGCGGGAGTTGATACGGGAAAGCGACGCGTAATCCAGCCCATACTTCTCCAAAGACCCCGCCTTGAAATTTTCGATCAGCACATCGCTTTCAGCGGCCAGAGCCCGGACGATTTCCTGCCCTTTCTCGCTGGCAATATCGACGGCCACGGAACGCTTGTTACGATTGGAGGACTGGTAGTATGAGGCCTCTTGAGTATCCTCACCCTGCGCATTCTTCATGTAAGGAGGCCCCCAGGCCCGGGTATCATCTCCCCTTGCAACACGCTCCACCTTGACGACATCGGCCCCGAGATCAGCCAGCACCTGGCTGCACCAGGGACCAGCCAGCACTCGGCTCAAGTCGAGCACACGAATTCCCGTCAGCGCGCCCATTACGTCCACCTCGATTCGTCCAACATGATAAACCTCCCGACATCACCGAATACTGGATGCTTCGTGCAACAGGGATACCCCTAGCGTGGCGCGCCTGCGCAGCCACGGGCTTGGGCGATACCGGGGATCCCCCGTCAGCGCGTTGATACGCTCAAGGATGGCCAGCAATCGTTTCGGACCCAACGCATCCCCCCACGCCAGTGGGCCATGCGGATAGTTGAGCCCCAGTCTTACGGCATTATCGATATCGGTAGGCGTGGCAATCCCACGCTGGGCAATGTCACAGGCCAGGTTGACTACCGAGGCAAGCACTCGCTGGGAGACAAACCCCACACTGTCACGAATCACAGTGACTCCGACGCCATCCGACGCCAACAGGGCGTGAGCCGCCTCACGCATGTCCTGCCGCGTGACCGGCGTCATCATTAGGGTCCGGTGACGGTCAAGGCTCTGCAACGCATCGAGGCAGAGCGTTCGCTCAGGGGCGACACCGAAGTGCGCACTGGCACTGACGGCATCTTCACCAAAAGGCAGCAATAGGCAGAGCGCCTCCTCCGAAGGTGAGCCGGACGACTCCACTCGACCGCCAAGCGACTCCAGCAGTGCCATCACCTGATCGCGCTCGGCGGCGTCTTCACACCCTACCCAGATCGGCGGAACATGGCTCACCTTGGGCACCGGCTGGGGAGCAAAGGCATCGGCTTTTCGTCCGCCTTCGTAGCGGTAAAAGCCAACGCCCGTCTTGCGCCCCAGGCGGTTACCTTTCAGCATCTGCTGGGTAACGTAGGAAGGCCGATAGCGCGGATCGTGATAGAACTGCTCGAAGATGGATTCCATTGCGGGGTGGGACACATCCAACCCCGTCAAGTCGAGCAGCTCCAAGGGCCCCATCCGGAAACCAGCCTCCTCGCGGAGTATGTGGTCGATATCCTCAGGCGCCGCCACGCTCTCTTCCAAGATCATCAACCCTTCCGTGCTGTAGGCGCGTCCGGCATGGTTGACGATGAACCCAGGGGTGTCCTGGGCATGCACGCCGGCATGGCCTAGCCTGCTCGCCAACTCTAGCAGCGTATCGACAACTGCATTATCGGTGTCAATCCCGTCGGCTACCTCGACGACTTTCATCAGGGGCACGGGATTGAAGAAGTGGAAACCGGCCACCCGGCCAGGACACGACAATCCCGAAGCAATGGCCGTGACAGACAGGGACGAGGTATTCGTCGCCAAGATGCACTCCCTGGAAACGATTGCCTCCAGGTCGGTGAACAGGGCTTGCTTGGCTTCCAGATCCTCAACGATCGCCTCGATGATCACATCGCAATCTGCCAAGTCCGCCATCGATTCGGCGACCTTGAGGTGCAACAAGGCGGCATCGGCGGATTCACGCGAGACCTTGCCCTTGCCCACCAGCTTATCGAAGGTTGCCTGTAGTCCATCGCGCGCAGCGCTCACCGCCCCGTCTCGCTTGTCAAACAGCGCGACTTGCAAGCCAGCCTGGGCAGCAATCTGCGCAATCCCCACCCCCATTACCCCGGTGCCGACGATTCCCACCCGGTTCACTTCTCTTGACATTACAACTCTCCCCGGTAATTCGGTTTGCGCTTCTCTATGAACGCAGCCGCCCCTTCCTTCTGATCCGCAGTATCGAAGAGCATTTGGAAGGCTTTCCGCTCAAGGACCAGTGCGCTATCCAAAGGCAAATCGGCCCCCGCGAGTACCGTCTCCTTGATCTGTTCCAGCGCCAGCGAGGGTAGAGACGCAATCTCGTGGGCCAGTGCCTTGGCGCGCTCCAAGGTCTGGTCGTCTGCCACAACTTCACTGACTAGCCCCATACGTAGAGCCTCAGGCGCCGAAACCAGGCACCCGGTCATCAGCATGCGCATGGCCTGGAACTTGCCTACCGCCCGAACGAGGCGCTGCGTCCCGCCAGCCCCGGGCATTAGGCCCAGTTTGACCTCAGGCTGACCGAATCGAGCCGTCTCTCCCGCCACGATAATGTCGCAGTGCATGGCAAGTTCGCAGCCACCGCCCAAGGCGAATCCGTTCACCGCGGCGATTACCGGCTTGGGGCAAAGCGCAATAGGCTCCCAAAAGCGCTCGTTGTGGCGCTGATGCATCTCGGCAGGGGACACCGTAGCGAACTCCTTGACGTCGGCCCCAGCCACGAAGACGTGCTCGCCGCCCGTCAGCACAATGGCCCTCACCTCATCTCGGTGAGCCAGAGACGAGAAATGTTCGGCTAACTGACGCCTGATCGCAGCATTGAGCGCATTCTTGGCCTCTGGTCGATCGATTCGAACCACGGCTACGCCATCGACTAGTGACGCCAGGTAAGCCTCGGCTAGCTGTTGCTTGTCATTCATGTAACACCTAACTGTTAATATGTCCGCTATACGGACTTTTATTTTGCTATATCATTAAATTACACACTTTCCTGAAAGACTGTCAATGAAACCCTAGGTGCCGGAGCAACCCCCTATTCATCTCAAGGCAAAGAGGATCAAGCAGTAGCCATGGCATGCTACGAAAGTACAAAAAAAATCATTATGTCTGCAATGCAGACTTTTCGTTCGATTGATTGACATTTTCAGAGCAATGCACGCAAACTCTTTCCCTAGTTACTTGCGGCCGGAGCGAGGCTCGGTGAAAAAAAGAGACAGTGGCGACTTCCAGATCGTGGTGGACCTAATCCATACAGAGGAAGAACAGGAGAAAGACCGACAGTTCGTGACATCGCTGGCAAGAGGGCTGGAGCTGCTACGTTGCTTCACCCCGCGTGACAGCATGCTCAGCAATCTCGATCTGGCAAGAAAGACGGGGCTTCCGCGTCCTACAGTGAGCAGGCTGACGCACACGCTAGCTAGACTAGGCTATCTACGCCCTCTACCACGCGGGAAATATCAACTGGATGTAGGCGTTATGTCCTTTGGCTACTCCATGATATCCAATCTGCCGATTCGCTCGGTTGCACAGCCATTGATGATCAACCTCGCTAACGAGGTAGGCGCAACCGTATCCATGTCCGCCCGAGACCGTCTCGATATGGTCTACCTGGACGTGGTACAGAGCGCCCTACGTTCGACCATTCGCCGCCAGATAGGGACACGTCTCCCTATTCATCAGAGTTCAGCGGGACGAGCTTGCCTAGCAGCCATGCCTCAAGATGAAGCCGAGGTGATAATGGAACATATCAAGGAGAGCAGCCCAAAGGAGTGGCCAAGCATACGCAGAGCGCTGGAGCGTGCCTTTAGGGACTACGCAGACTATGGTTATTGTCTTTCGATCGGCGAGTGGCAACGAAAAGTGAATGCGGTTGCAGTCCCTCTTAGCCATCCGCAACTGGGCATCCTGTCATTCAACTGCGGGGGTCCAGAATTTCAGATTTCCCGCGAAAAGCTTGAAGAGTCCATCGGCCCAAGACTGGTACAGATGGTCAATGATATAGAAACGCAGATCTCGTGAACTACGAGACATACTAGGTAGTAGTCAAAAATAAAATCAGCGAGGAAAGATTATGATTCGCGACCAGGAAACAATGCAGATCCTTCTGGATTCCATTCGAAGCTTCATCAATGAAGCCCTCATTCCCCGAGAGGAGGAGGTTTCCGAGACAGATGAGATCCCTGAGGATATAATATCTCAGATGCGTGATATGGGACTCTTTGGACTCACCATTCCTGAGGAGTTTGGTGGACTCGGCGTTACCATGGAAGAAGAGGTCAATATTGCCTTTGAACTGGGTCACACGTCCCCAGCGTTCCGTTCCTTCATCGGTACAAATAATGGCATCGGCTCTATCGGCATTCTGCTGGACGGTACTGATGTGCAAAAATCTACCTATCTGCCTAGATTGGCGAGCGGCGATATTCTCGGCGCTTTCTGTCTAACGGAACCCGATTCAGGATCCGATGCGGCGTCACTGAGAACCACCGCCGTCAGGGATGGGAATGATTACATTATTAACGGCACCAAGCGTTACATCACCAACGCCCCACATGCTGGAATTTTTACCGTCATGGCGCGTACCAATCCCGATATCAAAGGTGCTAAGGGTATAAGCGCATTTATTGTAGACTCCGATGTAAAAGGAATCACCATTGGCAAGCGGGACAAAAAAATGGGCCAGAAAGGCGCACACACAGCTGATGTAATCTTCGATAATGTGCGTGTCCCGGCCAGTGCTTTGATAGGTGAGAAAGAAGGAGTCGGGTTCAAAACTGCTATGAAGGTGCTTGACAAGGGGCGTCTACACATAGCTGCCATAGCTGTAGGAGCCGCCGAACGCGTGCTGGAGGACTCCCTACGGTACGCCATGGAAAGAAAGCAATTTGGTCGCACCATTTCTGACTTCCAGTTGATTCAAGGCATGCTGGCTGATTCTAAGGCTGAAATCTATGCTGCCAAATGCATGGTACTGGATGCAGCGCGTAAACGTGACGAAGGTTTGGACGTTAGCACCGAGGCCTCCTGTGCCAAGATGTTCGCCACTGAAATGTGTAGTCGAGTCGCCGACAAGGGGGTTCAGATCCATGGCGGCGCTGGCTATATTAGTGAATATGCCGTTGAGCGATTCTATCGCGATGTACGTCTTTTCCGGCTTTATGAAGGCACTACCCAAATCCAACAGGTGATCATCTCTCGTAATATGATCCGAGAGGCGGAGGCATAACTCAATTGACTGCCAACCATAACTGCGGACTCCAATTGGCCACGCAACCAACATCTTAAACACTAAAAATAATACACTGCCAATTGAAAAGCATGTAATAGAAGAATAGAAAAACACTTTATAGTTGCAACTCGCCCATCCGCTGCTTAAATGGAATGCCATTTTCAAAATGGCATTCACATTAACAATTTAACTTTTCACAGATATTTAAAAATCAAAACCCCCTAAAAATATAAAGCCTTCACTCGATATAACCTGCTACAGGGATTCTTCTTTCAGCGTCGATTAGAACCCGACCTAACTGAGGACAGATCATGAAACAAGCAAGATTCAGATCATCGACATCCTAGCCGAGTATGAAGCGGGCGCGAAGTGTGCGAACTTGTGCCGCAAACACGGCAGGTCGGAAGGTATCTTACTGAAAAACCAAGTTAGACAATATAATATTATCGGAAGCGAAGCGTCTAAAGCCCCTTGAGGACAAGAACGCGAAGCTCAAGAAGTCACTGGCTGAACAGATGCTCGATCTGACCGCTATGAAGGAACTGGTTTCAAAAAGTGGTGACGCCCGCCGTAACGCGCGAGACTGTCTCACATTTGAGGAACTCGCTTGGTATCTCTGAGCGTCGGGCCTGCCGGATAGTGGGGGGGTGGATCGCAAGATGGTTCGATATCGGTTTCTGAATCGCTCCAGAGTGTCCCACTTTGCATTACCATATCTTGAACTCAAGAACAGTCATCCTCAATTGGCAAGCCAGCGTTACCATGAAGGGTGCAATCAAAAGCTCTCTGCGATAGTAATTTGGTCGTATAAGCTTATTTTCGCATGCCTTAAGAACAGATGTTCGGCTTTCGAACTTTCCTTTTACCCCTTAAGCTTGTGGGATTCGATTCGATAGATAGCGAGGAATGTTCCAGTCATGCCCAGCAAGGATGAAATGCTCAACCCTGATGATCGCGACTTCGTCACTGCGCTCGCCAGCGGGCTCGAGGTGATACTCGCCTTCGATCAGCAATCACCACGGATGACTTTGAGCGAGGTCGCTGCCAAGACGGGAATGAATCGTGCACGTGCACGTCGTTTTTTGCTGACGCTGCACGCCTTGGGTTACGTGCGCAAACAGCATCGTTCTTTCGAACTGGCACCCAAGGTTCTGCAACTGGGTTACGCCTTTCTCTCCTCGAACGGTTATCGCAGCGTGATTCAACAACACCTCGAAGACATTACCGATGTTACCGGCGAGTCCTCATCAATGGGCGTACTCGATGGCGACGACGTCACCTATGTGGCGCGATCGGCGGCTCATCACCGCTTGATGTCCATTTCACTGTCGATCGGCACCCGCCTTCCGGCAGCCTATACCTCCATGGGACGCGTCCTGCTGGCACAGCTGCCTGATGCGGAACGCACTGCCTATCTCGAGCGGGTCGCTCTCTCGCGGCACACCGAACACAGCATCACCGACAAGACGACGCTGGAGGCGCGCCTCGTCGAGATTCGCGAGCAAGGTTACTGTATTGTGGATCAGGAGCTGGATTCGGGGCTCCGCTCTCTGGCAATCCCGGCCTTCGACGCCAATGGAGGGTTACTGGGCGCCATCAATATCAGCACCAACGCGGCGCGGATCGACATGCAGACATTAACGAAAGACTTCCTGCCCCTGCTTCGCGAGAAGGCGAAACTGATAGCCCAGCAGGTCAACTGAAAGCTCGCGGCGGGCAGTCGGCCAGATCACGGAGGCGCATCGCCAGCGCGCGCTGGAGGTCATCGGCTGGCAACGCTGATTGCAAACATTTGCTGACCGAGGACGACGGGCGCCGTACGAGTGAATCCACTTGCCGGTAGCCCGTCTCGGGCTCATGCTATTAGGCATAAGTCTAATTGGCAGCGGTCAACGTTTCGTGAACACCATCTTCGGCGCCATCGTTCCCATCTTCATCCTGCTGGGCATCGGTTATCTCGCGGTGCTCAAGCGCATCGTCGACAAAGCCCATATCCAGGGCATGGGCCGTTATGTGATCAACATCGCCCTGCCCGCGCTAGTGATCCAGGCGTTGCTCCAGCGTCCGCTGGACGAGGTCTTCAACGTGCCCTATCTGCTGGTCTACGGACTGGGTTCCGGGCTCGCCTTCGCCATCACCTTCGCCATGGTAACGCTGCGCGGCAATGCGCCGCTGGAGCGCCGGGCGATGTATGCCCTGGGCACGTCGGCCTCCAACAGCGGCTTCATCGGCTATCCGGTGGCGGTGCTGGTGGTCGGCCCCACGGCAGGCATTGCCCTGGCGCTCAACATGCTGATCGAGAATCTGCTGGTGATTCCCACGGCGCTGGTACTCGCCGAGCTCGGCCGCCAGGCCCAGGGCGGCGTGTGGAAGACGGCGAAACCGGTCGCGCTGCGCATCCTGCGCCATCCGTTAATCATCGCCATCGCCGTGGGCACGCTGCTCGCCGCGCTGAACCTGCACCCGCCGGCTCCGATTGCCCGGGTGCTCGAGATGCTCGCCGCCTCGTCCTCGCCGGTGGCGCTGTTCGTCATCGGTGGCACGCTATGCGGCCTGCGCGTGCGCGGCATGGTCAAGCGTGTGACTCGGATCGCACTCGCCAAGCTCTCCCTGCACCCGCTCTGCGTGCTGCTGATGGTACTGCTGATACCGGGGCTCGATCCGGTATTCGCCACTGCCGCCATCGTCTTCGCCTGTGCGCCGATGCTCTCGATGTATCCGCTGCTGGGCCAGCGCTACGGGTTCGGCGAGCTGGGCACGGCGGCGATGGTAATGGCGACGGTGCTGTCGGCGCTGACACTGGCATTGGGAATCTGGCTGAGCCATCTGTGGCTGGTATAGCGCCGAACGAGGCGCTGTTACGGCTGCGAAGCCAGTAGCGAATCCAGCGCGTGCTTGCCCTGGAGCGCGGCCATGCCCGTCGGCATGACCGCCAATGCATCGCTGAAGACCTCCAGCGACAGCGGCCCGGCGTACCCTGTCCTGCCCAATGCCTCCATGAAGCGTTCGATGGGTAATTCGCCGTCGCCGGGAAACGCCCGTCGATGGCGGCTCAGCGATTGCAGATCCTGCCCGCGCGGCCACGGCGAATCGGCCAGCTGCACCAGGCCGATTCTGTCGCCAGGAATCGTGGCGAGGGTTTCCAGCTCGAGTTCGCGAGCCAGGATATGGTAGCTGTCCAGCACGATGGAAAGCGCCGGATGATCCGCCCGCTGCACGATCCGCCACGCCTCGCGATAGTCGAAGACATGCCGTCCCCAGGCCAGCGCCTCGAAGCCCACGCGCATCTCCCGTTCGGCCGCCAGTTCGGCCAGGTCGCGCAGGCTGTCGGCGGATCGGCCCCGGTCGTTCTGGGCTTCTTCGCGGGTGTTGCTGCAGGCGAGCAGGAAGTCGCCACCGAGATCGGCCAGCGTATCGAGTTGTCGCCTGGCTTCCTCCAGCATCTGCCGATGCCATGCCGGCGGCAGCGCCTCGGCATCGCGGAACGGCTGTAGCGCGACGACCGTCAGTCCGAGTTCCCGACAACGCTCCCCCACGGTTCGCGGCGCCAGACCGCTCGACTGCAGGTCATCGGCGAAAACCTCCACGCCGTCGAATCCGGCCCGCGCGATCGCCTCCAGCTTGTTCGTCAATTCTCCGCTCAGACAGAGCGTCGCCATCGCGGTTGTCGTTACCTGCTTCACGCATTCTCTCCCGGCTGGCAGGAGCCACCCATCTGGCCCGTCTGGATGTTCAGCCTAGAAGGAAACCGTCACGACGCCACAGGTTCGCGAATCCGATTCGTCATCTACGCTGACGACAGACAACATCTGCCAAGGAGGGCATCAAACCATGTCGAATTCGGTGAAGGGCACCGTCCACATCACGCTTGCAGCCATGTTCTGGGGCCTGTCGGGCGGCGTTGCGAGCCTGCTGATGGACGAGGGCTGGGATCCTTACGTCATCTCTTTCTATCGCGGCGCGATCGGCCTGGTCTGCATGCTGGCCTGGTTCGTCCTCCATCCGTTGCGCAACCTGCGATTCGACTGGCGGCTCATCGCCTGGTCGGTCGTGGCTGGCGTTGGTGTGGCCGGCAACTTCACCTTCTATTTCCTGAGCATCTCGAACGCCAACGTGGCGATCGCCGCCACGCTGATGTACACCGCGCCGCTGTTCGTCTTTCTGGTGTCGTTCGCATGCGGTCTGGAGAAGCCGACGCTAGGCAAATGGGCGTCGATCACGGCGGTGATGGTGGGTATCGTGCTGCTGACCGACATCCTGCGCAGCGGCACGGGCCAGGTTTCGGTCTGGGGTATCGCTTGCGGCCTGTTGTCCGGCTTGTCCTACGCCCTGTTCATCTTCGGCTTTCGCTACGCCAGAGCCCAGGGACCGGCGCAGGCGGTCCTGACGATCGCCTTCCTGACCCTGACGCTGCTGCTGTTCGCATTCGTCGACATCGGGCAGATGCAGAAAGTGCCGTTCACCGGCGACGCCTACGGGTTTCTGCTGCTCGGACTGTTCGGCGCAGGCATCTCCTTCTATCTCTATCTGCCCGGGCTGAGACGGACGTCCCCCTCGGCGGCCTCCATGATCGCCATGGTGGAGCCGGTCACGGCCTCGCTGTTCGGATTCGTCGTGCTGGGACAGACTCTCGCCCCGCTGCAACTTTTCGGCATGGCGATCATTCTGATCACCATTACTCTGCTGAGTCTGCAGCGCTGATCCAGCCCCCCGATTCGACCGATGGTCGCTTTTCACGCTGGTATACTGCCGCCTCGCTCGCCTTCGGATCTGTCGTGATGTCCTCTTCGATTACCGTTTTGCCTTGGCGTCAGGGAATGTCATTGCTGGCTCTGCTGGGCGCGCTCGGCTGGCTGTTGCTGGGCAGCGCCGACGGCTCGGTCCTGCAGGCCGGGATCGTAGTGGTGCTCTGCATCGGCCTGTGGGCCACCGGCTGGCTGCCGCAGTGGCTGACGGCGCTCATCTTCTTCACCCTCTGCACCGTGGCGAAGGTCGCGCCGGCCTCGACGGCGTTCGTCGGTTTCGAGTCGGCCGCGACCTGGCTGGTGTTCTCGGGCATGGTGATCGGCGCCGCGATCAATCACACCGGCCTGGGCGAACGCGTCGCCGCCCGGATCGGACCTCATCTCGCGTCAGGTTATCCACAGGCGGTCGTCGGCGTGGGGCTGCTGGGGCTGATTGCCTCCTTCTTCATGCCGTCGGCGATGGGCCGGATCGTGCTGCTGGTGCCGATCCTGCTGACTCTGGCCGACCGCTTCGGCTACGCCCCGGGCAATCCGGGCCGCAGCGGCGTCCTGCTCAGCGGCATCATGTCGAGCTTTCTGCCCACCTTCACGATTCTGCCGGCCAACGTGCCCAACAATGTGTTGATGGGGGCCAGCGAAGCGGTGCTCGGCTTCTCGCCCAGCTATGGCGAATATCTGCTGCTGCACTTTCCCGTGCTGGGGTTGCTCAAGTGGGTGCTGATCATGGGGTTGATCCTGTGGCAGTTCCGCGCCGTGGCGCCGTCGCCCTTTACGGCCGAGCCGCCGTCCAGGCTGGGAGGCAGCGGCAATCTGATGAGCGTGCTGCTGGCCTTCGCCGTGGTGATGTGGATGACCGATGCCTGGCACGGCATCTCGCCGGCCTGGATCGGCATGCTGGTGGCGCTGGTCTGCCTGTTCCCGGGCAGCGGGCTGCTGCCGGCCAGACCGTTGCAGCAGATGAACCTCGAACCGTTCATCTACGTCGCCGGGATCGTCAGCCTGGGCGCGCTGGCGCACGACAGCGGGCTGGGCGAGGCGATCGCCGGCCAGCTTCTCGACGTGTTGCCGCTCTCGCCCGAATCGACTGCCGGCAACTTCGCCTGGCTCTCGGTGATCGGCACGATCCTGGGCATGCTGGTCACGCTGCCCGGCGTTCCCGCGGTGATGACGCCACTGGCACCGCAACTGGCCGATGTCACCGGCTGGTCGCCTTCCGCGGTGGTGATGTCTCAGGTGATCGGATTCTCGACCGTGGTGTTCCCCTATCAGTCGCCGCCGCTGATCATCGGCCTGCTCACTTCCGGCGTGAGCATCCGTCAGGCCATGCGCATCACGCTGCCGCTGGCGGTGGTCACGATCCTGCTGTTGTGGCCGCTCGATTTCATCTGGTGGCGCTGGCTGGGCGTGATCTGAACGCGACCGGCGTTTTCCGGCAGGACGGGGCATGGATCACCTAAACTGAGCCTCATGCGGTGTCACGGCGTACGCCGGCGTCTCGGTACACGCATCCAGGCGCGCACCGCCAGCGTATCCACCCTATGCCATCATCGGCGGTTGGAGACTCATCATGTTGATCAAGATTGCCAAACCCGGCGACCTGCGCGAATCGGACGTCACCCCGGAATCGGTTTACCTCTCGCGTCGCCGCTTCATGGGCGGGCTGGCTGGCCTGGGCCTGAGTGCAGGAGCAGGATTGGCACTGTCGGGACGCGCTCTGGCGGCCGCCTCCGACTATCAGGACGTACCGGCCGGCAATCCGCCAGGCTGGCTCGAGCCCAAGCTGGCCAACGCCGAATGGGAAAGCGTGGTGCCTGCCGATCGCCAGTTGGACAAGCTCACGCCTTTCGACGACGCCACCCACTACAACAACTTCTACGAATTCGGCACCGGCAAGGGCGACCCTGCGCGCAACGCCGACGCGCTGAAGACCCAGCCCTGGAGCGTGGTGATCGACGGCGAGGTCAATAACGGCGGGCGCTTCGATCTCGAGGATCTGGCCAAGCCTTCCCGCCTGCAGGAGCGCATCTACCGGCTGCGCTGCGTCGAGGCCTGGTCGATGGTCATTCCGTGGCTGGGGATTCCGCTGGGTGACGTCATCAAACGCGCCGAGCCCACGTCGAAGGCCAAGTACGTCAAGTTCGAGACACTGGTCGCACCGGAACAGATGCCGGGCCAGGACTCCTCGTTCGCGCTGATCGACTGGCCCTACACCGAGGGCCTGCGCATGGACGAGGCGATGCATCCGCTGGCGATTCTCGGGCTCGGCATGTACGGGCGCGAACTGCCCAACCAGAACGGTGCGCCCTTCCGCCTGGTCGTGCCGTGGAAGTACGGCTTCAAGAGCATCAAGTCGATCGTGCGGATCTCGCTGGTCGAAGAGCAGCCGGTGAACTCCTGGCAGGCGATCGCCCCGGACGAGTACGGCTTCTATGCCAACGTCAATCCCGAGGTCGATCACCCACGCTGGAGCCAGGCCACCGAGCGCCGGCTACCCAACAGCCTGTTCAATCCCAACATCATCGATACGCGGATGTTCAATGGCTACGCCGAGGAGGTCGCGAGTCTCTATCAGGGCATGGATCTGAGGAAGAACTTCTGATGCCGACGCCCCGCTACACGCTGACGCTCTGGCGCATCGCGGTGTTCATCGCCGCGCTGGTGCCGCTGGCCTGGTGGAGCTCGCAGGTCGCGATCAACGCCGCCGGCCCGGAACCCGGCCGCTACCTGCTGCTCAACATCGGCCAGGGCATACTGTGGATGCTGTTTTCCACTCTCAGCCTGACCCCGCTGACCAAGCTGACCCGCTGGAAAGGCTTCACCCTGATCCGCCGCCAGCTCGGCCTGTGGACCTTGACCTATGCGCTGCTGCACCTGTTCTGCTACGCCGTTTTCATCCTCGGGCTGGATCTCTCCCGGCTCGGCAGCGAGATCGTCCGACGCCCCTACATCATCGTCGGCATGCTCGCTCTCGTCGGGCTGATCGCGATGGGCGTGACCTCCAACAAGTGGTCGATGCGCAAGCTGGGCAAGCGCTGGAAGACGCTGCACAAGATCGTCTACCTGGTGCTGGGTCTGGGGCTGCTGCACTTTCTCTGGGTGGTCCGTGCCGACCTGGAGCAGTGGAGCCTCTATGCCGCCGTTGGCGCCCTGTTGATGATTCTGCGCATTCCGCCCATCGCCCGGCAGCTGCCGAAATTCCGCCAATTGATCAAGCGGCCCGGGCGGGCCTCCGTATAACGCGTCGAGCGCCTGCTGGGCGCGTGACCGGTGACAAACACCAAGATTCCTTCGTTCGGACTTGTCTCCGACCGCGTCCTTCCCGCTAGACTTTCGTCGAAGCACTGCCTCAGGGGGCCGGGTTTGTCGGTAAGCTCGTGCGTCCCTCACCTCGCAGGCGGCGATGTCGTCGCCTGCGGACATTTCGATTTTTCAGCCGGAGAGTCTTTCATGAGCAAGCGCATCCTGGCGTACCGTCGCCTCAACGACCAGCAACTCGACCAGCTACGCGAACGCTTTCACGTCGACTACTTCGGCAAGCTCGAATCGGCCGACGATCCGGCATTCCGCGAGGCGCTGGGACAAGCTCACGGGCTGATCGGCGCGGGCGTCAACATGACCCCGGAACTGCTCGACGCCGCGCCCAACCTGGAAGCGATCGCCAGTATCTCGGTAGGCGTGGACAACTATCCGGTCGAGGAGCTGACCCGCCGCGGCATCCTGCTCTGCAACACGCCGGACGTGCTCACCGAAACCACCGCCGATACCGGCTTCTCGCTGATCATGGCGAGTGCCCGCCGGGTGGTGGAACTGGCCGAGTACGTCAAGCGCGGCGACTGGAAGTCCAGCATCGGCCCCGAACAGTTCGGCAGCGACGTCCACGGCAAGACGCTGGGCATGGTCGGCTTCGGACGCATCGGCCAGGCGGTGGCCCGCCGCGGCGCCCTCGGTTTCGGCATGAAGATCCTCTACTCCAACGCCTCGCCCAAACCGGTTCTGGAAGCAGAGCTGGGCGCGCGCCGCTGCGAACTGGACGAGCTGCTGCAGCAGTCCGACTTCGTCTGCGCCATCGTGCCGCTGACCCCGGAAACCCGCCAGTTGATCGGTGCCCGCGAGTTCGAGCTGATGAAGGAGGGCGCCATCTTCATCAACATCTCCCGCGGGCAGGTGGTCGACGAACAGGCCATGATCCAGGCCCTCGAAAGCGGCCAGATTCGCGGCGCCGGTCTCGACGTGTTCGAGCAGGAACCGCTGCAGGCGGATTCTCCGCTGCCCAAGATGCCCAACGTGGTCGCACTGCCGCACATCGGCTCCGCTACCCATGAAACACGCACCGCCATGGCCCAGCGCGCAGTCGACAACATCATGCTCGCGCTGGATGGCAAACGCCCGATCAGCCCGTTCAACGAGGAAGCCTGGGGCGACAGGCTGAACTGAGACACCGTCCCCTCTATGGAAAGCGGCACTTTGGCCATTGATCAAGGTAAAACGCGGCCTTCATGATTCAGGAATCGCGTTTACGAATGGGCAAGATGCCGGCGATTTCTATCGGACTTGAACTACGATGATTGGGTCTTTCCGATAGCGATAGCGACATCCGATAGTGACAAAGGAACACCATGAAAATAGCCATCGTGGTTTTGGTGCTGAGTTTGATTGGCTGTATCTACTTGATCTCCCATTGGGGAGAAACGGATGACTGTGCCGATTCGGCCAAGGCCAACGTCGAGTGTCAGACGAAGTAGCGAGCACTCAAATGCGTAGGCAGCAGCTTGCGCCCACGTCTCGCTGACACGCCCCGTTACCCGTGCGCGCCAGGTGAGCTTGGCGCTCCGCGGCCGTAGCGGTAAGGAGAGGCGCTACCAGCCCGAGACACGCCGTGTCAGGTGAGCCTGAGCTGCCTTCATGCCTTCATGCTTGAACTTTTTCCGATAGGCCCTATTACAAGCTTCATTTCGGCCTGGCAGGTGGTGTTTCGTGCCACCGCCAGTGCTTCGTCCATTCTGTGTCTGCGTTTTTCCGTTTAGCGATCGGAGGAATTTCAGGATGAGAATCGCTCAAGTCGCTCCCCTCAACGAATCCGTTCCACCCAAGCAGTACGGCGGCACCGAACGCGTCGTTTCCTATCTCACCGAAGCGCTGGTCGATCAGGGTCATGAGGTGACGCTGTTCGCCAGCGGCGACTCGCAAACCGCCGCGGAACTGGTGCCGGTGTGCGAACGCGCCATGCGCGGCGATGAGTGGGTGGTCGACAGGATCTCGCCGCTGCTCGCCGAGGTCGATAGCGTGCTCGAACGTGCCGACGATTTCGATGTGATCCACTTCCATACCGACTACCACGCTCACTTCCTGCCATTGCGTTATCTCTCCGTGCCGCATCTCACCACCCTGCACGGCAGGCTCGACATCAGCGATGCCTATCCGCTGTTCGCGCGCTTCCCCCACGAGCCGCTGGTGTCGATCTCCGACCACCAGCGTCAGCCGCTGCGCGGCGTCAACTGGCTCGACACCGTCTATAACGGCGTACCGGAATCGCTCTACCATCTCAATCCCGACGGTGGCGACTATCTCGCCTTCATCGGCCGTTTCTCGCCGGAGAAGGCGCCGCATACGGCGATCGAAATCGCCTTGCGCGCCGGGTTGCCGATCAAGCTGGCCGCCAAGCCCGCCGACATCCAGGGCGACAAGGACTATTTCGACAGCCGTATCAAGCCGCTACTTTCCCATCCACAGGTGGAGTACATCGGCGAGATTGGCGAAAGAGAAAAAGATGACTTCCTCGGCAATGCCCGCGCGCTGCTGTTCCCGATCGCCTGGCCCGAACCGTTCGGCCTGGTGATGATCGAGGCCATGGCCTGCGGCACTCCGGTCGTCGCCTTCCGGCGAGGCTCGGTATCGGAAGTCATGCACGATGGTGTCAGCGGCCGGGTGGTCGACAACATCGACCAGGCGGTTGCCGCGCTGGCGCGTATCGATGAGATCGACCGCCGGGGTTGCCGTCACTACTTCGAGCAGCGCTTCTCCGTCTCGGCGATGAGCGAGGGTTACCTGCGCTGTTATCAGCGTCTGCTCGCTGCCGGGAATGGTCCGCACGCCCCGCGGCGGGGAGAGCCCTTACAGGCCTTCGTCGACTGAGGAGCCGATCATGAAAGATACGATTCGCGTCAACGATCAATGGTACGTCAACGCCAGCTCGGCACGCGCGGATGCGCGTGCCCAGGTGCTCAAACAGGGCGAGACCTTCGCCCTGTTCGACCGCTTGGGGGACATTCACCCGGTCGGCCTCGGCGAGCAGGGACTCTACCACGAGGGCACTCGCTACCTGTCGCGGCTCGAGCTGGATATCGACGGCCAGCGTCCGCTGCTGCTCAATTCGGCGGTCAACCGCGATAATCAGGGTTTCAGCGTGGACCTCACCGTGCCGGCCAGCGCGGACGTGGCCAAGGATACGGTGCATCTGCGCCGCACCAAGGTGCTGTGGGATGGCGTGCTGCACGAGCGTATCCATATGACCAACTACGGCACCACCACCGCCAGGTTGCGGCTCGGCCTGCTGGTCGCCGCCGACTACGCCGATATCTTCGAAATTCGCGGGCGCCAGCGCGCCCATCGCGGGGAAGGACTCGCGCCGACACGCGACGAACGGACCGTGCTATTCCGTTACCGTGGTCTCGATGGCCGCACCTGTCAGACGCGCGTTCGGCTCGACCGCCCGGCCTACGTCGCCGATGGCGAAAAAGACGGCGAGTACCTGGTTCATGAACTGGAACTGGCCCCGCAGCAGGCGGTCACGCTCGATCTCAGTGTCACTTGCGAGGAGGAGAAAGCGCGTGAGGAAGCGCTGGACTTCGACACCGCCGTGCGCCGGATCGGCGCCAGGCAGGACCATGATCGCGCCCTGGTCGGCTCGCTCTATTCCGACAACGAACAGTTCAATGAGTGGATGACGCGCTCCGCCGCCGACCTGCAGATGCTGGTCAGTGATACGCCGCATGGGCCCTATCCCTATGCAGGCGTGCCCTGGTTCAGCACCGCGTTCGGGCGCGACGGTCTGATCACCGCGCTGCAGACCCTATGGCTGGCCCCCGACCTGGCACGCGGCGTGCTGGGGTTTCTCGCCGCCACCCAGGCCGTGGATCAGGATTCCCGGTCCGATGCCACGCCCGGCAAGATTCTGCATGAAACCCGGGATGGTGAAATGGCGCGGCTTGGCGAGATCCCCTTCGGGCGCTATTACGGCAGTGTCGATTCGACCCCGCTGTTCGTGGTGCTGGCCGATGCCTATCAGGCGCGTAGCGGTGACACGGCATTCATTCGCCAGCTATGGCCGGCGCTGGAGCAGGCACTGCACTGGATCGATCAACACGGCGATCTCGACGGCGACGGTTTCGTCGAATACGAGGCCAGCCGCCATGGCGGGCTGACGCAACAGGGCTGGAAGGACTCCGCCGACTCCGTATTCCATGCCGATGGCCGCAGCGCCGGGGGGGCCATCGCCTTATGCGAGGTACAAGGCTATGTGTTCGCCGCCAAGCGTGGCGCCGCCAGACTGGCGCGATTGCTGGAAAAGTCGGAGATGGCGGTGCGCCTGGAGCAGCAAGCCGATGCGTTGCAGCAGCGCTTCGATGACGCCTTCTGGGGCGACGACATCGCCAGCTATGCCCTGGCACTGGATGGCGACAAAAACCCGTGCGCCGTTCGCGCCTCCAATGCCGGCCACGCCTTGTGGAGCGGGATCGCGCTACCAAAACGGGCAGACAGGCTGGCGCAAACTCTGCTTTCCGAAGAAGGTTTCAACGGCTACGGCATTCGTACCCTGGCCAGGGGCGAGACTCGCTTCAATCCGATGTCCTATCACAATGGCTCGGTATGGCCGCACGACAACGCGATGATCGCTCAGGGACTGGCCCGCTATGGCCACCAGGAGGCGGCGATCCGTATCATGACCGGACTGTTCGAGGCCGCCATGCACATGGAGGATTACCGCTTGCCCGAGCTGTTCTGCGGATTCGCGCGCCAACCCGCGCAGGGGCCGACGCGCTATCCGGTGGCCTGTTCGCCCCAGGCGTGGGCGGCGGGCAGCGTGTTCCAGATGCTGCAGGCGTGTCTCGGCCTGACCTTCAGCGCCGAGGCTCCGCACTTGCGCTTCGATCACCCCCGCCTGCCGGTGTGGATCAACCACCTGTCGATTCAGCGGCTGCGTGTCGGCGATGCCACGCTCGATCTCTCGTTGGCCCGGCACGCCAATGACGTCAGCGTCAACGTCACCCATCGCGAAGGCGACGTGAAGGTCAGCGTACTGGTCTAGGAGTCTGTGGCGGGAATGAGACTGAATTGAAGGCATTCGCAAAATGGTGGGTCGCAGCAAGAAAAATGGTGGGTCGCAGCGAAAATGTGCAGAGAGTGAGCAGTTTTCGCCATTCCGGCTTGTCATGGTGAATGGGGGCGACTAAAGTTTAAGTCGAGATTAAAAACAGCGTTCCGTAACCCTATGGTCAAACTTTATGGTTACGCGGCCGATAGCCGTGATACCGCTCGCTTCCACCTCAAACTCATCGACTGCGCCCTTGAGGCGACCCATCATGCCCGATCCGCTCTGCTTGCTATTCGATTGCGACGGCACCCTGGTCGACAGCGAACCGTTGCTGGCCGAAATCATGGCCAAATGCCTGAGCCAGGCCGGACTCCCTTTTCAGGCAAGCGACTATATGGGGGACTTTCGTGGCACCCGTTTCGCCAATATCGTCGCGCATCTGGAGCGTGTCTACGGGCCCCTGAAAGCAGGGGTGCGCGAAACGACCGAGACGGCCATGCGCCAGGAGATGCATGAGCGCATGGCGAACGAGCTCGAGCCGATCGCCGGGGTGCGGGAAGCGCTCGACGCACTGGGTTCGCTGCCGCGCTGCGTCGCCTCCAACGGCCCCGAGACCAAGATCCGACGTGCGCTGGACAGCACCGGTTTGCGCGGCTTCTTCGGCGACAACATCTACAGCGCCTACACCGTGGGCAGCTGGAAGCCGGCGCCGGGGCTCTTCCTTCACGCCGGCCGCGACATGGGCTTCGAGCCGGGTGAATGCATCGTGATCGATGACGCCCAGGTCGGTGTACGTGCCGCACTGGCAGCCGGCATGCGGGTCGTCCATATCAACCGCTTTGCCGATCTCGAACCCACCCCGGCAGGCGCTATCGGCATTCGCGACATGCGCGAGCTGCCGGCCGCGATCGAGAAGTTGATGCCCGCCCTGGCAGTGAGCAATCTCTAATCGGCTCGGTTCAGGCACCAACGCCGACCAGTCTCAATAGCAGAACGATGATCACGGCCCGAGCCAAACGCTCGGGCCGCGATCGTTTTTGGCCCGGTCGTTTTTGGCCGGTCGTTTTAGTTCAGTCGATATCGGTTCGGTCGCTTCGAGTGGTCGTTCGCAGGCGGATCGCCGCGTTATCATAGGGCTTTCATGTCTCGATTCGGAGTTCCCATGCCTTCGTTACAGGATCAGCTGCGCGGCCTGGTCTACTCGACCGAACACGGCGAGACCTGCCCCGACTGCCGCCAACCCGTGGCCCAGTGCGAATGTCGCGATCGCGAGGAAGCCGAACGCATCGCCGCCCTCGACGGTATCGTGCGCATTCGACGAGAAACCAGCGGCCGCAAGGGCAAGGGCGTCACGACGATCCAGGGCGTCCCGCTGGGCAGCGACGAGCTGAAAACCCTGGCCAAGACGCTGAAGAAGCGCTGCGGCACCGGTGGCGCGGTCAAGGATGGCGTGATCGAGATCCAGGGCGATCATCGCGACGTGCTCAAGCGCGAGCTGGAGTCGCGCGGTTTCAAGGTCAAGCTCGCCGGCGGCTGATCGGCCCTCGTCGCTGTTCCGATCAGCGGGAATTTCCCACACGCTGGCTTGTCATAACCGCACGGTCGTCGTGCCGCACGCTTCGATGCCAGACTTTCCCAAGTTCCATCCACCATTTCACCGTTCCATCTCGAGGGGTTCCGATGCTTTTGCCCAGGGTTCCGCGACCTTTGCGTCTCGTCACCATCCTGTCCGCGCTCGTCGTGCTGGCGGGCTGCGCCGGCGGGCCCCAGTTCGACACGCTGGCCGCCCGCGTGGTCTCCGAAAAGCCGATCACGCTGCCCGACTCCGCCACGCTGGAAGTCCAGTTGAAGGACATCTCCACGGGCGACGTGCTGGCCAGCAGCCGCTACGAACGGCTGGACCAACTTCCGATTCCCATCACCCTGCAGTATGCCGCCGAGGCGATCGACCCCGACGATCTCTACCGTCTCAGCGCACAGATTCGCGACGGCGATCGCATCCTCTACCTGAATCCCGAGCCAGTATCGGTCTTCGCCGATGGCGACCCCACCGAACCGGACATTCCGGTAACGACCACCGGCGCCGATACGAGCCGCTGAAGGCACGACGCGCCAAAGGTCCGGCTTGCCGAAGACGACATGCCCCGCCACTCTGTAGGGACTCGATTCATCGTCAAAGAGGACAAGATGGAAACATTGACATTACCGGGTACGGATATCGTCACATCGCGCATCGGCCTCGGCACCTGGGCCATGGGTGGCCGCCAGTGGGGCGGCACCGACGACCCCAATGCCATCCGCACCATTCATGCCGCCATCGACCAGGGCGTCAACCTGATCGATACCGCTCCGGCCTACGGCTTCGGCCACTCGGAAGAGGTCGTCGGCAAGGCCGTCGCCCAGGCCGGCCAGCGTGACAAGCTGGTGCTGGCGACCAAGGCGGGCCTCGAGTGGTACGACGACGCAAGCGTGGCCCGCAACGCCACGGCGAAGCGGCTGGAGAAGGAGCTCGACGATTCGCTGCGCCGGCTGAACACCGACCACATCGATCTTTACCAGATCCACTGGCCGGACCCGCTGGTCGACATCCAGGAGACCGCCGAGGCGATGGCGCGCTTCCATCGTGCCGGCAAGATCCGGGCGATCGGCGTCAGCAACTTCTCCCCCGAGCAGTGCGACACCTTCCGCCAGACGGCGCCGCTGCATACCCTTCAGCCGCCCTACAACCTGTTCGAGCGCGACATCGACAGCGAGATCCTGCCCTACGCCGAGAACAACGACCTGACGTTGTTGACCTACGGCGCGCTGTGCCGCGGCCTGCTTACCGGCAAGATGCACGAAGGCTATACCTTCAACGGTGACGATCTGCGCAACAGCGATCCCAAGTTCCTGTCACCGCGGTTCGCCCAGTATCTGGCCGCCGTCGATGCGCTGGCCGAACTGGCGCGCACGCGCCATGACAAGAGCGTGCTGGCGCTGGCCGTGCGCTGGATTCTCGATCGCTCTCCCAACATCGTCGCGCTGTGGGGCGCCCGCAAGCCGGAGCAGGTCGAACCGCTGGGCGACATCACCGGCTGGAAGCTGAGCGACGAAGACATGGTCGATATCGATGCGATTCTGACCCGGCACATCAAGGATCCGGTCGGCCCCGAATTCATGGCACCGCCGACGCGCAAGTGACCGTGAAGTGATTCATCGCCAATCTGGAACCCGGCTTCGGCCGGGTTCTGTCGTCTCAGCGTGCCTGGCGTTGCGGCAGTTCCAGCGCGTCGACCAGTGCCGTCAGGGTCGGGCCGATCGGCGCGCTGATCTTGAGATCGAACAGCTCATCCGCCCGCGTCTTGCCGAGATTGACGCAGGCAATCGGCTTGCCGCGTTTGGCTGCCTGGCGGGCGAAGCGAAACCCCGAATAGACCATCAGCGACGAGCCGACCACCAGCATCCCCGAGGCCTCCTCCAGCGCCTGAAAGGCCTGTTCGACGCGGGGCCTGGGCACGTTGTCGCCGAAGAACACCACGTCCGGCTTGAGAATGCCGATGCGACAGCGATGGCAGTTCGGCACTTCGAACGTCGAGAAGTCGTAACCGTCGAGATCGGCGTCACCGTCCGGCCCCACCTCGGCGCTCAATGACAGCCAGCGGGGATTACGCAGCGCCAGTTCGTCGTGCAGCGCGTGACGCATCAGGGTCGCGCCACAGCTCATGCACTTCACCACGTCGGCCTGACCGTGCAGATCGATGACGCGGCGGGCGCCGGCGCGTTGGTGCAGGCCATCGACGTTCTGGGTCACCAGCGAGGTGATTCGCGACTGGCGCTCCAGTGCAGTCAACGCCGCGTGTGCCTTCCCCGGATGAGCGGCCGCCAGTGCCCGGAACCCGACCAGACTACGGGCCCAGTAACGTTGCCGCACGCCGTGGCTGCCCATGAAGGCCTGGTGACTGACCGGCGGCGGCCGCTTCCAGTCGCCGCGCGCATCGCGATAGTCGGGAATGCCGCAATCGGTACTCACCCCGGCCCCCGTGAGCACGAACAACCGCGGATGACGCGACACGAACTCGGCCAGCACCCCGATATTCTGACTGATACCTTCGAACCCGGTGTTTTCCATCGAAAAACGTTTCCTGTCGAATCTCATTGCTGGTTTTACCCTAGCCGATCCCGTCATCCGACACCTGCAAGATGCAGGTCTCGCGCACCGACATCGCAGAGGGCGCTCGACCTCGGCTAGAATGGGGCCTCTTCCCGCCCACGCCGCAAGGACACCCGCTCATGGCCTGGTTGGAGTACGTGCTGCCGCTGATCTTTCTCGCTCCTTTGGGCGCCGCCGCCCTGGTGGCGATCACCCTGCGCGACGTACAGACCGTCGGCCTTCGCTCGCCGCATGACGGCAAGCCCATCCGCGAGATCGCCCAGGCCCATCGCGATCGTCTCGAGAAAGCCCGCATGACATTCTTCCTCGATGCCACGCTGGCGCCGACGCTCACCTTGATGCCACTGGTCTACGGCATGGGCCGCATGCTGTTCGCCGAAAGGCAGAGCTGGCTGGAGTGGTCGCTGTATGGCGTCGTCAGCACGCTGCTGGCCATGCTGTTCTGCTTTCTGATCCTGCGCGACGTGCAGCGTCTCCGTCGCCTGACGCGCAGCCTGGCCTGCGAGCTGGCGGTCGGCCAGGCGCTGGATCATCTGATCCGGCCGCTGGCCAAGCCCTACTTCGTCTTCCATGATTTTCCCGCCGACAGCTACAGTATCGACAACGTGCTGGTAACGCCCCAGGGCGTGTTCGTGATCCAGACCGTGGCCCGCGACTTTCCGCTCGATCTCGAGGGTCACCCCATCAACACCGTCTCGGTGGAAAACGAACGCCTGCGCTTCCGCGGCTGGAGCGAACGCCAGGTCCTGCGCAAGGTTCGGCTGTCGACGGTCTGGCTGCGCCAGTGGCTGTCGCGCCACGCCAAATTGAGCGTGCCGGTGAGCGGCATCCTCGTGCTTCCGGGCTGGATCATCGATGACGAAACCGAGCACCTCGGCGACAGCCGCGATGTCCGTGTGGTCGACGGTGCCGATCTCGCCACCCAGCTCGGCACCGCCCAGGTCGAAGTCATCGACGACGCCCAGCGCCAGCGTCTGGTGGATACCCTGAACGCCCGCTATCGACACTTCGAGAGCAAGCGCCAGTCAACCGACGGAGCCTGAAAGCCTCCACCTCGAACTTTCCCCAAGGGATTTTCCAGAGAGCGCTTAAAAAAGACCTTCTCAAAGACGCCCAAAAACTTTCCCACAAGCCAGGAGACGCCATGCCCCGTTCCGATTCCCGCCCCGATTCTCGTCACGATTCCCGCTACGATGTGCTGACCTTCGGTGAAGCCATGGCCCTGTTCGTCGCCGACGACGACGGCCCGCTGGACCAGGTCACGCGATTCCACCGCCGCACGGCCGGTGCCGATACCAACGTGGCGATCGGGCTGTCACGACTGGGCTTCGACGTGCGCTGGCTCAGTCGCGTCGGCGCGGATCACAACGGCACCTTCCTGCAGCGGGCGCTGGAGGCCGAAGGGCTGGACTGCCGCCACGTGCAGCGCGATGCCGTCCACTCCACCGGCCTGGTCTTCAAGGAGCGCGCCGTCGACGGTGCCGATCCTCACGTCGAGTACGCTCGCCGGGGCAGCGCGGCCAGCTACCTCAACGTCGCCGACAGCGAAGGCGTGGCGCTGGAATCCGCACGTCACCTTCACGCCACCGGAATCCCGCCGGCCATCTCCGAGTCGGCGCGAGAGCTGTCGTTCCATCTGTTGCGTCGGGCTCGCAGTGCCGGCCTGTCGATCTCGTTCGATCCCAACCTGCGGCCCAGCCTGTGGCCCAGCGAAAAGGTCATGATCGAGACGCTCAACGCGCTGGCCGCCGAAACCGACATCGTCATGCCGGGGCTGAGCGAGGGGCGCTTGCTGACCGGCCGCGAAACGGCCTACGACATCGCCGGAGACTATCTCGACCGGGGCGCCAAGGTCGTGGTCATCAAGCTGGGGCCGGAAGGCAGCTACTTCCGCACCGCCGATAGCGAAGGCACCGTGGAGGGCTCGCCGGTCAAGCAGGTCATCGACACCGTCGGCGCCGGCGACGGCTTCGCGGTGGGCATCGTCAGTGCCTACCTGGATGGGCTGGACTGGCGGGCCGCGCTGCATCGCGGCAACCTGATCGGCGCCCGCCAGGTGCAGGTCATCGGCGACATGGAAGGCCTGCCCAGCCGGGAACAGCTGGTCGCCATGGAACGCAGCGGCGAGGCGATCTAACCCGGCACGGGATCGTCGCCGCGAACCTGCCGGCTCGTAGCGTGCGGCTTCGCGTTCAAGCGATCGCGGAGCCCCGCCAGCACCGCAGGCTTGAGCGCTCCCAGCGCTTCGCCGGAGAGCCCGCTGAGAACGATGAGCCGCGTCTGGCGGCGCTGCCGATAGTCCTCTCGCCCTTGAGAATAGCCCGGCCGCCCTTGGGAATAACCCAGCCACAGCGGCAGCTCGACGGCGCGCATCGTCGACGGTTGCACGCGCAGCGACCAGCGGCGTGGCCGAGCCAGCCGCTCCCAGAGCCACCAGCGCTCGAACTGGGAAAGCGTCGGTCGCTGGCCGCCGCCGAGCGCTAACGCCTTGTCGTCCTCTGCCGGCTGCAAATCCAGCTCCCCCGCCACCAACAACGCCCGAGGCAGGTTCTCGGCGGCCAGGAGCCAGGCCAGCGGCGTTGTCGCCTCGCGGCCGATCGCCACGGCCCACAACGACAGCCACGCCGGTTCGAACCGCTCGGCGCCAAACCGGCGCAGCCTGGGTTCGGCGTCGGTAGCGTTCACGCGCCGGGGCAGCCGCAATAGCGGTTCCGGCGGCACGGCCTTCAGCTCATCCATTGGCCCAGCCCTGCAAGAGCCCCAGCACGATCAGCGAGACGAAGAACCACACCACCAAGCCGATGCAGCGACGCCGCGTCAGGCGGGCATCACGGCCGATCTCGGCGGCACCGTCATGGCGCCCCTTGAGCATCGCCTGCATGTCCGGCGCGGTTTCGTCGATCACCACATCCGACAGCTGAGCCGCCGACGGTGCCGGTGCCGTCAGGCTCACCAGGTAGCCGACGACCACCGACACGATCAGCCCGACGAAGTTCTGGTAGAGCCAGGAGATGTCCGTCTGCGAGACGGCCCACACCGCCGCCATGCCGAGGACGATACCGGCGACCGCCCCGCGCCCATTGCTGCGATGGCTGAGCACGGCCAGCAGGAAAGTGCCCAGCAGCGCCCCGTAGAACCAGGAACCGATGCGGTTGACGGCCTCGATGACCGGCCCGAGGTTGCCGGCGAAGAACGCAAACATCGTGGCATAGAGCCCCCAGAAGATGGTGGCCCAGCGCGACGCCTTCAGATAATGCTTCTCGTCGGCATCGGGCTTGACGTAGCGGGCATAGAAATCGCGAACCGTCACCGCGGAGAGCGAATTGAGCGCAGAGTCCAGGCTAGACATTGCCGCGGCGAAGACACCGGCAATCACCAGCCCGGTAATCCCGACGGGGAAAGCGTTGACCACGTAGCGCGGGAACAGCTCGTTCAGGTTGTCCGGTGCGGTCAGGCCATGCTGCTGGTAGTAGGCCGCCAGCATCACGCCGATGAACAGAAACAGCAGCATCTGCGGCACCAGCAGATAGCCGCCGATCAGCAGCGAACGCTGCCCTTCGGCGATCGACGGGCTGGTCAGCACTCGCTGGATCTGACTCTGGTCGGTACCGAAATAAGCGATATGCATCACCACGCCGCCGATCAACCCGGCCCACAGCGAGTAGGTCACGGTGGGGTCGAGCGACAGATCGATGGTGTCGAACATGCCGTTGGCGGCGCCGTAGGCGAACACGTCGCTCCAGCCGCCGGGCAGGCTCGAAACCATCAGCACCATGCTCAGGATCGCCCCCAGCCACAGCACGAACATCTGGATCACGTCGGTCCAGATCACCGCGCTGATCCCGCCGAGCACGGTGTAGCTCACGGCGATCACCGCCATCAGCACGATGGTCAGATTGACATCCCAGCCGGTGACGACCGACAGCACCAGCGCCGGCGCGTACAGCACGACGCCGGTGGCGAGACCGCGGGCGATCAGGAACAGCAGCGCGGCCAGCGACCGAGTCAACGCCCCGAAGCGGCGTTCGAGCAGCTCGTAAATGCTGTAGATCCCGGCACGGTGAAAGATCGGCACCAGAATCACGATCAGCACCGCCATCGCCAGCGGTACGTTGATGAACGTCGCCAGACGCTCCAGCCCGCCTTCGAATCCCCAGCCGGGGGCCCCGATGAACGTGATGGCACTCGCCTGCGTCGCCATCACCGACAGCCCGATCGCCCAGCCGGGAATCTTGCGACCGCCGAGGAAGTAGTCCTGCGTGCTCTCCTGATCCTTGCCGAAGCGGGCGCCCACCCAGGCAATCCCCACCACGTAGACGATCAGAACGACGGTATCCCACCAGGTAAAGGCTCCCACATCCGTGTCCTCGCTTTTTTGTTATCGACAAAATTGAGCGTAGCACGTCGTTTCCGCGATGACCGGCCCCGCTCGCCAGGAGGCGGAAACGAAAAGCCCCGGCCAAGTGGCCGGGGCAAGGGTGAGTCGCACGAGAGCGGATCAGCCTGGCGGCTGCTCGGGGCTGTCGGGCATGTTGATGCTGCCCGGCTCCATCCGGTTGAGATGCAGGAACTGCAGATGGCGCTCGTACTGGTCGAGAATGTCATCGATGACCTGCTCGCGGGTATACCCCATAAGGTCGTAGCCCTGACTCCCTTCCAGCAGATACACCTCCAGACGATAGTAGCGGCTGCTGCTCCGCGGCGTCCGCATGGCGAAGGATGGCGTGGAGAACGGATGCGTCCAGATCTGGTAGGCAAAGTTCTGCTCGTTACCGAGATCGACGTAGAGCGACAGATAGTCGTCGTCGTTCTGGGTGCCATCGCTGATGTCGACCTGAACGCCCTGCTTCAACAGCTCTTCACGCACCGCTTCCATCGCCGGGCGCCCGGTCTCTTCCAGGAACTGCTGCGCCTGCTGGCGATTGGGGAAGGACATGGCGCGCTTGAGTCGCATCTTCCAATCATAATGGCGATCACGGCCACCGGAGGACATGCGCCCCGACAGCGAGCCGGACAGGCTCAGGCGATGGCTGTCTTCCTTGAACGCCTCGACCTTCAGTGCCTTGTAGAGCCCCGCGATCATGAAGAACAGCACGATCGAGAAGGGCAACCCGGTGATGACCACCGCGCTCTGCAGCGTCGACAGGCCACCGGCGAGCAGCAGCGACAGGGTCAGACCCCCGATCACGGCCGACCACAGGATACGCATCCAGATGGGCGCATCGCTGTTGACGTCCTTGAGCTTGGAGGTGAAGTTCGACAGAACCAGGGCCCCAGAGTCACCGGAGGTGATGAAGAACACGATCGCCAGGATACTCACGGCAACGGTCGTGATGACCGGGAACGGATACTCCTGCAGGAACAGATAGATCCCCGCCGGCGGCGTCTCCATGACCTGTTGGCCGAAGTCCGTCGCCCCGTTCATCGCCATGTCGAGGGCGCTGTTACCCAGGATCGACATCCAGATCATCATGAACGCGATCGGCAGCGTCAGGGTGCCGGCCACGAAGGTCCGAATCGTGCGGCCACGAGAAATGCGCGCCAGGAACAGGCCGACGAACGGGCCCCAGGCGATCCACCAGGCCCAGAAGAACAGGGTCCAGCCGTTCAGCCACTCCGTCGGGCGATCGAAGGCATAGGTGTTGAACGACATCGAGATGAAGTTGGACAGATAGTCACCGACGTTCATCACCAGCGCGTTGAGCAGAAAGACCGTCTTGCCGGCAAACAGCACGAACAGCAATAGCGCGATGGCCAGCAGGACATTGAACTCGGAAAGCCGACGGATCCCTTTCTCGACGCCAGTCACCGCCGAAATGGTGGCGAACAGCACGATCAGCAGCACCAGAATGGTCTGCGTCCAGGCGCTCTCCGCGATGCCGAACATGAAATTCAGCCCGTAGTTGAGCTGGATCACACCGATCCCGAGACTGGCCGCGATGCCGAATACCGTCCCCAGCACGGCGGCGATATCCACCACGTGGCCGATGGGGCCGTAGATCTTCTTGCCGAAGATGGGATAGAGGGCGCTACTGATGGTCAGCGGCAGGTTGTGACGATAGCTGAAGAAAGCCAGCGACATCCCCACCAGGGTATAGATGCCCCACCCCGAAAGCCCCCAGTGCAGGAAGGTCAGCTGCATCGCGTGGCGCGCTGCCGCGACCTGGTCATCGGGGGCATTGGGCGCGTTGTAGAACTGGGTCAGCGGCTCCGCCAGGGCGAAGAAGATGACCCCGATCCCGATACCGGCGGAGAACAGCATTGCCGACCAGGAGAAGATGTTGAAATCGGGTCGCGAGTGCTCGGGCCCGAGACGAATCTTGCCGAAGCGGGACACCCCCACGAACAGCACGAACGCCAGATAGATGACGACCGTCAGAAAGTAATACCAGCCGAAGGTGTTGGAGATCCAACCCAGCAGCGCATTGATGATGCCGCTGGCTTGCTCGGTAGCGATCATCGCCCACAGAGAGAAGAGGACGATACCAATGACCGACCCATAGAAGACGACTGGATTCAGTCTGTCCTCGGTCGTGGAATTATTATCGGGGCTTGTGCTCATGCGGCTCCCATCATGTTCAGATAGTTTGCGTTGACGAGAGATCAGGGCGCCCCGGAAGCCCGTACCGGCCTGCGGGGGTCGCTGCGCGATAATGGCCCTTCACTCGTTTCCGTTTTACCGCCGCGAGGCCTTGCGACCTCGGATCGAGTCAAATCGAATTCGGTCGCTGAATCCATCGCTGTCTTCAACGAAAGCCGCCGACCCGACCCATTCTCCCCGGCCTCTTGCCTTGCCATGCGAGGCGCCTGACCGGAGAGCCACTACCACTGCCGGTGCTCCTGCGAACGCCCGATATCGGGTGAGCCAATGCTTGAACTATGATCCATTGCCGCACAAATGCGAGCGCTATTTACCGCTCGAATTCACGGCTCTCCACTTCGGAGGCCCGGCAGGTTGGCACGCAGTTTCGGCGTGCGCTGACGCCGGCGCCATTCGGTATCGACGACGCTACCGATGACGTGATTTTTTATTGATTGACCGTTCAATTAAAATACGGCGTTATGGATCAACTTTCAACAGCCGTACTGCCAGACTCTCACGCAGCCGTGACGGCCCGAGCGCCAGAAGCGACGACGCCGGATTCGGATCCGACGCCTCAATGGGAAGAAAATGGAAGGGAAAGAGAGATGAAAAGGGAACGAGGGGGAATTATTCAGCCTTGAGGCGTCCGCCCATTTCCTGAGCGAGCTCGACGGCATAGTGGTCGGTCATGCCACCGATGAAGTCGAGCATCCGGCGGTAACTGTCATACAGGGGCCAGTTCGGCTTCGGCGTATTTTCGCCGATCAGCGCCAGCACACGCTGATGCTTGAAGGACGATTGGCCAGTGTGATGCAGCTCGTGGGCTGCCCCGATGAATGCCTCGAGCAGGATGCCGAGCGTGGTGTAGGCGCCGATCTCGAGCTTGGCCTTGCGCTCGTTCTGGAAGATGCGCTCGCGGGCCAATTGCTTGGCCGAGGAGACGCCCCAGGTCAGGTCCGGGTGGCACAGCTCGAGCAGATCATCGTTCAGCGTGCCATTGAGCAGCGCCCTTTCGTGCTGGACGAAGACATCACCGACTTCATTGACCGCCCGCTCCATCGCCGCTCCGCGAAGCGCCGCGATCCGTCGACGCTGGGATACACCATCGACGGCCATCTGCTCGTAGCCGGCCGGCGGCTCGCCGGCGATCTGCAGCAGTACCTGCGCGACTTCCTCATAGCGCAGGATGCCCATTTCCAGCCCATCCTCCAGATCGAGCAGCGCATAGCAGATATCGTCCGCGGCCTCGACCAGGTAGGCCAGCGGATGCCGACACCACTTCGACTCGTCGACCGCCTTCAGCCCCAGACGCTCGGCCACCTCGACCAGTAGCTGCTTCTCGGACTGGTAGCAACCGAACTTGCCCATCTGGCCACCGTGCTCGACCGTCCACGGATACTTGAGCAGGGTGCCCAGCGTCGCGGCGGAGAGCCGCATGCCGCCCCGAAACTGGTTGTACTCGATCTGGGTCACGACCCGGAAACCCTGGGCGTTACCCTCGTAGGTCAGCAGGTCGCGGCGCTGCGCGTCGTCGAGCCCTTCCAGCAGGCCACTGCCCTGCAGCTCGGCCCACTTGAACCAGTCTCGTATCGCGTACTCGCCGGCGTGGCCGAACGGCGGATTGC
Organism: Salinicola sp. NYA28a; assembly: GCF_976982775.1. Next base: position 3,620,951 of record NZ_OZ334582.1, read on the forward strand.
CAATGTCGTGCCCCAGGCAGGCCGCCTGGACGATCACGCCGAGATCGGCAGGCGTCACCCAGCCCGGCAGGCTGTCGCGCAGCTGCTCGCCGACGATCATCCCCAGGCTGCGGCCGACGCAGCCCACCTCGATCGAATGCGTCAACCGGGTGTGGATATGATCGTTGTCGGTCAGCGGGTGGACCTGGGTCTTGCGCCCGAGCCGGCGGAAGGAGCCGGAGAAGACGATGCGATCGTAGTCCTTGTGGAAAGGGCTACGACCGATTTCACCACGCGAGGTCCGGGCATCGTGCAGACGGACGGGATCGAGCAGGCGCTCCCATTGCATGGTGGTCATCGCGGTCTCCGTTAACAGTAAAGGCAGCTTCGGGCTTCGGGCTTCGGGCTTCGGGCTTCGGGCTTCGGGCTTCGGGCTTCGGGCTTCGGGCTTCGGGCTTCGGGCTTCGGGCTTCGGGCTTCGGGCTTCGACCGACTAGGATGCCGCCCGGGTCGCGGAAAGAAAAGCACCCACGCCCGGCTTGCGGCCCATCATCCCTGCTCTTGGCTCTTGGCTCTTGGCTCTTGGCTCGCAGCTCGCAGCTCGCAGCTCGCAGCTCGTCGCTATTCTTTCACGTCCATGTACTCGCGCGCCCAGATCCGATACTCATCGACCGTCGAATAACGCGTCGACAGCTGCGAGGCATCCAGATCGTTGGTGGCGATGTCACGCTGCTCGCGCAGGCAGTCGTAGGTCGCCTTGATCGCCGCGAAGTAGGCCGCGTGGCCGTTGACGACGATGCGCACGCCGAGCTTGGCCAAACGTGCACGATCGCGCAGCGCCGGGTTGTCGTAGGTGACCAGCATCAAGGGCACCGTCAGCGGGGCGGCGAGCGTTTCCAGATGCTCGAAATCCCGCACGCCGACTAGGCAGATGGCATCGACACCGGCGGCCTGGTAGGCACGAATGCGCGCGATGGCGGCATCGTCGTCGAGCTGGCCGGCATGGGTGCGCGCGATGATCGACATGGCAGGATCGATACGCGCCTCGAGTGCCGCACGCATCTTGCCGACCCCCTCTTCGACCGGAATCAGATCGGTCGACTTGTGGCCGTACTGCGCCGGCAGCAGGGTGTCTTCGATGGTCAACGCCGCCACGCCGGCACGCTCGAGTTCGGTGATCGTACGCATCACGTTGAGCGCGTTGCCGTAGCCATGATCGGCGTCGGCGATCACCGGCAGGCGGGCCACGCGGCCGATGCGGGTCGCCTGCTCGACGAACTCGCTCAGCGTGATCAAGGCGAAGTCCGGTGCCGCCAGTACCTGTAGCGAGGCGACCGAGCCCCCGAGAATGCCGACTTCGAAATCGAGATCGGCGGCGATACGAGCCGACATCGGATCGAAGACCGACGCCGTGTAGTAGCACGCGTCGCTGGCCAGCAGCTTGCGGAACGCGTTACGTAAATCGTGTTGCGAGGGGGTTGTCACGAAACACTCCTGTCTCTATCACCCTTGCGGGCTTTGCTTCCCAGAGGACCTGTCTTTCATCCTGGAAACATGGTTTTCATGAAGGCGCTGCTTTCGCCCTTGGCACAACTCGGGCGCCCGCCGATAGCCGATGAAACCGCGATGAAGGCATCGGCGCGGACCGACAATCCTACCACTAAAGTTGGAGAAACGACGCTGGTACCGGGGCGCCGCCTGACGATCGATGAATGCCATGCATGATGACCGTGAGCGCGCTTCATTGGCCGAAATCCCCTCCAACCCGCATCATTAGCGGCCTCAGTATCGTTATTGGATCCACGTGCCACCATCGGGTCGGCGTCTCTCGAAAGGAAATCTCATGTCGCAAACGCATCCCCCATTCCGAGCCGATATCGTCGGCAGCTTTCTGCGCCCGGCCGCACTGAAGGAAGCCCGCGTCCAGTTTCAGCGCGGCGCCATCGACGCCTCGGTACTTGAAAAGATCGAGGATGAGGAGATTCGTCGCGTGGTCGAACAGCAGGAAGCCGCCGGTCTTCAGGTGGTGACCGACGGCGAATTCCGCCGTGCCTGGTGGCACTTCGATTTCCTCGAAGAGCTCGATGGCGTCACGGGATACCAGGGCGAGCAGGGCATCCAGTTCCAGGGCGTGCAGACGAGTGCCAAGCAGATCCGCGTCGACGGCAAGGTCGGCTTCAACCCCGAACATCCGATGCTGGATCATTTCCGCTATCTGGCCGGCGTCGCCAACGTCATGCCCAAGATGACGATCCCCAGCCCCAGCGTGCTGCACTTCCGTGGCGGTCGCAAAAAGATCGATAGCGGCGTCTATCCCAGCCTGGATGCCTTCTTCGCCGATACCGCCGACGCCTATCGCGATGCCATCCGCGCATTCTACGAGGCCGGCTGCCGCTATTTGCAGCTGGACGACACCGTCTGGGCTTACCTCTGCTCCGAGAAGGAGCTGCAGGCCGCGCGGGATCGCGACGACGACCCGGACCAGTTGCAGGCGATCTACGCCGAGATGATCAATCACGCCCTGGCCGACAAGCCGGACGACCTCTATGTTTCGCTCCATGTCTGCCGCGGCAACTTCCGCTCGACCTGGATCAGCGAAGGCGGCTACGAGCCGGTGGCGGAGACACTGTTCGGCAAGGTCGGCGTGGATGCCTGGTTCCTCGAGTACGACAGCGACCGTGCCGGCAGCTTCGACCCGCTGCGCTTCATTCCGGAAGGGCACCAGCAGGCGGTGCTCGGCCTGATCACCACCAAGGTGGGCGAACTCGAGGATCCGCAGGCCGTCCGGGCGCGTCTCGACGAGGCCACGCAGTTCGTCGACAAGCAGCAGCTCTGCCTGAGCCCGCAATGCGGCTTCGCCTCCACCGAAGAAGGCAACAACCTTGCCGAGCAGGCGCAGTGGGACAAGATCCGGCTGACGCTGGAGATCGCCAACGCCTACTGGGGCCAGGGCTGAACGCCCGGAAGATCGGCCCTGCCGGGGAGATGCAACGTCTCCCCGGCAGGGCCGCCGGCTAGCGGGGCTCGCTTTCGTCGTGGCGAATGAGCGACCCCAGCAGGCGGCTGAGAAAGCCTTTCCGCTCGGGATCGGGCTCCTGCTCGATCAGCGCTCTGGGATCGATGCTCTCCCGGTCGATATGCACGAACGCCGCCTGAAAGGCCGGTAACGTCAACCTGCCTTCGCTCAGCTGCGCCGTGAATCCGGCCTGATAGATGATCTCGCCGGCCCCGGCCGGCAGACTGGTGGAACGCGATTCCTCGGTAAGGTTGAAGACCACCAGGATCGCCTGATCGTGAGAGACCCGCAGCCAGCCCAGCAGTTCGTCGTCGAAGTCGCTCAGGATCAGCGTCCCGTCGACCATCGCCGATTGAGACTTGCGCCAGCGCAGGAACTGCCGCGTCACGTTCAGGGTGCTTTCCGCATCGGCATGCTGCTTCTCGACCGACAGCTGGCGATGATGCCCGTCCACCGGCAACCACGGCTCCACCGACGTGAAACCGCCATGCTCGCCGCTCTCCCACGGCATCGGCGTGCGGCAACCGTCGCGCCCCTTGTACTCCGGCCACAGCGCCAGCCCATACGGGTCGACCAGCCGCTCGTAGGGTACGTCCGCCTCCGGCAGCCCCAGCTCCTCGCCCTGATAGAGACAGATGCTGCCATAGAGCGAGCAGAGCATGACCGTGGCGACCTTGGCCACCAGCGGCCCGTGCTGCTCCAGGTTTTCATGTTCGGTCCAGCGGGACACGACGCGCATGACGTCGTGATTGGAGAGCGCCCAGCACGGCCAGGCATCGCCCGCGTAATACTGGAAATGCTCGATGATGTCGCGCAGCCGCTGGGCGCTGAATTCGGCATCGAACAGGTCGAAGGTGTACGCCATGTGCAGGCGGTCATCGCCGATGGTGTACTCGACCATGCGCTCCAGCGGCCTGTCGTCGGAGATCTCTCCTACCGTCATGGTGCCGGGATACTCGTCCATCAGCGCGCGCAGTTCGTTCAGGAACCCGATGTTCTCCGGTTGGCTGATGTCGAACTGATGCCGCTGCATCGAATAGGGGTTCGATGCCGGCACGCTGGGGGTCTTCAGCTCGCCGCTGCCCAGCGCCGGGTTGTCCTGCAGCCCCAGGCTGTGGAAGTAGAAGTTCGAGGTATCCAAGCGGAAGCCATCGACGCCGAGATCGAGCCAGAAACGGGCGTTATCGAGCTGTTCCTTGCGCACCGCCGGGTTGTGGAAGTTGAGATCCGGCTGGCAGGACAGGAAGTTGTGCAGGTAGTACTGGCGCCGCCGGCTGTCGAAGGTCCAGGCGCTGCCGCTGAAGAACGACAGCCAGTTGTTCGGCGCCGTGCCGTCGGGCTTGGGGTCGGCCCAGACGTACCAGTCGGCGCGCTGGTTATCGCGGGAGCTTCGGCTCTGCAGGAACCAGTGGTGCTGATCGGAGGTATGGCTCAGCACCAGGTCGATGATCACTTTCAGCCCCAGGCCGTGGGCACGCTCGAGCAGCATCTGGAAATCGTGAAACGAGCCGAACATCGGGTCGACGCCGCGATAATCGGTCACGTCGTAGCCGAAATCCTTCATCGGCGAGGGAAAGAACGGTGAAATCCAGATCGCATCGACGCCCAGTTCGGCCACGTAGTCCAGCTTGGCGGTGATCCCGGGAAGATCGCCGATGCCGTCGCCGCGCGCATCCATGAAACTTCGGGGATAGATCTGGTAGATGACGCTGCCACGCCACCATTGGGTCGAGTCGAACATGGAACTCCCCACGTTGGTGAATATTGATCATGGCCTTCAACCTGCCAGGACGATGCCCGGCGATCCACCGGACGTCGCCCGAACGCGTTCGGAGACTCGACCCGCGAGCCTGCGGCTCCGCCGGCTGACAGGCCGACGAACGGTAGCCACGGCAATGATGACGGAGCGCTCCCGGCGCTATTCGTCGGCCAGTGCCGGCAACAGCACCTTGACCTTGCGCGTCAGCGTATTGCGCCCCCAGCCCAGCAGTTCGGCAGCCTCGCCCTTGCGTCCGCCGGTATGCTTCAGGGCGGTCTCGATCAGGATCCGCTCGAAATCCGGCACCGCCTCTTCGAGCAGGTGCGTGTGACCCGAGGCCAATGCCCGATCGGCCCATTCCCGGAACGCGTTGCGCCAGTCGCCGCTCGGCGTCTCGCTCCCTTCGAGTTCGCGCAGCTCCGGCGGCAGGTCGTCGACCAGCACTTCACGGCCGGAAGCCATCACGGTAAGCCAGCGACAGGTGTTTTCCAGCTGTCGAACGTTGCCGGGCCAGGGTAGGCGTGTCAAATGCGTCTCGGCCTCCTTGGTCAGCACCTTGGACTCGGCCGAGAGCTCCTTGGCAGCCTCGGCGAGAAAGTGCTGGGCCAGGCGCGGAATATCCTCGCGGCGCTCTGACAGTCGGGGCAGATGGACGCGAATCACGTTGAGCCGGTGGAACAGATCCTCGCGGAAGCGCCCATCCGTCACCAGTTTTTCCAGGTTCTGGTGCGTCGCGGCGATGATCCGCACATCCACCTTGACCGGCACGTGCCCCCCGACCCGGTAGAACTCGCCGTCCGCCAGCACGCGCAGCAGGCGCGTCTGGGTATCGGCGGGCATGTCGCCGATCTCGTCCAGAAACAGCGTGCCGCCATCGGCCTGCTCGAAACGCCCGCGACGCTGGGCGGCAGCACCGGTGAACGCCCCCTTTTCGTGGCCGAAAAGCTCGGATTCCATCAGATCCTTGGGGATCGCGGCCATGTTGAGCGCGATGAACGGGTGTCCGCTACGCGGGCTGTGCTGGTGCAGCGCCTGGGCGACGCGCTCCTTGCCGGTGCCCGATTCGCCGTTGATCAGGACCGTGATGTGCGACTGCGACAGCCGGCCGATCGCCCGGAACACCTCCTGCATCGCCGGCGCTTCACCGATGATCTCGGCGGACAGACCCTCCGGCATCGCCGCGGGAGAACGCCGCTCGCGGGCGTGCGCCACCCCGCGCCGAACCAGCGCCAGCGCATCGTCGACATCGAACGGCTTGGGCAGGTATTCGAACGCGCCACCCTGATAGGACGCCACGGCGCTGTCCAGGTCGGAGTGCGCCGTCATCACGATCACGGGAAGGTCAGGATGCATCTGGCGGACCTTCGCCATCAGATCGAGCCCGTCGAGCCCCGGCATGCGGATGTCGGTCAGCAGCACGTCCGGCGGGTTGCGTTCGATCGACTCGAGCGCGGCATCGGCCCGCTCGAAGGATTGCACTTCCAGATCCGGCTGTGCCAGTGCCCTTTCCAGAACCCAGCGAATCGCACGATCGTCATCGACGATCGCGATACGGGCGACTTCAGTCATGGCAGTTCTCCAGCAGAACGGTGAATCGCGCTCTCAGCGACTTCGGTACTCTCGATAACTTCGGTACTCGCGACAACTTCGGTACTCGCGACGACAGGGATCAACGGCCCGCGCGCACGACCCGGTCGAGGCGCTCGCGTACGAAGCAGGGATGCGGTCGATCTCACTGCTGCACCTCGAACGGGATCAGCAGTCGGAACTCCGTGGCGCCCGGTTGGGATTCGCATTCGATCAGCCCCTGATGCTGATGCAGGATCGACTGCGCGATCGACAGCCCCAGGCCGCTACCCTCGGCACGACCGGAGACCATGGGGAAGAACAGCGTCTCCCGGATGTGCTCCGGGATGCCGGGGCCGTTGTCGACGATCGCGACTTCACACACCAGCCGGTGGCGCTCGGCGCCCAGGGTGAACTGACGACGAACCCGGGTACGCAGCAGCAGACGCGGCTCGGGCGTGCCGAACTCTTCCATGGCTTGAACCGCATTACGCGCAATGTTGAGGACGGCCTGAATCAACTGCGGCTCGTCGCCGACCAGATCCGGCATGCTGGGGTCGTAATCGCGCTCGAAGCTCAGTTGATGATGCTCCGCCTCGAGCAGCGCCCGCACTCGTTCCAGCACCTTGTGCACATTGAGCGGCTCGTGGTGCACCAGCGTATTGGGGCCCAGCATGCGATCGACCAGATCCCGCAGGCGATCCGCCTCCTCGACGATGATTCGGGTGAATTCGGTCAACTGCGGATCGGGGAGATCCCGCTCCAGCAACTGCGCGGCGCCGCGGATGCCACCCAGTGGATTCTTGACCTCGTGGGCGAGGCCGCGCATCAGCACCTTGACCGTCTCCTGGCGTGCGATCAGCGCCTCCTCGCGGGAAATTCGCAATAGCCGATCCCGCGGCTCGATCTCGAGCAGCAGTTCGCGGCTGGTGATCGGCGTCGCGGTGAAATCCACCGTGATCACTTCCCCGGCGGTCAGCACCATCGCCGCTTCCCGCTGCGTGTAGGGATGAAACTCCTGCATCGCCTTGAGCAGTACCTGTCGGATGCTGCCGTCCTCGCCGTTCAGGCACTCCAGCCAATGGCCGACCACCCGGGGCCGGCTCGCGGCCAGTAGCGCCTCGGCGGCAGGGTTGAGCCAGCGCACGTGCAGATGCTCGTCGAGTAGCAGGACGGCGGTCGTCAAGTGCTCCAGCAAACGTTGATACATGCGTCGTTCCATCGTGGTGATCCGGTATGTGCTTATACAGTGCAAAAACCGCGCCACTCCCCGATTTCGCTCAGGACCGGGAAACGCTCAATAGCAACCAAGTCTTCATTCACCAAAATGGTGCAATTCTCAAATCGCTGCCTATCGATTATTCGAATTCGGGTTATTGGGATTGGCGGGCAGGTTGACGCTGGCCCGCTGGACGTAGAGCGTCACCGCTGGCGTCGACAGCCGCACCTGGCCCTGAGCGTCCAGCAGCTCAGCCTGGATCTGGTGCTCGCCGCGCTCGAGCTGGCTCAGCGCGAACACGCTGGTATGCATCGGCGATTGACTCACCTTGCCGTCGACCCGGAGCTGAACCCGGTCGCCCGGCTGCAGTTCGGGCTCGATCGCCAATTGCACCTGAACGTTGCCGCCCTGGCCGGTCGGCAGGGTCTCGCCATTGCTCGGGCTGGTGATCGCAAAGCGCTCGTAGTCGACCGCCGAAGGCGATGTCGGCGTCGACTCGGCCGGGCGCGAGCGGCTTTCGACCTCTGCCGGATCGACCACCGTAATGGGCTTGAGATCGACCCGGTTGCCCTGTCCGGGCTCGTCGCTATAGACCACGTTGCCGTTGGCATCGACATGCCGATAGACCGGGGCCGCCAGTGCCGGCAACGCCACAATCAGCGCCGCCACACCGCCGACCATCCACCCAACCCGTCGTGCTTGCATCGTTATCCTCTCCTTGTTGCCACCGATCATGACACCGGTTTATCGGCCGATACCGGCCAGGGCCTGAATGTGTCCGGCTCGCCTTGGCCCCCGGTGCCTCCCTACGCCCGGGCCGACGGACTCCTCGTGCAGATCTTTCGGCAAGAGGCCAAGAGCCGGCAAAAGCAGAACCCTCCACGAACGAAAAAGCCCCACCGAGGTGGGGCTTTTTGTCAGGCCAAGGTGTGAACCTTAGACACTGTAGTAGAGGTCGAACTCGACCGGATGCGTCGCCAGACGCAGGCGCTCGACGTCTTCGTTCTTCAGCTCGATGTAGGCATCGATCATGTCGTCGGTGAACACGTTACCTTCGGTCAGGAAGGCGCGATCGGCGTCGAGTGCTTCCAGCGCCTGATCGAGGCTGGTGGCCACGGTCGGGACCTTCTTGCCTTCTTCCGGCGGCAGATCGTACAAGTTCTTGTCCATGGCATCGCCAGGGTGAATCTTGTTCTTGATGCCGTCGATACCGGCCATCAGCATCGCCGCGAACGCCAGGTACGGGTTGGCGGTCGGGTCGGGGAAGCGAGTCTCGACGCGCTTGCCCTTCGGGTTGGAAGTGTACGGAATACGAATTGACGCAGAGCGGTTACGCGCACTGTAGGCGAGCATGACCGGCGCTTCGAAGCCCGGCACCAGACGCTTGTAGGAGTTCGTCGAAGCGTTGGTGAAGGCGTTCAGCGCGCGTGCGTGCTTGATGATGCCGCCAATGTAGTACAGCGCCATTTCGGACAGACCGGCGTACTCGTCGCCCGCGAACTGGTTGGTACCGTCCTTCCAGAAAGACTGGTGAACGTGCATCCCGGAACCGTTGTCACCGACCAGCGGCTTGGGCATGAAGGTTGCCGTCTTGCCGTAGGCGTGCGCCACGTTGTGGATGACGTACTTCATCTCCTGAACTTCGTCGGCCTTCTTCACCAGGGTGTTGAACTTGACGCCGATTTCGTTCTGACCGGCGTTGGCCACCTCGTGGTGATGCACTTCGACGCTCTGGCCGATCGCCTGCAGCGTGTTACACATTGCGCTGCGGATATCGTGGAAGCTGTCGACCGGCGGCACGGGGAAATAACCACCCTTGACGCGCGGACGGTGGGCCAGGTTGCCACCTTCGACCTGACGATCGGTGGACCAGGCGCCCTCTTCGGAAGAGATCTTGTACATGGAGCCTTCGATATCGGTCTTCCAATGCACTTCGTCGAAGATGAAGAACTCGGGCTCCGGACCGAAGAAAGCGGTGTCGCCCAGGCCGGTGCTGTTCAGATAGGCTTCGGCACGCTTGGCGATGGAGCGCGGATCGCGCTCGTAGCCCTGCATGGTGGCCGGCTCGATGATGTCGCAGCGCAGGATCAGCGTGGAGTCTTCGGTGAACGGATCGAGGAAGGCAGTCCCGTCTTCCGGACGCAGAATCATGTCGGACTCGTTGATGCCCTTCCAGCCTTCGATGGAGGAGCCGTCGAACATCTGACCATCTTCAAAGAATTCCGCATCGACAGCACTGGCAGGAATCGTGACGTGCTGCTCCTTGCCCTTGGTATCGGTAAAGCGCAGATCCACCCACTTGACGTCGTGTTCTTCGATAAGGGCGAGGGTTTTCTCAGACATGTTGTCCTCCACTGTGAGCCATGGCTCGATTCGTTGGCGAATATCCAACACCGTTTTTTGGCATGTGTGTTTTGTAGCACGAAGTTAGCGCTCTTGCCCACGCGCACACCGTTTTTACATAGCTATGCAGAGAATGTGCCAAAATGAAGCAGGACAGTGAGCGACTGATATAACCGCATGACGAGAAAGATAATTTTAACATCCATTCGTAGGCTAAGCGGCGACTGAATGCACGCAAACCGTTCATCCCGCCGGATCACGAATCGCTGAAAGCACCAACTTGGCGCACCACTTCACCCATATGCACTAATATGGAGCATTGAGTCGTCGCCGGAAACTTTGCCGAAACCCGATAGGCGACGGATACTGTTCGTACGCGCCGTGACTCATGGCGATCAATGACTCAGTAATGGAACTACCCATGCCCAGGCTGGATCGCACACAGGATGTGGTACAGCGCCTACGCGGTCACTGGCGTCTCAATCTCAGCGAGCCGCTATGGGGCCGAAGCGCTATTCTGGCACTGCGCCGGGTACTGGATGATGAAGCCGAGGCACGCCTGCCCCACCGCGCCGATTGGTGTCTGGGCCCGGACAGTTTTCAAAAGCTGCTGGAAAGTCTCAGCGACAGCGCGCAGATCGTCAGTCTGGAGAGCGTGCTGCAGCTTCATCACGATCAGTTGCCCCGCATCGCACTCACGTTCGACGGCGGCTGGCGTGACACGCTCAAACAGGTTGCACCCACGCTGGAACGCATGGCACTGCCGGCCAACGTCTTCCTCCCCTGCCCGGTCACTCAGCGAGCCTGGAGTTCCTGGCATGAAGCGTTCGGCGAAGCGCTATGGCATGAAGACACGGCCGAGCGTGCCGCCCAGCAGCTGGTCGAAGCCGGCCTGCCCGCGCCGCCGATTGTCGCCGGCAGCCGGGACGAGCATTACAGTCAAGCGATCAAGACTTACGTTGACGAGCTCGACCAGTCGTACAAGCCGGCGACGCTGTACGCTGTCGCCGCGACGCTGGGTAACGAAGCGATTTTCTCCGACGAGACGTTGGACGCGTTCAGCATCCGGCGGCTCGAGCAAGGTGGGCTTTTCCGTTTCGGCAGCCTGATGCCGCCACGATTCCTGACCCAGGACGCCCGGGCGCTGGCCCAACTACGCGAGAGCCAGCACCAGCTGGCCATTCTGTGCCGCCATCCGTTGCCCATCGCCGCCTATGCCGGTGGCGGCGAGGACGACGACCTGGCACGGCTCGCGACCGGCGCGGGCATCGAACACGTGCTGACTCGCCGTACGGGCTGGCTGGAGCCACCGGTCGATACGGTACTCCTGCCCCGTTTCGTCATTACCCAACCGGTCGCCAACAGCCCCGGGCGGCTGTTCGACTGGCTGCTGGGCAACCTGCGCTCCTGAGATTGCCGCAGAGCCCGGCTTCAAAGCTCGGGAATGTCGAGCTTCGGCCACCGTCGTTGCCACCCCTTAGCGGCAACACGGTGCCGAAACACCTCGCGATCGCCATGCCGAGGGTTGTGCGTGACCCGCCCGGCCAGCAGCGAGGCCACGCCGAACGGCGCGATCAGGCGGAGGCAATCATCATCGCCCAGCGTGACGCCCACCGCAGTTTCACGTTCGACCCAGACACTCAGCGCTTCCTCTATAGATTCATAGGGACGATGCCCGTGGCGCTCGTGCATTCGCGCCTGGTTCTTGACCGACCAGGGCAGCGTCGAGGCGCGTTGCAGGCGCTGTTCGTACTTGCGATCGGCGCGCTTGCCGGCATGGACCGAATCGAAATAGGCCGGATCGAAATAGATCAGATCGATATCGTTCAGCGGCGTGGATGGCGAATAGCCGTGCAGGCGGTCCCAGACCAGATTGCGCACGAAGCCGGCGGCCAGGCACCAGTCGGGCAGGCACAACGACCGCGCCTGGCGCAGCGCCTCCATGCGCCAGACGTCGGCACGAACCCACTCGCCTATCTGCTCAGCGTCTTCCACGGGATCCTCGCAAGAATAAAAACCGCTATTTTTCAGCTAGTTGTGATGACAATAAAAGGCGCGCCAGAACCGGGTCCGGGGCAAACGACCTTCTCTCGCGCCCGCAGGATCGCCGTGAAAAAAGATCTTGCGCTACGTCGATAGACTAAAGTAGCCAGTGTCGCGCGCTTGCCTGTACAATGCGCGCCCGACCCTCCTACTCAGTGCCCAGGGGACTCGTCGATCCAGCGCAGAGCGTGGATCATCGACTTAGGGGCTGTCGGCGTTTCATGCACGGCCGCGCCGGAGCCAGTTTTTGTGCGGGGCAAGGCGTGAGGAGCGCAGTTTGGTCATTCCAAATGCACGACGAATAACGCAGCAACGTGCAAAAATTGGCCCGGCCCTTCGGGTTGCGCGGCAAATGGCGCCATGCGGCGTTGCGGGATTGGAAAAGGGAAACACCCTTCTCTGCATCCCGCGCCTGGCCTGGCGCCATTTGACCCAGCAACGCGGTTCGCGCTGAAACGTCAACAGCCCCTAGACATGGGCGCACACATTTTACGATGGAAACCGCCCCATGAGTGACAACGCCTCTAACGCTCGCATCGAGAGCATTAGGAACATTGCCATTATCGCCCACGTCGACCATGGCAAGACGACACTGGTCGACAAGCTCCTGAGCCAGTCCGGCACGCTGGATCGCAAGGCCGAAGGCCAAGACCGGATCATGGACTCCAATGATCAGGAGAAGGAACGCGGCATCACCATCCTGGCCAAGAACACCGCGATCCGCTGGAATGACGGTAACGGCCGGGACTACCACATCAATATCGTCGACACCCCGGGACACGCCGACTTCGGTGGCGAAGTCGAACGCGTCATGTCCATGGTCGACTCCGTACTGCTGCTGGTCGATGCCGTCGACGGCCCGATGCCGCAGACCCGCTTCGTGACCCAGAAAGCCTTCGCGCAGGGGCTGAAGCCGATCGTCGTGGTCAACAAGATCGACCGCCCCGGCGCGCGCCCGGACTGGGTCATCGACCAGATCTTCGATCTGTTCGACAACCTCGGCGCCACCGACGAGCAGCTCGACTTCCCGATCATCTACTGCTCGGCGCTCAACGGCATCGCCGGCATGGAACCGGATCAGCTCGCCGACGACATGACGCCGATGTTCAAGAGCATCGTCGACATCGTCGAGCCGCCCAAGGTCGAACTCGACGGCCCGTTCCAGATGCAGATCTCCGCGCTGGACTACAACAGCTACGTCGGCGTCATCGGTCTCGGCCGCATCAAGCGCGGCAGCGTCAAGCCCAGCCAGCAGATCAGCATCATCACCAAGGAAGGTGCGACCCGTAAGGGCAAGATCGGCCAGGTCATGACCCACATGGGTCTGGAGCGCGTGCAGACCGAAGAAGCCACCGCCGGCGACATCGTCTGCATCACCGGTATCGACAATCTGGCGATTTCCGACACGCTGTGCGACGTCAACGTCGTCGAAGCGCTGCCGCCACTCTCCGTCGACGAACCGACCGTCTCGATGACTTTCCAGGTCAACGACTCGCCGTTCGCCGGCAAGGAAGGCAAGTACGTCACCAGCCGCAACATCAAGGATCGTCTCGACCAGGAGCTGATCCACAACGTGGCGCTGCGTGTCGAACAGGGCGAGTCCGCCGAGAAGTTCAAGGTTTCCGGGCGCGGCGAACTGCACCTTTCGGTGCTGATCGAAACCATGCGTCGTGAAGGCTTCGAGCTGGCCGTCGGCCGCCCCGAGGTCATCATCCGCGAGATCGATGGCGTCAAGCAGGAGCCGTACGAAGAAGTCATCATCGACTGCGAAGAGCAGCACCAGGGCGCGGTCATGGAAGAGCTCGGCTATCGCAAGGGCGAGATGACCAACATGAACCCGGATGGCAAGGGTCGTGTGCGTCTGGACTTCATCATCCCCGCGCGCGGTCTGATCGGCTTCCGTGGTCAGTTCCTGACGCTGACCTCGGGCACCGGCATCCTGACCAGCCGCTTCGATCATTATGGCCCGTTGAAGCCGGACGCCTCCATCGAGCGTCGTAACGGTGTGCTGGTCTCCATGGTCGGCGGCAAGGCACTGGCCTACGCGCTTTACGCGTTGCAGGAGCGCGGCAAGCTGATCATCGATCACGCCACGGAAGTCTACGAAGGCATGCTGATCGGCATCAACAACCGTGCCAACGACATGGTGGTCAACCCGACCAAGGGCAAGAAGCTCGACAACATGCGCTCGACGGGTAACGATGAAAACATCGTGCTGACGCCACCGATCAAGTTCACGCTCGAACAGGCGATCGAATTCCTCGATTCCGATGAACTGGTGGAAGTGACGCCAAGCCATATTCGTCTGCGCAAGAAGCACCTGACCGAAAACGAGCGCAAGCGAGCCGGCAAGAAAGGCTGATCACGCGCTGCTGCAGCATCCACGACACCCGCCATTCGGCGGGTGTCGTCGTTTGGGGCCGATAGCGTTGACTCTTCGTACTTCAAGAAACACGACTCATGCCGATAGACGGCTGTACAATCGGCAACATCCCGGGTACCCAGGTAATGGCAACCGTCGTTCATCGTACGTCGCCGTACCGACGTGGGTATCCCGCCGTAGGCAGTACAGATACAACGATACAGCTACAACGAGGCCAGGAGCGCTGCGCCACCGGCGCTCTCACGAACAATAGCAATAACGCTGCAGGGGAGACGCGATGACGCCCATCATCGATGTCCGCAATATCCGCAAATCGTTCGGGGGCCTGACGGTCATCGACGACTGCTCGATTCAGGTCGCCAAGGGTTCGATCACCGGCATGATCGGCCCCAACGGCGCCGGTAAATCGACGCTGTTCAACATCATCGCCGGCAGCCTTGCGCCCGACAGCGGCGAAGTGCTGCTCAACGGCAAGGCGATTACCCACCTTTCCGCCAACCAGCGCTTCCACCAGGGGCTGCTGCGCACGTTCCAGATCGCCCACGAATTCAGCCACCTGACCTCGCTGGAAAACCTGATGATGGTGCCGCCCCGTCAGGAGGGCGAGAACCTGTTCAGTACCTGGCTGAAGCCCGGTGAAGTCCGCCGCCAGGAAGACGAGGTGCGTCGGCGGGCGCTCGAAGTGCTCGACTTCGTCGGCCTCTCTCACGTGCGCAACGAACTGGCCGGCAATCTCTCCGGCGGCCAGAAGAAGCTGCTCGAGCTCGGCCGCACCATGATGACCGACGCCCAGGTCGTGCTGCTCGACGAGATCGCCGCCGGCGTCAACCGCACGCTGCTCGGCGACCTGATGGGCAACATCGAACGGCTCAACCGCGAGCTGGGGTACACCTTCCTGGTCATCGAGCACGACATGGACATGATCGGGCGACTGTGCGACCCCGTCATCGTGCTCGCTCAGGGGCAGGTGATGATGGAAGGCTCGATCACCGAGATCCAGAACAACCCGGAAGTGATCGAAGCCTACTTCGGCGCCGAACCGGCCTAGGATTGCGAACCGGCCCTGGACGACGGGCTCGTGGGACATCAGCGACACAACAATCATAGAGCGACACATGCCACTACTCGAAGCAATCGACGTTCATGGCGGCTACGGCGGCATGAACATTCTCAATGGCGTCAACATGACGATCGAGTCCGATGAGATCGGCGTCATCGTCGGGCCCAACGGCGCCGGCAAATCGACCATGCTCAAGGCTGTCTTCGGCCTGCTGACGATCACCCAGGGCGAGATCCGCCTGCGCGGCGAACCCATCACCAATCTTTCGCCGCACAAGCTGGTCGAGATGGGGATGGGCTTCGTGCCGCAGGAGAAGAACATCTTCCCCAGTCTCTCCGTCGAGGAGAACCTGGAGATGGGCGCGTTTCTCAAACCCGCCACCGCCTCGCGTCTCAAGGCGCAGATCTACGAGTTCTTTCCCCCGCTGCTGGAAAAGCGCCGCCAACCGGCCGGCGAACTCTCCGGCGGTCAGCGGCAGATGGTCGCGATGGGGCGCGCGCTGATGAACGAACCCAGCGTGCTGCTGCTGGACGAACCTACTGCCGGGCTGTCGCCGCGCTACATGAACGAAATCTTCGATCGGGTGAAGACCATCAACGCCGCCGGCGTCGGGGTGCTGATGGTCGAACAGAACGCCAAGCAGGCGCTGCGGATCGCCCACAAGGGCTTCGTGCTCGCGGCCGGTCAGAATCGATTTACCGATACCGGCGAGGCGCTGCTCAACGACCCGCAGGTGGCCAAGAGCTTCCTCGGCGGCTGAGGCCACGTTCTGGAGCGCCCGAGGTTCGCGGCCGGCTCGAAGCTCGAAGCTCGAAGCTCGAAGCTCGAAGCTCGAAGCTCGAAGACATCAAGCCTAGCGTCAAACCGATTCCAACAGAGATTTCGTCGTGAATGAGCTGATCTACTTCTTCAACTACGTCGTGGTCGCCGGTAGCGTCACCGGCAGCATCTACGCCATCGGCGCCGTCGGCGTGACGCTGATCTACAGCATCCTGCGTTTCGCCCACTTCGCCCATGCCGACATGATGACCCTCGGCACCCTCATCGTCCTGCTGCTGACGATGGCCTTTCCCCATGCCGGCGATGCGCTGGGTCTGCCCACCGCCATCGTCATGCTGCCGATCGCCATGGCCGTCACCTCGCTGATCGCCGTCGGCATCGACCGCGCGTTCTACCAGCCGCTGCGCAGCCACGGCGTGAAGCCGATCGTGATGGTGATCGCCTCGCTGGGTGTCACCCTGATGCTGCAGGGCCTGATCCGGCTGTTCTCCGGCACCGGCGCGCAGAGCCTCTACGTCGACGCGCGCAAGGATATCTTCCGCATCGACCTGCCCGGCGTCACCCGGCCGATCATTCTCACCGAGCCGCAGATCATCCTGTTCATCGTCACCATCGTCGCCGT
This sequence comes from Salinicola sp. NYA28a, assembly GCF_976982775.1. Next base: position 3,637,721 of record NZ_OZ334582.1, read on the forward strand.
GGTCGGGCTGCATCTGTTCCTGACCCGGGCGCGACTGGGCAAGGCGATGCGGGCAATGTCCGATAACCCCGATCTGGCACGGGCCTCCGGCATCAACACCAAGCTGATCATCACCCTGACCTGGGTCATCGCCGGCTCGCTGGCCACGATTGCCGGCACCCTGCTGTCGCTGGACGTCGCCTTCAAGCCGGATCTCAGCTTCTTCCTGCTGCTGCCGATCTTCGCCGCCGCCATCGTCGGCGGTGTCGGCCATCCGTACGGCGCCATCGCCGGGGGCTTTCTGGTCGGCTTCGCCGAGACCCTGGCCGTGTTCAACTGGTCGGTCCTGCTCAGGCCGATACGCGATAGCCTGCCAACCTGGCTGGAACTGCCGAACAACCTGGCGCTGGTGGGTACCGAATATAAGATCGTCGTACCCTTCTTCATTCTGGTCGCGGTGCTGATCTGGCGACCGACCGGCATCTTCAAAGGGAAGGTGATCTGATGACAGCTTCTTCGCCACAACAGCCTTCACCACAACAGCCCGCACCCCAGCGCCCCGCCGGGCCGCCGACGCGCGCGCTCCCCGCTCGCGAGCTGCTGCTGTTCGGCGGGCTGGCCATCGTCGTTCTTGCCGTGTTCGCGACCATGGGGCCGGCCTACTCCACCCGCATGCTGGTGGAAGCATCCTGCTACGCCATCCTCGCGCTCGGCCTGACCATCCAGTGGGGCTACGCCGGCCAGTTCAACGCCGGGATCATGGGCTTCGTCGCCCTGGGCGGCTTCTCGGCCACCTTCTTCAGCATCCCGGTCAATCCCGAGTTTTGGGCCAGCGACCTGCCCGGACGCCTGGGCTGGGTGCTGCTGGCGATGGTGGCGGTCACGGCGATCGTCTTCGGCATCAGCCGCCTCGACCGCATCGGCGTTCCCAGGCTGCTGCGCACCATCCTCGCGGTCGTCGCGGGGCTCGTCGGCTATCTGATCATGATCAGCTGGCTACGCAGCGTCACCGGCGATATCGAATCCCAGGTGGAGTTCATCGGTGGCCTGGGCCTGCCGGTGTGGCTCGGCTGGATCATCGGTGGCGCGCTGGCCGGCGGTGTCGGCTACTTCATCGGTCACATCTGTCTCGGCCTGCGCAGCGACTATCTCGTCATCGCCACGCTGGGCATCGCCGAGATCATCAAGGCCTTCCTCAAGAACTCCGACTGGCTGACCCGTGGCACCGCGACCATCTCGCCGCTGCCCTGGCCGGTATCGGATCCCGGCGAAGTCGGCTTCCTGACCGCCCGCGCGCTTTATCTGTCGGTGACGGTGGTGATGATCGCGGTGATCTTCTTCCTGCTCCATCGCGCCTACCACGCGCCCTGGGGCCGCATGATCCGCGCCATCCGCGACAACGAAGTCTCCGCCGCCGCCATGGGCAAATCGATCAATCGCCGCCGCCAGGAGATCTTCGTCTTCGGCTGTATCCTGATGGGGATCGGCGGTGCGGCGCTGACCAGCTTCAACGGCCTGTTCGACCCGCAGGGCTACCTGCCGCTGAACCACACCTTCCTGGTGCTGGTGATGGTGATCCTCGGCGGCCCCGGCAACAATCTGGGAACGCTGTTCGGTGCCGTGCTGGTCTACGTGATCTGGATCATGTCGGGGCCGCTGGCACTGTCGCTGATGCACGCCGTCACCGCGCTGGGCGCCCACTGGTTCGACTGGCAGCCGGGCAACCTAGACAGCCGCGCCCTGCAGGCGAGAGTGTTCGTGATCGGCCTGCTGATCCTGCTGGTATTGCGCTTCGCGCCGCGCGGGCTGATACCTGAGAAGGTCAAGCATCACGACTGATCGCGACGCTCGAACAGCCAAACGCGAACCGCGACACCTGAACGCAAAAACCCCGAGCCTGAGCTCGGGGTTTTGCGTCTTGGGCGTTGTCTTTCTAGGCATTGTCTTCCTGGGCGTTGCCCTGGAGTCGACGAGGATTATTTTTCGACCGCCCCCTTGGTCACGAACTTGCCATCTTCCACGGCCATCTCGACCACGATGCCCGGCACGTCGCCGTTGTCATCGAACTCCTGGTTGCCGGAAGCGCCCTGATAGTCGATCTCCTTGCCTTCGGCGAGCAACTGCTTGGCCTTCTCCCACTCGCCCGGCAGGATCGTCTCGCCCGGCGCCGTGGCGACATCGCGCAGCGCCGCGGAAAGCCCTTCACGATCCGCGCTACCGTTCTTCTCGATGGCGAGCGCCAGCAGGAAGGCGGCATCGTAGGACTGCGCCGCGAACACCGCGCTCGGGTCGATACCGGCTTTCTCGGCCAGGCCGTTGAAGACCTCCGCCCCCGGCACATCCGGCGAGCCCGGACGTGTCGCGATCATGCCCTCGAGCACGTCGGCACCCACTGCGTCGACCAGCGCGTTGCCGACCATGCCATCGCCACCGGCGAACTGGGTAAACGCCCCGCTTTCATAGGCCTGGCGCAGGATCGTCTGGCCGGACGTGTCGGCGTAGGCCAGCACGACCAGCGTCTGCGAGCCGCCGGACGACAGCTGGCCGATTTCCGAACGGTAATCGGCGCGGTTGTCCTCATGCGCCAGGTTGGCGGAAATCGTGCCGCCTTCGGCTTCGAACGTCTTGGTGAAAGCGTCGTCGAGCCCTTGACCGTAGTCGTTGTTGACGAACGTCACCGCCACGTCCTCGATCCCCTTGGACAGCAGCAGCTTGGCCAGCTGCACGCCCTGGAACGCATCGGAAGGCACGGTACGGAAGACCAGATCGTTGTCGTCCAGATCCGTCACCGCCGGCGCCGTGGAAGCCGGCGACACCATTACCACCCCACCGGGAATCGCCGCATTGTTGGCCGCCGCGATCGTCGCACCGGTACACAGCGCCCCCACGATCGCGGTCACCTTCTCGCTGTTCACCAGACGGTCGGCCGCGTTGGAGGCCGCCGACGCATCCGAACAGGTCGTATCGCCGGAGGGCATGACCATATCCTCGCCATCCAGCAGGCCGCCTTGTTCGTTGATTTCGGCCACTGCCAGTTTGGCGCCATCGAAGATCGGCGGTGTCAGACTTTCGATACCCCCGGTAAAGCCGCCGAGAAACCCTACCTTGACGTCCGCCTGCGCGACACCGGCACATGCCGTGGTAGCGGCAATGGCGAGTGCGAGTACTGTCTTCTTCATCGCTGTTATCACTCTTTGTTGGATTGCGAAAGACGTTATTGGAAATTGAAAGACAACGTTCACTCTGCTGGCACGCCGGCCAAAAGACAAGCGATCGTAACCGTTCGTGTCTTCGCCTTTCGGCGTGCCGCATGGCATCCGGGATAGCACGAGGCATCCACCGGAATTGCTCGAGCGGACACTATACTGGCAGCAAATCAAGCGATTGGCAGCTACGCTGAATCAGCGTTTTCGTCAACGGTAAGGAGAAAGCCATGCACAAGCATATCGAATGGGATACCCCCGGCGGCGCCAGTGTCGACGCCCACTATGCCAAGGACGAACAGCACCGTGTCACCCCGCAGCCGGGCATGATGCTGACCGCGCGCTATCACGGCGCCACGGCGCGGGTTCAGGTCGAGGCCTACAAGGACGGCGTCAGCATCGGCAAGGTCGCCGCCCTGATCGACGATGACGGCAAGCGCCATGACAGCCACGGCGAACTCAACGTCGGCGACATGGTGAGACTCCCGGACGACAAGCGCGCCTTCCAGTCTCCCGAGGATGACGAGGACTGAGCCCGGATCGGGCAATCGATTCGGCGGCTTGTCCAGGATGACAAGCGCCCCGCCATCCCTGCACCAAGCACGACCGCCCGCCATCCGGCGAGCGGCACCAAGGGCCTCCAGGCCCATCGCCAAGCCGACAATCGGTATCGTCACGGAGGATGAAGAGATGCAGAAACAAGCCCGCGTGGAACCAGTGTTCGACAGTAGCGATCTGAAAGAAAAGATCACCGGCTGGGTGGTCATCGACGAAAGCCAGCCCGACAACGAGCGCGTCGTTTCCGAGCATGCGACTCAGGAAGAAGCGCTGCGCGCCGCCGAGCAGTTCGAGCAAGCCGAACACTGAGCCCTCCGGCAAGGCGCCACCCGATTCTGCCCGCGACCGGGCGTATCGGAACAACGCCGGCAGGCAGCCGGCGTTGCCAACCGGCGCCTTGCTCCCCCCCTCATGGGTGGGCTTTCTCTGGCGCTCCTGGGCCAGTCTTTCGAGCCGGTCTTTCGGGCCGCGCTTCCGAGCGGCTCTTCCGGATACCCCAGGCGAGCGGCTACGCCGACCCACCCGACCATTCACGCAGACGAGCTCGCGGCCCATGACCAAACCTTCGACGCCTATTTCTTCTTCACAGCGTCCTGCTTCGCAACTGCCCGTGGCACGCCGCGACTGGGCGCTGTTTCTCGATTTCGACGGCACCTTGGTGTCACTTGCCGCACACCCCGACGATGTCCGCGTCTCTCCGCACCTGAAGGCGATTCTCGGCGAACTCGACGAGGCCTTCGGCGGCGCCGTGGCCGTGGTCAGCGGGCGGCCGCTGGACCAGCTCGAGCGCCTGCTCGCACCGGTTTCCCTGCCGATGGCGGGCATTCACGGGCTGGAATGGCGCGACCGCGACGGCACGCGCCACACGGCGATCGACCAGCCTGCCCAACTGGCCGCCTGCCGTGATGCCCTGGCAACCTTCGTCGAGGCCCATCCCGGCTTGCACTACGAGGACAAGGGCGTCTCGCTGACCCTGCACTACCGCAGCGTTCCGGAACTCGCCGAGGCGTGTCGCGAGTTCTTCGAGGCCCAGCATCGGGCGCTTGGCGACACCTTCGAGCTGATCGACGGCAAGTGCGTCCTCGAGTTGCGTCCCGGCGGCTATCATAAAGGGACCGCCGTTGCCCGCCTGCTCGACGAAACCTCGGCCTTCCGGAGCCGCACGCCGGTTTTCATCGGCGACGACGTCACCGACGAGGACGCCTTTCGTATCGTCAACGCTCGCGGCGGCCATTCCATACGTGTCGGCCATCAGGATGAGACGGCCGCAAACTACTCCCTTGAATCAGTACAGGAGGTACTGACATGGTTGGAGAGTATGACAACGCGGGATCTTTGACCCCGCTCCGCCATGCGGAACACACCCTGGAGCTCGGCCTGATCGGCAACTGTCAGATCGGCGCGCTCATCGACGCCCAGGCGCGCATCGTCTGGTGCTGTCTGCCCCGCTTCGACGGCGACCCGTTCTTCTCGCACCTGATGGACACCCAGGATCGCGGCTATTTCAGCATCGAGCTGCAGGATCTGGTCGGCGCCAGGCAGTACTATCAGCGCAATACCGCAATTCTCTGCACCGAACTCACCGACAAGTACGGCGGACGCATTCGCATCAGCGACTTCTGCCCGCGCTTCAACCAATTCGGGCGGGCTTTTCGTCCGGTCGCGCTGGTCCGTCGTGTCGAGCCCCTGGCGGGCACGCCGGTGATCCGCGTCAAACTGCGCCCGACCAGCGAATACGGCACCCAGACGCCGGATACCACGCAAGGCAGTCACCATATTCGCTATATCGGTCGCAATCGGATCACGCGTCTGACCACCGACGCCTCGATCACCTACGTCCAGCAGGAATCGCCGATCGTGCTCGACGGCGAACTCAACTTCCTGCTCGGCCCCGACGAAAGCGTCACCGAATCGGTCACGACGCTGTGCCAGCGCTTTCATAGCGAGACCGCCACCTACTGGCACGAATGGGTTCGCGGACTGTCGATTCCCTTCGACTGGCAGCATGCGGTCATTCGCGCGGCGATGACCCTCAAGCTGAGCACCTTCGAGGATACCGGCGCGGTGATCGCGGCGATGACCACCTCGGTACCCGAAGCCGCCGACAGCCAGCGCAACTG